>JAZQHD010000197.1:0-2898 GCA_045540375.1 Ructibacterium sp. | reverse complement strand
ATCTTCCATGGAAGAAATCCACAGGCGGCGAATGGGCTTTTTACAGTTAGCCATCTTGTAGATGTTGCGGAAGATCAGTTCGCCCTCGCGACCGGCATCGCAGGCATTGATGACCTCGGAAACATCGTCCCGGTTCATCAGCTTTTTCAGCGTGACAAACTGAGTGTACTTGTCCTTGGGGACTTTGTACTTCCAGTTCGCGGGAACGATGGGCAGATCGTCGTAACTCCACTTGGCATATCTCTCGTCGTAACTGTCGGCATTGGCCAGCTCCGTCAGATGACCGAAGCCCCAGGACACGATATAGTCCTGACCTTCCATATAGCCATCCTTTCGAGTCGATGCACCAAGGATGGCGGCGATAGTCATGCCAACGGAAGGTTTCTCTGCGATTACCAGTCTTTTTGTCATGGCGTGTTCTCCTTGTCTTTAGGTGTTATCGGACTCATCCGCTTCATCGGCTTCAGCCATCAGATCGGCATCGTCGATTTCGGTTTCGTCGTATTCGTCATCATCGTCCTGCCCATAGTCGTAATCGTCCAGATCGCTGCTGCCGGAGGTCTTAGTCTTGGGCTTTCTGAACTTAAACCAATACACAGCGCCACCAGCACCGAGAGCTACGATCAGAATGAGAATGGGCAGAGGATTGGAACTCTTTTTCTCTTCGGTGGGTTCTTCGGTAGGCTCGGTGGGTTCGGGGTCTACGACGGGTTCCTTACCGACACATTCGCTCATATTGGAGTGGCAGATTTCACAGTTCGTATTGATATCTCCCACGACGCACTTATCTGTGCAGGAGCAGGTCGGAGCATCTGCGCCGTCCTCGCTCTCGATCAGAGCCATAAGGTCTGCTTCATCTACGAGATTCAAGAAGTACACATTCTCCGTCTCGCCGTTGCGGTCGATGACGATATAGAAGGTATTGCCGCTCTTGGACTGAACGGTGATAAACTGCTTTTCTACCTGCTCGGTATCCTCAGTTCCGGGGATCTCAATCTGCAGGAAATCGTCGATCAGAGAAAGATTTCCGGGAGGAGTAAAGGCAAGTGATTCGTCGGTGTTCTCCGTGCCGCCTGTGTTCATACTCTGGAACATCATGTTCATAATGAGCATCAGCATGGCAGAATCGATCTCACTGTTCTCTTCGGCCTTTTCAAGCAGTTCCAGATAGTTGCTGTGAACATAGCCGGTTTTCTCGGGAACGATGACCTTGTACCAGTCTCCCTCGGTGCCGATCACCGTTACCTCTTCACCGTTGCGAAGCTGATCGATGATTTCGTAGCTCATACCGGCACCGGTACGAAGGTTCAGCCGACCGCCGTTTGTGACTACTCGGCCCGGAGTCGAATCGTCATCCGCAGCCTCGTCACCGTACACCCATTCCTGTCCGTTGATTGTGATGACGATCTCACCGGTTTCGGAAATGTTATAGGTGTAAGGAATTTCCTCGGTGGTCTGCGTATCCGCAGCCGTGGACTCGGTATCCTCGGTGGCAGCATTGGTTGTGGGATTGGTGACGGCACTATCGTCCGCATAGGCAAAGGCCGTAACAGAAAAGCTCGTCATGCAAAGCACAACGAGCAACAGACAAAGGGTTCTTTTCAGTTTATTCTTCACGCAATTAGTCCTCCGTTTCCTCAAAATGACCGGTCGGCGCGGGAATAGGATTGCCCTTTGCCGCCTTAATCAGCTCCATCAGCATATCGGGAGAAAGGCCATGCTCACGAACCATGCCGATGATGTCTGTGTTCTCGATTGAAATGATATCCGCATCGATCTTCTTGTTTCGCGCTTGTAGGGAGGCGATCTTCTCGCAGTTTTTCTCGCGCTCCTCACGCAGTTTAATTACTTTAGGGTTCATTTTACCTCCTTATGGGCTTGGCAACCGCCCAAACGCTAAAAAGTGGGATTGCCAATAGCTTGTGTCGATTCTGGCGTACTGGATGGGATCTCCGCAGTGAATCATCATGCTGTTGCCTACATAGATGCCTACATGGGAAGCTCCGGTTGTGTCGTAGGTGCCCTCAAAGAAAATAAGATCACCGGGCTGGACATTCGCAGAAGAGACTCTTGTACAGATGCCCAGCAGACCGGATGCACCCAAGCGCCCAACATTCCACCCAACGCCGCAGTTATTGAGAACATAGGAGACAAAACCAGAACAGTCGAAACTTGTCGAAGGAGAACTTCCACCCCAAACATAGGGGTAGCCGAGATACTTTTCGGCCTCTTCCATCATCGCGGCAAACTGCGGATCGGACAACGCCTCTGACGGGATTTCGTATTCCTCATACTCGGTATTGTAGTAGGCGTTCACATAGGAAGAGCTGGGAAACAGATCGGGACGATTGCCGAGGGTGCTCATGTATGTCGCATACATGGAGAGCTGATCGTGGCTCATGATATATACGGGTACATGAGAGAGGTTGAAGTTTTCGAGTTCTACCGTACAGATATAGTAGGTATAAGGAACCTGGACTTCATACTCGTATTCCTCGGTTACGGTTTCCCCGGTATCGGGGTCTGTATAGGAGGTTGTTCCGGTGCGCGTTTCAGTTCGGTATCGGGTCTCGGTTTCAACCGTTTCCGTTAGGATATACTGTTTTTCAAACAGCATTTGGATTGTGCCCCCAACCTCATCAATCGTCCACTCGCCACCGTGCAGAGCCGTAATAGCCGAAAGCAGCACATAGGGGTCGTGTTCAATATCATCGAGATCGTAGTGGTACTCATCATAGTCGTGGGTGCTTTCGTAGGTGTCGAGATAGTCCTGTAGCTCAGCTTCCAAAGCACAATACTGTGCCTCCGCAGCCATCATGTCGCTATCCTCTACGGGGTAGGTGGTTGCACCAAAGGCCGACATACCGCTCTGTACCAAAACGGAGCAGGAGGATACGA
>JAZQHD010000196.1:0-2774 GCA_045540375.1 Ructibacterium sp. | reverse complement strand
ACCCGGCAGCTTCCTCAATGGTCAGCGTGTATCTGCGCCATACCGGAATGTCAAAATAGTTCTTCTCGTTCACATTGCTCTTGCTATTCGCCATAGGCATTTACCTCCATATATCAATTCGTTGTGCAGGGTCTGGACATTCCAAGACCTGCGTTTTTCTGTGCTGCTTTCATTTCAATACCTCCTAAAGCCGGCAAGGGAGAGCCGGAAACAGAAACCGGAAACTGACTTCTAAAAATCAGATTTCTCCTTGCGGCAGTTGTCTTAGCTATTTTGGTTTTTCTTGAATTTCTTTGTTGCTTTCGTTTCCAGAGAAGATAAAGTCTTGTTGAACAAGGCTTTTCCCGGAAACCGATATGGCAACGGATTGGATATGAAACAGGAAACCAGTCTCCTTTCTTAAAACGGCAGTTTCATCTGGCTGCATTCTTCCTCGGTCAGCTCACGAAAGCCATCCAAGGGGCTTGTCCCGGTTTCCACCGTTTCGTTTCCACGCATCCAGCCCCTTTGCTTGCCGTACTTCTTATAGCTTCTGGGATTGGGATAAGGAATCCAGCCTGTCACGGACTGATTCATAATCTCGTTGATTTCCCGTATCTCCCACGATTTGGGATCGTCAAAGCGCCCCAGAGCTTCCTGATGGAGCAGCTTGGAACATACCATATCTCCATCAAAATCGTCCAGAAACGCCTGTATCACGCCAACCTTGGTATCCTCCGGCATAAACTGCTTTTGCAGCAAAACCAACTGCTCGTTCATTTCTTTAGACAGTTTCAGTTGTACCTTTCCTCGCCGGTAAAGGGTCATGGCTTCTGCCCACAGCTGATCCATATACTGCCAGGATACTGCTTCATTTTCCAGAATGTGTACCTCTGCCTGTTCGGGATGTACCATGACAGGCAGAAATCGGCGGTTTCCGCTGCGGTCAAGGGGCAAAAAGTCCAGCGCATTGGAAGTGCCGCCAAACACACACTGCCGAAGCCTGTCCTCCGGTTCTGTCGCATAAGGAACCTTGTAGGTTTCCTTGGAGCGGCTCAAAAACGATTTAATGTCCTCAATGCTTCGGGCATTGGCTGTGGCGATCATCTCCGACATTTCTATGATCCAGTGTCCCTGCATCTTGCGGAACACATTGTCGTCATCAATCTTCTTCAGGTCATCGGAGAACCATTCATCCTTGCAAGCAAGAAAGCGAAAGAAGGTAGACTTACCGGCTCCTTGTCCGCCCACCAGACAAAGCATCAGTTCAAACTTGCAGCCCGGTCTGAATACCCGGTGAATGGCTCCCAATAGAAACAGCCGTATGACTTCGGTGCCATACGCACAGATTTCTGCACCCAGGAAGTGATGAAGTACATAGGGGATGCGTTCTGTGCCGTCCCATTCCAGGCGGTTCAGATACTCCCGGATCGGGTGGTACTGGTTCTGGTGTGCAACCACCGTCAATGCCCTGCGGATGCGATTTTCGTTGTTCAGACCGTATCGTTTTTCCAGATACAGCATGAGGTAGTTGAAATCTGTGTCGCTCATGGCAGAGGTGGTGCGCTCCCACCACAGGGGCTTGCAGATGTCAATGCGCCCGGTGAGGATGTTATAGCCGATAGCTCCATGCAGTACCGGGTCGGACTGAAAGACCTGATACACATTCTGCATAGTGTTCTTCACCTGCCCTTTGTCATTCACCTCCAGAAGTTTCCTGACTTCCTCCGGGGTCTGGCAGAGGCGGTTCTCTGCCAGCATCTTCAAATTCTCTCTCAGCTCCGGTGCCAAGCTCTGATAATCGCCGTTCAAGTTTCATCACTTCCTTTCCGTAATCTTTGATAAGTGCCGCACGTTCTTCGATGGGATCGTACAGCAGCACATCCAGTAAATACTCGATGTGGTCTTTCTTTTGCAGGGCTTCCACGAATAATGGATGCCATGTTTTATCTTCCGGTTTTGGGGCGTATGCCCGTTCCCAATGCCGGAGCAGATGAAAATAATCTGATAATACCCGGAAGCACTTGACTTCCAGTTCCCGGTACATTTGCTCCTCAGATTTCTCTCTGATAGTCTTTTTCACCGTTTCCTTTCTCTTATGATGTGTATAGGGGATTTGAAAGTCCGCAGCCAGTTTTTCGGCGGCAGACTTCGCATCCAGCCCAAACAGTTGCGCTGTAAAATCAAGCACATCCCCATCAGCACCGCAGCCGAAGCAATGGAACCGCTTGTCCACCTTCATGCTGGGTGTCCGATCATTGTGAAAAGGGCAGTTGGCTTTTCCTGCCCGATTGACATGGATGCCGTAATTTTCTGCTGCCTGTCGGGTGGTAACGGTCTGCTTGACCGCTTCAAATACATTCATCGCATCCTCCTTTCGGGGAACAACAAAGGCACTCGACATTTTCGCAGAGAAAACGGCAAGTGCCCTGTTAGAGTTCCATACTCTGTTTTTTGTGCTGCGGAGATTTCTGCTCCTGTTTCTGTTTTTCCTGTCCCTGATAGAACTTGATCTGTTCGGACGGGGAGTGCTTCGCTTCAGGCTTTTTCTCAATCTGTTCCGGTGCAAGAACCTTGCCGACCCAATAGCGAATATCTTTCATCGGCTGCAATTCCTCTTTAACAGCAGCAAGCTGCCCGGCAAGCTCGGCGTGAGTTTCTTTGAGCTTGTCATACTCCGCTTGCAGAGCATCCAGATCACCATTCAAATCAACGCCCTGTTTTTTGAGATAACGGAATGCCTTGTTGAAGCCGTGCAGTTCGTCTTTGTGCTTTTCCGCAAAGGCAGCGTGCCT
>JAZQHD010000195.1:0-6592 GCA_045540375.1 Ructibacterium sp. | reverse complement strand
GTTTTCAGAAGTGCCAAAAATGATGATGTCGCCAGGAGCAAGTTTGCTTCTGTCAACAGTTATACCGAGAGATACTGACCGTTGCGGATGAGCAAGGCGGCGCCTTGAAAGATCGTGTCATGTTCTATATCGCAGCTATGTAATGGTCGATGAGCAGAAGCCCTCGGAATTCTTCAAGGAGTTTGAGTCCTCGAAATCCGTATTCATAACGAATAGTGTAAGCAAGGATGCTCCCGAGAAGCGGATCACCTGCCCCCGGTGTAAGACCGGTTACCTTATGGTGCGAAAGAACGAGCGAAGCAATAAGTATTTCGTGGGATGCACGAACTTCCCCATGTGCGACTATACCGTTGCCCACACCTCAATTATGACCGAGAACAAGAGATGTCCTCGATGTGGTGGATTCATGATCCGCAGAAAGGGACGCTTCGGGGAGTTTTTGGGATGCTCAAATTATCCGTCATGCAACTACACGGAACAAGAACATTGAAAATCTAAATATCAATAGGTGGAGGTCACCCAATGAAACGATGTATTATCTCGGGAGTCGTTGGAGCAGTCGCAATGTTTCTACTGCTTTTCTGTATTGCCAACATACGCGCCTGTAGCCAGGCCGATGAGCCGAGTAAGTATGAGCATATTAACTTGGTATCGAAAATCAGCCAAGAGGAATGCTTCGTCTGCGGATCAGGAAGTGACTTCTCCTATTGGGGAGAGGATAATGTAGCAATCCTAAATCTGAATACCTTTGGAATGCATCGGATAGAAATCAATCGATATGATGCCCAGGGGCAGCTCATCAGAGAACCTGCCGGTGTCATGGTAAGTGGAGGAATGCATGAGGATGATACCTATGTAAACTCATTCACATTCCCCGATGAAGGATATGCGCAGGTTGATATCACAAAACTTGATTATGAAATCAACAGAGAGTTGGTTCAGAGTAAGCTTTGTCAGATTTGCCTTGATAACATCAATGATCTGTGGTTCGGAGATAATCCCCCGGCAGAACTTGCTGTCGTAAGCCTCAAAGAAAGAAAAATCCATGGAATGGTTGATACCTGCCCATGGTTTTCCGTAGGAGAATTTGGTGTGAACTGTGAATATGAGGAAGACGGTGATATTGATCTTCTCATACACTACATAGCCCCAAGATATAAGTAAATTTGTGCTGACAAAGGGAGCGTAACAATTGTTGCGCTCCCTTTGTTGTTACAAATTTTCGACAGCATCGGCTCAAAACTTTGAAAATAATTTAAACTGCATTGATATTTCGTGCGTAATGTGCTATAATGTATGGTGAAATGTTATATGTTAGGAATATCCAATATCAATTTCTTCAATGAGGTGTAAGATATGGCTATTAGTTACAACAAACTTTGGAAGCTTTTGATTGATAATAAAATGACTAAAACTGACTTAAAAAATGCAACGCAGACAAGCAGCTATACAATTACAAAACTTGGTCATGATGAGCCTGTCTCACTTGATTTCCTTGTAAAAGTATGTAAGGTGTTTCATTGTGATATAGGCGACATAATGGAAGTAGTGCTTGAAGAAGACTAATATGTTGAAAAGGAATGCGGTTATGAAAATCAGAGTAGATATTAAAGAAAATGCACTACTGATGCGTGATCGGAAGCTATTGCAAATCCTACTAAAGGACAAATCCACAAAAAAGAATATTATATGGGCAAGTGACGAGTACAGTTTGCTTGGAGAAGGTTATGCATTCTGCGATGAGATAAAAGAGGAATCGATAACCGGGTGTTTTGGGAATGTAATTAAGCCAAGGACTCAAAAATCAAAGAGCGAGCAGAATGTGCGTATAAAGGAAAAGGCAGAGGTATTTACTCCTGCGTGGGTATGTAATAAGCAAAACAACCTTGTTGATAGTGCATGGTTTAATAGAGAATCAGTATTCAACTATGAAACAGATATGGGGTGGATCACAATTGAGGAACAGATTGTGTTTCCCGGCGGTATAGGAAAAACATGGCAAGACTATGTAGCAGCAAACAGACTTGAAATTTCATGTGGAGAAGCACCATATCTTGCAAGCCGCTATGATACTGTTACAGGTACGATGATTCCTGTGAAAGATCGAATCGGTCTGTTAGATAGAAAGCTCCGAGTGGTTTCAGAAAATACAGTCAGCGAAGAAGATTGGATACTATGGGCAACAAAAGCTGTGCAAAGCATTTATGGATATGACTGGCAGGGAGATAATGTGCTACTTGCGCGTGAAAACATCCTATATACCTTTGCGGAGCATTATGAAGATAAGTATTCAAAGCGCATCGACAGCGAAGTGCTTATAGAAATTGCCAAAATAATTGTGTGGAACATCTGGCAAATGGATGGACTAAAAATGGTAGTCCCCAATAGTTGCCACAAAGAAGAATCATATCAACTTACGCTGTTTGGCGATGTTCCTGTTCATGAATGTCCAGGATGTGAGTATGGAAGAAATAATGAACACAACGGCATTTATTGCCGAATTATGGATTGGAAGTCTCGAAAGTCTCTTAGATTTATTGATCTGATGAGTGGAGGTACGAGTGATGAGTAATTACAAACCGACGGCAAACTACAAATTGATATATGTGTATGCTATTAATGATAGTTCCCATAATGGCCTCTTAAAAATCGGGAAGGCATCTATGACATCATATAAAAGCGAAAACCAGCTCACGCCCAACTGCGAGGAGCTTATTTCCGCTGCTCGCCATCGTATCAATCAGCAAACACAAACTGCTATGGTGACATACGATCTTCTATATACAGAACTTGCTGTCAAGCACATTGTATTTGATGATGGCACAAGATTTGTTCAAACATTTGAAGATCATGATGTTCATGAGGTGTTATTTAACTCTGGCTATCAAGCTGTAAAATTTGGAAATAGTGGAATTGATAGTGAATGGTTTAAAGTTGATTTAGAAACCGTTAAAAAGGCAATAAAAGCAGTAAAAGATAACATGTCTATTATTGTGTCTCCAAGGGTACTTTCAACTCCTGCTTCTACGAAAATCCAAAAAGAAATCACACTTCGGAAAGAACAGGAAGAAAATGTGGTTAAGACCATTGAGATGTTTAGAACGCATGACACAATGCTTTGGGACTGCAAGATGCGCTATGGAAAAACCGTAACGGCATTTGAATTAATCCGGCGCCAAGGATATAAAAAGGTAATTGTGATAACCCATAGACCTGCTGTTGAAGATGGTTGGGAATCAGATCACGACCTAATATTCCATGGTACAGATCATGTTTTCACCGTCAAGAAGGCAGATTCAACTGAGATATTTGATGTGGCAAACGACTCCAAAAATGATAAGCTTTTATTCGATTTGGCATCATCTAACACTCCTTTTACCTATTTTGCCTCTATTCAAGACCTGCGTGGCTCTCAAAGAGTCGGAGGTAAGTTTAATAAGAATAATGCTGTCTTCGACATGGATTGGGAACTAATTATCGTTGACGAGGCACATGAGGGAACACAAACAGAGCTTGGAGATGCAGTTGTCACAGCGTTAAAAAAGAATAATACAAAATTACTTTCTTTGTCAGGTACCCCATATAATCTCTTGGGAGAATGTCAAGAGAATGTCTATAGATGGACATACATAGATGAGCAAAGGGCGAAGAACGAATGGGAAGAATTACACCCTGGTGAAAAGAATCCCTATGCGGAACTTCCCACAATGAATATTCTAACTTTTGATTTATCTGAAAATTTGCCCTATTCGTATCGTTATGTTACCGAGGATTCTGCATTTAACTTTAGGGAATTCTTCCGAGTATGGACTGGCGATATTAAAAAGGACTTTAGACCCATACCAACAGGAAAGAGCGTGGGAGATTTTGTCCACGAGGATGATGTCAGATCATTCCTTGACCTCATTACAAAGGAAAGTGCAGACAGTCAATATCCTTTCTCAAATAGTGAGTTCAGAGATATGTTCAGACATACTTTTTGGCTTGTTCCTGGCGTAAAGGAAGCAAAGGCACTAAGTAAAATTCTGAAAACACATCCCATTTTTAGCGGATTCTCCATTGCAAATATTGCTGGTGATGGTGATGCAGAACAACAATATGATGTGGCGCTAAAGCTCGTCAAGAAGAACATTGCTGATCATCCTTATACAATCACAATATCTTGTGGAAAGCTGACAACAGGTGTTACAGTAAGGGAATGGACAGGAATTATGATGCTTTCTGGATCGTCATCCACTGCAGCAAGTGGATATATGCAAGCAATCTTTAGAGTGCAATCTCCTGGGTGTATCAATGGCAAACAAAAAGAAAACTGTTATGTTTTTGATTTTGCGCCCGACCGTGCTCTCAAGGTGATTGCAGAGGTTCACAGAATCACTTCAAAAGGCGGCGGAGAAACAGAAAAGTATGCCCTGGGAGAGTTTTTGAACTTCTGCCCTGTTATAGCTGTCGATGGAACTGTTATGCGTCCTTATGATGTTAAGGATATGATGCAGCAAATCAAACGAATCTCCGTGGAAAATGCAGTAAATAGCGGTTTTGATGATGATAGCATATATAAAAGCGATACTGGAATTGTTATGGATGAGTACGATGAAGGTATCATTAAGATGTTGGGCGATGTTTTAGTTCCTCAGAAAAAAGGGAAAAAACAGCACAGCATTATTATAAATAATCAGGGGCTAACAGAAGAAGAATATCACAAGTCTGAAAGAATAAAGAATAAACCGAAAAGAGAAAGAACACCCGAAGAAAAAGAATTGCTTGACCGAGCAAAAAAGCAGAAAGAGGAACAACGAAAAGTTTTCGATTTGTTGCGTGCGGTTTCGATTAGATTACCCCTTCTTTTTTACGGCGCAGACGCAGATATAACAGAAACTATTCACCTGAACCAATTTGTTGAAATTGTGGATGATGAGTCTTGGAAGGAGTTAATGCCCAAGGGCTTACAAAAACCACTATTTTTGAAGATGCTCAAGTATTATGACGAGGATGTTATAACTGGCGCAGGAATGAGAATAAGAAGGCTTGCAAAGGCTGCGGATGAATTACCTCCTACATTGCGTGCTGCAAGAATTGTAGAGATAATTGGAAAATTCAAAAATCCGGATAAGGAAACAGTTTTAACGCCGTGGCGAGTTGTGAATATGCATATGGGGGACTGCATTGGAGGATATAATTTCTTCAATGAAGATTACAGCGCAGAAATCGAAATTCCCCGACTTGTGGAGCAAGGTGAAGTAACTGCCGATATTCTGTTAAATCCGACAGCAAAAATTCTTGAGTTGAACTCTAAAAGTGGTCTTTATCCTTTGTACATGGCTTACAGCATGTATATGATCAAGGTATCCGGTCAGGAAAAAGATCTGCCTTTTGAAAAAGCCCAAGAATTGTGGTTTGAAACATTAAAAGAAAACATTTTTGTTTTGTGTAAAACCAAAATGGCAAAATGTATTACAATTCGCACATTGGCTGGATATACGGGTAAACATGTAAATGTATATTGTCCCCCTCGATTACTTGATCGTTTAGAGGATAAGGAAAGGTTTTCGAGAAAACTTACTAACCCCGTTACATGGGAAAGGAATGGTGAGAGAATGGTATTTGATGCAGTGGTTGGAAATCCTCCATATCAAGAACTTGTAAGGGATGATTCTGCTGCCCGGCAGTTGTTCCCGGATTTTATCAAAACAGCAATATTAATCAATCCCAAATATGTTTCTCTTATTACTCCCTCAAGATGGTTTACAGGTAATGTTAAGACATTCGTGGATTTTCGCTCCTTTATCAAGGAAAATTCCCATTTTGTTAAGATTTTTGATTACCATAATGAGAAAGAGATCTTTAACAATGTGTCAATTATGGGCGGTGTTAATTACTTCTTATATTGTGGGGATCATAACGGGAAGGTAGAGTATTATAACTGCTCTAATAATAAGCGCCTTTCCCAAAGTAGAAACCTTTTCGAAGATGGTCTTGATATAATAATTCGAAATGGAATGTTTGCCCCCATCATCGAGAAAGTTAGAGGTATTAACTTCGAATCGCTTTCTACAATTACAACAAGTTGGGATGCTTTTGGTATTTCTGGAAGCAAAGCTAAGTTGGAATCGCTGATGTCTGAAGAAGAGTTTGACGGTTGCGTTACGGTGCGGTGTTCACGAAATGAAATAAGATACATCAGCCGTGACAAGCTACAAAAGAATACACATTTAATTGATAAGTGGAAGGTGTTCTCCTCTCGTGCAAACGGTGCTGCAGGAATGCTCAACGAGGATTTTGCAGTTACAGTAACAAGCCCCTCGTACATCGGTGAACCCAATGTAGTTTGTACAGAAGCACTCTTGCCATTTGGAGCTTTCGAAACAGAAATGGAAGCTGTTAATCTAAAAAAATACATGGAAAGCAAGTTCTTCAGATTTATGGTGGGAATTCTTAAGACCTCTCAGGATCTATATCAAATAGTATACACTTTTGTGCCACTTCAAGATTTTACATGCAATTCAGATATTGATTGGAGTGAGCAAACAGCTTCTATTGATGAACAGTTATACAGGAAATACAATCTGACAGATGAAGAAGTTGCGTATAT
>JAZQHD010000194.1:0-9866 GCA_045540375.1 Ructibacterium sp. | reverse complement strand
ACGGTAACCTGGGCGCTATGCTGCTGAGCAACGAGTCCAAGTGCTTTGCCTTCCTGGCAGGTCACGAGTCCTTCGCCGCCGCTGAGGGTGCTATCGGTATCGTCCGCAACGCCAACAAGGCCCGCAAGGAGCCTCTGCGCGTGATCCTGAACGGTCTGGGCAAGGATGCCGCTCAGATCATCTCCCGTATCAACGGTTTCACCTATGTGCAGACTCAGTTTGACTATGCCTCCGGCAAGGTTGCTATTGTCAAGGAGACCCGCTACAGCGAAGGTGAGCGCGCCAACGTCCGCTGCTACGGCGCTGACGATGTTCGCGAGGGTGTTGCCATCATGCATCTGGAAGGCGTTGACGTCTCCATCACCGGCAACTCCACCAACCCCACCCGTTTCCAGCACCCTGTTGCAGGTACCTATAAGAAGGAATGCATCGAGCAGGGCAAGAAGTACTTCTCTGTTGCTTCCGGCGGTGGTACCGGCCGTACTCTGCATCCCGACAACATGGCTGCAGGTCCCGCTTCCTATGGCATGACCGACACCATGGGCCGTATGCACGGTGACGCTCAGTTTGCAGGTTCCTCTTCCGTCCCCGCACACGTGGAGATGATGGGCTTCCTGGGCGCAGGCAACAACCCCATGGTCGGTATGACCGTGGCTTGCGCTGTTGCGGTTGCTGAAAGCCAGAAGTAAGAATTTCTTCTAAAAATGGCATGAAAATGCTCCTGATCGTCTGTGATCAGGAGCATTTTTTTGTTTTCTGATGGCTTTATCAGCCTCTTTTACGTGGACAAAAATTTTTTGTCCACATTTGTCCACGTAAAGTGAGTGGTATGGCTGGACGGAAAGAGGTTTTGTATGTTTGAAGAAGTAATGGTACGAGAGCGCAAATCAGCAAAGCACGGAAAAACCTACGAGTATCGCTTTGAAATAGCATCCGTAGAGAACGAACGAAAGTGGCGTAGCAAATGCGGCTTTCTCTCCGAAGCCGAAGCAAGAGATGCTGGTATTGAAGCATGGAAAAAGTATTGTTTGTGTGGCATCTCAGAAAGACCGTCCAATATGAGCTATGCCGATCTCTTGGATGATTGGTTGGAAAATGACTGCAAATACAACTTAAAAGAAACGACTCTGCTAAATTACAGGAAGCGGATCAAGAATCACATCAAACCCGAGCTTGGGAGCTACCAGGTTAGACGACTCAGCCGCGAAAGACTCAACAAGTTTCTCCAGCAGAAGCATGACAACGGATACTCAAAGAACACCTTGGACACCTTACGCGGTATACTGTCCAAATCCCTAACTTATGCTGCTGATTGTGGCCTGATAGCAACATCCCCCGCCGTGAAATTAAAAATTCCAAGAGCAGAGATGACTGCCGTTCCGACAAGAACAGCGCCTCATAGTTATCTGTCCAAAGACACAATGAAGCGGATATTCGAAAGGTTCCCTGAAGGAAGTTCATCCTATATTCCTCTGATGATCGGTTACCGTTGCGGTCTCAGAATAGGAGAGGTATATGCGCTCACATGGGATAATGTGGACTTGGATAATCAAACTATTACTATATCCAAACAAATCCAGTGGAAGCAACGGCCTAGAACAGAAGAGGAAAAACAACGCTCCAATGGCAGTAAATATGTAGACGCGGGTTTTTGGTATTTCTCTGCGCCGAAATTTGATTCTGTTCGTACGATCGACATTGACCGGCAACTAACCGATCTTCTCCGCCGCGAGAAAAATAGACAGGAGAAGGCTGAAGCGTATTTTGCAGACAGATTTAAGCGTTATTATGAAAATCCAAACAAGCAAATAATAGAAACTACACTCGATAACGAAGTGCGTTTTGTTTGCAGACGAGAGAACGGAGAATATATCAATTTGCGAACGATGCAGTACACCACGCAAATTATTCAGTATCAGCTACAAATCCCAGAATTTGATTTTCACAGCCTACGTCATACACATGCAACTATGTTAGTAGAAAATGGTGCACCGTTGAAATATGTACAGCGGAGGCTTGGTCACAAAAAAATCGATGTTACTATGAATATCTACCAACATTTAACTGAATCCTTACGAAAGCAAGGAAACACAGTAATAGAAACTATGTATGCTTAGACAAAGTGTACGCCCGTTTATTCGCTTTCGGTTGTTCTCATTTTCGCTTAATTAGATTAAATCATCAACTATTATCAACTTTTTTCAACACTGGAGTATCCAGGAGTCAAAATAAAAGTGGGAGATAGCAAGGAGCTAACAGTCTTTGTTTTTCCGCAATGCAGTTCTCTGTTCGAGGACTGCATTTTTTCTTTTTGCAAATGGTTTGCGGCATGGTTATGTGCCAGGGTTTGAAAAATTCTTGGTATAATAAAGACAGAAACAAGGGAAACACAAAACCCCAACAAAAAACAAAGGAGATAAAAACCATGAAAAAGAATAAGAAGAACACTAAGAAAGCCCGCTACAATGGACGCAATGCTTTTGGTCAGCGCTGCATCGCAAAATTCGTGGTCTTAGAAAAAGAAACCGCAATGCAGCAGTTTCTCGAAGCCTTGGCAGATATTGACGCACATGAAGGCCAAAGAATCGAATACACCTTCGCAATTGGCAAAGATTTTACCCGTGAAGAAGCAGATGCGTTCTGGGTTCAAATGGACAGGATCACCGCTTTTCGGGCACAGGCACAGAACAACCCCTACTTTGCCTTTAACTGTTCTGCAAACTCTTTCCCCCTGGCAATCTAATATTTTTAAACGGCACCATTAACATTAAAAGGAGAATGAATTATGAAGAAGTTTTTTACTGAGGAAGAAATGATTGAGATTTGTGAGTCCGTAGCCATTGCCATCGAGGAACACGGCTGGCTGTGCGAAGATGGCCATTGGTTGACCGATGAGGAACTGATGCAGTGGAGTGACGAGATGTTTGTTGATGCATACGCTCTGATCTATCCGCACTTCGTCAAATAACCTCGTCATCACAAAAAGAATTCCAAAAAGAAAATACTGATGGTTCATTTATGTGCCACGCAAAAAGACCGTGTTTGCTATACTAATATCAGAAACAAGGGGAACACAAAACCCCAACAAAAAACTTAAATAAGGGTCGCAACCTAATAGCGAGAAATGGAGAATTATTATGAAGAAGCTGAACGCCGTTGCTAAGAAGTCCGCCCCCAAGTTCGTCGATGACACCCATGTTCTGGTCACCAAGGAGTTCGCCAAGAACGCCCGCATCTTCGGTACCCCTGAGTACAAGCTGTGGAAGGAAATTCGCCTGGACTGTCCTGAGGCCGAGATGGTTCTGAAGTCCATCAAGAAAAACCCCAACAAGAAGAACGACACCAAGAACATGACCTACGAGCGTATGGCAATCTACATCCGTGAGCAGGACAACGCCGAAACTCTGATGATCGAGTTCAAGAAGCAGATTTCCCTGTCCAAGGTTCAGAACAACCCCTACCGCAGCGTTCTGGCATGGTTTATCCAGAAGTTCGAAAACTACGATAGTTACAAGAACTTCTTCGCCGAGGAAGCCAAGAAGAAGGCTCAGGAAAAGGACATCTTCACCGTGATTAAGTCTTCCGCTGTTGTCGTGGACGAAAATAATGATGAAGATGATTTCGATCTCGCAGTTGGCATGTAATTTAGAAGAAAGGAAAAGGTGAAAATTATGGCTACTACTAAGCGTGTGACTCCCGGTCGTGAGGGTTATAAGATTCTCTTCAACGAGAATACCGTGATTATGAATCACAAGTTTGCTGCCGCCGCGGCAAAGTACGGAACTAAGGAAAACAATCTGATGAAGAACATCCGCGAAGACTTCCCTGGCATGGCTGAGGTTATCGTATCTGGTCGTGAATGCGACAAGGCAAAGCCCAATTCTCGCCTGACCTATGCCAACATGGAAAAGCACATCGCGGCATACGACAACGCTGCCGAGCTGCTGGAAGTCTTCGAAACCGTTAAAGCACTCTCTAAGCCCGCCGCTAGTCCCTACAAGTTCGTTGCCGACTGGTTTGTGGCTCAGTTCCCCAACTACGACAAGGCTCCCACTTTCAAAGACGGAAAGCTGACCGTCCTGCCTGTTAAGGCTCCCGACATCAGAGAATACAAGATTAAGAAAGCTTCTTAATTCAAAAGGAGGAAAGAAAATGGATGCCATCTTTTATCGGGAGTGGTTACCATTGCCAAAAGCAGAGTTCAATGTGCTGGCAATGATTGCCGAGCAAGGCGGATCGTTCACCGGCAACTACGCTGACATGTGCAGATACTTAGGTGTAACCCCTCAGGATCGCAACAGAACCTCACTCAGAAACGCAATCGCATCCTTGGTTTCAAAGAACTATATCTCCTGCGAGAGTCGCGGCAGAACCCACCATCTGACAGTCATTCCAAAAGCAACAGAAATCAGACTGCCGCGACTCTGGGTGCAATCAGTCATCCAACACGACTATTCATCTGAGGCGGTTGCATTCGCTCCTGTCCTCAAAGTCTTCATCTGGATCGTTCACAACGATCTGAGCGTGGTGACGAACGGAATGATTGCCGAAGATCTGAATGTATCTGTGTCTACGGTGGTCAGCGCAAAGAATGTCCTTGAACGAGAGTATGAGAACATCACAAAGAGAAAAGTTTCCGAGAAACTGGGGGAGGACTTTTTCAGAAATCTGGGACAGGAGCTTGCGGCTGGCGCATGGTGGACTGAGATCTAAAAGAGATACTTTTTCCTTACCAATAAGGAAAGATAATTATTGTTGAGGAAAAAGTATCTCTTTCAAATAAAAATAAGCATCGCTATTTTGCTACGAAGCCGCAACAGCGGCGTTCGTGCAAAAGTAGCGAATGCTTAAAGTGAATCAGTCTATCTCCGTTCCTATTCGTCATTGCCGAAACAGCCGTTAAAGTTGCAAAAGCTGCCTCAAAAGTCCTCGATTTTGATTTTTCTACAAAATTTTGTTATAATATTTATAGAAAGTTAAGGAAGTCAGAACTTTCCTGACGCTTTACTACCACAAGAAGGAGTACATTTTATGAGCAAGTCCATTACCGTCGATCTCGACTGGTTTAACATCATTACCGCCTACGCCGAAGAACATTGCATGACGAAGAAAGATACTTTGACGATGCTGTTGGGAATTACCATCGGTGGCAAGAATACATTTTACGACTGGTATCTGAACGCCAGCGTTAGAGGTTCAGAAAGCGAAGGTGAGAATCCCGATGAAGAATTATGAAAGAACAACTTACGAAGAGAATGTATACAAATGGCTAAAACGCAATGGCTGGGCAGATAAGTTTGAATACCCTGGCATTTATGAAATCCGCATTGACGATTAGACTGTCTACATCGGCAAGAGCAAAAACATGCTCCGCCGCCTCGCATAGCATTGGGTAGGCATTAACACCGAGAGCGAACGCAAATACCGCATCCTTTCCGAAGCAAAGAACCATGGACATAAGGTTTCCTTTGGCGTTCTGCATTACGCCGAGGAACTGATCCCCTTAAGGATCGATGAGGAACTTGGTGAGAAAGAGGGCGAATTCATCAGGGAATTAAAACCCGCCTTGAACACTCAGATTCCCAAAGCCGACAACTGGCGCAGTTACGAAATCAACAAAACTGCAAGCACCATCACTCTATCCGAGATTTTGCAGTAGCAAAATACATGAATCCAGATAGAGCAGATTTTATATAGATTGAGGGAAATTTCCCGAGGAGGTTAACCATGGATAACATTGATGTCATCGACATGATGATGAAACACACTTAGGATTTGCGGCGCAGCCTTTCCGGCAAGCCGTCCGCATCTACCCTTGCCGCATGGCGTTTGGAAGACGAGCGACGCCAGATGTTAAGTGACTACTATGCTCGTCAGGAATCGGATGATGACTTCACCTTTGACTTTACCAGCGAGGTGAAGCTAAAATGAGCGCACGCGAAAAAAAGAAAAAGAAGAAGAAAAAGTCTGTGCTGGAAGCAGAGATCTTTTCTTTCATGCAAAAGAGCTTGAAAGCAGCTCTCGATCTGGCCTTGGATGACATATTCAAGGACTGGAAATAACACAAGGCGGAAGCCGTTCTGAAAGGAACGTCTTCCGCCTTATTTCGTTTCTAATCGTTCTTTTAGATCAGAAAAGTTACTAAACCAACCAGAAAAGCGATCTTTTTTGATTTTTTATAAAAAATTTGTTATAATATATATGTAAGGTAAAGAAAAGCATAACACTATTCTAAATGATTAAGGAGATAAAAATATGACAACTATGACCTTTTCCCACGATGAAAAAATTATGAACTTTGATGTAGCTAATGGTTATGAGGCCTTCGTCTCTATGTTTGATGGGGCTGAGATTGCCGAGATGCGTGATTGGCTGGAAGACGGGTTCTCCTATGACTATTCTTGGGCTACTGGAAATGAGGCTGAATCGGGAATTGTTATTGATTATGTCAAGGAGTGGCTATGCCAGAATATTCGTGATATGACTTATAATGGCACCGAGCAGTTGTTTAAGATTCTCTACAAGATGCAGTAAATGTGAGATATGTAAGGTTAAGAAAGATACTTACAAAAAATAAACTTTAGGAGGAAACCGCCTACCGCAACTTCATTATCGAGGAGTTTCTGCGGGAGTCCATTTTGCGTGGGCGGCAGAGCGAGTAATCACCTAACCGCACACAGCCAACAAAACCGTCTTCTGGATTAAAAATGACTCTTCGTGGGAGTTTTGCCCACCCATTTCCGGCAAGGGGGTCTGCGGATTTGATTCTCCTGAAATATAGCCCCCCTGTTTGGGAAAGCAACTGTTTTCTTGAACACATCAGCTTCTTTTGCTTTCCGCCTTTGAGGAAGAACTACTCGTGATAAGCATACAGAATATCACAAGCTCAATTACAGGAATCAAAACATAGTTGCACATTGGGTGGATGATTGTTGGCATTAGTTGTGCAAGATACCCTAACGCCCCGCCTATTACCGCAAAAACCATGAAACCTGCTATTTTATGCAAAGGACTTTCCATCTTTATAAAAAGGCAAAGAATTGCAATTAGCCATGAGAGTGCTGCACCTGTAAGAAATTTGTAGTCCTTGACTTCCTGTGTGCTATTGGTGATAAAAATGCTGCCAATGCTACCATCTTTTTGTTTGCTGATTTCAGACAGGATGCTTTGATACTCACTTTCGAGTATCGGGTCATTCTTCAACGCCTCGTGATCAATTTCAGAAATCTCTTTTAGGATAGTCACTCTCTTCTCAACGCGATCATAATAGAAGATGTTCGCATCAATGTAAGGGAAAAGCAGTAGCAGCACAAAAACAAGTAGCAAGAGCAAAATATAAAATCGGGGATTCTTCAGGTTACCTTTGACTAAATCAAAAATCTTTTCGTGCAAATATCTTCACCCTTTCACTCGGATACATACTCCATGAGATCAGCGGGCTGGCAATCCAGAACTTCACAAATCTTATCCAACGCCTCCACCGGCAGATGCTTAACCGCGCCGGTGCAGATCGCGGAGACCGTGGGAGGTCTGATGCCCGTTTGTTCTGCGAGTTCTTTCTGCGTCATGTCTCGCATGGCAAGCATGACTTTGACTTTGAACTTAATCACAAAATCCCTCCATTTCTACACATACAGGATACTACGAATATCGTATCATGTCAATACGGTATTCGAAAAATATTTTCGTTTTTCGTAAAATAAATTACGATAAACGTATTGACAAACTACGAATTTCGTAGTAATATATAGACAGATCAAGAGAGGCGGCTGCGACGGACGGGCCGAGGACGAATCGGATATTCCCTCTACAATCCGCCTCATTCCAAAAGAAAAAGGAGATAAGAACAATGAGCAAGAACGAGATGATTACCATGATCGAGACCATGAACAACTACGACGATCTGGCAGCCAAGGCAAAAGCCAAAGCCGATGCCATCCGCGAGGCAATCAAGGAAGAGATGATCCGACAGGACACCGAAGAGCTGATCGCCGGAGCTTACATCGTCCGATTCACAAGCGTGATTTCCAATCGCTTTGACAGCACCACCTTCAAGCGTCTGTATTCTGACCTCTACAAGGACTTCACAAAGCCGGTCAGCTCCCGCCGCTTCTCCGTGTCTTGCTAAAACTAAAAACGCTCCACGGGCAATACAAAGTCCGTGGAGCGAGTAAATAGGAGGATTTAAGAATGTATGTTTTGGACGAGTTGTGGAGGGGCGAGATCACCCCCAGCGAGAGAGGGTATCGGAAAGACAGTCACTACGCTGAACTGGCGCGACAGGCAAACGAAACCGCAGGCATCTTTTACCAAGAGTTGTCCGAGGTCGGCAAGAAAGCCTATGACGCACACAGCACCCAAGAATCCAAGCTTGCGGACATTTCCGAGTGTGACAGCTTCATTCGCGGCTTTCGCCTTGGAGCGAGGATGATTCTGGATGTAGTAGGGGACTACGATTCCCCGATGGTTCAGGTCAATGAGATGGGCAGGGCGGAGGAATGACTTCCGCCGCCCCTCAACCACCGAGTTCTTATAATCCTACAAATACGAACAGTAAAATCCAGTGTTTATGCGGATGTGAGGCGGTCGCCGCAAACAAACGAACTTGACCGCTTGATTTTACGAACTTTCTGCTCTTGGAGGCGACTATGAATAAGAAAACAAAGGCTCTTACCACGGAGCAATACAAAGAAATCATCGCCACGATGAAAGAGGGCTTTTGCGGCTGTCGCCCCAATGAGCGTGTCGCCACCGCCCTTGTGTTGGAGGGGAACCTTGGCTTGCGGATTAGCGACATCTTGAAACTTCGGCTCTGCGACATCGTTCTGGACGGCGACAGATACCGCCTTGAAATCGTGGAGCAGAAGACAGGAAAGAGCCGTGTCTTTACTGTCCCTCTGGTAATCCAGCAGTATGTTGAGAACTACTGTTTGCGGAACGGCATCGGCAGAGAAGACTTAATCTTCCCCATCACGGAACGGGCTGTGCAGAAGCAGCTTGCAATCGTCTGTGACTACCTGGGTTTTGATGGTATCAGTACCCACAGTTTCCGCAAGTGGTACGCCACAGAAATCTACAAATCCAGTGGTTACGACATCGCCCTTGTCCAAAGACTTCTGCAACACAGTTCCGCCTCCGTTACTCAGCGTTACATCGGCATCGAACCGCAAAGGATCGAAGAAGCCATCCAAAACCACGCGCAACTCTTGTAAAACGCTCAATATTCTCAAACCAAGGAGGTAAGAATGTACATTGTAAGATTCCTTCGTTCCGACGGGAACACCAATGAAGATTACTATTATCATAACCCGATGGACGCCATTCACCATCTGAAACTGTTCGCAAAAGATACTTCTTCTCTTTATCGAAAAATTCAGTTGATTTTCTTAGAAGAGAAAGAGATTGTTATTACGGAACTCAATTTTGAACAAAAAACTCTCCCGTGAACTAAAGCACGGGAGAGTTTTTATGCCTCAAACAAGGACATTTGCTCGTCATTTTTTGCAACAGGAATAATCGGTTTCTCGACATCAGGTGTGCTAGATTATCTTGAAAATGCAGGTTTACTGGAAGAACTGGAAAAGAACCCTGTGTTCCTAGAGCAGTTACTAAAAGGTGATGCCTACTTAGAGGGAACCAACAGAGACAATGTCTGCATACTGACAGGCAAAGACCGAAGCGGCAACATCTTTGCCAAGCCAGTTTGTCTAGGCAGTATGGAAGCAGGACACGTAGTGGAACACTTTGAAGATCGCTTTGAAGAAGATGCAATCATGGTTACAGACAGCACCAATGTTTACAATCAATTTGCAGAAGATAACAACCTGCACCATGAAAAGATACTATCAGAGAAGCACTCAAAGGGT
>JAZQHD010000193.1:0-5261 GCA_045540375.1 Ructibacterium sp. | reverse complement strand
GTATTGAGATAATCATACAGGAGCATACGCTGATTGGTAATACTGTTGCTTTCTTCTTTGTTTCCAAAGAGACCCACATCATCATCTTCCTTGGACATTCGAGTATAAAGAGCTACAACATAAGGCTTTTCTTTCATTGTTTATGCCCCCTTTCGCATTTCTGCGATTTGCTGCAACTTCTCGAACTCATCCTCGAAACGGAATGTGATCTTCAGCCTACCGCCTGTATGTACTCTGATTTCTGCAATAAATGTTTCAATAATCTCTCGGGACAATTCTGTAAAATCGCTGTACTGGTGCGCAAGATCTGAAAGAGAACCAACAGCACGATAGTTTTCATCGTACTGAGCCTGCTCCTGCAACAGCCCCTCGATTTCTTTTGTGAGCGAGAGAACTTCGTCTGCGTAAGTCTTTCTCAAGGTCAGGTATTCTGTTTCATTCAAAATACCTTCCTGATAATCCTCATAGATGCCGCAAGACATTTGCTCAACTTTGGCAATTCGGCGCTGTTTCTTCCTTATTAAGTCCTGCATCCCAACAGCAGCTTCTCTGACCGATGTTTTCTTGTTTAGATCAGCAATGATTCTCTCTAAATCCAGGAACATTCGGATATGATAGCGTATCGCTTCTTCAATCGCATTATCCAGAATGTCCTTTCTAATACTTTTTTGAGGACAGGAGTAGTCATAAATGAGCTTGTGTCTACTACATTCATACACTCCATAATAACGATATTCCTCTGTACTACCATTCTTCGGCTTTCTGAATTTCCCCATTCGCATGGCACCACCACAGTCGGCACAACGTATCAATCCACGGAACAAGTTAGGCACATCACCTTCGGCATAACTGGCATGATTCTTTGCTTCACGGGAGCTTTCTTCCAGTAGCTCCTGAACTCTTTCAAAGGCTTCCTCCGTAACAAGGGGTTCGTGAGTTCCTTCAACGATTTTCCAGTTTTCCTCCGGTACTGTATGTTCTTTAATGCCCTTGGCAAAAGAGCGAACAGATTTCCCATACACGATACAGCCAAGATACATTCTGTTGGTCAGCATCCTTTTTGCGGTATTTCTATCCCAGAAAGAGTTCAGGTACTTGGTCTCCTTTGAAAGTCCTTTCAAAACAAAATACTTGGACGGGCAAGGAACACCTTCCTCATTCATCTGCTTGGCGATCAAACCAAGGGAAACACCTTCCAACTTCATCTGGAATACTCGTTGAACAATGAGAGATGCTTCTGGATCAATAATCAGATGGTTTTTATCATCAGGGTCTTTCAGGTATCCATACAGGGGGACCTTTCCCATGAATTTGCCCTGTCTCTTTCGGGTTGCGATTGCAGAAGATACCTTTACGGAAATATCTTTTGCATATCCCTCGTTGATGATATTTTTCAGCGGGATAATCAGAGCTTCATCTGTGAAGTCCGGCGAGATACTGTCGTACCCATCCGTGATAGATATGAACCTTACTTTGAAAAACGGGAAAATCTGTTCCAGATAATTTCCTGCTTCCAAATAGTTTCGACCCAAACGAGAAAGGTCTTTTACCACAATACAATTGATAAGACCGGACTTCATGTCCTGCATCATTTCATCAAATGCAGGACGTTCAAATTGTGTTCCTGTATAACCGTTATCAACGTACATCTTATAAAGATGCAGATCGTTGTGGTCATTAATGAAAGACATCAGCAGATCCTTTTGGTTTTGCAAGCTATATCCATCAATTTTTCCGCTGTCCTCCATAGACAGTCGGACATACGCAGCCGTCCTGAATCCCTGAACCGGTTCCTCTGGTATTGCCGGTGCGATAACGCTTTCTGCGCCCAGCACGGCAGCTGTGTTTAATCTTTTCTTTCGTGCCATTTACACACCCTCCTTCATTTCCAGTCCTCTCAGAAGCTCCTGCGCCTGCATGAAAGCATCTTCAAAGTTAAACACGATTTTGATGCGGTTGTCCTCAAATACGAGAATACGGTTGATAGTAATTGCCGCAGCCCATCGTGTAAGTTCCTGTAGCTCTCCAAATTCTTTGAAATAATCCATCCAGGCATAATACTGAGAATGGTTTTCCTGTAAAACAAGAATTTCCTGACGGAGACTTCGGATTGCATCAGTCGCATCCTGAATCCTGCTGTCAAATTCTTGCTTCAGCTTCAGATACTCAGGCTTGTCCAAGAGACCATCTTTCAAATCCTCATAGATACCGACCTTGAGTTTTTCTGCCTTTTTCAGTTCAGCTTCTTTCTTCTCAATATGTCCTTCATATTTCTGAATCAGAAATTGTACCGAAGGAGCAGTGTCGATGTCTCTCAGTGCTTTTTCCGTATCCAACACATTTTTTACATGATGGTTTACAGCTTGAAGAACTGCATCCAAAAGTTCCTTTTCTCTCATTCTATGCCAAGAACAGGATTTTTCTGTGCTTTGCCCCTGACAAACAAAATAAGCGTACTTCTGGGATGGGAAATCGCCAGCACCTTTCAAAGAATATGTTGTTGTTTTTCTGACCATAGGCTGTCCGCAATCACCGCAATACAGTAGCCCCGCAAGCGGAAATACAGAGTCAGCCTTAGGAGAAGTGCGTGTATCCCTTTCCAAAAGTGTCTGTACAATTTCAAACAGACAAGGATCAATCAATGGGATATGAGCGTTTTCAATTCTCACCCAATCCTTTTCCTCAACAGCCTGACGTACTTTCACTTTATGGTTTGGGGTGGTTTGCTTACCTTGCACTAATACGCCGGTATAGACCTCATTGGTCAAGATTCTGGAAACTGCCTTGGCACTCCAGACTGCTTTAGGGTTCACCTTAAAAGATGTCTCAAAGCGAACTCCTATGCTGCGCTTATATTCCATGGGTGACAGGATACCTTGCTCGTTCAGAGCTTCCGCAATTTTGTATTGGCTAAAGCCATTGATCTTCATGCGAAATATATCCTGTACCACCGGACCGGCGTATGTATCAATAATAAGCTGATTTTTGTTTTCTGGGTCTTTCAAATATCCGTAACAGGCGAAAGCTCCAATAAACTCGCCATTCTTACGTTTGACCGCCAGATGGCTCCTGATCTTAACCGATAGATCTCGGCAGTAGGAGTC
The DNA here is from genome assembly GCA_045540375.1 of Ructibacterium sp. GTDB lineage: Bacteria > Bacillota > Clostridia > Monoglobales > Monoglobaceae > Ructibacterium. The sequence continues at coordinate 2,157 of JAZQHD010000193.1, read as the reverse complement.
GTTAATCAGATTTTTGAACGGCATTACAATGTCATGTGCCGTATCAACATTCAGACTATCGTAGTTGTCGTTGACAGCGATAAATCTGACTCCCAACATTGGAAATAGTTTTTCGAGATAGCGACCCACCTCAATGTAGTTACGACCAAATCGAGAGAGGTCTTTGACTATGATGCAATCGATTATACCTTTCTTCACATCCTCCAGCATCAACTGGAAACTCGGACGGTTGAAATCAACACCGCTATATCCATCGTCCTCACGAATGGAGACCACCTGAATATCATGCTTGTCCTTCAGGAAGTCCATAATCAAACTTTTCTGGTTTGATATACTGTTGCTCTCATTTTTCGAGCCGGTTGTAACATCCCCATCTTCCTTTGATAATCTCAGGTAAATGGAGGCATGATAAACCTTTTTAGTAGGTTTCTTCGTCATAATCATCCACTCCTTTGGGTATTATCAAAGGGGGATACTATAAGCGATGACAGGTCGGGGGGTAGCCGACCTGTCACTGTAAGCACTATTATGACAGGTTCACTTATAGTATACCGGTCATTTTTGATTTGCTCAATGATGTCACAGGCTTGCCTGAACCATCAGCGAAAACAGGTCATTCACCGACCTGCCATTATTCATATAATCAAAGCCGACCACAATATCTCCAACACGGTAACAGTAGAAATTAGGGGTCTGGCTATGCAGATCTTCGACATCCAACTGGTTTGCTGCTGTTTTCTTTATCTTAATGTCACGCAGTTCGGATAACGAAGATTTGTCCACGGTACGGATGTCCACATCCTTCATGTTTTTCAAATTCACGTTATGCACCACCTTCATTTTCCTTACCACATGATTACGCTTTCATTGAATGAATTATGCTTAAGGATTTGTAGGTAATGCGTCGTTAATATCCGACAGATTTCCACAAAGGTACTGCAATGCCACGCTGGTAAGCAGCGCCTTATCAATTCCTGTCATTTCACTTTGGGATGCTCTCCCTAAGTAACGCTCGATACGACTTTTATCAATCGTGCGAATTTGCTCTAACATAACGACAGACGGTTCCGCAAAAGCAGGATTGCTTTTGATCAGGTAATGCGTTGGCATCTGTTCTTTCTTTCTGATCTTGCTTGTGACCGTCGCCACAATCAAAGTCGGAGCGTGTTTATTTCCGGTATCATTCTGGATTACTACCACCGGACGGGTGCCACCTTGTTCAGAGCCGATTACAGGGTTCAGATCAGCACAATAAATATCGCCACGGCGATATACCCAATTCTTTTTCATCATAGATGGTGTTCCTCCTCCTTTCATTGGGTATGTACGAAGGGCTGTCCCATCCGAAAACAGACAAAAACAGCCCTTCCGAAAATTATGTTGAACCCCATATTTGCCCTCGGCACCCCTGGGTGATAAGAAGTATCTTATCGGGAAATCATCAAACGGCTGACTGCTAATCAGCTCCATAGGAATCTAACCTCTGCCGGGTTCTCCGCCAGCTCCGTAGAGAAGTATCATTAACCCTGACTGTTTTCATTGCCGTATTGGTAGCAACCCAATATTTACGAGCCGGTATTGATCGCTGGCACCGGATGAGAGACTACTGCGTCAATATAAGAAAATAGTCGTTCTGTTTCTCTTTCCGATACGTCACGGCGTACCGCTGATGTGGCTGATGCTTTCGCACCGACAGCAGGAACGTATTCGATGATTGTCTATTCAGTTTTCAAGGAACAAGCAGCCTTTCTCTTTGGCTGTGTCTAAATTGTACTGTTTTCACGATTCGTTTTTTATGACCTCTCACGGCGGATACCCACCGTGATACGGCGGATTTTATAATTTCATCTTCAAAGCAACCAACTGATTTATAACGGAATCCAATTCCTTTGCAGCTTCATAATTGCGAATCTCGCAGCCAATAAGTATGTAGTCAGTTGAAATACCAAAGAAGATACCAATTTCAATCAGCAGATCAATGGAGAATCCCTGAATACCTCTTTCGATTTTTCCAAGGGTACTTGTGCTGATGTTTAATTTCTCTGCAAGCTGTTCCTGTGTCAGCCCTTTTTCTTTTCTGAGTGCGGCAATTCTTTTTCCGCTTTCTCTCTGGTCGTAATACATTGTGTTTTCCTCCGATTTCTTGAAATTTTGAAA
>JAZQHD010000192.1:0-4896 GCA_045540375.1 Ructibacterium sp. | reverse complement strand
TAACTCTCTCTTTTTGTTCGAGGGATGACAGGGTGCTTTCCAAGATGCGGATTAAGGTTTCCCTGGTTTCGACCTCCCTGGCTGAAAGCATTCTTTTTTCCATGGTGGTTCTCCTTACATTTTCTGCTCATATGTTTCTTCATCTCCGTTATCGGATTGCTCCGGTTCTGTTTCTTGGCTTTGATCTTCCGGTCGGTAATTGATTCCATATAGGTTCAGGGCATCTTTCAGATTTCGCAGGCTGTCGTACTTCCCATACTGTAGGTACTCCCAACCATCGTTGGGATAGAAGACATATAGGAATTCACATCCAGGATCGTTTTCCAAAAGGTCTTCAATTGTTGTAACAATGGCATCCTGTTCTGTTTCTCCGTAATCCCTTCCGAATGCAGTTGTAACGCCTGGCTGCCTGTTGAGAAATTCGTGAGGTTTGTTTGGATCGGGGTCAAGCTTTGGAGCAAGCGAATAGATATCGCCCAAGTCCAGGAGCTTATCGACCATTTCCTCGGTATCGTAGTATCCGGCGAGTGTTGCGCCGACTTCTTCAAGATAGCCGTCTAACTGACAAAAGATTGCACGATACTGATGGGGGCCTACTTCTTTTGCAATGTAGCAATGTGTTCCCATAGCTGCACCTCCTACATAGTCTGCTCGAGGACGGTGTTCTGGTCTTCATCTTCATCGAAGGAATAACCGCCGTCCTGGGCATCGTACATATTCCCAAGGCAGAGAGGAACAAGCTCGCTTTCGTGGGCGTAATCGCTTTCGAGGATTCTTTCGCTGATGGCTTCCAACGGTTCAGAGAACCTTGCGAAGTAGGCTGCTTGATCATCGCTGACACAGCCCATAATTTGATCCTTTACTGCGTTAACTACAGCAACCTTGGGAGCAATGTCTATAAGCTCGTCTGCGGACAGGGTTCGCCAGAAAGACAGGAACTCCGCATACTCTGCTTTTACTTTCAGTTCCAACTTCTCTTTGGGTGGGAGTGCGTTATACATCTTATAGAGTCGGCACTCGATCTCAGGGTCGAGTTCGCTTTGTGCGAACCCGATCCGACCGTACAGAGCGTGGAAGAGGTCTTCGTCATCTTTGATATGTTCACAGATCCAGTCGAGCATCTTTTCGTGAAGCTCCTGGAGTCTTTCATGGGCAGTAGGTATCATTCATTATTCTCCTTCTTTTCTGCATAGTAGCTTTCGCTCTTAACGCTTCTCATAAAGCTTTCGATTTCCTCGGTGGAGTCCACCTTGGGGAACTTATGGAGTGCTTGGCCGACTTTTCCCGAGTAGGACTTGGAGGTGGCTCTCGGATCGAGAATGGACACAACGCCGGTATCGCTCTCACAACGAATGAGTCTGCCAACGCCCTGGCGGAGTTTGATCAGCATATTGGGGGTACAGTATCTGTCCACGAAGTCGCCCACGCTGTCGCAGGTTTCCTTCTTTTCTTCCATAAGTGCGCTTCTCATTGGGAAGGGTAATCTTACGATAATAACGGAAGAGAGACAGTCCCCGACACAGTCAACGCCTTCCCACATAGAACCGGAAGCGAAGAGGATGCCGTTCTTGGACTTCTTGAAGTCGGTAATCGCATTCTTGTTGCTTCGGGTCATGCAGATGGTGTCGTATTCGGTCAGCTTGTCCTTCAGAAGCTCATGCACGAGGCTGAGTGTCTTATACGAAGTGAAGAGGATTGCCGTATGACCGTTGGTGGCCTGGATGATCTTATAAATCTCATCGGCAATGGTCTTGAAGTAGTCCTCGCTATCGTTATCCGGGATAGGCATTCCCCTGGGGATATACAGTCTTGTGTGGTTTGCGTAATCGAAGGGCGATTCGGTACGGGACTCGAGGAGCAGACGATGGGGAATGAATTCCAGACCATTTTCTGCTTTGAAGTATTCGAAGTCTGTGCCGTCCGAGATTGTGCCAGAGGTCAGCACATGGCTCACATTGCGATCCCACACCTTGGTGCGGAGAATGTTATTGATATCCTTGGGAGTGCTGCACAACGACAAAACACCGTTTTCGTCCGTGTCCAACCAAATGGTGGACTTGCTCGTTTTGTTGATGGCAGTAATCGCAGTCTTGAGGTAACCGCCGGTCACGGGAATACCGTAATTGCGCTTGATTTTCATACCCTCAACCTTGTCGATGAGGTACATGATCTTGTTGAGCTTGCCGGATTGGAAAGCCGACAGAGAGATGATGTTTCCTCGTTCTTCCTCAATGTCGCTGTGCTGCTTCTTGCGGAGGCTATTGAACAGGGCTTCGCTCTCTTTGATGAGGCTTGCAAGGAATTCCTTGTACTTATCTCTGTTAGCCTTGGGAGAGCAAAGGATTTTGACGGAGTTCACATAACGGAGGATGTCCTTCTCGCTGATTCTTTCTCCAAAGGTGTCCTCGGCTGCTTCCTTGAATTTATGGGCTTCATCTACCACCACGAAGCAACTCTCACGAAGCAGGGGCGGATGGTCGTTGGTCTTTGTCTTTTGAGACATGAGGTACATATTGTGATTCGTCACCTGGAAGTCCAGATCGGGAAGGTTGTACATTCTCTTTGCGAACTCGTTATACACGCATTCTTTCTTTCGAGCGCATCCGGCGCACGTTCCCTTGATGCAGATTCTGCTCTTGATCGCTCCGCTGATGCGATATCTGTCCAGGTCGATACCTGCACGAAGGTCAGCCATCTTCTCGAGCAGTTCAATGGTAGCTGCGTATTTTTCGGGGTACAGGCGAATATTCTTGAGGAAATCCTCGAAGCGATAACGGCAGAGGTAATGTTCTTTGCCTTTGCGAAGTACCGCAGTCAGAGGCTCATCGATAATGTGATAGTCCATAAGCATCTTGGACAAGTTGGGTATTTCACGCTCCACCAACGCCTTCTGAAGCTCGATGCTCGAGGTGGTGATAGTAACGGGCAGGTTCTGACCGTAGGTCATTCCGTTATAATGCTTGGCGACAATGGCTGCCACCAAATAAGAAAGGGTTTTACCAGTTCCGACCTCCGCTTCACAGAGGGCGATTTGCTTTTCGGTAAAGCCGATAAACATTTTCTTTGAAAGGCTGATCTGTTCTTCTCGGATGGTATATCCGTTATTGGGAAGCACCACACGGAAGATAGAGTCAATGACTTCGATAGGATCGCTTGCAAAGCGGTTGAGGTATCTCATATCTCCGGTGTACTTCACGGAGTAGAGAATGTGAGGGATCAGCCGTCTGTAGGACACCTCGGTGTAGAGGTTGCCGGGCTGCTTTGTAATAACGCAAGAGGCAAGGCCTGTGGTCATGTCGATTGCGATGTAATCTACCTTGTTTCGCAGACTTGCGTGGTAGATGATAAATCTATTTTCAAAAGTAAAATCGTAGGTGCCGCCTTTGTGGGCTTTACCTGCGTTTTGGTAGGCTTCAAAAGTTTCCTTGTCGCTATAAGTAATTTCAAACATATCTTTTATCTCCTTGTTTCTGTTAGTGATTTAGAATAGTTTGAGCGACAGAATGGTATGCAGGAACATCGCTGCTCCTGCACAGTAGTTCCATCGCTCAAACACAAATAATTCGTTATCGAGCTTTGGATTCAAGGATGTCGAGTATCTCGCAGCATATATCCCTCGGTCAGATTCACAATGAGAGAACGAGCATCATATATGCTGTAACAGACATAGTTTTCAGCCTGAAACAACATATCCCGCCTTCCGGCGAGCTGCTTTCGGCAGAAGTATCGTTAGTCCTACACCGGAGTCTTGGCCAATCGAAATATGCTGTATATCTTCCGACTCGGCGCAGAATGTATCGCTCGTCCACTTGCGTGGAGTCCTGGCGCTTCTGTCCGACAGCTTTCCTTTTATGGTCCGGTGAGTTTATACCTCGGCATCCTGTTCATATTCGGTTTTCAAGGTGCATGAGAGGCTTTTTTGCCCCTCATCCCTTATTTGTGACTTTTTCGAGTTTTGAGCGAAAAAAAGTTATAGAAATTTTTTCAGCTTGCCAAGGATGACCTTTTTGCGGCAGTTCACGGTCTTCTGCGGAATGCCACGAACTGCACCGTACTGTCGCTCCGTCAAAGGCTCATCCGCAAGGTACAAGTGATAGATGAGGTCATATTCTGCCTTGGAGAGCTGCCCCAACGCCTTGCGCAGATTTTGCAGGGCAATGGCTTTCAATGCTTCCACTTCCACATTCACCGTTATATCCGCAACGGTTTCGATCAGTTCCACTTCGGTTTCGCTGTCCCTGACGATGATGTTCGCAGAGATGATCTCCACGCCTGATTCTGCCTTCTGTCTTTCCAGGTAGGCGGCATGATTCTTGTCGGATTCCTCTGCTTTGAGGAACTCGGGACTCGCTTCGATACCGATCTTGTTGCCGTCCTCATCGATATCTACATGGAAGCAACGACCTCTGCCGTCTTCCGTTTTCAGAAAATCATACAGAGCCTGACCTTCCAAGCAGGTGTACTTTGTCTTTCCGTCAATAGATAAAAAGATGCCGTTCTCGTCTTTGATATAAAATTTGGTACTCACTTTCGTAATCTCCTTGAATTTGAATTTTTGATGGGTGGATCAAAAATTCGGAGATCACGGATAGCGACCTATGCTACAGTTCCATTCCTGTATAAACATTTGAAGTCCTTTCCCGAGCAAGCCGAGAAAGGACTCCAATCACCGTACAAGGGTTTCGCGCAAAACAAAAAAGCGCCGTACAAATCAAGACCAATAGTTACAGTTATCCCGTAGGATTTCTATTGATCTCGACCTTGTACGGCGCTTGGAAGACACGGTCAGCGACCGGCTCTGCTTGCACGATTTAAAGTCGTATATTTAGTTGTGGCCAGGTTATTCCATGCCTTTATAAATCTCTCCCTCAATGGCGTATATGTCATCTATGGGGA
>JAZQHD010000191.1:0-77472 GCA_045540375.1 Ructibacterium sp. | reverse complement strand
AAAACACAATTTTGGAGTAGATTTATTGATATTTATTTGTTATTATATCAATAAAGGAGGGAATACAATGTTTGAAGTTTTAAAATATATTCATGAAAATATAGAAAAAAACATAGAACTGTCAGATGTTGCAAATCTATTTGGATATTCAAAATGGCATTTCTGTTCTAAATTTCATAATTATGCCGGAAAATCCTTTGTAAAATATGTACGTCATTATCGCCTTCAATTAGCAGCTTTAGATATATTATCAGGCAAAAAATCAACCGATGTTGCCCTAAATTATGGCTATGAAACCTTAGGCGGTTTTAACAAGGCGTTTTTAGCAGAATTTGGTTGTTTACCCCGGGAATATAAAAAAAATATTAAAGATGCACAGCTTTATTATGAAAGGAGAAAACTTACTATGTATCCTCTTACTGACAGATGTGAAACTTTGCGTCGTTTGACTGTCGTCACAAATGATTACGAAGACTATTATTGTATGCAACATAAAGTGTACTCTTATTTGGGCATGGCTCATGCCGCAGAAAAGAATCTTTCAAACACCGAGATTATATCGCGGGGAATAGTTAATGTATTAAACAATTTTAAACCGGTGATTATCCCAGGAGAATTGATTGTGGGTTTTAACTTTCCGGACTCGAAATACGACGAATATTTTGCACCCGACGACACAGAGGAAAATCGCAGATTAGCAAAATTAAACGGTATCAACAACAGCAATATTGATGCATATTTTAAATACATTGAAAAAAATCCCAAATTACTTAAAACGATTTCTCCTGAACTTACAAAGGAAGAGCAGAATTCAAAATCCGAATGGGCAGGTATCGGAAGATGTATAGATTCTAATCACACTGTTATCAACTACAATAAAGTATTGAAACTTGGATTTAGGGGACTGCTTGAAGAAATTACAGAGCACGAAAAGAAAAACGGAACAAATTCACTTTATTCTTCGATGAAAAGTATTTGCGTTGCCGCGTGTGAAATGGGCAAAAAATATGCAGAAGAAGCAAAGAAAATAAAGACTTCCGGCAATGAGCTTTATCTTGAAGATGATTTGGATTACATTATCAGTGTATGTGAAAATGTTCCAGAAAATCCGGCTTCAACCTTTAGAGAAGCAATACAGGCTTTGTGGTTTGCTCATATTATCAATACATGGGAAGACCATATCAATGCAAATTCTCTCGGCAGATTAGACCAAATCCTTTATCCGTATTATAAAGCTGACATCGAAAAAGGTATTTTGACAAAAGAAGAGGCGTTTGAGTTAATTTGCTGTTTGTGGATTAAACTGTATCTTAACTATGATGTTCAGCAGTCTTGCGTGGGAGGCAGCGCCCCCGACGGAAGCAGTCAGGTCAACGAACTTTCCTATATGATGCTTGATGCAACTGAACAACTTGATTTTATACGTTGTATGTCAGTACGTTATTCAAAAAATACAGAAAAAGACTTTATAAATCGTGCTCTTGAAGTGGTAGGTCATGTCCAAAAAGGCGTTCCTTTCTTCTTTAATGATGATGTGATGATACCTGCTCTTACGAGCAAAGGAATCTCTTTAGAAGATGCATACGACTACACGCAAATCGGCTGTGTCGAAACAGTTATACCCGGAAAATCCAATCCTCATGCAGTAACAGGCGAAACCAATCTGCTCAAAGCAATTGAGTATGTCTTGTGCAACGGCAACAGTATGATGTATTCCGATTTTAAGACAGGGGTCGAAACAGGCAAACTTGACACACTGGATACTTATCAAAAATTTTATGAAGCTACAAAAAAACAGATTTATCACATTCTTGATTTAACTTGTTCCTCTGTAAAAAAGCACAGGGATTGTTCCGTTATTAACAAACCTAAACCTTACAAGTCACTACTGACAGAAGGTTGCATAGAAACCGGAAAAGATTTTAACGATGCAGGGGCAAAGTATGATTATTACCAGATTATGCTTGGCGGAATACCAAACCTTGCCGATTCACTTGAGGTCATTCGTGAGTTTGTATATACACAGAAAAAATATACTTTAGAGGAAATAAAGGAAATTTTAGTCAATGATTATCCTGACGAAAGCGTCCGGCTTGAATTTATAAACAAAGCCGCAAAATTTGGTAATGATATTGATGGTGTAGACTTAATTGCGGTTGATATCGTAAATACTGCTTGCGATTATCTGGACGAATTCTCTGAAAAATATGGGCTTTCATTTCATGCGCAGCCATTTACTTTTCTTTGGATGGTAGACCACGGAAGAGAAACTGCGGCAACTCCCGACGGAAGGCACAAAGGTGAGATTATAGCCTATAGCGTATCTCCAATGCAGGGACGGGATTTTAATGGCCTTACATCTTTGCTTAATTCAATCGCCAAATTACCGACAAAACGCACACCCGGTACAACTTCAGCAATTGTTGAGGTTGACCCTAAACTGTTTACCGACAGAAATATATCTTTGCTTACAGACATTCTCCTTGCAAGCAGCGAAAAGGGGCTGGAAAATGTACAGTTTAATACCATTGACGCAGATACACTGATTGACGCACAAAAACACCCTGAAAAATATAATAATCTTGCGGTAAGGGTTTCGGGCTTCAGTCAGAAATTCAATCTGCTTTCTCCTGAACTGCAAAACCATATTATCGGAAGGACGAAGCATTCATGTCTGTAAGTGCGCAAATTACAAATATAGCAAGAGGTTCTTTGCATGATGGTCCGGGAGTAAGAACTGTTGTATATTTTCAAGGATGCAGTCTTAGGTGCAAATGGTGTCACAATCCGGAAACGTTGTCTGCACAGAAACAGATTTTGTATGCGCCGTCTAAATGTATTCATTGCGGAAAATGTATTGAGGTATGTCCGGAACATCATAAATTACAAGGAAATGATATGTTGTTTTTTCGTGAACGTTGTACTGCGTGTGGAAAATGTGCGGAAAGTTGTCCTTCGCTTGCACTTAGCCTGTGCGGCGAAAACAAAACTGTTAATGAACTTTTTGAAGAAATAAAAAAGGACTCTCACTATTACATTTCATCAGGCGGAGGGGTAACATTTTCCGGAGGTGAGTGTCTTTTGCATCCTCTATTTATAGCAGAAATTGCAAAAATATGCAAGGATAATAAAATTCACACAGCAGTTGAAAGCGCTTTTTTCGTTCCCTGGGAAAATGTTGAAAAGGTGTTACCATTTGTTGACTTGTTTTTTGCAGATTTGAAAATTGCAGATCCCGAAAAACATTGCAGATTTACAGGACAGGATAACAGATTAATAATTGATAATATTACAAGGTTGTCAAAAATACATAATAACATCATTTTGCGTATTCCTGTCATACCCGGAGTAAATGATTCGGACGATGATATAGTTGCCTTTGCTGAAATCATAAAAACCTTCGGAAAAGGAATAAAAGAGATAGAATTATTGAAATACAACAATCTTGCCGAGTCGAAATATGATATTTCAGGTATGGAGTACATAAAATTTGCAGATAATCCGCAGACAGATGAAGAAATGAAGAAACTTTGCTCATCCCTTGCGGAAAAATGCCATATAAACTGTTATTGTGTTTAAAATTGTTGTCCCCTATTGACAACAGTCGTGTTGGGTTCACCTGTGCTTCAAAATGGTAAAATTGTGGAAACTGTAACACACGTTTTTCTAAACGATCCAACAAAGGGTTATGGAACATTCATCGAAAATATGCTATCAGAAGCAGAAAAAATCAAATAACTTTAGTGCTCACTTATATTTTATAGGTGAGCATTTTAGATAAGTGTCCTAATATAGAATAAACTATGGCCGCTCAAATGAAAACGCTTTTTTTTCGGACAATAAAAATACTTTCGGACCCCACATTACATTAAAATAGCATGTGCCATTTAAGTCATTTGTTTCAGGTTTATGCGTGTCACCAGTAAGACCGTGGCCGTAGAAGTGCCACTGACTCTTTTTTGTAATCTCAAAGCACGAATGTGTAAGAGTACACGGAATGCCATTGATAGTAATTTGTGTATCAGGCATTATAGGTGTTGCAAAAGACATATGTTTTTCCATAAGGCTTAAAACATCGTTGTTTCCTGGAACAATATATATTTCTTTTGCGTTTGATTGTTTAAGAATATCCGCTATCTGAATAAGACCTTTTTCATATTCCTCTTTAGCAGATGGCATTCGACCTACTTTTACCTCATCAACAAAGTCTCCGGTATGAATTATAATATCAGGATTTATTTTTTTTATCAGTTCGCTATAGTAAGGATAGGTGTATGTGCAGGTATCTCCTATGTGCAATAGTTTTGGAGAGTTTGATTGCATTATTTTCTTAGGGATATCAATACCGTTTGACAGGATTTGATCTATTTTTTCATTGTCAATTACACTTTGTACAACAGTATTCATAGTAAGCAGCATATATGGCAAATGGGCGGTGTCTAAAAAACGAGAACTTTTTCTGTTATCCGTATCAAGCATAGATAAACTACAATTGTACGGGTGGATAGTATGACCGTACCCTGCTTTTTTAGGAATATCTAGAACATCTATCATACTCATAAGTGTTGCTCCATGACCAACAAAGAGGACATCACCTTCGATAGAAAGCGACCGAAATCCTTGGAATATTCGCTGTTTTACGTCTTCGGATGTTTCTCGACAGGTGCTCCACCATGGGAAATCTAGTTTTGCTTCATCTGAAATGTGTTTAAAACGGAGCTTTATTTCAGATAATTTCATTCCTGTGAAAGAATTCGCTGCCTCATCGGTCTTTATAATTTCACGCATGGGTGCCCATGGGTAGATTTTTGATCCTGTTTTATCGGCAATAAGTTCTGCGGTTTCTAACGCTCGAGCATATGGGGAAGAATAAATGTTTCCATGAAAACCAACAGTTTTCAAATAGTTTCCAAGATGCTCGGCCTGTTTTCTTCCTATTTCTGTAAGGGGTGGATCTCCCGCCGGAAATTGTGCATCTCCGTAAGTTTCTTGTGGGAGTACTTGTCCATGTCTTGTAATATATATTTTCATTACATATCTCCTTCTGGCAGTCTGTAACTAGGTATTTCGCCACAAAACAGTTCTGTATTAACAAGATAAATCGGGTTGGTCAGCATAATGCATATACCATTTTCGTCATAGAGTTCAACACGCTGAAAGTTAACAGTTTCTTCTCTACATTGCAGAATGGAGTTGTATGTAAATTCCGAGGAGGTTATGATTTCGCTATATGCCTCTAATCCGTTTTCAATCAGCCTAAATTTCCATCCGGGTTTGGTTTCCTTGGCATTAAAAACTATGTCAATTGATTTAGTTTTTTGTGTATCAAAAACCGTTCCTTGCTGATGACCGTCTTTTGTCTCAAACGTAATTTTTCCTCTAAGTTTTACAGGGTTGCCGCTATATGCTCTCCCCTTTTTCATGGCTTCAATAAAGTTTTCTTCCGAAACCGGATGGGAAAGATTGCTCTCTACGCCTAAGTATGTAGCAAAATTATTTCCGTCATACCAATTGACATTGTCACGATGACAATCACTGCTGCCATATCCGCAAAGGAACATCCCGCCACAAGATAGCATATCCCACAGCAACAAAAATTCATTCGATGAAAAACCGTTTCTTCCTGTTGGAAAACCAACTTCAAGTAAATCTGCACCATATGCCCGATTTGCAAGAAGATTTGCTGTCATCTTTGCAATTACAGAGAGTTTCTGCTCGGGAGTAAACTTCTTTCTTTTTAGCGGCTGAATTGCCAGGGGGTGATTAAAGGCAAAGATTCCCCCGTGTTTTTTAACGTGCCTTGCTGCCTCGCAAGGGGAAACTGCATAGTTATATTTTTGATAATCAATGGTAGGTACGCTTGTTGTGAAACAATTTTTATGTTCGCCTGCCCCTGAAATTTCATAAGAAACAAAAGGGGTTACGTTATAGTGTTCTCCAATTTCAGCGGCCTTATGTTTTTGAGCCTCATGAGCATCTTCAAACCCTTTGCCAACTGTGATAACAAAATCTTTCAGTAAAACTGAGAGTTCAGTTCCTTTTCTTGCTTGTAATGTAATGGTTATGGTGTCAAAAACGTTGTCAATACCGCCAATTTCATCATCATTTGAAACATCATCACTAAGTGGAAGAACGACCATATTGTCCTTGATGCTTAAAGGAATTATTTGTGTGTTTGGAGCTGAAAGACCTTCGGTACTTCCAATTACATATAGTAAATGTGCGGGATTGCAATGTGGCGGTCTCTGTGAGAGGCGAACATCAAAAATTAATCTACTATCTTTGCAGATAGTTTCATCTAATAATTTGAATTCAAGCCCTACCTGCATTAAAAGAGAGTGGGTATGGCGCGTTCTGCTTGAAACAAAGAAAATACCAGCACTCTGCCATTCGTCTGTATTTTGTGACAAAGCTGTTAATTTTATTGTTTTTTTGTCGGTGTTAATGTCATAGTCTAATTTCGCATTTTTTTCAAAATCCGCAACTTCAAATCCATAGAAAGAATTCTCTCCATCATGTTTTATTAAGGCATCGCTGTCAAATATAAATCCGTTCACTGGATTTTGTTTAAATCCTGTTCTTGTATCATGGTCTGTCAGCCATATATAGTGCATGTTGAGAGTTTTTGCATTATACATTTGTGCTGCCATAGACATGCCTGGTTGAAAACAGGTATGAATGTGCATGTGCATAGAATGATAAGTGTATTCTTTCTTCATGTTTTATACTCTCCCGCTCGAAATATATCATTATTAAGTATATCATTATAAAAATAAAAAATAAACCCAATTTCTTTACATTCTAATAGGAAAATGGTAAAAAAATTGGGTTTATTTTGTGTGTTTGCCGTGATATACTTAAGGAAACATATATCGTTATTGCATAATAGGGAGAGGTCTATGATGGATTATATATTGCTAGTAATAGCGGCTGTATTACTTGCTGCAAATTTTGTGATTAATAATATATATCAAAAGAAACAAGGCGTATCTATGGAAAGTAGCCTGAGGTTTAATCTTTGGCTTGGCTTTTTTACTGCGGTTATATTTTTTGCATGTAGTGGATTTCGATGTGAAGCAAACTTTTTTTCGGTATTTATGGCAGTATTAACGACACTTTTTTCCATAGCATATACATTTATAGGTTTTGTTGTTATGAAACGTGGGGAAATGTCCCTTTATACCTTGTTTTTAATGGCGGGTGGTATGGTTGTTCCTTATGTATGGGGAGTACTGTTTTTAAATGAACCATTTTTAAAAGTGCAACTACTTGGATTGATGTTGATTATTTCAGCACTTTTTATCAATAATATAGGGTCAAAGAAAGTTAATGGCAAAACAATTGCTCTGCTTTTGCCTGTGTTCTTGCTGAACGGATTTGTCAGCGTGGTTTCAAAGTTACATCAGATAAATCCAGCTGCAGTTTCATCTAATGATTTTGTTACCCTTACAGGAACCATTAAATTTATTGTTTGTGGAGTTTTGCTGATACCCATTGTAAGAAGTAGCAAGGAAAACTTAGTGGATGAAAACGTAAAAGAGAAAAAGAAATTTATTTTCTTTCTTATTATTGTAAGTGCTGTAATAAGCGGAGTTGCTTATCTTCTACAACTTGTAGGTGCAAAAAACGTGAATGCTACAGTGCTTTATCCGTTTATTACAGGCGGGACGGTTGTGTTTACCATTATTTTTGATTGGATTTGCTTTAAGAATAAACCATCTTTCAAAATTATTGCTGGTGCAGTCTTGTGTCTGCTTGGTACTTGCTTATTTATATAAAGGAGAGATATTATGAAAAAATCTTTAAACCCTCATACCAGACCTGTTTACAATATTGCAAAGGAAGATAATGTTTCGATTGCAATGTATGGTTACGTGCCTGTATATAATGCACCGCCAACATTGACTGATGAAGAGGTGATGCAAACAGGAAACATAAACGAAAGTAAAAAAATTACTCTTAAAAAAAGTAACGAAATTAAAAGTAATTATATTGGTGCTTGTACAACTATTATGCCACAAGAACCGGAAAAGGATTACGGACCTATGCAGGTTATTAATCTTATTGACGGAAACGACCAAACCTGCTGGTGTTCCCATATGCATATCCGCCCGGATGAATACCCCATCTGGATTCGTCTGGATTTCGCCAAGGAAACTACCATTAAGCGTGTAATTATAAAGAAACGCCCGATTCTTTTTGATAGAAAAACGATGCCTGTCGGCTCTACCAAATGTGCAGGCGGTGCACAGGAAATCGGACGTGCCATGGCAAGAGAAATCAAAATCCGTTCTGCAGTAGATGCGCTCAAATGGGACGTACTTTTTGAGGGAACTGTAGACCGTAATAATCAGGAAGTTTTCACCTTTGATTTTACGGAGATTCGCAGCAAGCAATTGGTGATTGAAGGAAATGACCTTGATTTATGTGAGAATTGGTGTTATTCCTTTTCTATAGCAAGTATTGAGGTTTATGATGACAAAGGCCAAAACATTGCACTGTTTTCTAAAGGTACCGGCATCAGTACCAATTCAGTAAAGCATATTGCTAATGACCGCGGCGCGGCTTTCTGGAACTGGATGCTGCAGATGGATTTAGGTGTAAAATGGGCAAGAATCGGTTATCATGACGGACCTCTTAACTGGCATTGGGTGGAAACGGAAAAGGGCGAATTGAAAATTGATGAACTGGCAGAAGAAGCCATTGATGTTTTGGCAGAAAACGGCGTAAATATTGTGTATTGCCTGAATTTTGGCAATCGGATTTACGAAGGCTATGTAGAACGCCATTTGCCGCAGTTGCGGGAAATGTATTACGAAAATCCCATGCCGCCCAAATCCGAAGAGGCTTTAACTGCATGGGACGAATATGTGCGGTTTTCCGTGAACTATTTCAAGGACCGAGTGAAGTGGTTTGAAATCTGGAACGAATGGGACGGCATCAATTATTGGGGAGATGAACCGGATGTGGAACATTATCTTATGATTGCCAAACGTACCATTCCTATCATCCGGGAATGTGCACCGGATTGCAAAATCGTGATGGGTAGCTGCTCAAAATTTGTACATCACTTTGCAGAGGAAGACACCAAAGGTTCTATGGAAGTTGTGGATCCAAGGACGGGCAAAGTTGTGTTTGACCGTGCAAAGCATCAAATTAAAATGTTCTATCGGGCAATCGAAGAACTTGCTCCTTTGGTTGATGCGATAGGTTATCATCCATTTTATCAACCAAATCTAAAATGGCCAAGATTTTTGGAATATGCAGACAATATTCGGAATTTCAAAAAGCATTGCGAAAGTAAAGGGTTTCAAGGAAATAAATATATGGCAAGTGAGTTTGCTGTAGGAGCGATGTATCCGCCCACGATTCCTGATACCCCCGGATGTTGGTTCGGGGAACATGGAAGTATTAACTATTCCGAAATTCAAAAGACAAAAATTCTTACGCAGATGAATGTAAAGCACTCTGCTTTAGGATTGGAATCCATGGTTTGTGAACTTTCTAACCATGATTATCCGTTAGAACTTAGTCTTCTTCGTAAAGGGTTTGATTCCTATCCGCATCAGGCGCTAAATCCCAATATGGCATATTTTGCAATGAGAAATACCTGTACTGTGCTTGATGAATATGAGCCGGCAGAAATTAATGTTACATGTTCTAAGGATATCAAAGATATTTTTACCATGCAAAAAACGGGGAAAAAGGCTGTAACATTGTGGACAAATGAAACTGTTTGCGATTGCTGTGATGGCGTTGAGGTCGACCTTACACTTGATTTTGAAGCAAAAGATGCTTGTATTTATGATTTACTGAATGGAACGTGTACGGAACTCAATATCAGCTTGAAAGATGGTAAGACTCTGATAAAAGGTATCATTGTCCGTGACTGTCCGGAATTTATTGAAATGACGGTGTAATATGATTATGAAAAGTATAGAAGATATAGATGTTAATTTTAAAATTGAAACAAAGTTAAACAGGGAGAATATTAAATTCTTTGATATTTTAAAGCCACCGTTTCAGGTTTACGGGGTTTTTATGGAAAACGGGAAATTTCGCAGAATTCCTGAAAAGGTTGCTCTTTCTGTAAGTGAGGGGGTCCATTATCTTCATGCAAGGACTAGCGGCGGACGAAT
The DNA here is from genome assembly GCA_045540375.1 of Ructibacterium sp. Classification (GTDB taxonomy): domain Bacteria; phylum Bacillota; class Clostridia; order Monoglobales; family Monoglobaceae; genus Ructibacterium. Next base: position 67,333 of record JAZQHD010000191.1, on the reverse strand, counting down.
TCGCTTCATAACAGATAGTAGTTATATTGCACTCCATGCTGATATGGAGAATATTGGACGTATGCCTCATGGGACGCTGACAGGTTCGGCGGGTTTTGATTTGTATGCAGATAATAATTATGTAAGAACTTTTATTCCTCCATATGATATGAAGGACGGATATGAAAGCATCATTGAATTTGAATCTAAGACTACTCGTGAAATAACGATAAACTTTCCGTTATATAGTGAAGTCAAAGCGGTGTATATAGGTTTAGATGAAAATTCAGAGGTGCGTGAAGCTGCGCCATATATGAACGAAAAACCGGTAGTATACTATGGATCATCAATTACGCAGGGGAGTTGTGCTTCCAGACCGGGAACATGTTATCAAAACATTATTTCTCGAAAATTTCATCTTGATTATATCAACCTTGGTTTTGCAGGTAATGCAAAAGCAGAAGATGCAATGATTGAGTATATTAAAAGTATTGATATGTCGTTTTTTGTATATGACTATGACCATAATGCACCGGATGTTGAATATCTGAAAAAAACTCATGAAAAAATGTTTCAAGAAATAAGAAAGAATAATCCGAATCTTCCGATTATAATTATGTCAAGACCTAAATATTATCTAACAAGTGAGGAAACGGAGCGTAGCGAAATTATAAAAAATACTTATCAAAATGCAGTTTTGAGCGGTGACAGAAACGTTTTTTATATTGATGGTAAGATGCTGACAGAGTTATGTAAAAACGAAGGGACAGTTGACGATTGCCACCCGACAGATTTTGGGTTCGTATCTATGGCGAAAGCATTAGAAAAAGTTATAGAAAAAATTAGAATTGATACGTAAAAATTTGGAGGTAAGAATAATGGACAGACTTTTTCAAAGAACAAACTCAATTAAATATTTCAAATTGGATAAAATGTGGGATTTTTGTATTGATGAGAAAAATGTTGGTATGGATGAAAAGTGGTATGAAAATTTCCCCGAAAACAGTATGAAAATGCTTGTGCCATCATGTTGGAATACTACATTAGGACTTTTTAGATACATGGGTGTAGCATGGTATCGTACCTATTTTGAAACATCTGCAGAAAACATCTGGCTTAAATTTGAAGCTGTTGCAAATGAATGTACCGTATATATAGACGGGCAATATATTGGGTATCATTACGGCGGTTTTGTTGAGTTTTGCTTTGAAAATTTAAATATAGGTGCTGGAAAGCATGAGATTGTTGTACGGGTTGATAACCAAATAAATTTGACTGATACTATACCGCATATATTGACCGATTGGTATAATTATGGTGGTATAAATAGAAGTGTTGAAATTTGTGAAGTTGATCATTGTCATATATCAGACCTTAAAATTAAGTATGATTTAGATAGGGAAAACAAAAAAGCAGTTTTGAGTGTTAGTACAAAACTTTGGAGTGTGCGTAACATGAAGGACACGCTAAAAATTTTTGTTGATGATAAATGTCTTTATGAAAATTTGATTACAGTTGACGGAAAAAGTGAGCTTGAAACTTCTGATATTATTATTCACGATGTAGAACTTTGGGATGTTGATAATCCAAAACTATATTATGTTACAGTCCAATTTGGTGGGAAAGATCTCACAGACAGAATTGGTTTTAGAAACATTGAATGCCAAGGTAAAGATATTTTTTTAAATGGCAAGAAAATAATATTAACAGGTGTATGCAGACACGAGCAACATCCTGATTGGGGTTTTTCTATGCCTTTTGAACTAATAAAAAAGGATATTGATATTATACGTGAACTAAATTGTAATACAATTCGTGGTTCGCATTATCCAAATACGAAAAAGACATTGGATTATTGCGATGAAGTTGGCATGTTGTTTTGGGAAGAAATTCCTATGTGGGGTAATCGAAAAGAATGGGAAGTCTCATTTGAAAACGAAGATTTTATAAGCAGAGCTAAAACAATGCACAAGGAGATGCTTTGGCGGGATTTAAATCATCCATCTATTATTTTCTGGGGATTACATAATGAAGTTGATACTACATTACCTCAAACAAGAGAATTAACAAAAGACTTAGTATCCCTTATAAGGGGGATAGATAACTCCCGGTTAATTACTTTTGCGTCCAACCGGATTAAACCCGATCAAGCGGGCGATGAGTGCCTTGACTTAGTGGATGTAGTAAGTTTTAACTACTATACTGCGTGGTATTATAACAGTCATGAAGAAAGCTTTGAGCAGTTCGTAAAAAGAACGAGAGAGTATGTAAACTCTCATGCGGGCGAGAAACCAATTATAATGTCTGAGTTTGGTGGAGGTGCGATAAAAGGCAGTACATCTTTTGATGGACAAAGGTGGACAGAAAATTACCAAGAGGCACTCCTAGAAAATGCAATTGAGGCATATCTTGGTAGCGGTGAGATTTGTGGTGCATATATATGGCAATATTGTGATATAAATTCTCAATTTGAATTGGAAATGACAAGACCAAGAGGATTTAACAACAAAGGAATTGTTGATGAATACAGACGTCCCAAGATGGCATTTTATGCCGTCAAACGCGCGTATGCAAAGTATAATAATATTCGAGGAAACAGAACAGAAGTTAAGTTATTTTAAGTGAATGCGGAGGAGAAAATATTATGAAGCATTTTAAAAAAAGTGTGCCTGTAAAAAGAATAACACCCGCAGATGGTCAATACTTCTTTGGATATTATGATTTGCAACCATATAATAGCGATCAAACATTGCATCTTACACACAAAACACAGTTCAGGGATCGTTTGCAAAAGAAAGGTGATACAGCCGAAATCGGTTACATAAATATGCAGAATGGAAAATATGAAATGCTTGATACGACACAAGCATGGAATTTTCAACAGGGAGCCATGCTTCAATGGAATCCTAAAGCTGCAGACAGAGAAATTATATACAATTCTTTCATTGATAATGAATTTGCCGGTGTTTTCATGGATATTTATTCTGGTAAAAAACGTTATCTTGACAGACCGGTTGCAAATGTTTCAAAGGATGGCAAATATGCGATAAGTATCAATATGTCAAGATTATATGATTTCAGACCAGGATATGGTTATGCATGGCCTACCGATAAGTATTATTATGATAACCATAGTTGTAACGATGGTGTATTTGTAATTGATATGGAAAGTGGAAAATCTAAACTGGTTCTTTCGCTGCAGCAAATATGGGATTTTTCAGGTGGCTTCTTTCAAAAAGATGAAAAAATCATTATAAATCATATTACGTTTAATCCTGATGCAAGCAGATTCCTAGCACTAGTCCGAAACTTTTCTCCGGTAAGCAATGGACATAAAACAGCCATAATTACTGCAAAGCGTGATGGAAGTGATATGTATTTGCTTTCAGATTATGGATTCCAATCACATTATTGGTGGCTGAATAATGAAGATGTGGTTTTTTTCTCGGATGGTAAAGAACTTGATGTTTCAAGAGGGCGTGCAAATAATTATATACTTAAAGATAAAACGAATGATGGGTACTTACTGGCAGATGGGTTTTTTGAAAAAGATAACCACATGAGTTTTACGGATGACAGGAAGTATATGATTACGGATACGTATCCTGACTACGATGATCGTATGCAAACTTTGAGAATGTTGAATACAGAAAAAAATATTGTGGTTGATTTGGGAAGATTTTATTCTATGCCATACTCTGTTGTAGATGTAAGGTGCGACCTTCACCCTCGTTGGAACAGAACTGGAGATGGTATTACGTTTGATTCAACGCATGAAGGCTTCAGAGGGATATATAAAATAGACCTGCCGGATCATGTTAAGAATTCGCTTTTTGAGTAGTTATGAATTTTTCGTATTTCCATGAAAATAAACTTTTTTAATATAGTAACCGCGTTATACGAGGTTCTTTGCCAAGGAAAATTATTATCGCTGTATAAATGTTGGGAGGATAAAAATGAAATTTATAATGGATATGGTTCATGATAATCCGGGTGAGGAGCGATTTAAAACAGAGTTTAGAAAACCGGAAAAACTTATTGAATATGGATATAATACTCAGGTTTTTAAACACTCCAATACTATTGTTGATTTTTCATGCTATGGAGAAGATTTTTTTCCAACAGCTGAGGGTAAAGAATGGTTGAGGAATATGACAAACATAGTAAAGGAAGAGTTTTTAAGCGCGAAATCTGCAGGGCTTATGACTATGAGTCATATTGATTTGTTTGTTCTTCCCAAACTTTTGGTAGATAGATATAAGGACAAAATATGCGACAGCAGTGGGAAAATCTCTATCTATAAAGAAAAAACAAAAGAGATTCATCGCAGAATGTTTGATGAACTTTTTGAAAAATATCCCATTGATGGACTCATTATTCGTGTCGGGGAAACCTATCTGTTTGACACACCTTATCATATAGGAAATGGTGCTGTTACATATGGAAATGTTGAAAAAGAAAAGGATACATTTGTGGAACTTATAAATTTTCTTAAGGAAGAAGTATGTCAAAAGCATGGGAAATATCTTGTGTTTAGAACATGGGATTTATTTCCCGATAAGTTTCATGCAGACAAAGAATACTACCTGGATATAACAAATAGAATAGAACCCTGTGATAAGTTGATATTTTCAATCAAGCATACAGCACTTGATTTTTGGCGTAATGTAAAGTTTAATCCTTGCTTGGGTGTAGGAAAACACAAACAGGTTGTGGAAGTACAATGCCAAAGAGAATACGAGGGCAAGGGGGCTTATCCCATGTATGTTATGAACGGGGTTATTCATGGGTTCTCTGAAACTAAGCAGAAGTTGGGGCTTAAAGATATTGCAGACAATCCCTTGATATGCGGCATGTATGCATGGTCAAGAGGCGGAGGATGGAACGGACCTTATATAAAAAATGAGTTCTGGTGCGATTTAAATGCATACATAATAGCCCAATATGCCAAAAATCCTGACAGAAATGAAAAAGATATTTTTATGGAATATACTCGTGAACGCATGGGAATGAGCCAAGAAAACGGTGAGAAATTCCATGATCTTTGCTTAAAGGTCTCTGATGCGGTGTTGCATGGCAGGTATATTACACCTTATGATAAATCTCTCGATGAAAGTATTATGCCGTCTGCAAACTGGTTGCGTGATGACGATATTGGCGGTCTTTGCCAACTTAATGAAGTTTTTGACCATTTGGAAGAAAACCATCTTGTAAATGAGGCGATCGCTGAAAAACAATACTCATTAAAACTTTGGCAAGAGATAAAAGAGAGTTTTAAAGAGATAGATATTCCTTATTCTGAATTACGAGAATTTATAGAAAGCAGCATTGAATACGGGCTGCGTTTCTTTAAAGTGATTGATGTCTGCATCAAAATTATGGCTAAATGCAGAAAAAAAGAAAAACTAAAGGAACTTCTAGTTGACTATGACAAAGTATGGGAAGAATATAAGGCGCTTGAAATGGAAGAGCATGCCTCCACATCTTATGATACAGATTATAGATTCAGTGAAAAGGGATTCGGTTTTAATGAAACATTGGAGTATTGCCGAAAAAATTTAAATTAATTTATTAGAAAGAATAAAAGAGAAAATTAAGAAATTAAAAAGGAATTCTCGAACTAAATTATAAGTGATTTAGAGAAAAATTTTATATCAGTAAAATAATGAGCGGGAAGATAAAGTTATAGAGTTTTATTTAAAACATAATATAGCCTTAGAGAGGAGACCAACTATGGGTTTTAAAAAAGATTTTGCATGGGGAGTTGCAACCGCCTCGTATCAGATAGAGGGGGCATATAACGAAGATGGACGCGGTTTAAGCGTTTGGGATGTATTTTCTCACGAGCCCGACAAGGTTGAGCAAGGACACACCGGTGATGTTGCCTGCGACCATTATCACAGATTTAAAGAAGATGTTTCCCTTATGCGTGAAATTGGAATAAAATCATACCGTTTTTCCATAAGTTGGTCCCGTATTTTTCCCGACGGTATAGGTGCGATCAATGAAAAAGGAGTGAAATTCTACTCTGACCTTATTGATGAGCTGATTGCAAACGGGATTGAGCCGTATGTTACTCTTTTCCACTGGGATTTACCCTACGAATTACATAAAAGAGGCGGCTGGCTGAATTCTGACTGTGCAGAATGGTTTTCAAACTATGCCGCAAAAATAAGTGAACTTTATTCTGATCGTGTTAAGTATTTCATGACATTTAACGAACCACAGTGCTTTATTAATCATGGTTATTCTGTCGGAGTTCACGCTCCAGGACTCAAAACCACCTATAAAGACCTTTTCCAAATGTGTCATAACGTGCTGAAAGCACACGGTGCGGCAGTTATCGCATTGCGTCAAAATGCGAAAAAGTCGATTAAGGTAGGCTATGCCCCGACTTCCGGTGTGAGTTATCCTGCAACAGATAGCCCGAAGGATATCGAGGCGGCAAGAGAACAGTATTTTAAGTGTAAACCCATTGAAGAAAAGCCTATGTGGGGAGTAACCTGGTGGAGTGACCCGATTATATTAGGCAAATATCCCGAGGACGGACTTCAAATGTACAAAGAATATCTTCCTCAAATTACGGATGAGGATATGAATCTTATTAGTCAGCCGCTTGATTTTTATGCACAGAATATTTATAACGGAATTGCAGTAAAAATGGGTGAAAATGGAAAGCCTGAATATGTGGACAGATGCGTAGGTTTTACGAAAACCGGTAGCAACTGGCCAATCACACCCGAGGCGCTTTATTGGGGGCCGAGATTCCTTCACGAAAGATACAATCTTCCTATATATATTACCGAAAACGGAATGTCCGCACACGATGTTATTTCACTTGATGGAAAGGTGCACGACCCTAACCGTATCGACTTCCTTGAAAGATATCTCCTTCAGCTTGAAAAAGTGGCAGACGACGGCGCAGATATAGCAGGCTACTTTCTCTGGTCATTCATGGATAATTTTGAATGGGCAAAAGGCTATACAGAACGCTTTGGTATTGTGTTTGTAGACTACAAAACACAAAAGAGAATTCCCAAAGATTCCGCATATTGGTATAAACAGTGGATTGAGAAACATTATGAGGAGAAAAGATGATAATAAAAAATAACAATACCTTTTGTTTGCAAGGAAAAAGCATAAGTTATATTATGGTAATCAATGAGGCAGGAGATTTGATTCATTATTATTTTGGAAGTAAAATAGCAAACAGAGATTATTCTAAAAAATTGATAAATTGTAGTTTTTCATGGCTTAGTAATGATGAAAACGGGGTCTTCCTCGAAACCGCCTCACAAGAATACCCTGCCTATGGCTATACAGATTTGAGAAGTCCTGCATATTCAGTGCAAAACAAACACGGAAATTCTGTTTCAAGGCTTGTATATAAAGATTATTCTATAAAGGAAAATGAAGTCAGTTTTGTTGAGGGTATGCCATCTTTGTTTCAAGGAAATAAAACCGCACAAACTCTTGAAATTACTTTGTGTGATGAAACGATTGCGCTGGAGGTTGTTCTTTCATATACAGTTTTTGATGAATATGACATTATTCTCCGTAGTAGCAGATTGCTCAATCAATCTGAGGAAGATATGATCATTGATGCTGCATATAGTACTAGCGTTGATTTTGAAAAGCGTGACCTTGACTTGGTATATTTCCCCGGTGCGTGGTGCCGTGAAAGGGAGTTTGTTCGTACAACAATAAATCTGGGTGAAAAGATAGATATTTCAAACGCTCGTGGCGGAAGCGGACACGCTATGAATCCTTTTATTATGCTGTGTGATAAGAACGCCACCGAAAAACATGGTGGTGTTTATGGCTTTTCACTTATTTATAGCGGGAATCATTCTTCCATGGTTGAGTGTGATCAATATGGGAACATAAGGGTGAAACAAGGGATTAATCCTTTTGGATTTGAAAAAGTTCTGGAGTCTAACCAAATCTTTTATACACCACAGTCTGTTTTGTGTTACAGCAACAACGGTTTTGGCGGATTATCAAGGGAAATGCACGATGTGTATCGCAATAATCTTTGCAAAAGCAAATGGACAAAGATGGACAGACCTATTCTTATCAATAATTGGGAAGGTACTTACTTTGACTTTACGGAAGAAAAACTTGTTGCTATGGCAAAAAAAGCAAACGAGGTTGGTATTGAACTGTTTGTTTTAGATGATGGATGGTTTGGAAAGAGGAATGATGATACATCATCTCTTGGCGACTGGTTTGTGAATCATGAAAAACTTCCATCAGGCATTAAGGGTCTTGCTGAAAGAATCAACAATGAGGGATTAAAGTTTGGACTTTGGTTTGAGCCTGAAATGGTAAATCCTGACTCTGAACTTTACAAAAAGCACCCCGAATGGGCGATAAGTGTGCCTAATAGAAAGCCTGCACTTTGCAGAAATCAACTCATGCTTGATTTGGCCAATGAGGAAGTCTGTGAGCATATCATTCAATCAATAAGTGAAATTTTAAGTACGTCAAGCATAGCGTATGTAAAATGGGATTACAACAGAATGATGACTGATATGCCGTACAAAGGCTATAATCATCAATATACTTTGGGACTTTATAAGATACTTGATGCGTTGACAAAGAAGTTCCCCGATGTGCTTTTTGAAGGTTGTGCAGGTGGCGGAGGGCGTTTTGACTCAGGAATTCTTGCGTATTCACCTCAAATCTGGACAAGTGACAACTCTGATGCAATATCACGATTAAAAATTCAATATTCCACATCAATGTGTTATCCAATAAGTTCAATTTCTGCGCATGTTACAGCATCGCCAAATCATCAACTTGGCAGAATAACATCCTTGAAAACAAGAGCAGAGGTTGCTTATGCCGGAATATTTGGATATGAACTCGACATAACGACAATGAGCGATGAAGAAATTGAAACTGTCAAGGAACAGATCGATTTTTATAAAAGTATCCGTTCTCTTGTAAGAACAGGTGATTTTTATAGGCTTCAAAATCCCTATGACAGTAATTACTGTAGTTGGCAGATTGTTGCAAAGGATAAATCAGAAACCCTAGTTTTTGGTGCTCGTATACTTAACCTTGCGAATTCCAGAGATAAAAATATTTTACTTGATGGATTGGATCCTGATAGAGAGTATGTCGATATGGAAACCGGAGTCAAATTTGCTGGAGATGAACTTATGCATAAAGGGTTGACACCTATTTATGAAAATAAGGATTTTTCTACATTTGTTATAGTATTGAAACAAATTATGAGGTAAGTGCCTGTAAATTAGAAAACCATTTGCCCAAATGTATATAAAAGATATACAAGAGAATGGAAAGGAAGTAGAGTTATGAAAATGACATTTCGTTGGTATGGGGAAGATGACAGTATCACCCTGAGCTATATCAAACAGATTCCCTGTATGACTGGTGTGGTAACGGCAATCTATTCTGTTCCAGTAGGCGAAGTATGGGAACAAAGTGAAATTGATAGAATGAAAACCCTTGTGAATGAGAAAGGCTTGGAGATGGAAGTGATAGAATCCGTTCCTGTTCATGAGGACATTAAACTCCGCAAAGGCGATTATCAGCGGTATATCGAAAACTATAAAGAAAATATCCGCCGGCTTGCCAAGGCAGGGGTTAAGTGTATCTGCTATAATTTTATGCCAGTGTTTGACTGGACCCGTTCCAGACTTGACCAACCATTGCCGGATGGCTCCAATGCCCTTGTTTATTACAAACAAGATGTGGACAAGATGGATCCGACCAAAATGGCCCTACCCGGCTGGGACGCCTCCTATACACCGGATGAAATCAGCGGCCTGGTTCAGGCATATCAGGAAATCGGTGAAGAGGGGTTATGGGAGAACCTGAAATATTTCATTCAGGAGATTATGCCTGTGGCAGTAGAGTGTGATGTGAATATGGCGATTCACCCGGATGACCCGCCCTGGAGTATTTTCGGGATCCCAAGAATCATCACCAACGAAGTGAACATTGACCGATTCTTAAGCCTGTATAACGATCCACATCACGGATTGACCCTGTGTAGTGGCAGTTTGGGTTGTGCCACGTTCAATGACTACACCGCTATGGTAAGAAAATACGGTACTATGGGAAGAATTCATTTCGCCCATGTAAGAAATATTAAAATTCTCCCCGATGGTTCGTTTGAGGAAAGTGGTCATTTGTCAGAATACGGCTCTTTGGATGTGGTAGAAATTTTAAAGGCATACCACGATGTAGATTTTAAGGGATACCTTCGCCCTGACCACGGCAGAATGATTTGGGGCGAAACCGGCAAGCCCGGTTATGGTCTTTATGACCGTGCTCTGGGTGCTATGTATATGGCAGGCATCTGGGAAACCTTAGAGAAAACAAAGTAAAGATAAGGAGTAAGACAATGGAATTTAACAATAAAACTGTAGTGATTACCGGTGGCGGCGGTGTACTTTGCGGCGGCTTTGCTAAGTATATGGCATCCTTGGGTGCCAAGGTTGCTATCCTTGACCTGAAAAAAGAATCCGCAGAGGCGGTGGCGGAAGAAATTATCAAGACCGGTGGTATAGCAAAAGGCTACGGTGCCAATGTGCTGAAGAAAGAAGAACTGGAAGAAGTACATAACACCATTCTTGCAGATTTTGGCAAATGTGATATTTTGATTAATGGTGCCGGCGGTAATAATCCCAAAGGTACCACTAGCAATGAGTACTTCAAAAAAGAAGATGTTCTTGATGCATCTGTGGTATCGTTTTTTGACCTTGACCCCTCCGGAGTTGAATTTGTGTTCAACTTAAACTTTTTGGGCACCCTTTTGCCAACCCAAGTCTTTGCCAAGGATATGATAGATGAAAACGGCGGTTCTATCATCAATATATCTTCCATGAACGCATTCACACCTCTCACTAAAATTCCGGCATATAGCGGTGCTAAAGCGGCGGTTTCAAATTTCACCCAATGGCTGGCAGTTCACTTTGCCAATGCGAATATTCGTGTGAATGCCATTGCTCCCGGTTTTTTTGTAACGGCACAAAACCAAGCGCTTTTGTTTGACGAAGTAGGAAATCCCACTCCAAGAACAGAGAAAATTCTTGCCGCAACCCCGATGAAGCGTTTTGGTAAACCGGAAGAACTTTTTGGTGCGCTCAAATGGTTAAGCGACGATGATGAGTCCGGCTTTGTTACCGGTGTGGTTATTCCTGTAGATGGCGGATTTAACGCCTACAGTGGTGTTTGATTTATCCTAGATACGGCTCTTTATGGAAGAATTTCACATAAAGCAGCCATGCAGTTCATCTTAATAACAGGATTGCATCTTACGAAACGTAACACTCCTTCGTTTCATGTAGCAAAGTACGGATTGCTTTAAGATGCAAAAGACAGAGCATACCACAAAAGTGGTATGCTCATTTGGTTTAAAATAAAAGATAAAGAAGATAAACAAGTTCTGTGCTGCATGGATTAAAAAGTAGGTATAATAACTTCTTTGCAGAATTAGAGTTATTTGCCAAACTTAAAATTTTCAATCACATACTATATTCATGATATGCTATACGCATATTCCGTAAGGCTACGGTTCATAGAAAAAAGAAGGATGTGATTAAGTGTGAGTTTTAGGAACAGAAGGTATGTCACTAGGGGAGTCCGGGACAAAGTCCCATTATTGATCCAGTTGTTTCTCTGGCAGTGTATTGATGAACTCAGAGGAGCAAAGGATCGGTTACAGATCTTTAAGTGTTCTGTTTCGGACGGTGCATTAAAAGTGATTCATATTCAGGAGGAGCCTGAATACAAAAGGGAGTATCAGTTTACAGCTGATACTCCTATTTTTATTGGAAAAATATATGCCATAGATGATGGAGACCATTCCACCATGCTTTTGGCAGAAGAATACTGAATGGAGGATTATTTATGAAAACAAAAGAAAAGTTGGTGTGCAGTTTTTGCGGAAAGGAACTGACCCAAGAAACCAAACGAGAATTTGATGGTACTACCATGTGTGTAGAGTGCCTTGAAGCAAGAACAATGGTCTGTGCCCATTGTAGCGATAGAATCTGGAATGATGATGTAAGAGGTGATGCGAATACGAATTTGTGTAGTTATTGTTTTGAGCATAGTTATACATTCTGTGAACGATGCGGAAGACTAATTCATAATGATAGTGCCTATTATTTTGATGATGGGGATGACTTTGCCTATTGCTATGAATGTATGGAGAAAATGAAAAATGCCCCGATTAAATCCTACAACTATAAGCCCGAACCAATTTTCTACGGTTCGGGCGATTTCTTTATGGGAGTCGAATTGGAAATTGATAAAGGCGGTGAAATCGAGGAGAATGCAAACAAAATCATTGATGTAGCAAATGGTTTGTCAGACCATATCTATTGCAAGCACGATGGTAGCATTGAAAATGGCTTTGAGATGGTTTCCCATCCCATGTCCTATGACTATCATCTTAATTCCATGAATTGGAAGGAAGTGTTTGAAAAAGCAGTTTCCATGGGCTATCGCTCTCATCAGACACACACCTGCGGGTTACATATTCACTGCTCCCGCTCCGCATTTGGAAAAACCTATGAGGAACAGGAACTGGCGATTGGGAGAATTGTTTTCTTTGTAGAAAAGCATTGGAACGAACTTGTGAAATTCAGCAGACGGACCGCAGATAACCTGAACCGGTGGGCAGCAAAGTATGCGTCTATTTCCAATACCACAGCCGAAACCTATACAAAAGCAAAGGATAAAAATATGGGGAGATATGTAGCGGTCAATCTTGAAAACTACAATACCGTAGAGTTTCGATTGTTTCGGGGAACGCTCTGCTATAAAACATTTATTGCTACATTGCAGTTAGTGGATGAAATCTGTTTTCAGGCTATGTGCTTAACCGATAGGGAGATGGAAGAACTGTCCTGGTCGGAATTTGTTTCCAGAATTCTTCCCAAGAAAACAGAACTGATTGAATACCTGAAACTGAAACGTTTATATGTCAACGAAGTTGTCGCACAAGAGGAGGAGATGTAATGTGCTGTCTATTTGGATTTTATAATTATAGCGGACAACCAATCAAGGGAATATCCAATCTAACCAATGCCCTTGCTATGGAAGCAACCGTAAGAGGTACAGATGCTACCGGTATTGCCTATAACGATGATGGAAAGCTTACAATCCATAAAGAACCCAAATCCGCGTTCCAAATTGAATTCAAGCACCCGGATGATAGTATTTGTGTTATGGGGCATACCCGGCATTCTACCCAGGGAAGTAAGAACAAGAACTACAACAACCATCCCTTTTCCGGACATTGTCATAACCTTAACTTTGCATTAGCACATAATGGGGTGCTGAGTAACGATTCCAGGTTAAGAAAAGAGCTGAAATTGCCTCGAACTAAAATTGAGACCGACAGTTATATTGCAGTGCAGCTCATGGAAAAGAAAAAGCATCTCAATAGCAGTAGTATAAAGTACATGGCAGAAAAGGTGGAGGGAAGTTTTGCGTTCTCCGTTTTGGATAGTGATGATACCTTATGGCTTGTCCGGGGCGATAGTCCTTTGTCGATGATACATATCCCTAGGTATCAGTTGTATGTATATGCATCAACTGAGGAGATCTTATACAAGGCGTTGGTAGATACTAAACTCTTTGAAGAAATCAAAAAAGGGACAGTGGAAGAGATTGATATTCAATCGGGTGACATTCTGAATATATTGCCAGACGGAACTATCGTTCACGAAAAGTTTCAATATACAGACTATAGCGGATTCGGATATACCCGTTGGTGGGACTATTCTATTTCTAAAGGTGAATATATCGATGATTTGAAGTCTATTGCGACCTATTATGGATGTTCTCCGGATGAGGTGGATGAGTTGTTGGCAAGTGGCTTCACTCCCGAAGAGGTTGAGGAGTATCTTTACTGTACGGAATAGGATAGTTTAACGGATATTAGAAAGAATTCATTGCGTTGCTGTCAAAATTGCTGTCAAACAGCAAAAAGTATGAGATGATTGAAAAAACAAAAAACCCTGTAACCCGCATGGTTACAAGGATTTTTGGTGGTGACCCATCGGAGATTCGAACTCCGGACACCTTGATTAAAAGTCAAGTGCTCTGCCAACTGAGCTAATGGGTCATATAAAAAAGATGGCTGGGCTGGCAGGATTCGAACCTACGAATGCAGCAGTCAAAGTGCTGTGTCTTACCGCTTGACGACAGCCCAAAATATCAATGGGGTGGATAAAGGGAGTCGAACCCTTGACGTCCAGAGCCACAATCTGGCGCTCTAACCAACTGAGCTATACCCACCATGGTTGGCGCGCCTGAAGGGACTTGAACCCCTGGCCCACTGCTTAGAAGGCAGTTGCTCTATCCAGCTGAGCTACAGGCGCAAATATGCCTAGCGGGTCGCTGAAAAGAAAAAATGGAGCGGGTGATGGGAATCGAACCCACGCAATCAGCTTGGAAGGCTGAGATTCTACCATTGAACTACACCCGCTCATCTCAAAGCGACTTTGATATTATACCAGCAAAAAAAGGGTTTGTCAATAGATTTTTTAAAAATAAAAGAAGAGATTTTTAGAAAAATTAAAAAAAGACGGATTAAAAAAAGAAAAATGAGAGAGAAAGCAAATTGGAATTGCAAGATAGACCCATGTTAAGGAGCTGATAAATGTCTGATTCTTTAATTTTTTGAACGCTTTGAAAGGCTGGTAAAAAAATATTTGCAAGATTTACATAATTGTTAGCAAGAAATAATCTATATCTACAAATGAAAATTTGATATGATAAAAAAGAAGAAAACGTGCTTGTTGGATATGATGTCTTGAAACAAGAACCCCGGATTTACTAAAAAGCCGGGAAAACGGGGGAAGCCTATGGAAAAGGAAAGTATTTACAGAACCCTGAGCGGTACCGTGGGAGATATTGCCTTTACCGGAGTGTTCGATAACAACTTGTTCGATAATAAGGGTAGCGGTTATAATCCAAATATGCATGGATGGTATGAAATTAATATCGTCTATAGTGGAGAGTGTTATCTGGAGGGATTGAATGGACACGAGGAAGGTCCTCTTACAGTAGGGGACATTGCATTAATTTCTCCGGGATATTATCATGAGGTCAAGAAAACAGGAGAGGTTCCTGCCGGTATGTATAAGGTTCGGTTCGAGATTGCGAATGCATTTGCTCCCGTTAATGCAGAGAAACTATATGCCATCCTTCTAACAGAGCTTCAGACATTAGGACATGGAATCTTTCGGTTTCGATTAAAAAACGGTATTAAGTATTTCGAAGAAATTACCCAATATCTTGCAGGTGGCGAAACCGGAAGCATTGCGAATGCAGAGGCTACCTTTAAGATGTTCATGACAGAGTTTTTTATGGAAATCATGCATTTAAAGAGTAGGAAAGACGGGGACGGAGAAGTGATTGCCGACCGTAAAGTGATTATCGAGACCTTTTTAGAAAATAATTATTCTAATTCTAGACTTACTGCTGATAACCTTGCAAAGCACTTGAATCTGAGCGTTCGGCAGATGAATCGAATTGTAACGAGTCTTTACGGAGTAACCTTTTATCAACTTCTTACCGGAATCCGGCTGGAGTATGCCAAAAAAATGCTTTTGGCCAGAAAAACAACGATCAAAGAGGTTGCTGCGATGGTGGGATATGATTCTTCGACAGGTTTTTTTGTGGCCTTTAAGAAAAAATTTGGTATGACTCCGGGAGAATTCTGCCAGGCTGAACGAAAATAAAAAGTGTGATAGAGAGCGCCCAAAAGGGCGTTCTTTTTTTGTGATTGCATTCGGAATTACAGAAAAATCATATTTTTTTAAATAAAAGAAAGCATAATATGTTAAAAAGAAAGCACGATAGTTTATTGATTTTTTGAACTTTTGTTGGTAAAATATTAAAAAATATACCTTTTTGTTCAGGTTTTTATAAAAAATTCTTACAAAGAATTTTGAAATTTAGTTGAATTTGAAAAAACTTACACTTTATCTCTAAATTTAGAAAATCAAAAAAGTTTATTTTTGCATTTTCTAATCAATGCAAAAAGTATTCTCCTAATGGAGAAGACTGACATAATCTATATTTTTAAATCTCTTACTATGTAAAAAAATAAAAATACATATATAAATCTTTATAAGGAGTGATTTATTCATGAAAAAGACAAGAATTTTGGCGGCACTGCTCTGCGTCATGATGGTTGTCTGTGCATTGCCTATGATGGCATCGGCGGCTCCCACAGCAGCAGAACTGACCAGCCTTGGTGCTATCCTTGGCGGAACAAGTGCTCTTCCTGTATCGGGATTGGACTTCCAATTTGCCAATAACTTTGACAGCACCATGACCTACGTTACCACACCTGCAGGTGCAGAATACGATAGTACCAACGGTCTGGATTTGACGGAGATTACAGTAGCTACGGGAAGTGCATCCTGGCGTTATAAACCTTCCAATGGCTGGTCTGTTTTTTCCTATGGTGCTTTGGCGTTTCGCAGTAAGGTAAACGCTGGCGGTACTTTGAATTTCCAGGCATATTATGTGGATGGAAATGGTGCTCACGCAAGAGTCTACTTTAATGTCAGTGAAACAGGCGTGACGGTTAGTAAGGTGAGTTGGGGAAGGGTTACCAATGAGTTTGATTTTGCACCCGGAACCGATTGGGCAGACTATTTGTTAAAGCAGAATGATGATAAGGGCTATTCCCTCTATGTGAAGGCAGCCTCTACCAACAATGCATGGAAACTGCTGGCAACGGTAGGTGGCACCGAATCCCTGACAGGTAGCAACGCCACTGGTATTGCCTTCTATTCAACAGATGAAGCTACTACGCATACCGGTGGCTATGTGCAGTATGCAACTGTTTACGCCGCATCCGATATCCCGGTTTACGATTCCATCCAGGAAATGATGGGTGTAGATTATGTTGCTCCCGGCAGTATGAATCTCGATTTCACCACTGATTATACCCCCAGCAAAGAGGTTATTGTCTCCCCCGGTAGTGTTCAGTATTTGGAAAATGGTATGACCTTCCCGGTTGGAACAACCTCTACCTGGTATTACACTCCCGGAACGGATTATACAAGCTTAACCGGTCCCAAAGGTACCGGAACCTCTCCTTTAACTACTTCCACCGTGGGTGTAGCAAGAATTAAGCTGGCATCTACCACAGATTCCATCAATATTCAGTTTAATAATCCCAACACCACGGCAGGTCGTATGTATGCGGATGTAACAGCGTCCAAGATTACCATGTATGGCGGCGATAGTTCAAGTTCCGCAAACAATACCTCGGTTTCTACCACCTGGGGACTTGGCACGGATTGGGCAGACGTTGCGTTTGTACCCGGAGCTAGCTCTTATAAAATTTTTGTAAAGAGTGCTACCACCGGAAACATCTGGAAGATGGTTGGAGAAAGCACCGGTGCTACAGGTTACAGACAGGGAAGAACCTACGGTATGGGATTTTCGACAACTGCAAAAACCGGTGTTTATGTGAAGTCCTTTATAGTTTACCGTCAGGCTGGTCCTCAGTATGATTCTATTGCAGATATTGTTGGCAGCGAGGTAGCAACAGAACAGAATTTTGTATTTGACTCTAAGTTTGTGAAAGGTCTTACATTTATTGATGCCCAAAACAAAACAGTTGGTATGATCTCTCCGGAGGGCGCAAGCTATACCGATGCAAACGGCTTGGATATGAGCAGTGCATCCAATCCAACCTGGACTTATCTTCCCTTCAATGGATATCAGGCGTTCAATAATGGTTACAAGAAATCGATCATTGCGTTTACCGCAAAAGCAACTGCGACAACCAATGGTTGTCTTCAGTGGAAGAGCTTAGATAGCACTGGAAGAGTGTATATTAACCTAAACACCAACGATATTGCTCCCTATTCCGGCGGAACCAAAACGGTGTACAGCTCGGTTGTTCCCGGAACCGATTGGGTAGATTATCTGGTAGTTCCTCATACCGAGGACTATGGCTATTCCATCTATATGAAGAGCGATAGTCTGACTGGTGGTAAGTGGGAATTGAAGGTTAGCTGTAATGATGACCAGGGCACCAGCAACTATAATGGAATAGGTATTCAGATTTATGGTGCGGTGAATCAGTACAAAAACTTGAGAGTTCTTTCCACAACCGGTGCAGTTGCAGAGAGCGCTACCAAGCCGGCTGATGCAACCCAGCTGATGTATGAAGAAAACTTTGGCGTAGCACCCACCTATACCAATGTTTCTGCACAAGGAACCCAGATTGCGGATGGTTATGCAAATCTGACCAGTACCCAGGAAGAGGAAGGAAAGGTTGTTCTTTACAACGGTGGAATTCCGGCAGGCGGTTATGCGGAATTCAAGGTAAAGAATGCCGCAACCTCTGCTTACTACCGGTTCTATGACGGAACAAAGGCATATCAGATTGAAGATATCAAGAGTTACGGTTCTGTACCTAGCGATGGTCTTTATATTTCCGATGCAGGTAACGTTTGGCGTACCTTCCGTGTTGTTCGGAACAGCGATGGAACCTATAGTGCTTATACCAAGGTTGATGATGAGGAAAATTGGCTCAAACTTAGTGTAAACGTTGATGGTATGACTTCTGATGCCACAGAACAGGCATCTTTCGCATTCAGTGCACACGCAAATGGTACCGATGGTGGTGCGGGTGTTATTGATTACTTGAAGATTTACGGTCCTGCAATCAGTGCGCCTTTGACCATTACCGATGGTTATGGTACGAAGATTGTTGCAGATGGTGAGGCTGTAACTTATGAAGAAACTCTTCGCTATATTGTAAACGGAACTTCCGGTAAATTATTGGTTGTTTCCTACGCAGGTGATAATATGCTCAAGGCACAGATTGTGGACGTTGCTTCCATGGCTGACGACAGTGCAATTGTCAATGCAAAAGCAGATGGTGCAACCAAGGTGAAGGTATTCCTGTGGGATAGCTTTGCAAAACTCAATAGACAGACTCCTGCAGTTACTTTAAATCTGTAAGCAATTCCATAAAACATACGTCCTACAAAAAGGAGAATGGTAATAGCTATTCTCCTTTTTGTTTACATATTATGCTCTGTTTTTTGTTGCAAAACCGCAAAAACACAAAGGATAGAGAGTTCTTATTGATAAAATGTGCTGATGTAGATGGGTAGAAGTATTGCAAAAAACCTTGATTTTTTTTGAAATATTTGATAAAATGTTAAAGGAATGTTACAAAAGGATTTCTGTACCCTTTTGTAAAAGGTGGATGTTATGAAACGGTAGGGGACGGCCTCCTGGACGTCCCGTTGATAACATTTGCAGAAATGCGGACTGTCGAGGACGCCAGTCCCTACATTTTTCTTAAATCCTACGAAAAATAATAATTAACCCTATACAAATTTTCAAAAAGGAGTGTTTTTGATGAAAAAGACAAGATTTTTAGCTGGTCTGCTCTGTGTCATGATGGTTCTCACCATGGTTCCCATGATGGCAATGGCAGCTCCTACTGCGGCAGAACTCAATGCTGCAGGTCAGGCTTTGGGTAAAGCAAGTATTGTTCCCTATCCGGAGTACACCTTGGATTTTATCGGTGCTGGGGAAGATTTTGTGCAGCCGGAGTATGTTCGTACGGCAAATAGCTCAACATACACAACGGATGGGTTGAAGCTATCGGATGGAACGGGATATTATCGCTATGATGCGACCAATAACAAATGGCAACCATTTGATACCGATAGTGGAAATGGTAGATTTATTTATGCAAAAGCTAAGGTTGCCGAGGGAGAAACGCTTCAATTTAGAGCAGCTCGTGGTTCGGATAAGCATTATATTGCCAGCTTCTTTATTACTTCTACAGGTATTAACGTGCAAGCTGCGGATGATACCCTGGTAATGAATATAGAAAATTTCGTTCCCGGTACCGATTGGGTAGAATATATTGTTGAGTATGATAGTGCTAACAATGGTGCTCAGAAAATCTACGTCAAGGGCGGTTCTGCTTCAAGCTGGGTTTTGCTTTCCACAATTCCTACTTTACAATCATGGACAACTGCAAATAACGGACTCACCGGTATTCTTTGGAGCGGAAGCGGTACCGTTGCATATACTGCAATTGTAAAGACATCTACAACCGCAGCAGCTGATCCCGTTTACTATGATTCCTTGGAGGAAATCTTGGGTGTTGAGAATGTTGCAATCAGTAACTTAAATCTCGATTTCACCACTGGCTATACTCCCAACGAAGAGGTTATTGTTTCTCCCGGTAGTGTTGAGTATTTGGAAAATGGTATGACCTTCCCGGTTGGAACAACCTCTACCTGGTATTACACCCCTGGAACAGATTACACAAGCCTGACCGGTCCCAAAGGAACTTCGACGTCTCCCTTGGCAGTAGGAAAAGTTGGCATCGTAAAGGTTAAGCTGGATTCGGAAAGCGATAGTATTAATATTCAGTTTAATAATCCCAACACTACGGCAGGTCGTATGTTTGCGGATGTAACGGCATCCAACATCACCATGTATGGCGGGGATAGTGCAGACAAAACTAATAATGTTTCCTATAGCACGGGATGGGGAATTGGTACCGGGTGGACAGAAATTATGTTTGTACCCGGCACTGCCTCCTATAAGATTTTGATTAAGAACGACACCACAAACGGGCAGTGGAGATTGGCGGGAGAATCCGGCGGTACCACAGGATATCGGCAGGGACGGACCTATGGTATGGGATTTTCGACAACTGCAAACACCGGTGTTTATGTGGAATCCTTTGTGGTTTATCGTGGAGCTGGTCCCCAATACAACTCTTTGGCAGAAATTGCAGGAAAGAGTCCTGTTGCAGAATATAATTTTGAGTTCGACGAAACCTTTGAAACCTATGGCTTTAATGATGGTAGCGCGGATGTCGGATTTGTCAATGCATCCGGTGCCACCTTTACTGCAAATGGTATGGATATGACCGCTTCCAGTAGTTTAGGATATTTCCGTGCCCACAAATCCTGGACCCCTATGTACAACGAGTACCAGAAGACTGCCTTTGCTTTCAAGGCAAAGCTGGTTTCCGGTGGCGCATTGAACATTCAGGCAAATGCTGGTGATGTTTCGGGACGTGTCTATATCGATATTAACAATACTGGCGTAGGATTGACTTCAGCCACAGGGGTAGTGAATTATGGCTATGAACCCGGAACCCAATGGGTTGATTACTTTGTGATGCGCAAGGACGGCGGTTATGCAGTTTATGCCAAGGGCGAAGCAGATAGCAAGTGGGAGATGGCAGTCTACTGTACTGGGTATCGTTCCAGTAGTGCTACCGGTTTGCAGTTTTCTGGTACCGGCGGTTATATCAAGAACTTCCGGGTATACAATGTTGTAGACGGCGTTGCGGAAGCAAGCACACTCCCCGGCGGTGCAACCGAACTGCTTTATGGGGAAGAGTTTGCAGCAGCACCCGCCTATGCTAATGCTAAATTAACCGGAGCGTCTTATGCAGATGAAAATCTTGTTCTGACGACCACTGCTGAAGCTGAGGCAAATCTCAGTCTGTGGAATGTTGCAATTCCTGCAGGTGGCTATGCGGATATCAGAGTGAAGAGCAATGCAAATCAGGATATTACCTTCTATGATGGAGAAGCTTCGCTGCAGCTTGTTCTCAAAAAGACCTATGGTGGTGTGTATGGTGCGACCAATGCATCTGCGTGGATTGCAGATGATAGCAACAGTTATCGTATCTGGCGTGTTGCAAAGAATGATGACAAGACCTATAACGTTTACACCAAGGCTGCTTGTGATGATGCATGGTTGACAGTTGGAACCGACATTGCCGGCAAAGCAAGTGCGAATAGTGCTGTTATTGCAATCAAACAGGGTGCGAATATAAATGGTAGTGGAAACGGTGTTGGATCCATTGATTACATCAAGGTTTACGGTTCTGCTCCCGCCGACATTTTGACCCTGACTGATGGTTATGGTACGGTTGCTGTTTCAGATGGTGCAACCCTGTCCTATCCTCAGGATCTTTATGCCAAGGTAAAGCAGGACACTGCAGCAAAAGTAATTCTCTTTGCTGAGTATGATGAGGAAACCGGTATTCTGACCAATGTGGTAAGAGAAGTAGTTCCCGCTGGTAGTGGTGTGGTTTCTGTTCCTTATTCTATTGTGGGCAAGAAGGTGAAAGTCTTCCTGTGGGATGATGCAACTCATGCAAATCTGTTGGATGTAACCAACTTAACCGCGAAAAAATAAGTTTTACCAAGAGGATGGCTTCTGCCATCCTCTTTTTTATGAAAAAACTTTGAAATAAATCTTGACAAAATGCCTATACTGTGCTATAATTTTTACCAATGTTAATAAAAACGCAGGGATGCGGAATAGTAGGCAAAGTGCTTTCGCCTTGAGAGAGATGTCGGTTGGTGCGAGACATTGGGAGAGTGTTGCTGAACTCACCGCGGAGCGGCTGTCCTGAATCATAGTAGGGGCGGACGGGTACTCCCGTTACAGAGTCAAGATGTGTTAGCATCTAAGGGCATCCAGATGGATGAAGAAGAGTGGTACCGCGGAAACAAGGATTTATTACGTTTTCGTCTCTTTGCAGAACAAAGGGACGGAAGCGTTTTTTTGTTCTCCCAAAACGCCATGGTATTGGCAAACAATAAGAGGAGGGTATTTACCATGAAAGAAATCAAAATTACCGACATTACTTTGAAGAACCTGGCTCAGGATAGCGAAGTATCGCTTTTGTTCCGGGAAAAGACGGCGATTGCTGCTTGTGCCGATTCCTTAGGTGCAGATGCGATTGAGTTGGCTCCGGTTGAGAGCCTGAGAGAGGATACCATTATCTACAAAACCATCTCGCAGAAGGTGGGAAACAGTACCCTTGCCATTCCGGTTGGTATGACGGAAGAAGGAGTTCGCAACGCTTGGGAATGTGTGAAAGAGGCAAAAAAACCCAGACTTCAGGTAGAGGTTCCCACCTCCACCGTGCAGATGGAGTACCTGTATCATATAAAAGCGGATAAGATGTTGGGTAAAATCGTAGAATTGACCAAGGCGGCAAAAGCTCTCTGTAATGATGTTGAGTTTTCCGCTTTGGATGCAACTCGGGCAGATGAGGAGTTCTTGATTGCAGCTGCCAAAGAAGCTGTTGCAAATGGCGCCGGTATGGTTACTATTTGTGATTGTGCCGGAATCGCTCTTCCCGAGGAAATTGCGAATCTGGTGAAGAAGCTGAAGGCGGAGGTATCCGTTCCGGTTTACGTTCAGGTATCCGATGCTATTAATATGTCGGTTGCCGTGGCTGTCAGTGCTATTTCTGCAGGAGCGGATGGTTTGAAGTGTGCTATGGCAGGTAAGAATGTTCTTCTGATGGGTGAACTGTCTGATGCGGTAACTGTTCGTGGTGAAACCATGGGGATTCAGGTTGGACTTCAGAATACAAGAATTCATGCAAGTATTGATGACCTACTGGATAGCATCAGTCATGAAGGGTATGAGAGTGAAACCGCAGTTAGCGAAAAGAAGAAGATTTTATTAGATGCTGACAGCACCATTTCTCAGGTAGCGCAGGCGGCAGAGGTTCTGGGCTATGACCTCTCGGATGAAGATTGCGGTAATGTCTTTAAGGCACTGATGCAGGTCTGCGAGAAGAAGGGATCCGTTGGAGCGAAAGAGTTTGAGGCACTGATTGCAAGCTCTGCGATGCAGGCACCCTCAACCTATCATTTGGAAAGCTATACCACAAACTGCGGTAACTTAAATGGTGCTATGTCTCAGGTTACCTTAAAGCGTGGCGATGAAATTTTAACCGGTGTCAGCATTGGCGATGGACCGATTGATTCCGTTTTTCTTGCCATCGAGCAGTGTGTAGGTTATCATTACGAACTGGACGATTTCCAGGTTCAGGCAGTAACCGAAGGAAAGGAAGCCTTAGGTTCTGCACTGGTTCGGCTCCGGAACAACGGAAAGCTCTATTCCGGTAACGGAACCTCCACGGATATTGTGGCGGCAAGCATCCGTGCTTACATCAATGCACTCAATAAGATTGTGTTCGAGGAGGCGTAACATGAAACTGGTTTTTTCGACAAAATATGTAAAGCGTTCTTCCTTTTTGGATTTGTGTCGGTTTGCTCATGATTATGGCTATGCCGGAATTGAAATTTATGACGCACTCAAAGAGAGAAAGATGCATCATGACAGCATTTTAAGAAGTGAGAGAGTGGCGGATAGCAAACGGAAACTGTTAAATCGCGGACTTTCCGTATCAGCACTGACCTATCCAACTCCGGTGGAATCTCCGGAGGCAACTGCCGAGGAAATCCTTAAGTACGTTGAATTGGCAAGAAGTGCTAGTGTTGAGAGTGTGATTTTCCGGATGGAGGAGGAAACTTCTCCCCAGGTTCTGGAAGAAAAGATGTCTGCCGCTGTTGCTGTAGCAGAAAAGGCAGATATTCAGATTTTGTTTGAAACGGTTGGGGTTCTTTCGGATACCACCCGTGTGATTGATATTATCAACTTTTTCTCCTCGGCGACCATTGGTGCTTCCTGGAATATCCGGGGCACCTACTTTGGTGCAGGGGAAACGGCGGAAAATACCATCAAGAATCTTGGCGCTCACATCAAGTATGTTCGCCTTGGTGATATGAAGGATGGAAAAACGGCATTGATTGGTGAAGGCGAGCTCCCGGTTGAGAGTTTTATTAACGCATTGTCTTCCTTGAATTATGACGGATTCATTGCAGTTGCTTGGAATGATGAAATCAACGATGCAGACATTGTCCTGACGCATTTTTCCAATTATATTGCATCCCTTGGAAGAAAAAAGCAGGAAAAGGATGGTACCCACTATAATCGTGCAAAAACCGGTACATTCCCATGGAAGAAGTATGACATTATTGAATCTACCTTCTCGGAAGTATTGGATACCATGGTGGAGTACTATCCCGATCAGTATGCGTTCAAATACACAACCTTAGACTATACCAGAACTTATACAGAATTCCGGCGGGATGTGGATGAATGTGCGGCAGCGCTGATTTCTCTTGGGGTGAAAGCCGGGGATCATGTGGCAATATGGGCAACCAATGTTCCTGCTTGGTTTATTACCTTCTGGGCAACCACTAAAATTGGTGCGGTTTTGGTTACGGTAAATACCGCCTACAAGATTCATGAGATTGAGTATCTGCTCAAGCAGTCTGATACCCATACTCTGGTCATGATTGAGGATTGCAAGGATATCAACTACAAGGATATTATTGAAGAATTGTTGCCGGAACTGAAGACCACCAAGCCGGGTGATGCTATCTATTCTAAAAACCTTCCCTTCTTGCGGAATGTGGTAACGGTTGGCTTCTCCATGGACGGATGTCTTACCTGGGAGCAGATGTTAAAGCGTTCCAGCATGGTTCCCAAGGAGGAGGTGCGCCGTCGGGCATCTCTGGTAAAGCCGGACGATGTATGTAACATGCAGTATACCTCTGGAACCACCGGTTTTCCCAAGGGGGTTATGTTGACCCACCGGAATATTGTCAACAACGGCAAAACCATCGGCGACAGAATGGATTTGTCCACCGCGGACCGAATGATGATCCAGGTTCCCATGTTCCATTGTTTTGGCATGGTACTTTCCATGACCTCTATGATGACTCATGGCGGAACCCTGTCCCCCATGCCTTATTTCTCTCCAAAATCCTCTCTGGCATGTATCAATGCAGAACGGATTACCTGCTTTAACGGTGTGCCTACCATGTTTATAGCGCTCTTTAATCATCCTGACTTTGCCAAGACAGATTTCTCATACATGAGAACCGGTATCATGGCTGGCGCCAACTGTCCGGCAGATTTGATGCGTCAGGCGGCAGATGAAATGAATATGAAAGAAATCATTTCAGTGTATGGACAGACCGAGGCATCCCCCGGATGTACCATGGGTGAAGTCAATGAGGATATTGACCATCGTGTCGAAACGGTGGGAAGTGCCTTCCCCGGTGTGGAATGCAAGATTATTGACCCGGAAACCGGTGAGGAATTGCCAGATGGTGAGAGCGGTGAGTTTGTTGCGCGTGGGTTTAATATCATGAAGGGCTACTACAAGATGCCCGAGGCAACTGCTCAGACCATTGATGCAGATGGTTGGCTCCATTCCGGAGATATCTGTTGCCGTACCGAAGATGGGTATTTTAAGGTAACCGGACGGCTGAAGGATATGATTATCCGTGGTGGTGAAAATCTCTACCCTCGTGAAATTGAGGAATTCTACCTGACCAATCCCAAGGTTCGTGATGTTCAGGTGGTGGCAGTCCCCGACGAACGGTACGGCGAGGAATGCTGCGCTTGGGTTATCTTAAATCAGGGTGAAACCGCTGATGAAGAGGAAATGAAGGAGTTTGGGTATGCCTCCATTGCTCGGCATAAGGTTCCTAGATACTTCGTTTTCGTAAAGGATTTCCCCATGAATGCGGCAGGTAAAATCCTGAAATATAAAATGAGAGAGGAATCTATTGAGATTCTGGGCTTAAAGAAATAAAAAATACTCCGCTTAGGCGGAGTATTTTTTTATGGTTCGATGAGTGCAATGATTTGGGTAATATAGTTGCTTTTTTCTTTGTGTTGTGGTGGCCCTTCCAAATAAAGGTTGCGGAGGGTACCTGTCAGCTTGATATTGTTTTTCTCTGCATAGCAAACGAACTTTTCTATTGCAAGGGGAATTTCCTCGTATGCTCCGTGGTGAAAGAAGGAAATAGCTTGGAATTCGGGAAGGGTGCAGATATACTCTCCTTTGCTTTCCGGAGGAACGGCAACACAGTAAGAAACTTCCTCCGGAGATAGGATAGAGTATTCGGTGAAATACATTCGTCTCGTGGTGTCAGTTCCGTGTTTTCTCATGGCTTCAAGAGCAGTGTTTCGCAAAAGGACTGTTTTTTCAGCTATGGTTGCAGAACGATGGGTGCGACGGTAGATGGTCTGAGGTGTAATGGTAATCTTCTTGATGGTGTTACCCTGTTCGCAGGTTCTCTCCTTCAATTTCTCAATGGTGAGACTAAGTTCATCCCTCATTTTTTCAAGTCGCTGTATCATTGGTTGTAAATCGGTTGCTCCCTTGTAGTATTCTCGGATTTCGTCCAGGGTAAGCCCCAGGTTTTGTAAGATTCGTATGGTTCGAACATGTGTAAAGGTGTCAATGGTGTAGTATCGGTTTCCGGTCTCGCCCTCTTTTTTGTCCGGCTTGATAAGACCCTTTGTCTCATAATTAAGGATTGTCTTCCTCGTAATTCCTACCGCTTTGGCAACCTCGCCAATGGAGAAAAGATTTTTTTCTTTCATAAAGACTTCCTCATTTCAAGTGTAAAATAAGTATGGAAAAATATTTGAAAAAATACCCCCAAAGGTATTGCATCGTACCTTGAGGTACGATGTATAATGATTATATCAAATAATTTTATCAATTTCAATAAGAAAGAGGGAATTAAAATGAAAAAAATCTTAAGCGTTGTAATCTGCTTTTGTATGATTATGACAGTGCTCCCTATGGCAGCGTCGGCACTTTCTGCAAGTTACACGGATTACGCCATCACATCCCATGACCTTTCTCAGGTACAGACTGTACTTGCGGGTGTTGCAGAGGTTACTGAGGAAACCGTTGGCACAGAGTCGGTGATTAAAATCAAGCTGACCTCTGATATCATCGGTCGTCTGCACATTGGTGAAGATAATTGGAATGACTGGACAGGAGCCTTTGCGCTTGATCTCAATGGCAAGACCATTGATCCCGGCAGCGGACTCGGTGAAGCCATCTGCCTTGATAATAACTTTGGTGGTAGTCTTGCTATCACCGGCAGCGGTACCATTAAAACGGGTGGTAATAACCTTATATATGCGTGGGATGCAACCTTCAGTTTTGAAGTTGCAGAAGGATATGAATTCTTTGTTATTGATTCCGATGATAACAATGTTCTCAATGGAAAATATACAGAATCTCTGACCTTTGATTGGAGAATCCGTGGTACCGAACTTGTCCTGACACAAGGCATCGAAGGAAATGACATTGTATTTCCCTATGCTTATGATGCACAGAGAAGCCCTGCATTTCCTGAAATTGTTGGTTCCGAAATTCAATTGCGTGGGTTTGGAGTTCCATTAAGGCGGGACGAAAACCGGTATGGTAGTTCGACCGGATTATGGAAGCTCTCTGAAGCAGGTAGCTATAGCGAAGTAAGTAGCTTAGATCCTGCTCCCAACACGAATTATCTTGATTCGATTGTAGACAGTGTTGCAGAGGAATATGGTTTAAATGATGAAGGAAAGAATGGTATTCTGATTCATAAATTGGCAGATGAAACCGGTGCATTGGTTGCCTACGGTGTTGTAATTGGCGTAGATGCAACCAGCGGTTATACACTCTTTGTCGGTGATAACTGGGGTTATGATGGCGCAGGTTATATCCTATCTACCTTTGAAATCACCGAAGACCCTATCACCTTTCATACCGAGCAGATGGCACAGCTCACTTATTCGGTTTCGCTGTCTCCCACCGCCATCAGTTTTGACGGTGCAGAAGAAGGATATGCTGTACCTGTTGCTGAAACCGTTACCGTTTCCAATACCGGAGATGCGGCTACCGGTGCTTTGAATATTGCCCTTTCTGGCACTGGTGCTTCTGACTTCACGTTAAGTAAAGCAAGTATTGATGATATCGCAGTGGGCGGAAACGATACTTTTACCGTTGTTCCCAAGGAGAATCTTGCTGCAGGTACCTATACCGCAACCATTACCATTAGCGGTGACAAGATTATGCCTCAGACTATAGAGGTAAGCTTTGTGGTTACTGCGGCAACTCCGACTCCAACTCCAACTCCAATTCCCACACCTACTCCAACCCCAACTCCTGGTAGAAAAAGACCAGTTGCCGGTCTGCCTACGAATAAGGTAGAGGAGCCCAAGGGAGAAGTTGTGGTGAACCCGGATGCCCACAAATGTCCAGCAGTGGCTTTTGAGGATTTCGATGTAGATTCCTGGTATCATGAAGATATTGATTATGTTGTGGAAAACGAGATTATGAATGGTGTTTCCGAAACCGAATTTGCGCCTGATGGAAACTTAACAAGAGCAATGCTGGTAACCATTCTTTACCGCGCAGAGGGTGAACCTGCTACCAACCGGAGCATTCCGTTCTCCGATGTTGATATGGGTGCTTACTATGCCAATGCAGTAGTATGGGCAGAGCAAAACGAAATCATAAAGGGTATTTCTGAGACGGAATTTGCACCGGACAGCAATGTTACCAGAGAACAGCTTGCAACCATCATTTTCCGGTATGCACAGTTTAGGGGTATGGATGCTATTACAACCGAAGAAAACCTCCATTTTGACGATGCAGAGGATATTTCCGAATATGCTATTACCGCTATGAATTGGGGTATTGGCAGAGATTATCTCTACATCAGAAGTGAAGGAAAAATCAATCCCGCCAAGGATGCTACCAGAGCAGAAGTCGCTGCATTTATCCACAGATATATGGAAGATAAGTAAAAAGTAGTTTTAGAAGAACCTCCGGAGAAACTCTCCGGAGGTTCATTCTTTACAATTGTGAGGGTGAATTTCCCTACTTTTTGTATAAAAAAACAGATTGACAAAATCTGACTTCTCGTTTACAATATAATTGATCCTGCACAACTGACGGTTATTTGCGGAGCACCGCAAGGGAGTGTAGGGGATTATACGCCGACCGTCTGGGCAGATCAGTTATTACTGGTTTGTCTTTTTTTATACTTAAAAATTAGAGGAGGGATTCGTTTATGAAACATGAAAATTGGAACGGATTTGTTGAGGGCTCATGGCAAAACGAAATCAACGTCCGTGATTTTATTCAGAAGAACTATAAGGAATACTGTGGTGATGACAGCTTCTTGGCAGGCGCAACCGAGCGAACCAAGGAACTGATGAAGAAAGTGGAATCACTCTTTCAATTAGAACGTCAGTACGGTGGGGTTTTGGATATTGATACCGTAACAGTATCGTCTTTGACCAGCTATTCTCCTGGTTATGTGGACAAGGAGAATGAACTGATTGTAGGACTCCAGACCAACCGTCCCTTGAAGCGTGGGGTGAATCCCTTTGGTGGAATGCGGATGGTTCGTCAGGCTTGTGAGGCCTACGGTTATCAGCTGAGCGAGAAAATTGAGGAGGAGTTCCGGTACCGGACTACCCATAACACAGGTGTGTTCCGTGCCTACACTGACGAGATGCGGTTGGCTCGGCGTTGTCATGTTATCACCGGTCTTCCCGATGCCTACGGAAGAGGTAGAGTCATCGGCGACTATCGTCGTGTAGCCCTTTACGGCATTGACCGATTGGTGGAAGAAAAGAAAAAAGATAAGGCGAACCTGGAACAGGAAATTTTCAACACCGAGAAGATTCGCCTTGGGGAAGAACTGTCCCAGCAGATTGCCTTCCTGGGCTATTTAAAAGAGATGGCTGCGATGTATGGCTATGATATTTCCGGTCCGGCTAAGGATACGAAAGAAGCCATTCAGTGGACCTATTTTGCTTATCTTGGAGCTATCAAGGAGCAGAATGGTGCTGCCATGTCTTTAGGCAGAGTTGCTACCTTCTTTGATATCTATATCGAGAGAGATTTAGAGAAAGGCATCCTGACCGAGGAAGGTGCACAGGAAT
Organism: Ructibacterium sp.; assembly: GCA_045540375.1. Classification (GTDB taxonomy): domain Bacteria; phylum Bacillota; class Clostridia; order Monoglobales; family Monoglobaceae; genus Ructibacterium. Next base: position 36,715 of record JAZQHD010000191.1, on the reverse strand, counting down.
TGATGGATGACTTTGTCATCAAACTTCGTCTTGCACGGCATTTGAGAACGCCGGAATACAATGAACTCTTTGGTGGAGATCCCATGTGGATTACCGAGAGCGTGGGAGGTATGGGCGAAGATGGAAGAACTTTGGTTACCAAGTCCAGCTTCCGTATCCTCAATACCCTCTATACCTTGGGTTCCTCTCCGGAACCAAATCTGACTATTTTATGGTCCCAGAATTTGCCGGAAGGATTCAAGAAATTCTGTGCTAAGGTTTCCAAGGACACCGATTCCATCCAGTATGAAAACGATGACCTGATGCGGAAAAACTATGGAGATGATTATGCCATTGCTTGTTGTGTTTCTGCTATGAAAATCGGCAAACAGATGCAGTTCTTTGGAGCAAGATGTAATCTTGCGAAGCTTCTTTTGATTGCCATCAACGGCGGTTTTGATACCACGTCCGGCATCCATATCGGACCGCAAATGGATGTGCTTCAGGATTTGTCCTATGATGCAGTTATGGAACGATATGATATTTATATTCAGTGGCTTTCTAAACTCTATGTCAATACTATGAATATCATTCATTATATGCACGACAAGTATGCCTATGAGAAAATCCAGATGGCACTTCACGACACTGATGTCCATCGGTTTATGGCGTTTGGTGTGGCGGGTCTTTCGGTAGTTGCCGATTCCTTGAGCGCGATCCGGTACGCCAAGGTATCTCCCATTAAGGATGAGGCAGGCTTTGTTGTTGACTTTAAGACGGAAGGAAACTTCCCCAAATTTGGTAACGACGATGATAGAGTAGACTTGATGGCAAAGGATTTGACCCACAAGTTCATCTGTGAACTGCGGAAAACGCCTACCTATCGTCATGCGGAGCATACGTTATCTGTTCTTACCATTACTTCCAATGTTATGTATGGCAAGAATACCGGGGCAACCCCTGATGGACGAGGAGCCGGAGAACCTTTTGCTCCCGGTGCAAACCCCATGCACAATAGAGAAGAGAACGGCGCCTTGGCATCTTTGAATTCGGTAGCAAAGCTGAGTTACGACGATTGTCGGGATGGTATTTCCAATACCTTCTCCATTGCCCCGGATGCCTTGGGAAAAAATGAAACAGAACAGGTGAATAATCTGGTGAATATCCTGGATGGTTATTTCAAGAAAGATGCGCACCATATCAACGTGAATGTGCTGAACCGGGAAACCTTGATGGAAGCTTATGAAAATCCGGAAGCCTATCCTAACTTGACGATTCGAGTTTCCGGCTATGCGGTGAATTTCCACAAGCTCTCCAAGGAACAACAAAGAGAGGTTATCAGCCGTACCTTCCATGAGGTTCTGTGATGATTGGTTATATCAATTCGATTCAGTCTTTGGGAACGGTGGATGGTCCCGGAGTTCGGTTTGTAGCGTTTTTGCAAGGATGCCCTCTCCGGTGTGGTTGCTGTCATAATCCGGATACCTGGGAGGTCAATGTAGGGGAAACCTATACGCCGATTGATTTGGTGGATAAGGCGGAACGATTTCGGGAGTATTTTGGAGAAAAGGGCGGAATTACATTGTCCGGTGGGGAACCCTTGTTGCAACCGGAATTTACCGCAGAGGTTTTCCAGGAATGCAAGAAAAGGGGGATCCGTACCTGTCTGGACACCTCCGGGTGTATTATGAATCCCAAAGTGCAGGAACTACTGTGCTATACCGATCGAGTTCTTTTGGATATCAAATATACGAATGAGGAAGCTTATCAAAAGTATGTGGGATGTTCCATGGTGGAACCGATTGGATTCTTGACTTACCTGAATGAGCAGAGAATTCCTGTTACGCTTCGGCAGGTAGTGATTCCCGGGTTGAATGATACTGAAGAAAATATTAAGAATTTGGCGGCTATCGTCAAAAAGTATGCTTGCATTGATACAACGGAACTCTTAGCTTTCCGGAAACTGTGTAAAGCAAAATATGATAATCTGGGTGTGTCCTTCCGGTTTGAAAATTATCCGGAACCTACCAAGGAAGAGATGAAAAAACTGGAATTACGATTGGAAGAGTTGTTGCAACAATAAAACCCGCCTCAGGCGGGTTTTTCCTTTTTTTAAACCTTTTCCACAAATCGGCATTTTTTTCTTGTAACGTGGAAGGAAGTGTGATATAATCAATATATATGGAGTTTTGTAAAATAAAAGAGAAAGGAAGGGGCAGGGATGGCAGCAAAGATTGCAGGGATTGACCCGGGTAGTCTGGCGGAAGACGCCGGACTTCAGGTTGGAGATATCATCAAAAGCATCAACGGAATCGAAATCTGCGATTATCTGGATTTTATGTATGCGTCCTGTCAGGAAGAGGTAGAGATTCTCTTAGAGGACAGAACGGTCCGGATTGAGAACGAGGACTATCTTCCCTTGGGAATTCAGTTTCCTACTCTTTTAATTGATGAACCCAAATCCTGTCATAATCGGTGTGTCTTTTGTTTTATTGATCAGCTTCCCCCAAATATGCGGGAGAGTTGTTATTTCAAGGATGACGACTTCCGTCTTTCCTTTTTGCAAGGAAACTATGTTTCCATGACCAATATGACGGATGCGGATGTGGACCGGATTCTTAAGTATAATCTGCCCCGCATCAATGTTTCAGTTCATACCACCAATCCGGAACTTCGGGTGAAGATGCTCCACAATAAGCGAGCCGGAGAAGTCCTTTCCTACCTACAGAAATTTGTGGATGGCGGACTTAATCTGAATGCCCAGATTGTTCTATGTCCCGGTTGGAATGATGAAACAGAGCTTGACAGAACCCTTGAGGATTTAGGTGCATTAGGCGGAAGCCTTGAGAGTGTTTCGGTGGTACCGGTTGGACTTTCTAGCCACCGGGAAAAGCTGGAACCGCTTACCGGATTTGACATGGAATCTTCCAGGGCAGTGATTGAACAAGTGGCTGCATGGCAAGAGAAATTTTTAGAGAGCCATGGCACCAGACTTGTCTATCTGTCCGATGAATTTTATATTATGGCAGAACAACCCATTCCGGACTTTGATGCGTACGAAGGATTTCCCCAGATTGAAAACGGTGTTGGCCTTTGTGCTTCGTTAGAACAGGAGTTCCGGGATGCTTTGGATGGTTGTAAGAAGCGAAGACCAAGGAAAAGTAAGACTATTGTTACGGGAATGATTGCGTACGGATTTATAAAAAAACTGGTAGACGAACTGGATGGCGATAAGATTCAGGTGGTTCCCATTGTCAATCATTATTTTGGCGAGAAAATTACTGTAACAGGCTTGATTACGGGCGGAGATTTGATCGCTCAGTTAAGGGGAAAAGAACTTGGCAAACAGATTGTTTTGTCTTCTTCCATGCTTCGGCATGGAGAAACAGTATTTTTGGATGATGTAACGGTACAAGATGTAGAACAGGCATTGAGTGTAAAAGCGGTGGTAGTTCCCAATGATGGATATGCCCTTTTGGATGCATTGTTAGGCTGAGATGGAAGAAAGAGAGGAAATGACATGAAACCGGTTGTTGCGGTGGTAGGACGCCCTAATGTGGGAAAATCCACCTTTTTCAATAAAGTGAGCGGAAAGAGAATTTCTATTGTGGAGGATACCCCGGGTATCACCCGGGATCGGATTTACACCGATGCAGAGTGGTGCGGACGTTCCTTTACCATGATAGATACCGGTGGTATCGAGCCTTCCAGCAAGGACACCATCCTTTCCCAGATGCGGGAACAGGCGGCTCTTGCTGTGGATATGGCAGATGTGATTCTCTTTATGGTAAACGTAAAAGACGGCATGACAGCGGCAGATAAAGAGGTAGCAGCAATGCTCCAAAAATGCGGACGTCCTGTTCTTTTGGTTTGTAACAAGGTGGACAACCCTGGAAATCCTCCCATGGAAATGTACGAGTTCTATAATTTAGGAGTCGGTGAGCCGTATCCAGTATCCTCCATTCATGGTTTGGGCGTAGGTGATTTGCTGGATGAGATGATTAAATTCTTTCCGGAGGATACCCAGGAGGAAGAGGATGATGATGTCATTCATGTAGCTATTGTAGGAAAACCCAACGCCGGGAAATCCTCGTTGGTGAACCAGATTTTAAACGAGAATCGTGTTATAGTCAGTAGTATTGCCGGAACCACCCGGGATGCTATTGATAGTGCTTACGAAAAGGATGGGCAGAAGTATGTCTTAATTGACACTGCCGGAATGCGAAAACGCGGGAAGATTAGCGAAAATGTGGAACGCTATAGTGTGGTTCGGGCGTTGACAGCAGTAGAACGTGCCGATGTCTGTTTGATTATGATTGATGCAGAGGAAGGCATTACCGAACAGGATACCAAGATTGCGGGCTATGTCCACGAGCAGGGAAAGGCTAGTATTGTAGTAGTCAACAAATGGGATTTGGTGGAAAAGGAAACCAACACCATGAAGAATTTTAAGGATAGGGTAAAAGAAGGATTGAACTTTATGATGTATGCACCCTCGGTATTCATCTCTGCGAAAACCGGCCAAAGGGTGGACGGACTTTTTCCGATGATAAAATCAGTGCTGGAACAGAATCGAAAGAGAATTTCCACCGGTGTATTAAATGATGTAATCAATGAGGCGATTGCTATGGTTCAGCCGCCTTCGGATAAGGGAAAACGCCTGAAGATTTACTATGCAACCCAGGCATCCACTGCACCTCCTACCTTTGTACTTTTCGTGAACAATGCAGAACTTGCACATTATTCTTACATCCGGTATCTGGAAAACCAACTTCGGGCAAGATTTGGGTTTGAGGGTACCCCCATAAAGTTTATTATCAAAGAAAAAAATAAGAAAGATTAGAGGGATGAAAGATGGAATGGTTATGGCTAGGATTGGCTGGCGTTGTGGGATATCTGGTTGGGAGCATCAGTTCGGCAATTTTGATTGGAAAACTCCTTGGCGGAGATGATATCCGCAACCATGGAAGTGGTAATGCGGGCGCAACCAATACTCTGCGTACTTATGGAAAAAAGGCCGCAATCCTGGTAGTCCTGATGGATGGACTCAAAGCGGTTACAGCGATGATTCTGGGTATGCTGATTGCAAAGCTTTCGGGTTGGGAGCCAAGATACGGTACCTATATGGGTGCTGTCGGTGTGGCGCTTGGGCATAACTTTCCTTTGTATTTCAACTTTAAGGGCGGAAAAGGTGTGTTGGTTTCCGCGGTTTATATGCTTTTTGCAGATTGGAGAATTGGTGTGGCCGTCCTGATTTTTTCTCTGTTGCTGATGGCAATTACCAAGTATGTTTCTTTGGGCAGTATTTTGGGTGCTACAGCGTTTTTTGTGGCGAGTCTGTTTCTTCATTGGGGCGATGTAGTATACCTTGTATTTGCTTTTATCATGGCGGGTGCCCTGATTGTGATGCATCATGCCAATATCAAACGGTTGCTCGCGGGAACAGAGAGTAAGTTGGGTCAGAAAAAAGGATAAGGAAGGAGCCTTGTTATGGCAAAAATCAGTGTAATTGGTTCGGGTGGCTGGGGTACCGCTGTTGCGGTAATGCTGGCCAATAACGGACATCATATAACCCTTTGGTCTTATCTTCAGGAGGAAAGCGATGCTTTGGCAGAAAAGCGGGAAAACATTCCCTTTCTTCCCGGAATTGCTATTCCTGACAATGTTACCTTTACTGCAAAATTTGAGGATTGCGCGGACGCGGATTTGATTATTACCGCTGTGCCTTCTCATGCTATGCGGACTACGGCAAAGGGACTGTCTTCTGTTGTGAAGAAGGGACAGAGGATTCTGAATATATCTAAGGGTTTGGAGGAGAAAATCTTCTGCACTATGTCGCAGATTTTGGAGCAAGAGCTCCCCGACTGTGAGATTGCTGTCATGTCAGGACCCAGCCATGCGGAGGAGGTTTCCCGAGGGATTCCTACTACCAATGTGGTGGCAGCGGCCTCCCAAGAAACTGCCAACTGGATTCAGGATATGGTGATGAGCCCGAGATTTCGGATTTACACGAATCCGGATAAGATGGGAGTAGAATTGGGTGGCTCGTTGAAGAACGTCATTGCGCTTTGTGCCGGTATATCAGACGGAATGGGTCTTGGTGATAACACCAAAGCTGCGTTGATTACAAGAGGAATTGTAGAGGTTGCAAGACTCGGCGTTGCTATGGGCGCCGAAGAAGATACCTTCCATGGTCTGTCTGGTATCGGTGATTTGATTGTAACCTGTACCAGTATGCATTCCCGGAATCGCCGTGCCGGTATTCTAATTGGACAGGGCAAGTCCCTGGAAGAGGCTCAGGCGGAAGTAAAAATGGTGGTAGAGGGTGTAAAAACCTGTCGAGCGGCTTACGAACTCTCCCGAAAGGTAGGTGTGGAAATGCCCATTGTGGAACAGACCTACCGGGTGTTGTTCGAGGGCATTTCTCCGGTTGAAGCAGTCAAGTCGCTGATGGAAAGAGAGAAGAAGCACGAATCTGAAAAGGCGTTCTTGAAAAATGAGTAAGGAATTTATTATGAAAGAACAGGACAGCAGAACAGGAATGATGTTAGGGGAAGACGGCGTCGAGCGTCTTGCAAAATCCCATGTTTTACTCTTTGGTTTGGGCGGTGTTGGTTCCTATACTGCGGAAGCCTTAGCAAGAGCCGGGGTAGGTGCTTTAACCTTGGTGGACGGTGATACTGTTGCTGTCAGTAATATCAATCGACAACTACCGGCGCTTCACAGCACTGTGGGGAAAACCAAGGTGCAGGTGGTGGCAGAACGGATTGCAGATATCAATCCAGATTGCAAGGTGATTCCAAAGTCGATATTTTATTCGGCTGAAACAGTAGAAGAGGTAGAGTTTGCCGGAGTAACCTATGTGGCAGATGCAATTGATACCGTAACTTCCAAGATTTTGTTGATTGAGAGAGCAAAAGCGTACAATCTTCCAGTGATTTCCTGCATGGGTGCTGGGAATAAATTAGATCCCACCCAGTTTCAGATAGCAGAGATTGAGAAGACATCAGTTTGTCCTTTGGCACGAGTTATGCGCACTGAACTTCGGAAACGCGGAATTACAGGAGTCAAAGCGGTTTTTTCTAAGGAAGAACCATGTTTGCAGATTCCTAAAACAGAGGGAAGAAAGCAGACTCCGGGAAGTTTGAGCTTTGTGCCTTCAGTGGCAGGGTTAATCATGGCGGGACAAATCATCAAAGATATTGCAATAAAAAAAGAGCGGTAGGAATATTCCTACCGCTTTTCGCTTACTTATTTTCCGGTTTCGATAAACTCGGTGGTAATGGGCTTTCCGGCACACCGGGCAGCCTCAATCTCGAGAATGGTACGTACAGTATGAGCTCCTTGCTCATCCAAGGTGTTGTACCGGGCAAGCACTCCTAAGGTATCCTCGTTTATCAAAGCTGAATCCTGATAATTTACCGCGGAAATATCCAGTGCCTGACAAATCTTAATTACGGTGTCGTAGGCAGTGCCGCCTACGCCGTTTTTCAAAGCACTGGCAATGGTGGTATAAGGTATGTCAAGGTGGGATGTAAATTTCCGCACACTTTTGAACTGTCGTTTAATCTCCTGCTTAATCAAGGCCGTCAACTGATCCATGTAAACTCTCCTTTATAAATGTCAAAATGCTAGATCATGTCTTTATTATAAAGGGAAAAGCAGAAAAAGTCAAGTAAAAATCAAGAAAAAATGGATTTTTATGGCGAAATAGGAAAAATAAGGAGAAATGCAGAAATCGGCATTTATTGACATCTTTGTATTCATAGAGTATAATATTTCCAGAATAAAATAGAAAATGGGAAATAGAATGCGAAGACTCTGGAGTCGGGTATAAGGAGGAAAGAATATGGTAAAAGAAAGGAAAGTCGGATTAGATGTCATCAGAACAATTGCGATTTGTATGGTTATGGCCACTCACTTTTTTGCCTATCAACCGGTTCTGGGTGAGAATCTGCAATCAGCCAGTTGGATGGGATGGGTGTTTTTGAAATTCTTGATGATTGTTGGAGTTCCGCTGTTTCTTTTACTGACGGGTTACCTACAATCCAAGCGAGAATGCAATAGAAAGCATTATACGTCCATCATTCCGGTCATGCTTGCTTATTTTTTGATTTCGGCAATCATTATTGTGGGAGAACGGGTTATCTATCATACCGAGGTTAGCTTGTTTCGGCAAATCGTGAATGTTTTTGATTTTGAGTCGGGATACGGCTGGTATGTGGAAATGTATCTTGGTTTATTTCTGTTGATTCCTTTTCTAAATATCCTGTACCGGAACATAGAAAGAAGGGAAAAATTGTGGCTGATTGGAATTCTAGCCTTTTTGTCCTTTTTGCCATCAACCTTACAATTGATTCGTGTAGGAGACGGAACGTTCGAGATTCTCCCTGATTTTTTCAAAAATCTTTATGTTTTTGCTTATTACTATATTGGGTCCTACATCGCAGAGTATCAGCCAAAACCTAAAAAGGTATTTTGTTTTGGAACCCTGCTTTTAACCTTACTCCTGGAAACAGGTCTTACCTATTGGTTTTCAAAAACCGAATATGCCTGGTGGCTATTTAATAGCGTGGCATCCGTTACGCATACCGTGGTGGCGGTTTCGATCTTTTTGCTCTGCTATGATTTAAAAGCTTCGTTTATTTGGGTACCGGCTAGAGTGATTGCCGCCTGTTCATTTGAGATGTACCTGCTCTCTTATCTAACGGACAGAATTATCTACGAAACCTTGGAACTGCCAATGTATCTCAGTATATTTGCAGATTTTGCGCTTGTTTTTATTTTGGCGGGAGTCCTTCGGTTTTTCCTTGTTCCGGCAGGAGAGTGGATGAAACGTCCTATGTTGAAACAGTATAAAAAAGCTGTACCGACGGGTTAATCTGTCGGCACAGCTTTTTCCTTTTATAAAATAATACAAATCATACCGCCGGAGCCTTCGTTAATAATTTTTTGTAAGGTCTCCTGAAGCTTCATTTGGGCATCGTCCGGCATTCTGTATAGTTTGTTGTGAAGTCCCTCGTTGACAAGCTCGTGAAGAGACTTTCCAAAGATATTGGATTCCCAGATTTTTTTGGTATCGCTTTCAAATTCGTTTAAGAGGTAGTGAACCAGTTCTTCCGATTGCCGTTCAGTTCCAACAATAGGACTAACTTCTGTTTCAATGTCCGCCCGTATCATATGAATGGAGGGTGCGCTAGCTTTTAGACGAACGCCGAAACGACTTCCTTGCTTGACAATTTCCGGTTCTTCTAAGGTTAGTTCGTCCATGGAAGGCGTTACAATGCCATAGCCCTTTTGCTTGACGGCCTGGAGGGCAGAGGAGATCTTATCGTAGTCTTTCTTCATAGCAGACAAGGATTCCAGTTCCTTTAATAGCTGGTTTTTGTCTTCAATGGAGAATCCGGTTTTTTCTTCAACGGTTTTGTAGAATAGGAAATCAGGAATATGCAAAGAAAGGAATGCAACGCCCTCGCCGGCATCCATCTTTTCAATACGAATGCTGTCAATATATTCTGTATCAGAAATGGTATGGGGAAGATGCATCACGTCTGAAATTTTTGTGATGTGCTCTGCAGTGTCAAAAATGGCACTTTGAATCCCGGATTGAATCGGATTTTTGGCTCCCAGAGAAAGAATCCATTCCGGAAACCGGATGCGAACTTCTTTTAATGGAAATTCATAAAGAATATGTTCCATGACGACGTTTAAATCCTCCTCGGTCATGGTCATGCAGTTTAATGGAAGCACGGCAACTCCAAATTTCTCGCTTAATGCTCGACTGGTTTCTACGGCTTCTTTCGACTGAGGAGCAGCACTGTTCATAATAACAATAAAAGGCTTATTCAAAGCCTGAAGTTCAGTAATGACCCGTTCTTCGGCCTCGATGTAATCGTTTCTGTCGATATCGGTAATACTGCCATCGGTTGTGATAACAATTCCTACTGTGGAGTGGTCTGCAATGACTTTTCGAGTGCCGATTTCTGCGGCCTCTGCAAAGGGAATAGGACTATCTGCCCAGGGACTCATGACCATTCTTGGCATTTCGTCCTCGATATATCCTCTGGCGCCGTCTATGATATAACCTACGCAATCGATCAAACGGACTTTGAATTTTGCCGAATCTCCAGCTGAAATCTCCACTGCCTCGTTAGGAATGAATTTTGGTTCGGTCGTCATAATAGTTCTGCCACCTGCGCTCTGGGGAAGTTCATCAAGAGCTCTGGCACGTTTGAAGTCGTTGTCCATTCTGGGAAGAACCACTAAATCCATAAAGTTTTTAATGAAAGTAGATTTTCCTGTCCGAACCGGGCCAACAACGCCGATATAGATATCCCCCTGAGTTCGCGTGGCGATATCCCGATAAATGTTATTATAGCAATCCATAAACATCCTCCTTGATATGGAACTTCATTTGATACATTTATATTGTGTGCTTGTTTCAGTTATGCTTTTTTAAAGAAAATAAAAAAATATGGTATAGCCAAAGACTATACCATATTTTAGTTCAATATCAAATGCAAAACCCTTGTTTTGCGGTTACCGAAAAGTGTGTATGACTATACAGCGCGGTTAACCTTACCTGATCTTAAGCATCTGGTGCAAACATACACCTTCTTAGGAGTGCCGTCCACGATTGCTTTTACTCGTCTAATGTTGGGCTTCCAAGCCTTGTTTGCCCGACGATGAGAGTGGGAAACTTTGATACCGAAAGTTACGCCTTTTCCGCAAACTTCACACTTTGCCATATAGATACACCTCCTTAATAGCAATAAACTAATCTCAACTCAAGGTATTATAACAGAAACGGAAACAGAATGCAAGCATTTTTTTGAAAAAATTCAATTTTTTCAAAAATTACCCTGAAAAAAGAGGAAAATTCCTTGCAAACGGGGATACATCATAGTATAATGTAAGAGGAAAAATAGGAATAAAATCGTCTTTTCTTTGGAAGATAACATAAAGAGGTGTATAAAATGGAGAAATTTACCGTAAAATTGGAAAAAGTAGTAGAAGAAATGAAATTGGAAAAAGTCTACTATCCGGAGCGGGAAATTCTGGTGGAAACCACGGACGTCAACCGGCCAGGTCTGCAGATTAGTGGTTTTTTTGATTATTTTGACCCGAAACGGATTCAGGTGTTTGGAAAGGTGGAAACCACCTATCTTTCCCAGTTCTCGGCGGAGGAACAGTACGAACGGTTAAAGAAACTATTTGAAAAGCAGGTAACCGCCATTGTTCTGACTCGGAACGGAGAGGCAACCCCGGAAATGCTTCAGCTTGCTAAGGAGTATGACACTCCTATCCTTCGTTCCATGCATGCCACCTCGTATTTTACCAGTGCATTAAATGCTTTCTTAAATGTAGAACTTGCTCCCAGAATTACCAGACACGGCGTTCTGGTAGAGGTTTATGGCCAAGGTCTTCTGATTATGGGGGACAGTGGTGTCGGCAAGAGCGAGGCCGCTGTGGAACTGATCAAACGTGGTCATCGACTGGTTGCGGATGACGCGGTGGAAATCAAGCGGGTTTCTGCTAAATCCCTGGTTGGTTTTTCTCCGGATATCATTCGACATTTTATTGAAATTCGCGGTATTGGAATCGTAGATGTTAAGAACATCTTCGGTATGGGTGCGGTTAAGGACTCCGAGAAAATAGATTTGATTATTCACTTAGAAGCATGGGAACAGGGGAAACAGTATGATCGCTTGGGCCTTGTAGATGAGTACACGAATATTTTAGGATTGGATATACCTTCTTTGACCATTCCGGTTCGTCCCGGACGAAATCTGGCAGTCATCTTTGAGGTGGCGGCCATGAACAATCGGCAGAAGAAACTGGGGTACAATGCGGCAGAAGAGTTGAATCGCAGAATCACGGAACATATGAGTGATGCCTTTCAAGAAGCCGAGTAAGAATTGACCGCAAAGAAGAGAGTGGATGCAATGAAGATTTTAGTGGATACCCACGCAGAGGAGATTCTGGGAGAAATTGATTTTCCGGAAGATTTTATGATGAATTTGAATGCAGAATCATTTTCTGCATATCTGGAGGAATTTCGAAAAAGAAGAGAGGTAGAATCATGCAGGATACGGTGATACGTTCTGTTTTGGAAATTTTAGATGAATCCATGGTTTTTGTTCGAGAACCCATGAGCAAACATACTACTTTCCGGATTGGTGGTCCGGCGGATTTGTTTTTAACTCCGGAGAGCATTGGACAAATTGAAAGTCTGTGTCAATTATTTCGGAAGGAGAAGATTCCCTATCTTGTGTTAGGGAATGGCTCTAATGTTCTGGTAGGAGATCAGGGCATTCGGGGTGTTGTGATTCAGATGGGAAACCGATTTGCCTCCTGTGAGGTTTCGGGGAATGCCTTGAAAGCTCAGGCAGGAATCAAGCTTTCCAGGTTATCGGGAATTGCTTTGGAACATAACTTGACCGGATTGGAGTTTGCGGCAGGAATTCCCGGCACTTTCGGGGGAGCCCTTTTTATGAACGCTGGTGCCTACGAGGGGGAAATGTCTCAGGTAGTAACAAAGGTATGTTATCTGGATGTAAACGGAATGGTAAGGGAAGTGCCGAAGGAGGAATGTTCCTTTGGATATCGTTCTAGCATTTTCACCAAAAATCCTGAGCTAATTGTTCTTGGAGGAACGGTCCAATTAGAACAAGGAGATGCATCTCAAATTCGTGCAAAAATGGATGATTTTGCAGAACGGAGGGTTTCTAAACAGCCTCTCCATCTACCCAGTGCCGGCAGTACTTTTAAGCGTCCGGAAGGACATTTTGCCGGGAAACTGATACAGGATGCCGGGTTGATGGGCCTTCGCGTTGGCGGTGCCTCAATCTCTGAAAAACATGCAGGGTTTGTGGTCAATGACCGGGGAGCAACCGCAAAGGATGTTCGGAATTTGATGGAAGAAGTCCAGATGCGTGTCATGGAAAAGTATGGTGTTATGCTGGAACCGGAGGTTCGCTTCTTAGGTGAATTTTAACCTTTGATAAAAAGAGGGAAACAAATGAAAGTTTTGATTATAACCGGCATGAGTGGAGCCGGAAAGACCCAGACAGTGAATGCTCTGGAAGATTTGGGGTGTTACTGTGTGGACAATATGCCGCCGGAGTTGATTCCGAAATTTGCGGAGATCTATTCCCGAGTGGAGAATACGGAAAAAATGGCGGCTCTGGTCTGTGATATTCGTGGAGGAAAACTATTTCAAGAGCTTGCCGGGAATCTGGAAAAGCTTACTTCGTTTGGCTATGAATATGAAATTCTCTTTCTGGAAGCAAGCGATGAGGTGCTTCTCAAACGATATAAAGAAACACGCCGAGAGCATCCTTTGGCCATTGGTGGACGGATTCCGGATGGAATCCGTCAGGAGCGGGAACTTTTGAGTGGTTTGCGAGAAAAGGCGAATCACATCATAGATACCTCTATGTTGTCTACAGGACAGTTAAAGGAAATGATTATTGCGGCATATGGTAAAACACAATCCTTTGCGGGAATGATGATTCATTTGGTGTCTTTTGGATTCAAAAACGGAATTCCTGCCGATGCGGATTTGGTCTTTGATGTTCGCTTTTTGCCAAACCCCTTTTATCTTGCAGAACTGAAAGAAAAGACAGGACTTGATCGGTCTGTCCGAGATTATGTGATGGGGTTTGAACAGAGTCGGGAATTTCTACACAAGCTGGAAGATTTACTCAAGTATTTGATCCCATACTACCAAAAAGAGGGAAAAACTCAGCTTGTGATTGGAATTGGATGTACCGGTGGTCAACATCGAAGTGTTACTATGGTAGAGGAGCTGATTGGTGTTTTAAAGAACACGGGGTATAATGTTCTTTTAACACATCGAGAGCTGCAGAAACGAAACTAAGGGAAGAAATTGTTTTTGAGGAGGTGGAAGGATGAAGTCTTTTTCCCAGTTAACCAAAGAGGAACTAAGCAGAGCGAAGAATAAAAACAATTGTTGCGACCGCGCGGAGCAGACGGGGATTCTTTTGTTTGGAACAGCTATGTCCGATGGAGAAGAACAGTATCGTATCCCAGCGGACGTAGTTGCGGAGGACTGTTGCAAGCGTGCATTCATTAAGGGTGCATTTTTAGGCGGTGGGACTGTCATCAACCCTCAAAAAACCTATAATTTGGAACTGACTACCCCCTATCCGGGACTGGCAAAGGATATGCAGGAGCTTCTTCAGGAGACAGGTTTTTTCTTCAAGTCTGTAAAGAGAAAGTCCAAAGAGGTTCTCTATTTAAAAAATAGTGAAAGCATCTCTGATTTTTTAAGCTTTATTGGAGCTTTTCGGGCTCAGATGGAACTTTTGAATGTAAAAATAGAGAAAGAAATTCGGAATGAGTTTAATCGTGCCGCCAATAGCGAAACGGCTAACCTAGAAAAAACAATTGCCGCATCGGTGGAACAGGTTCGGAGGATTGAAGAGATTGAGAAACGAATTGGTCTTGAAAACCTTCCTGATGATTTAAAAGAAATTGCAAAACTTCGACTCTCCCACAAAGAGGCCAGTCTAAGTGAATTGGGAAGAATGATGAATCCGCCCCTGACGAAATCCGGTATTAATCACCGGATGAAGAAATTGATGAAGTTGTAAGAAAGGAGGGAGAACTGTGGCATTTACCCATTTACATACGCATACGGCATATAGCTTGCTGGACGGCGAGGGAACGATAAAAAAACTGGTGGATAGAGCAAAGGAGTTGGGACAGACTTCTCTTGCCATCACCGATCATGGAAATATGTATGGAGTCATCGATTTTTATGAATACGCCAAAGAGCAGGGAATCCAGCCCATTTTAGGATGCGAGGTCTATGTCGCAGCACGCTCCCGCCATGATAAGGTTCATGAATACGATGCCCAGAGCTACCATTTGATTCTTTTGGCAGAAAACGAAGAAGGCTACCGGAACCTGATGAAGATTGTTTCCATTGGTTTTGTGGAGGGATTTTACTACCGCCCCAGAATTGATATGGAGATTTTAAGAAAGTATAATAAGGGTTTGATTGCCTTGAGCGCCTGTATGGCAGGGGTTCTCTCCAGGCAGATTCTAAGTAATAACTATGAAGAAGCCAAACGCCGTGCAGAGGAATTCATTGAAATCTTTGGCAGAGACAGATATTTTATTGAGATTCAGGATCACGGGATTTTAGAACAACAAAAACTGAATCGAGAATTGATTGCTTTGGCGGAGGAATTGGACCTGTCTTTGGTTGCTACTAATGACGTTCACTATGTAGAGAGAAAGGATGCAGAGTATCAAGATGTGTTGATGTGCATTCAGATGGGGAAGACAGTGAATGATGAAGACAGAATGAAAATGTCTACCGACCAGTTATATTTAAAATCTGAAGAGGAGATGCTGGAACTGTTTCCCAATCATCCCGAAGCCATCGAGAATGCTCAAAGAATTGCAGATCGGTGTCGGGTGGAGATTGCCTTTGGAGAATTGCATCTGCCAAAGTTTGAGGTTCCGGATGGAATGACATCCAAAGAATATCTGCGAAAGCTGGCAGAAGAGGGACTTCGTGAGCGATACCCTGATGCAGAGGAGACGGTACGAGAACGTTTGGAATACGAACTATCCACCATTGAGCAGATGGGATATGTGGATTACTTCCTGATTGTATGGGATTTTATTCACTATGCCCGGGAGAATGGAATCATGGTAGGTCCCGGCCGAGGAAGTGCGGCAGGTAGTGTTGTGTCCTACTGTCTCCATATTACGAATGTAGATCCCATCCGGTACGGTTTGATTTTTGAACGGTTTTTGAATCCGGAGCGGGTTAGCATGCCGGATATTGATATTGATTTTTGCTATGAACGCCGCGGAGAGGTCATTGACTATGTAAACCGAAAGTATGGAGAGGAGCAGGTCTGCCAGATTGTAACTTTCGGTACCATGGCAGCACGGCTTGCTGTCCGTGACGTGGGGCGAGCGTTGGACATTCCCTATGGGATTGTAGATAATGTAGCGAAACAGATTCCCATGGAACTGAAGATGACCATAGAGAAGGCTCTCAAGGTAAACTATCAGTTAGAGGAACTTTACAAGAGTGATCCACAGATTCAAAAATTAATTGATACTGCCAAGGAGTTGGAGGGTTTGCCTCGGCATACTTCAACCCATGCGGCGGGTGTTGTAATTACCAAGGAACCGGTGCAGAATTATGTGCCCCTTCAAAAAAATGATGATGTAATCACGACTCAGTTTACCATGACCACTATTGAACGATTGGGTTTATTGAAGATGGACTTTTTGGGACTCCGCACTTTGACGGTCATCCGGGATGCCGTGGAGCATATTTTCCGGGAGACTGGGGAGCGGATTGATATTGATGCATTGGATTTTGGAGATGCACCTACCTATGCCATGATATCAAGCGGAGAAACCGATGGTGTGTTTCAGTTGGAAAGTGGCGGCATGAAGCAGTTTATGAAAGAACTTTCTCCCAATAGTCTGGAAGATATCATTGCGGGTATTTCCCTATATCGTCCCGGCCCCATGGATTCCATTCCAACCTATGTTGCTAATAAAAGGAATGCCTCCATGGTGAGGTATAAACATCCCATGCTGGAACATATTTTGGATGTTACCTATGGTTGTATTGTCTATCAGGAACAGGTTATGCAGATTGTCCGGGAGATGGGTGGATATTCTCTGGGACGAGCTGACCTGGTTCGCCGTGCCATGTCCAAGAAAAAGGCAGATGTGATGGAAAAGGAACGCCAGAACTTTATTTATGGTGTGGAAGAGGACGGTCAGGTTGTAGAGGGTGCGGTTAAGCGTGGTGTGGATGAAAAAATTGCGGCATCCATCTTCGATGAGATGATGGACTTTGCCTCCTATGCCTTTAACAAGTCTCATGCGGCAGCTTATGCAGTGGTGGCGTACCAGACAGCATGGCTAAAATGCCATCATCCCGTAGCCTTTTTCGCAGCACTGCTGACCTCCTTCATAGAACATGCGGATAAGGTTACCAAGTACATTGCTGTTATTCGAGGTCAGGGTATTACGGTGCTTCCGCCGGACATCAACCGAAGCGGCCGTCAGTTCTCGGTAGAGGAAGGGAAAATTCGGTTTGGCATGGCTGCAATTAAAAATGTCGGTGGTGCTGTGGTGGACGAAATCGTAGCGGAGCGGGAGACGAATGGTGTTTTTACCGGATTTAAGGACTTCTGCCAGAGAATGGCAGGAAAAAAGGTTAATAAGCGTGTAGTAGAAAACCTGATTCGAAGTGGTGCTTTTGATAGTTTGGGACAGAAGCGGTCGGTTCTTATGAGCGTTTACGAAAAGGTTCTAGACGGTGCCATTACGGAACAAAAATCCTTGATGCCGGGACAGATGGATATGTTTTCTATGATGACCGATGCAACCCCGGTTGGGGATGATTTCCCTGATTTACCGGAATTTGATGAAAGAGAAATTCTGGCTATGGAAAAAGAATGCATTGGAATGTATATTTCCGGACATCCTTTGGATCGGTACCGGGAGCAGATTCTTCGTTGCGCTTCTGCTCAGATTCAGGAGATTCACGAGAACGAGGAAAATAGATTCAACATTGGCGAAAAGGTTCGTCTGGCTGGAATTATTACCAAGATAAGAAATCAGGTTACAAAAAAAGGCGAGATGATGCGCTATCTGGAACTGGAGGATTTGAGTGGGTCTATAGAAGTGCTTGTTTTTCCTAGTCTGCTCCGAAAGTTTGAATCATTTCTCCAAGTGGATAAGATTCTGGTGCTAGAGGGAAATTTGGACTTGGCAGAGGAAGCTCCTGCGAAGCTTAGATTGGAATCTATCTCTCCTCTGCCGGATAAGCCTGCAGAGAGCAAGCGGTTGTATCTTAGACTTTTGAGCACAGAGGGAGAAAAAGAAGAAAAACTAAAAGGTATTCTTCGGCAAAACAAGGGCGAAATTCCAGTTCTTTTACACTATGCGGATAAAAAAGAAACGATGTCAGCGCCGGAAAGTCTCTGGATCCAAGATGCACCGGAAGTGCTGGAGCTACTAGAACTTCTTCTGGGAAAAGAAAATGTGAAATTGGTGAAGAAATCATGATGAGGGACAACGCCCAAAAAGAACTTTCTGTCGACGGGATTGCCCGGTATCTTCCGGCAGACTTTAAGCTAGAAAAAATTCAGGTCTACGAGGTAATTGGATCTACCAATACAGAAGCAAAGCGGCAGGCGGTAAAGGGAGCATCCTATGGGACTATATTGGTTGCTAATGCTCAGACAGCAGGTCGCGGCAGAGTGGGAAGAAACTTTTATTCCCCACGGGATGGCGGTGTTTATTTCAGTATTATTCTTCGTCCAGCCCTCTTAAGAGAAACGACAGTTTTGATGACGGTAGCGGCATCGGTTGCCGTGGCAGACGCCATCGAAGCAGTTTGCGGAGTATACCCCAAAATTAAATGGGTCAACGATTTGTACTATCAAGAGAAGAAAGTCTGTGGAATTTTAGCAGAATTAGTATCCAACCCCCACACCGGAACCCCAGATGCCGTGGTGATTGGTGTTGGAATCAACTGTAATGCTGAGTTTCCGGAAGAACTTATGGAAATAGCAGGAAATATTCCTCCTGTCGAGGATGCGAAAAATCGGTTGGCGGCAGAACTTTCCCTGCGACTATCGAAACTGGAAGAGATGATTTCCTGTGGTAAATTTCTTCCAAAGTATCGGGAAAATTCCATGGTTCTTGGAAAATGGATTACCCTCTTGCAAGAACCGGGAAGTCTTTACTATGTTCGGGGGATTGGGGAACGTGGCGAATTGATGATAGAGGATAAAAATGGAATGGTCAGGAGTTTGACAACCGGAGAAATCAGTATTCGTCTTGCTACCGCTGATTGACAAAGCAGAAAAGTCGTGATAACATAGCAATAGTTGGACAAACTAAAGGAGAAATAAAAAAGGAGCGATGAATTATGTTAAATAAAAATAATACAGAAGAATGGCTCTGCTCCGGAGAGCGACGCGGAAATGCTACGTTTTGGAAGTTGCTCAGTGTTCTTGGAATTCTAGCGGCGGCATTTTTTGCCTTTGTCAGTTTATGTTTGAAGAAAAAGAACGACCAGTATCGGGATATGATGATTGCCATGAGTGATGAGATTCCAGATGAGGAAGAAATCGAGATTGAGACCAGTCGACAGTGGCACAGAGCCCATGCTCCGGCGAATCGGAAAACCGTGGAGGAACGTTTGGCGGATCAGCGGATTCAGGAGTCATAGGAGAAACTGTTCGAGGAAAATGCCGAAAGAAAGAGAAATTCGATATGTTTTGAATTTTTAAAGATTAAGAAGAAAATATCCTTGATATTTTCTTCTTTTTGTGTTATACTGATTTTATCATGTTAAATCGGGGCGTTAGCGGTGCCTTGTAACCCTCAATCCGCTACAGAGGGGATGAAAACTTGCCATGAGGGATAGCCATGTCCGGTCTGACTCTGTTCTAGTGGTGTTGACGGTTTGGTCTTGCGCAATTGGAACCTGTGAACCTCGTCAGGGCGGGAACGCAGCAGCGATAAGCAGTTATTTTGATGTGCCGCAAGAGTGCCAGGCCCGAGCTTACGGAACAGGGGGCGCGGGGATTGTTATTTCGAAGGTAAGCACATGATTTTTTATTGGAAAAAAGGCGAATGCCTTTCGATATAAAACCATAGGGAGGAAGTAATATGTCAGAGTCTTATCAGGCACTGTACCGGAAATGGCGACCGATGACCTTTGATGATCTGGTGGGGCAAAGCCATGTCTCCGATACGTTAAAGACCGGAATTGCAACCGGAAGAATTGCGCACGCCTATTTGTTCTGTGGAACAAGAGGTACTGGTAAGACTTCCACAGCAAAAATTTTCTCCCGGGCGGTTAATTGCGAAAATCCGCAAAATGGGGAACCTTGTAATGCGTGTCCCACCTGTCGGGGAATCTTAGATGGCAGTATCTTAGATGTATACGAGATGGATGCGGCCAGCAATCGCGGCGTGGATAACATTCGGGAAATCCGGGATGAGGTAGTGTATGCACCCTCCGGCTGTACCTATAAGGTCTATATTATTGACGAGGTACATATGTTGACAACAGAATCCTTCAACGCACTTCTGAAGACCTTGGAGGAGCCTCCAAAGCATGCCCTGTTCGTGCTTGCAACCACCGAGCCTCATAAGGTTCCGGCAACGGTGCTTTCTCGTTGTCAACGGTTCGATTTTAGAAGAATCAGTGTGGATGAAATTGCGGACAGATTGACCAGAATTGCTGAGGCAGAAAAGATTCCTGCCACAGCAGATGCATTGGAATTGGTGGCAGAGTTGGGCGATGGCTCTATGCGGGATGCGCTGAGTGTTCTAGATCAGTGTGCAGCATTTGGCTTAGAGGAATTGACTCGGGCAAAGGTTACAGAAATCGTTGGGATTGCTGACCCAAGAGCCTTGTTTTCCACTGCGACGGCCATTGGAGAAGAAAATATTAAGGATGCATTGCTTTGTGCTGACGAGGTGTTCCGGATGGGAAAGGAACCCCAAAATTTTTTGGAGGAACTAGTGGCACATTTCCGGAGTCTCTTAATTTGTAAAGCATCTAAAAATCCTGCGGAACTTCTGGAACGAAACGAGGATACAACGGCGGAATATCAAAAACAGGCAGAGTTGTTCTCTACCGAACAGATTTTGTATCATATTAAAGTTTTAGGAGAAGCAATCGCTCAGGCAAAGTGGATGTCTATGCCGCGTTTGGCAGCAGAAACAGCCTTGGTGAAGCTTTGTAATCCGGCATATAGCACCGAACCCGAAGCGCTTCTTGCCAGAATTGAGAAACTGGAACGGCAACTAGCTAGAAATGTGGTGGTGGCATCCAAGCCAGTGAAAGAATCCAAGAAGATGGCGGAATCTGCAGCGGTAGAAGATATGCCTCCTTGGGAATCAGGAGAAAAGGAAACGAAATCAGCTTTGGTTCAGGAAGAAAAAACAGAAGAAGCTCCGCAGTCAAACTCGCAAACAACAGGCGGAGATGTTCCTTGGGAGTTCTGGGCGGATGCTCTTCAAGAAATAAAAAAAGAAAGCAAGGCACTCTTTGCTTTTCTCTATAATGCCAAGGCATATCAGAATGGTACGGTTATTGAACTTGAATTAACCAACCAGATTGCCTTTGACAGAATTGCAAAGCCGGAGGGGAAGGAATATCTTGCAAAACTCTTCTCCCGAGTTTGTGGAGAATCGGTGCAGGTGTCGGCCTACCTAGAGGGTAAGAGAGAAAAGAGTTCGGAGCCACAAAGCAGTATCTTTGATCTTGCCCGGAAAAAAGATGTGTTTGGCGATACAATGACAATTATTGAAAGAAATTAGGAGGAAAGAAAAATGGCAAAAGGCGGTTTTCCCCGTGGCATGGGTGGCATGGGCGGCGGTAACATGAACCAGATGATTAAACAGGCACAGAAGATGCAGGAGCAGATGCTGAAAATGCAGGAGGAGATGGAAACCAAATCCTTCGAGGCAACGGCAGGCGGCGGTGCCGTTCGAGTAGTGATTTCCGGAAAAAGAGAATTACAGGAAATTGAACTCAAACCGGAAGTGGTAGATCCTGATGATGTGGAAATGCTCCAGGATTTGATTGTTGCGGCAGTCAATGAAGGCTTGCGGAAGATGGAAGCGGATAACGCATCTCAAATGGGACAGCTTACCGGTGGGTTGAATATCCCCGGCTTGTTTTAGAGTATGAAAGACGATGCTGACGCATCGTCTTTTTGCATTGTACCAAATTTTGATTGGTTTCTTCCCGAGAAGTCCATTGACATGGAATTTCCTGTGTGATATCATGAATCAACCAAATATGAGGAGTGGTAACGATGAATAAAGTAATTCTGATTTCCATTGATGGTATGAGATCGGACGGTCTCAGACAGTGTAAGAACGAGTTTTTAGAGGAATTGATGAGAAAATCTTCCTATACTTTTGACGGAAGAACGGTTTTTCCTTCTATTACCTTGCCTTGCCACCTGTCTATGTTTCACAGTATTCCTCCCGAGCGGCATGGAACCTTTTCTAACGATTATGTAGTTCCTGTCAGACCGGTAAATGGCTTGTTTGAACAAATCAAGGCAGCAGGAAAACGCTCTGCCATGTACTATGGATGGGAACCTATTCGAGAAATCGGGCGTCCAGGGTCTTTGATTGCCTCGGAGTATATTAATGCATATTCCTTTGACCATACCGATGGAATGCTCACGGAGAGAGCTCTTAATTATATCAAGATGGCAAAACCTGATTTTGTCTTTCTCTATATGGTAGAAACTGATGAAAAAGGCGGTCATGACCATGGTTGGATGAGCGAAGAGTACTTAGCCTGCATCTCCCATGCCATTGATAATGTGAAAAAGGTGATGGAGACCGTGGGGGACGAATACACTGTAATAGTAACTGCTGACCACGGCGGCCATGACCGGAATCATGGCTCCGATTTACCGGAGGATATGACAATTCCGTTGTTCTTCTGTGGGGATGAATTCAAACCCAATGAGGAGTTAAGTGGCGTTAGTATTTTGGATATTGCACCTACAATTGCAGAGGTAATGGACGTGCCTGTTGCGAGGGAATGGGAAGGAAAATCTTTGGTAAATGCCCTTTAAAAATGCAGAAGCGTGAGCAGATATGCTCACGCTTTTTTATACGTATCGATCAATATCAGATAAGGTAATCCCTTTGTGCAGGGAAATGTTGATACCGTTGGCAATGACTTTGGAAATGTCTTCTATTACGGAATCTACCTCTTTGGGTGCTACGATAAAATTTCCAAACGCAGGAGCAATGGATTCCCGAATCAGTTCATATTTGTCTTCGCTTTCTAGCTCTTTTAGGAATCGGTAAAGTGGCTGCTGAGATTGCATTTGCTCTCCCAAACGCCTAAGAACCCAGTCAATGGAATCTCCTGCAATCGTTGCGGCATCTACCACAGTTGGAACCCCAATGGCAATTACGGGAACGCCCAATGTTTTTTGATTGATTGCTTGACGTTTGTTTCCAACCCCCTCTCCTGGAGTAATGCCAGTGTCAGAGAACTGAATTGTTGTATTGATTCTTTCTACTTTTCGGGAGCAGAGAGCATCGATTGCAATGACCAATTTCGGTTTTAAACGATCTACCAAGCCTCGGACGATCTCCCCGGTTTCGATTCCGGTAAGACCTAAAACACCGGGAGAGATTCCGCAAACCGGACGAATCCCCTCGTCTAGCTCTTCCGGCATGTACTCCTTTAGGTGCCGAGTAATCATCAGGGAATGAATCACCCGAGGGCCTAAGGCATCTGCGGTAATGTTCCAGTTTCCCAGGCCAATTACCAGAACGGTGTCGTCTTCGCTTTTTAGATGAGTGTTTATCAGCTCTGAGAGCTCCTTGGCACAAACCTGACACATCTCCTCATAAATTTTTTGTTGTCCATAGAACCGGGCTGGCATCTCTACGGTAACATAATGCCCGGGTGCTTTGCCTAACTGTCGCTGCCCTTCCAGGGATTCCACAAGAACACGGGTGATATGAATATAGGAATCCACCGACTCGCTTTCTACTGAAACCCCAGGAATGACATAGTCCTCTCCTTGAAGTTCAGTTACCATTTCTCTAGCTTCCACTGCCAAATCACATCGAATGTTCCTTGCCATATAAACACACCTCCGTTTTTTGGATAGTTTATCCGTATTTTTAAATGTTTATCAGTGGGAAAAAATTCTTGTCATATAATACGTGTTGTGCTATAATGAATACTAATAGCGAAGATTCATTTGGGAGAAAAAATGTTCATGTTTAGAAAATATATCAACCGTGAAAAAAAGGAAATAAGAATACTTCTTCGGTGTATTCCGGCATCTGTTGTAACATTGTTTGTGGTCAGTGTTATCTGCATGAATCTTCTTGCGTACAAAACTCTGTTACAACTCGATTGGATTGCATTGGATGGTGGAATCTTGATATCCTGGCTCTCTTTTATGTGTATGGATGTCATTACCAAACACTTTGGACCCAAAGCATCAACCAAGATTTCTGTTCTTGCGGCAGGAATTAATTTGCTTACCTGCTTGATTTTTTTTGTTGCAAGCAGCATTCCGTCCAACGCAAAGGATTACACTGCATTTAATGATATTTTTGGCGGAACATGGTTTATCTTGTTGGGAAGCACCGTGGCGTTTCTTTCCTCGGCATGGATGAACAATATCTTGAATTGGTACATCGGGCGTGCATTGAAACATTACCCGGACGGAAAATTTACCTTTGCGATGCAGTCGTATATTTCCACATTCATCGGACAGTTTTTTGATAACTTTATCTTTTCTATTATTGTATTTGTGGGGTTTGCACCGATGTTCTGGGATGGATTCCGTTGGACAGTACTACAATGTGCCACCTGTGCTCTGACCGGAGCAGTATTAGAACTTTTGATGGAAGTTCTCTTCTCGCCCATTGGTTATCGAATGGCACAAAAATGGAAGAAAGAATCCGTTGGAAAAGAATATTTGGATTACATTGCGGAAAGAAGGAAGTAGAATGAAAGTTTTAATTACCGGAACTTCCCAAGGAATTGGAAAAGCGATTGCGGAACAGTTCTTGAATAAAGAACATCAAGTTGTGGGCATTGACCGACAGGAAACAAGCATCTCCCATCCTAGCTATACTCATTTTGTTTGTGATATTCGGGATGTGGAGGGTCTTCCTGGGATAGAGAATGTGGATATCCTGATTAACAACGCAGGAACTCAGAACGAAGCGGATATTGATGTTAACCTGAAGGCGCTGATTCATATCACAGAAAAATATGGGATTCATGAAAATATTAAATCGATACTGAATATCGGCTCTGCCAGCGGTCATACCGGTTCTGAATTTCCGGAGTATTGTGCGAGCAAGGGTGGGGTGATGGCGTACACGAAAAACGTAGCAATGCGGATTGCAAGATTTGGGGCAACATGTAATAGTCTCGATCCTGGCGGTGTTTTGACACCTTTGAACGATTGTGTTATTAACGACAAAGAACTCTGGACACAGATTATGGACGAAACCCCACTAAAGCGGTGGGCAACGACGGAGGAGATTGCTCAGTGGGCATATTTTCTTACAGTAACAAACCAATTTTGCACAGGTCAAAATATTCTTGTTGACGGTGGGGAATCAATCAATTATAATTTTATATGGAAAGGAAATTAAATGTTATTTTAAGAGATAATAGGTAGATGTGGATATATATACTTGAAAGGAATGATTAGAATGGGGAACTACTACCAAAAAGAACTAGAAACCATGCCTGTAGAAAAAATCAAGGAGCTCCAGAGTGAGCGCTTGGTAAATCAGGTGAAAAATGTTTACGAGAATGTGGAGTATTACCGCAATCTCATGGACAAAAAAGGAATTAAACCGGAGGATATCAAGTCGGTTGATGATTTACATAAGTTGCCGTTTTTAACTAAGGCGGATTTGAGAGAGGCATATCCCTACGGCTTGATGGCGAGACCTCTTTCGGACTGTGTGAGAATTCAGTCCACCAGTGGTACAACCGGAAAGAGGGTTGTTGCGTTTTATACGCAGCACGACATTGATATCTGGGAAGATTGCTGTGCGAGAGCGATCGTGGCCGTTGGCGGTACCAAGGACGATGTATGCCAGGTTTGCTATGGTTATGGTCTCTTTACTGGTGGTCCTGGTCTTAATGGCGGCTCCCATAAGGTTGGATGTCTAACCCTTCCCATGTCCTCCGGTAATACCGAAAGACAGATTCAGTTCATGGTAGATTTGCAATCCACCATCATCTGCTGCACCCCCTCTTATGCGGCATACATTGCAGAAACCTTAAAAGAAATGGGATACACCACGGATGATATTTCCTTAAAAGCGGGTATTTTCGGTGCAGAAGCATGGACGGAAGAGATGCGCCGTGATATCGAAAAGGCTCTTGGTATCAAGGCGTATGATATTTATGGTTTGACCGAATTGGCTGGACCCGGGGTTTCCTTCGAGTGTGAGGCACAAACCGGTATGCACATTAACGAGGATCATTATATTGCCGAAATTATTGACCCGGATACCGGAGAGGTTCTTCCTGAGGGTAGCCGTGGTGAATTGGTGCTGACCAGTGTAGATAAGGAAGCCTTTCCCCTACTTCGGTACAGAACCAGAGATATCTGCGTGTTAACTCGCGAGAAGTGTTCCTGTGGCAGAACCTTTGTGAAGATGACCAAACCCATGGGTAGAAGCGACGACATGTTGATTATCAGAGGTGTCAATGTATTCCCCTCCCAGATTGAAACTGTACTTTTGGAACAGGGATACTCCCCCAATTATCGCATCGAGGTTGACCGTGCCAATAACACTGATACTCTGGATGTGTATGTAGAACTGTCCTCTGAGAACTTCTCGGATACCGTTCGTGAGATTGCGGAGAAGGAAAAGCAGTTGGCTGCGGCGGTGAAGACCATGCTGGGTATTCAGCCGAAGATGCACCTTGTTCCCCCCAAGAGCATTACCCGAAGCGAGGGTAAGGCAGTGAGAGTGGTCGACAAGAGAAAACTTTATTAATCGTTGAATCCAGAAAGAAAGAGGGAGAAAAATGAGTGTAAAACAGATTTCCGTTTTTATTGAAAATGAAAAAGGTGCTCTTGCGGAGGTTACCAAGTTTGTTGCAGATAAGCATATCAACTTAAAGGCCTTGTCCATTGCAGACACCCAAGATTTTGGTATTCTTAGAATCATTACCGATAAACCGAATGATGCGAGAGACATGTTAAAGGAAGCGGGATACACCGTTACCGCAACGGCTGTGCTGGCAGTTGAGTTGGAAGATACGCCAGGAAGTATGGCGGCAATTCTGAAGGTGCTGTCTGATTCAGATATTGCAATTGAATATACCTATGCATTTATGTCCAATGTGGCGAATAAAGCATATATGATTTTCCGGGTAGACGATAACGAAAGGGCAGCAAAGGCTCTGGTTGCGGCAAATATCTCGGTGCTTGACCAGAAGGATATCTTCGAAAACTAAAGATAACAAAAACTTGGACAGACTTCTGTCCAAGTTTTGTGTTGGTTGACAGAATTTGAATGGAAGGAGAAGATGTTATGAATGCCATTGTAATTTATAAGTCAAAATATGGTTCCACCAAAGCCTACGCCCAGTGGATTGCCGAAGAGCTATCTTGTCAGGCAGTGGAGGCAAAAGGCGTTAAGGTGGAGGAGCTGCAAGGATACGATATCATCATCTATGGCGGTGGTCTATATGCTGAAAATATTGCCGGAGCAACTTTGATTACCAAAAATTTGGAAAAACTTCGGGATAAGAAAATTATCATTTATTCTACTGGAATCACGCCCCTAGATTGTCGGGACTACTATGATAAATTGGTTATGGAAAAGAACTTTAAGGGAAAGGATATATCGAATATCCGTGTTTATAACTTTTTGGGAAAAATGATATTGGAGGAGCTTTCTTTCCCACACCGAACTGCTATCAAAGCACTCAAAAAGCTGATGTCGGAAAAGGAAAACCCAACCGAAATGGAAAAGCTTTTAGTGGAACTCTGTGATGCAGACGGAGATTTTACTGACCGGACGGCTATTGCTGAGTTGGTTCGGTACGTTAAAGGCGAACAAAAAGAAGTGTGAGAAATCTCACACTTCTTTTTTGCTACGACTTTGTTTCCGGAACTCCAGAGGAGTGATTCCTTCCAGTTTTTTAAAGCTCCGGCTGAAGTTACTGCTTCCGGAGAAACCACACTGTTCGATGATTTCGCAGACCGGCATATTGGTACTACAGAGATAGTTCTTTGCCATGGCAAATCGGCAAGCGGTAAGGTATTCAAACACCGAGAAGCCAGTTGCTTTTTTGAAGGAGTGGGAGAGGGTGGAAGAACTGATATGAAATTCTTCGGCAAGCTTCCGAAGGGAATAGGCGCGTTCACAATGCCGTTCAAAGCGACGTTGAATCTGGAAAATCAAATCTGTATTTTCTTCCGGATACCAGAAGTTGTCTTGCTTGATTCGGTATACTTTGATAATAAGTTGTTCCACCAGGAGCTCCAGCATTTCAGATTTCAAACTTTCGTTGTTTTTTCCTTCCTCGACCATGGCGGAGAAAAGAGAATGGAAATACTCGTACTGAGAATTCACGTCAATGACGTTGGTAAACCCTGATGGTCGGTTGAAGAAGAGAGAGTAAAGTTTGTTTTCGGTTGCATGAACATTGGGGCTGATTTGTAGGATATATCGTTGGTAGTCCGGAGATTGATCTGTGATAGCATGGTTTTCAAAACGGCTGATGATGACAATATTTCCGGCCTTGGCGCAATAGGAACGCTTGTTAATCACAAAATCTGCGGCACCGGAAGTAATAAAGATAATCTGATGACAATCATCGTGAAAGTGTTTGCTTCTTGGATTGAAGCCCTCGCTGAAATAGATATTATGAACCATAGTCGGCATAGAAATCACCTCATAACAATATTTTATAGTAGTGTCATACGAAATTCAAGTGTTTTTTTCATTTTGTTTGCGATATTTACACATTTTCTTGCAAAAAAACTACTATACAAATGATTTTGCTTATGCTATGATAATACCAGATGCTATCAGAGAGGTGATTTCTATCAAACGCGTAGTATATAAAACATTAGCGGAATTCCAGGAGCAGAATCAGGCTTTGGAAACCAATCTTCCCTTATCTGAGGATGTGAGTGTGCTAAGCACTCCGAAAATGGTTGGTAATCGAAAGGTTGCCAATCGTTTTGCTTGTCAGGCAATGGAGGGGTGCGATGGTACCCCTGACGGAAGTCCCGGTGAACTGACCTTGCGTCGTTATAAGCGGTTTGCAGAAGGCGGAGCGGGACTTATCTGGTATGAAGCAACTGCCGTGTTGGAGGAAGGAAGAGCTAACCCAAGACAGCTCTACTTAACGGAAGAAAATCTCCCTGCTTTTCAAAGACAGGTGGAGGCAATTAAGAATGATGCCGTCAAGGCGGGCTGGGAAGAACCTGTTGTAATTATGCAGGCTACTCATTCCGGTAGATATAGTAAACCAGAGGGTGTTCCGGCACCGCTGATTGCTTACAACAACCCTATTTTTGAAAAGGATAACCCCATTGACAAGCGTCGGATTGTTACGGATGACTATTTAGATCAGGTTCGGGATGCTTTGATTCATTCTTCTAGTCTTGCCCAAAAGGCTGGTTTTGACGGTGTGGATATCAAATGTTGCCATCGGTACTTGAACTCCGAACTTCTCTCGGCATATGAGAGAGAGGGAAGATACGGCGGATCCTTGGAAAACCGAACCAGACTTCTTCGTGAGAGTATCCAGGGTGCTATGGCTGAGTGTGGAAAGGACTTTATTGTGTCCTCCCGGCTTAATGTCTATGATGGTTTTGCGTATCCTTACGGCTTTGGTGTTGCCAAGGATGGTAGTCTGGATGTAGATTTGACCGAACCTTTGTGGCTGATTCAAACTTTGCGGGACTATGGCGTAAAGCTTTTAAATATTTCTATGGGTAACCCCTATTTCAACCCCCATGTCAATCGCCCCTTTGCTATGGGTGGGTATGAACACCCCGAGCATCCTTTGGAAGGCGTTACCCGGATTTTGGAAGGCATTGCCAGGATTAAAGAACAGGTTCCCGAGATTCAGTTGATTTGTTCGGCAATTTCTTACCTAGGTGTTGCAGCACCCCATGTTGTTGCAGCATATATCAAGGATGGCAAGTTTGACTTTGCTGGCTTTGGCAGAACCATCTTTGCTTACCCTGAATTTGCCAAGGATATTATGGAACAGGGTGGTATGGAGGCAGGTAAGTGTTGCATCTGTTGTTCTAAGTGTACCGAAGTGATGCGTGCCGGAGGAACCCCCGGATGTGTTATTCGGGATAAGGATGTTTATATGCCTATTTATCAGGAATTCTGTAAAAACAAGTAATTGAAATTCTTATTGAGAAAGTAAGGAGAAACCTATGAAAACAGCATTAGTAACAGGTTGCGCCGGAGGTATCGGTTTTGCAACAGCAAAGAAGTTGTTAGAGGAAGGCATGAAGGTGATCGGCATGGATGTTGCCGAGAAGATGCCAGTGGAGTTGCCCGGAGATTTTATCTATGTTCGCGGTGATTTGAGCTGTCAGGAAGACCGGGAACGGTTTGTAAATACAGTAGATAAGATTGACGTTTTGGTCAATGTAGCAGGCGTTGCCCCCAAGGTTCGGGCGGATATCCTGGAAATGACCGAAGAAAGCTATGACTTCGTTATGAATATCAATACCAAGGGTACCTTGTTTTTGACCCAATTGGTCGCAAACAAGATGAAGAATAATACAGATGGTGGTGCCATTGTAAACATTTCTTCTATGTCTGCCTATACCAGTTCTACCAGCCGTGGCGAATATTGTATTTCTAAGGCAGGCGTTACCATGATTACCAAATTATTTGCTGACCGTTTGGCAGAATACGGCATTATGGTTAATGAGATCCGTCCTGGTATTATTGCAACCGGTATGACGGATAAGGTCAAGGCGAAGTATGATGCTCTGATTGATGGCGGACTTCTTCCTATCAAGAGATGGGGACAGCCGGAGGATATTGCCAATGCGGTTTATGCTTTGGCAGGTGGAAATATCCCCTATGTAACAGGACAATCCCTAGAGGTTGACGGTGGATTCCATATAAGGAGATTGTAATGAAAACATATACTTATGATGCTTTAGTAATCGGAACCGGTGCGGCAGGCTATAATGCTGCCTGTCGGATTGCCGAAATAGGAAAACGAGCGGTTGCCATTGTTACAGAGGGCGTCAATTGTGGTACGTCCCGGAATACCGGTAGCGATAAGCAGACCTACTATAAGTTAGGCCTTGGCGGCGACAGCCCTGACAGTGTTCGTGCTATGGCACAGAACCTGTTTGAGGGAGGTTGTGTGGATGGTGATAATGCCCTGTGCGAGGCGTCATTGTCTGTTCGTTCCTTCATGCACCTTTGTGAATTGGGTGTTGGCTTTCCGGTGAATCGGTATGGGGAATATGTGGGGTATAAGACCGACCATGACCCCTTTGCCAGAGCCACCAGTGTTGGCCCCTTGACCTCCAAATTTATGACCGAGGCATTGCAGAAAGAATCGGAAAGACTGGAAATTCCGGTTTATGACGGACTTCTTGCCGTGGAGGTTTTGAAGAAGGATAACAAGGTCTGCGGTCTTCTTTGTGTGGAACAGACTACAGGAGAACTGGTTGCTTTCCGTTGTGGCGATCTAGTAATTGCAACCGGTGGTCCTGCCGGTATCTATGCGGATAGCGTCTACCCTGAGTGCCATACCGGTACCACAAGCTTGGCTCTTTTGGCAGGTGCCAAAACGCAGAACCTGACCGAATGGCAGTATGGCTTAGCGTCTATTGCACCCAGGTGGAATGTTTCGGGAACTTATATGCAGGTTCTTCCTCGGTTTGTTTCGGTGGATCAGGATGGAAAGGAATATGAATTCCTGGAAGATTACTTCGATGATGTTTACGAAGCACTTTCCATGGTGTTTCTGAAGGGATACCAGTGGCCCTTTGACAGTAAAAAGGTTCTTGCTGGTTCTTCGGTGATTGATATCCTGGTTTACCGGGAATCTGTTATGAAAGGTAGAAGAGTCTATCTTGACTATACCAAGAACCCCTTCGGTATGGAAAAGGTGGAATTTGAAAAGCTTTCCCCTGAGGCTTATGAGTATTTAAAGAGTGCAGAATCTTGCTTTGGAACTCCCATTGAGCGACTTCTTAAAATGAATGCTCCGGCAGTGGATTTGTATGCTTCGAAAGGATTGGATATCACCAAGGATTATCTGGAAATTGCTCTTTGTGCTCAGCACAATAATGGTGGTATTGCAGTAGATTTGTGGTGGCAGACCTCGGTTCGTGGCTTGTTTGCGGCAGGCGAGTGTGCCGGAACCCATGGTGTTACCCGGCCGGGCGGTAGTGCATTAAATGCAGGTCAGGTCGGTTCTCTTCGTGCTGCACTCTATCTCTCCCAGAATCCTAATGAGATAATTTCGGAAGAGGAATTTGCCAAGATAGCAGAAGAGTGTGCCAAGGTTTGCCAGGCAGAGTTTGATACAGTATCCGGTAAGGAATATAATATAGATGTTCTGCTTCATAAGGCACAGCGAACTATGAGTGATCATGCATCCGCAATCCGGAATCGGTCAATGATGGAAGAGGCAGTGAAGGAAGCAAAATACAAACTGGAAAATCTCACGGATATAGCCGGAGTGGAAAAGCCTTCCCAGCTGTTCCTGTACTGCAAGTTAAAGGATGTGCTTTTAACTCAAATTGCATGCTTGACCGCTATGGTGGACTATAGTAATGTGGCGGCAGATACGCGTGGTTCCTCTCTCTACTATGATAAGAATGGAAGTTTGAGAGAAGGTCTTGATGAGAAGTTCCGGTTCCGGGAGGAAAACCCGGTAAACCGGGATAAGGTTCAGGAAGTATGGATGGAGGATGGTTATTGGAAAACCCAGTGGCGTCCGGTCCGTTCCATTCCAGCCGATGATGACTTCTTCGAGAATGTCTGGAAAAGCTATCGAGAGAATCAGAATGTATTCTAAAGGGAAAGAGAGGAAATGTTATGAAAATCACATTTATGGGTGCAGGAAGCACCATCTTTGCAAGACGTGTTATTGGAGACTCCATGTGTATTGACTCTTTAAAGGACAGCACCTTTGCTTTATATGATATTGATGCAACACGACTGGAAGAAAGCCGGGTAATTCTGGAAGCAATCCGGAAAGCCAAGGGTGGCTTTGGTAAGATTGAGTGCTATGTCGGGGTGGAAAACCGCAAGGCGGCATTAAAGGATGCAGACTTTGTGGTAAACGCCATTCAAGTAGGTGGTTATGACCCGTGTACTATTACCGATTTTGAGATTCCTAAAAAGTATGGTCTAAGACAGACCATTGCGGATACTTTGGGTGTTGGTGGTATCATGCGAGCTCTTCGTACCATTCCAGTGTTAGAGGACTTTGCCAGAGATATGGAGGAGGTCTGCCCTGATGCATGGCTCCTCAATTATACCAATCCTATGGGAATGCTGACAGGCTATATTCAGCGATATACCGGAGTAAAAACCATTGGTCTTTGCCATAGTGTTCAGGTTTGTACCGATGTACTTTTAAAGAGCCTTGGCATGGAAGATAAAATCGAGGGAAGAAAAGAATTGATTGCCGGAATCAACCACATGGCATGGCTTTTGGAGATTAAAGATAAGAATGGTGTTGACCTCTATCCTGAAATCAAATCGAGGGTGGATGCCTACCTTGCAGACCCGGAAAAGAAAGATAAGGTTAGAATGGAATACATCAAAAATTTTGGTTATTACTGTACCGAATCCAGCGAGCATAATGCGGAATACAATCCCTTCTATATCAAAAGTAAGTACCCGGAGCTGATTGAGAAATACAACATTCCTCTGGATGAATATCCCAGACGATGCATTAAGCAGATTGAAGACTGGAAGAAGGAATACGCTGAGATGGTGGAAAATGGTGTTAAGGAACACGAAATGAGTCATGAATATGCGGCACGAATTTTCCGGAGTATCGTAGAAGATATCCCCTATCAGATTGGTGGTAATGTGCTGAATACCGGACACCTGATTTCCAACCTGCCCGAAAACGCCTGTGTAGAGGTACCTTGTCTGGTAAATGGAAACGGAATCACCCCTTGTTATGTAGGTGCGCTGCCGGAGATTTGTGCAGCGATGAACCGGACCAATGTGAATGTCCAACTTCTCACCATCGAGGCGGCAAGAACCAGAAAGAAGGAGAACATCTATCAGGCGGCTATGATGGATCCCCATACCGCAGCAGAGTTGGATATCGACACCATTAAGAAGATGGTGGATGAACTGATTGATGCCCATGGTGATTATTTGCCCAAATTTAACTAAACTGTAAAAAAACAACCCTTTAATAGGGTTGTTTTTTTGTCTGTTTGGGTATATAATGATTCGATGAAGAAGAATGGTTCAAAAGGTTCTAAACGATATGGTATGAACCTGTGTACGGAATCTGTTTTATCTTAAACGAGGTGGTAGAATTGGCAAATTTTAAGACAAACGCAATGAGAATCCTCGAAACGAATAAAATTTCATATCAACTGTATACCTATGAGAGTAACGGAGATTACGATGGTTGTTCGGTGGCGCAAAAGATAGGAAAAGATCCAAGACGGGTTTTTAAAACATTGGTTACCATCGCGCCCTCGAAGAGGTATTATATTTTTGTCATTCCTGTTCTAAATGAACTTGATTTAAAACTGTGTGCCGCATC
The DNA here is from genome assembly GCA_045540375.1 of Ructibacterium sp. Lineage (GTDB taxonomy): Bacteria > Bacillota > Clostridia > Monoglobales > Monoglobaceae > Ructibacterium. The sequence continues at coordinate 2,409 of JAZQHD010000191.1, read as the reverse complement.
CGTCGGAGAAAAATCAGTGGAAATGATACCGGTCAAAGATATCAATAAGGTAACCGGATATATTCGTGGCGGATGTTCCCCCATCGGTATGAAAAAGCAATACACGACCGTTGTGGACCAGTCCTGCCAATTGTACGACACCATCGTGTTTAGCGCAGGGAAAATTGGATACCAGGTTGAGATATCCCCGGATGCTTTGCTTACCCTTATCTCTGCCAAAACAGAACATGTCGTTCGATCGGTGAATCGAATATGAATGATCAACGAGATGTTGACGAATGTTGTCGAAAATATAGGAAACGGAGAATTGAATATGGCTTGGTATGATGAAGCGGTATTTTATCACATATATCCTTTGGGAATGACAGGCGCGCCAAAGCAAAACACCTACGGCGAACCGGAACATAGGTTGAATTCTCTGTTGCCTTTTATCCCAGAAATCAAAAAACTTGGATTTAATGCACTTTACATAGGTCCTCTGTTCGAATCGGTAGGACACGGTTATGAAACAACAGATTACAAAAAACTTGATAACAGACTTGGCACAAATGCAGATTTAACAGTTTTTGTGGCAGAATGTCATAAATATGGAATAAGAGTGGTTTTAGACGGTGTATTCAATCACACCGGGAGAGATTTCATCGCTTTTAAAGACATCAGAAACAACAGAGAATCTTCAAAGTATAGAGACTGGTATTGCAATGTGAATTTTAACGGTAATAATGAATACAATGACGGATTTTCTTACGATAACTGGGGCGGATATGATCTGCTGGCGAAATTGAATCAGCATAATAATGAGGTCAGGGAGTATATTTGCAATGTGATTCGATTCTGGGTGCAGGAATTTGACATTGACGGAATCCGTCTGGATGCTGCAGATGTGTTGGATTTTGAATATATGAAGATGCTGAGAAGAGTAGCGGATGATGTAAAGCCGGATTTCTGGCTGATGGGTGAGGTTATCCATGGTGATTATATCCGTTGGGTAAACGGTGAAACATTGCATTCAGTTACCAACTACCATCTGCACAAGGCTCTGTATTCCGGGCATAATGATCATAACTATTTTGAGATTGCACATACAGTGAAGCGTTTGTACGAAATGGGTGGAAATAGCCCAGACGGATTGAAACTGTACAATTTTGCAGACAATCACGATGTTGAACGAATTTATACAAAGCTTAACAATAAAAAGCATTTTGTACCTGTTCACATATTGATGTATACACTGCCGGGAATTCCATCTGTTTATTACGGATCGGAATTTGGTATAGAAGGACAGAAACAATACGGTTCTGATGATTCCTTAAGACCTGCGATTTCTTATGAACAGTATCTCAACGAAATTCGTGGTAATAGATTTGCCGAGCTGATTTCCAGACTAGGAAAAATCCGCATTGAAACAAAGGCTTTGTCATATGGAAATTATCGAGAGTTGCTTTTAACAAATTGCCAGTATGCTTTTGAAAGAAACTATAGTGGGCAATCAGTAATTGTGACGGTAAATAATAGTGATGAGGATTTCGTAATGACGCTTCCGGTGCAGAATGAAAAGGGATATGCAGGCGGACTTTCAGACGAAAAGGTATCTGTAAAAAACGGATGTATATCCGTAACTGTTAAGGCAAATTCAGGAGAAATATGGATTCCTGTATCCAATTCTTATACAGTTGCAGAGCCTATTAAACTTGATGTTGCTGAAAAGGCTACAGACACTCCGAAACAAGAAAAAAAGCCTGCCGAAACAGGAAAACACGTAGAAGTAAATCATAATAAATCCTTTGATGAAATGACAGTGGAGGAACTTCAGGAGGCCATTTTGGAGAGAATGAGGCGTAATGGACCCGTTACAGAGCAGATGAAAAAGGATGTCTTGGAGAATGTCTACCACAACTCTCTGGTAACATGGATAAAAAGTTTTAATTAAATATAAAAATGGAGAAAGATTATGACCTTTAATGCAAAAGATTTTTCTCAGCTTACAACTGAGGAATTATACGAAATATTAAAATCCCGTGCTGAGGTATTCTTGCTGGAGCAGGGCATAGTATGTCAGGATATGGACGATATGGATTATGAAAGCAGGCACTATTTCTTTACCTCGGGCAAGCGGGTTATTGCCTATTTAAGAGCTTTTGTTTCAGACAAAGAAAACAGTGTTGTAAAAATAGGACGAGTTCTCACCCTTGAACATAGAAAAGGGCTTGGGAGCGAGCTTATGAAAAGAAGTATAGCAAACATACAGGAATATTTTAACTGCAAGAAAATCTGTGTTCACGCACAGAAACAGGCTGTAGGTTTTTATGAAAAAATGGGGTTTGTTTCTGTTTCAGATGAATACCTTGAAGAGGGTATAGTTCATATTACAATGGAGTATAATCAATGAAAATTGTTTTAACTACACTT
>JAZQHD010000190.1:0-5468 GCA_045540375.1 Ructibacterium sp. | reverse complement strand
CCAAAGCTTTTTGAAAATGAAGTATTAATAAAAGTTCCCTATTCCGGAATTTGCGGAACGGATATACACATAAAACACGACCAATATCCATATTTGCCGCCCGTAATTATGGGACACGAATTTTTAGGAAATCCCCGATGACTTGTTTGCAGATGTGGATTTTATTACACCCAACGAAACAGAAGCGGAATTTTTCTCAGGTGTTTCTGTTACCAATATTGAAAGTGCTGAGAAAGCAGCATGCAAGCTCATTGAAAAAGGTGCAAAGAATGTTGTGATAACACCTGGCAAAGCAGGTGCTTTTGGACCGACGGAAAAGACAAAATGATGGTGCCTTCTATCAAGGTGTAGGCGGTCGACACAACGGGTGCAGGCGATGCTTTTAATGGCGGCTTTGCAACTGCTATTGCAAGTGGTGCAGATATAAAAACAGCACTTAGATTTGTAAACTGCGTTGGTGCACTTTCGGCAACAAAAAGGGGATCTTCATCGGCATTGCCGATGAAGGAAGATATTTATGCACTGTATGAGAAGGAATATGGAGAAAAAATAGTTTTTTGATAGGGACGAAGAAGGCTTATTTCAAGCGAACAATTGTAATTTTTGCCATACAATGGCATCTATTTGTGCGCAATCTGGGCAAAATGTACGAAAGTAGAAATTGTTTGCTTGGAATAATGGCAAGATAGTATAAAATGTGTCATAAAAGTGCATTTTGTTTTATACAAGAAGGAGAGTACAATATAGTTGGTGGATTTTTTATTACTACATGAATTGCAGAAATCACCTTTTTCGGTGCGGAAGGAAGTGGATAGATGCAAACGACAAATTTTAATGAATTGATTTCCAGATCAATTGTTTTTCAAGACCTGCAAATTAATATTCTTGACATTTTTCTTTTGAAGCATGAGTCTGGAGGCTATGTTCCTTTTCATCATCACGCGTGGTACGAGTTCAATTATGTGGAAACCGGGAGTATGTTGACATCGATTCAGGGGCAGGAGATTGTAACCGAAGCAGGCGAATCTTTGTTGATTCCCCCGGGTGTTTTTCACAACAACACCTTTCCTATGGATGATAGCGGGCTTTGCATCCGGTTTAGTTTGAAAAAACTCTTGAATGAAGCGTCGGGTTGTTTTCATGACATTTCATCGGCACTGTCCATTCCTCGAGTATTCTCGTTTAAAACCGATGTTTCGATGTTTTATGTGGATCATTCCATATATAGCTTGCAGATAGCATTCCTGAAATGGCTTTTTGATATGTATGAAGTGCTTAATCTTGAAAAACGCATTGATTCCGGAGTAGGTGAAAGCGTATCCTTTCGCGTCACGAATTATCTGCAGGAGCATTATTCTGACAAGATTAAGGTGTCGGAGATTGCCGATGAATTAAATTTAAGTTACCGGTCTTTGGCGAGAAAATTTAAGGAAGAAACCGGCGTAAGTATTATGGAAAAGCTGACATCTATTCGTATTGAAAAAGCCAAACAGCTTTTGCTTACGACAGATGATACCATGCTGACGATTGCCAATACAGTAGGATATGAAAATGAATACTATTTTTCAAGAGCCTTTACTAAGTATTCTACCATTAATCCCAGCACCTTCCGACAAACAAACCGGAAAGGCAGAAGACCTTGAGTTGTGTGAATCCCGAGCACTGAACATCAGTGATGAAATTGTATAAATAATGGCACTAAAGTGCATTTCGTTCCTACACGGTTGCAGATAAAATATAAGAAGGATTGTAATTTTATTGACAGGACAAGGAGGAAACTACATGAAACAGAGAATTCGGTGGATAAGTACGATGCTCATCGTGATGCAGTTGATGAGTATGGTGTGTATCAGTACGGTCAATGCAGAAGATACCTCTGATTCCGTATCGGTGATTCTGGGTAAGAGCCTGGAGCAAAATGGCATCACAGTATCCGGACAAGGTGTCGCTGTGGAACGGGAGGGTAGATACGGAAGATTGCTGAAAAGGGATGTCAGCAACTATCTTTGGTGCGATGTGGATGATGCCTTTGCCTATGATCTTCCCCGGTATCATGCCTTTGAACTGACGATAGAATATTTTGATGAAGGGTTTAGCAACCTTGTTGTCAATTACGATTCCGGCTACAGCCATTTCCACGGTTATTTTTTCGGGCAATATGAAGGTGCCTATGATGATTATGGTGAGGCAGGCTTGCTGAAGCTGACGGGAACCGAAGAATGGAAAACTGCGACCTATTATGTGGAGGATATGCGTCTTGCCAACCGTTTAAGCGGAAAGGACCTGCGTCTTGGCCTTTGGGGACCGGGAACCGGTTGGGTCGGCAGTGAGGTGGTTCTGGGTTCTGTGACATTGACGAAGGTAAAGCACAAGGAACCACTTGCAATGGAACCGCCTACTTCGGAAAAATACGGAAACATTTTTGTGACCGGTGAGACTCTTGCTATGGAGCTGAACTACTTTAACAAATCTACGGTCAAGATAGAAGATACTGCGGAGATTGTAGTTACCGATGATAATAGAAATGTTCTGTGGGAAGAGGAAAAGACCTTTTTAGTCAATCCTAAGGAATATAGCAAGGTGCCCTTTCAGCCGCAGGGGAATTTTGACCGATATGCCGTCTATGATGTGAACATAACGCACAAGGTTACCCGTGAGGATGATCCTGACAAAACTTATGTGCAGAATCAGCATTTTGAGTTTTCCCGTTCCATGAAGGTAGAAAAACAAAATACCCGAATGGGCGTTGTACAGCAGGTTGTGGAAAAAAGAAGAGGTGGCGTTGAAGCGGTCACCCAAACGCTGACCCAGGCGGGAGGAAGCTGGCTCCGTGACAGCTCCCAATGGCGGACTAATGAGCCGGAAAAAGGTGTTTACCGATTTACTCCGGAGGATACTTTGGACATGCTTCGGTATGAAAAAGAAGGTGGACTGAATCCCCTGGCGATTATTTCCGGCGGAAATGTCTTATACAGTCCCGGTGGAGACGGTTCGGCCGCGGCAACCAGCCCGGAGGCATTGGAGGCACAAAAGAAGTACTGTACCTGGCTTGCCTCTCAGACCAAGGGTATTGTGACCCACTTTGAGATATGGAACGAATGGAATGTGGCAGTATTCAATCCAACCGGTGCACCGGTATCGGATTATGTGAATATTTTAAAGGCTTGCTATGAGGGTTTAAAGGCAGGAAACCCTGAGTGTGTGGTTATCGGTATTGATACGGCAGAGGTCCCGCTGGATATGATCAAAGAGATGATGGACTTGGGTGCCTATGACTACATGGATGCGTACAGCACCCACCCCTATGACTGGTCAGGCGTGTTCCGTTTGGACTATTACAAGAACCGCCTGGAGGAACTTCATGAGTTAATGGCGAACTATGGGCCCTTAAAGCCTCATTACATTACGGAAATGGGATTTTCTACATATATAGAAGGCAATGGTCTGGGATACACCTATCCGGAGCAGGCATATAATTCCGTAAAGCTCCATCTGTGGGCAGAGGCTTTTGACCTTGCAGATGTAGTGACGCAGTACAGCTTCCTTGATCAGCTGGATCCTACCGAGAGTGAGCATAACTGGGGTTGGGTCAGAAGCTATAACCACGCAGAGTCGCCATACGGTGCAAAGCCGTCTTACCTTGCCATTTCTGCCTACAATGCTTTGGCAGGCTCCTATGACTATACCGGGGAGCATCTGGAGCATGAGGGTGAGTATCATGCCTTCCGGTTTTGGAATGAGGACTTAAACAAGGATGTAGTGATTTTTACCTCAGAAATGGAGGAGCGGGCGGTAACCTACGATTTTGGATGCAATGAGGTAGCGCTGTATGATATTTCAGGCAATAAGGTCAGCGATTTGTATTCTGAAAACGGACAGTTTTCTTTGATGGTTACACCGACGATTCAGTATATAGTAGGAAACATTTCCAAGTTTGAGCAGGTAGAAGACAAGGCTGCTCTCGTAACTGCCGAAAAAGCCGAATTGCAGGTTATTCCTGATGATATCGTTACCATGAGATTTACCAAGACCGGAGATAGCGACCGGTTCCTTGAAATTGAGAAAATGGATCATATCAAGGTAGAGGAAAATGCTGGATTTGAGGGCGATACTGCAGCTCTTAAGCTTGCGATTTCCCCCAATGCAAGCGGTGAATATCACACCTTTGTCTATGTCAAGGATGCAGAAGGGCGAATCTGCTCTCAAATACCTGTTGGCTTTACTGTTGTGGATCCTATTGTGTGTGAGATTACCACAGAGCAGGTAGCAGAAGGAAGCTATGATCATTGGCAGGCACGGGTTGCCATTACCAATGTCAGTGAGACCAAGGCTCTGTCCGGTACCATCATGGTGGTAAGCCCTGAGGAATATATAGAAAGCATGCCGGCAAAGGAGATTGTTGGTCTGCAGCCGAGAAAGACGAGAGAATTTCTGTTCAACCTGCCCTATCAGATCGTCAGCCCGGTGATCAATCTGGGTCTGGAAATCAAGCTGGATGGAGGTGGCACCTATGCCTATGAGCAGAAGGTAGACTTTGGTACAGCAGCTTACGCAGTCAGCAAGCCAACCATAGACGGCGAGATAGGCAGCGGAGAATGGCAGGGTGGCTGGATTGGTTCGGACAGAGAAGAGCATGTTAAAAATATGAGCGGTTGGGGCGGACCGGAGGATTTGAGCTTTAACGGTTGTATCCTTTGGGATGAAGAAAACTTCTATATGCTCAGCGTAGTAAAGGACAATATTTATTCACCGGATGACAAAGGAAAAAGTACTTTGATGTATAACGGAGACGGCTTGCAGTTCGGCTTGGATGACCGGGTGATTGTCAACCCCATTGAATACGGAAGCTTTGTTCTCTTTGATGCAGGCGAAGTAGCAGGCCAGGGCCCCACCCTTTTGCGGCGTGCTGTTCTTTATGATATTCCGTCCATGGTGGATGTGGAAGATATGGAATTTGTAATTAAGCCTTATTCCAACTACACCGTGTATGAAATGAGAATACCCTGGAGCGAAGTTTTCAGTAATGAGTTTATTCCATATGAAAATCAGAAACTGCGGTTCTCCCTGTTGGTCAATGACAACGACGGAAGCGGACGCCGGGGTTGGATTGAATACAATTCCGGTATCGGATCGGGAAGAAGCATTTTGGCTTTTGGGTCTCTGGTATTGACAAAATAAGTAGGATATATGGAAGGAGAAAAGCAGATGAAAAAATATAAAAAGCAGCTGAGTGTTTGCGTTGTGATTGCCATGCTGGCAAGCTTGCTGATTTGTCCGCCTGTGTTTGGCGGTTCTGTTGCAGGACAGTCCGGTATGGCAATGTTCAATGACAACTTTGAGGGGTATACATCCGTTGAGGATGTCCCCGGTCTTAGTTCTTACAGATCCGATTTTACCGGCGTGAGCTTGGTGGATAGCGGAGACAGCAATCGAGGTCAGGTGCTCAAGCTGAACAAAACAACAGAGAC
>JAZQHD010000189.1:0-3419 GCA_045540375.1 Ructibacterium sp. | reverse complement strand
GAATTTGTATTTTGTTTGGCAAGACGAAAACAATGATTATGACACCCATGACTCTTTTGTTGTATGTGCGGAAAATGAAGAAGAAGCAAAGAATACACATCCCGATGGTGACGGAAACTGGCGGCGTTGCACTTGGGCATCTTCTCCAGAAAAAGTGAAATGCGAACTGATAGGAATTGCAAGCGACAATGTTGAAAGGGGCATTGTCATTGCTTCATTTAATGCAGGATAATGAGGTGGTTTATTGAAAACTTATCAAGATTTGCTTGAAATTGGCGAAAACGAACGGGACAGAATGGAGTTTGTGCTGAAAGCGATTGCAGAACACAAGCGAACCGCTGACTATTTGACAGCGGTTGATGCGGAGTTGTACTACAAGCACCAGAACCCAACGATTATGCGGTTTCAGAAATTTGTGCATAATCAGTTTGGTCAGAAAGTCCCCGACATTTGGAGCGCAAACAACAAGATTGCATCGAACTGGTACAACTATTTCACCACGCAGGCGGTTTCATATCTGCTGGGCAATGGTGTAACCTTCAAAACCGAGGCGAATAAGAAGAAGCTGGGCAAGGACTTTGACAAGCGTGTGCAGGTCTGTGCCACGGCTGCAAAGAATGGTGGTATCGGCTTGGGCTTTTGGAATTACGACCATTTGGAAGTGTTCAAGCTGACAGAGTTTGTGCCGTTGTACGATGAAGATGACGGCGGCTTGAAAGCTGGTATTCGCTTCTGGCAGATTGACGATCACAAGCCGCTCCGTGCCACTTTGTACGAACTGGACGGTTACGTTGACTACATCAAGCGCAAGGATGAAGATGTAACCATCCTGCACGACAAGAGGGCATACAAGCAGATTATCCGAAAGTCCGAGGTTGAGGGCGAAACAATCCTCGATGGCGAGAATTATCCTGGCTTCCCTATTGTGCCGTTGTGGAATGTCAACCGACAGAGCGACCTTGTGGGCAATCAAGGCACGATTGACGCATACGATTTGATGGTTTCCGGCTTGATTAACAATGTCAGCGATGGCGAGTTCATCTACTGGATTTTGAAAAACTGCGGCGGTATGAACGAGGCTGACGACGCAAAGTTCATTGAACAGTTAAAGCTGACCCACACCGCACACGCTGACGGTGATGACGGCGCGTCTGTTGAGGCTCACAATGTTTCCGTGGAGTTTGAGGCGACCGCAGAGGCACTTGACAGGCTCACGGAGCAGTTGTACGCCGATTTTATGGCACTCAAGGTACAAGATGTTTCCGCTGGTTCTGTGACTGCTACGCAAATCCAGGCGGCTTACGAGCCTATCAATCAGAAAACAGACCAGTTTGAATATTGCGTGACGGAGTTTATCAACGGCATTTTGGAACTGGCTGGCATTGAGGACGAGCCGACTTATACAAGGTCGCAGATGTCCAATCAGTCTGAACTGCTGGAAATGGTGTTGCAATGCGCTGAGTACTTGGATGATGAATATGTCACCACAAAGATTTTGACCCTGCTGGGCGATGCTGACAAGGCGCAGGAAGTGCTAAAGCGAAAGGATGTGGAAGCGGCTGACCGATATAAGGATGAAGAAATCGCAGAATTGAAACGGATTATTGAGGAATTGCGAAAAGCAAACGGGCAGAATACAGAACCGATTGAAGAACCCGTGGAGGAATGATAACAGATGGCAGACAAAGCGCACCGTTTAACAGACGAAAAACTGGAAGAAATGGAGAAGCGGCTGTCTGCCATTTATTCCAGAACGGAAAAGACCGTACAGAAAAAGATGGCTGATTATGCAAAGACCATCGATGAAAAGTCAGCGGAACTGTTGCAAGCCTACAAGGATGCAGAAACAGAGGAAGAAAAGCTGAAAGCGAAAAAGGCATATATCCGCTTTTATCGTAAACTGGTAAAAAGCAAAGAGTTTGCTTCTCTGTCTGCCAATGTTGCCGATAATCTGTACGAGGCAAATGTGGAAGCATCTGCATATATCAACTCACAGACCCCTTCCATTTATGCGTTGAATTACAACTACATCAATGCGGAAATGGAAAAGGATATTGACGGATTTACACCGCAGGAAATCACCGACACCGAAGCAGAAAAGTATAGCGGTTATACACAACAGACCGTTGATCGTAAAAAGGACACGGCTTGGAACAAGGACAACCTGAAAAAGTCCGTGCTTGCCGGTTCTTTGCTTTTGTTGGGTGCTTATGCCATTATGAAGCGGTCAGCCAATAGTGCCGTGGAGAAAAATCGCAATTCTGCAAGTATGCACTCACAAGGAATGGGAGCAGATGCGGAAAGTAAAGCAAGGCTTGACGGTATGCACCGTGCGGAAGATATTGGAAACACCATCACTAAAATTTGGATGGCAACGCTCGATAACCGCACAAGACACACTCACGCAATGCTGGACGGTACAGAAATTGAACTTGATGAATTGTTCGACAACGGATGTTCAAGACCGAGAGACCCAAACGGAAGACCGGAAGAAATTTGTTTTTGCAGATGCACCCTTAAATATGGGGTTGGTCAATCGAGGGGAAAAACACGATCCTCACGGCTTGGCACAGTTGCCGGAAGCTACAAAGATGACAGCAGTTTCCGTGGAACTACATCGCAAGAAATAGCCAATATGACATATCAGGAGTGGATGAAATGGCGGGGAACTCGATAGTATTCACCGACAATTTACAAGAGGTTTTGCGTGCATTGGATGGTGCGATTGAAACAGGACTTGTAAAAATCGGAGCCGCCGCACAGGGTTATGCAAAAGATAACACACCCGTCCGCACCGGCACTTTGCGAGATAGCATTGGCGTTGAAGTGCGAGAAGATGAAGACGCTGTATATATTGGCACTATGGTAGATAAATTCCCTGAAAAGCCGTATGATCAGTATGTGGAATTGGGAGCAAGAGGGCGCGCTGGCGTTCATATGCTCCAAAGAGCCGCCACGGAACACACAGACGAGTACAAGCGGCTGATGGAAGATAGTATGAAAAACGCCTAAACCGAGGGGCATTGACAAACGCAAAATATTTTGTATAATATTCATGTATAAACAACCGCATATACATACAATCAAAGGGCAATGAAACGCCCCCGATGAAAAGGAGATTGAATTATGGCATTCACAAGAGCAACTATTCGCAACCTTGCAAAGGAAAGCGGGGTTGAACTTCCCAAAGAACTGGAAGATGCGCTGGTTTCAGAGCATCTTACCGCAAGAAACGCTTATGCCGAGGAACAGGTGAAAGCGGAACTTGAAAAACAGCCTGCTGAAAAGGCTGTAAATGTAAAGGACAGCGAGGAATATAAGACTCTCGAAAAGTCCTTTAGCGACTACAGGGCAGAAATCGCAAACAAACAGGCAAAGGAAGCCAAGGAAAAGGCTGTCCGTGCCTTTTACGAAAGCAA
>JAZQHD010000188.1:0-14931 GCA_045540375.1 Ructibacterium sp. | reverse complement strand
GCGGGTGTAGTTCAATGGCAGAACCCCAGCCTTCCAAGCTGGTCGCGTGGGTTCGATTCCCATCACCCGCTCCATATGCGCCAGTAGCTCAGTTGGATAGAGCAACTGCCTTCTAAGCAGTAGGTCAGGGGTTCGAGTCCCTTCTGGCGTGCCAGCCCGTTTTGGGGCAGCCATTGCGGTGCAGCGCAGTAAGAAATTGGATATGGTGGATGTGGCGCAGTTGGTTAGCGCGCCAGATTGTGGCTCTGGAGGCCGAGGGTTCGAATCCCTTCATCCACCCCATTCTTTTCTTCAGCCTCGCCTTTGGCGGGGCTGAAGTTCTACTTGCCGTACATTGGGATGTAGCCAAGCGGTAAGGCAACGGACTTTGACTCCGTCATGCGTAGGTTCGAATCCTGCCATCCCAGCCATATATGACCCGCTAGCTCAGTCGGCAGAGCACCTGCCTTTTAAGCAGGGTGTCCGGAGTTCGAATCTCCGGCGGGTCACCAAAAAACCTTGAAAGCATTGATTTTACAGGCTTTCAAGGTTTTCTCTGTTTTCCAGAGGCACGCTTAATTTTCCTGCGAAAATCAAGGAAGGTAAGGTGTCAGAAACATGGCAAGACAGCGTATCAAAAAAGTTGGAATTTCGGCTACAATTGAGGAAGCGTTTTCCCGCTTCGTAGCCTCGGCAACTGCCCGTGGATTGAGCGAAAAGACCATCCAGACCTACAATCAACACATCCACAGTATCAGCAAGCATTTAGACCTATCCATCCCCTTTTCGGAACTGACACAAGAGGACTTGGACGGCATGGTTGTTTCCATGAGGCAGAGCGGGTTAGCCCACAATTCCATTTCCAGTTATACAAGAGTATTCCGCACCTTTCTCAAATGGTGTCGGGAGCGGGGTCTGACAGATTTGGAAATCCCGCATTTGAAGGACAAGGAAACAGTTAAGGAAACTTACACAGATGAAGAATTGGAGCGGTTACTGCGGAAGCCTGCCCGCAAGAGCAGTTTTTGCGAGTATCGGAATTGGGTCATTGAGAATTTCTTTATGAATTGCGGTTGTCGGGCAGCCACGATCCGCAGTATCCGCAACAAGGATGTGAATTTTGAAAACGGGCAGGTTGTGTTCCGTCATACCAAGAACGGCAAAGTTCAGGTCATTCCCCTTTGTAATGTGATGCAGACGATTTTGAGAGATTACATTATCGTCCGTGGCGGAGATCCTGATGACTACCTGTTCCCCAGTGAGTTTGGCGAACAACTGACGGAGAGTGCCTTGCGGTCTGCCATTGCGGACTACAATAACAGTCGGGGTGTGGCAAAGACAAGCATCCATCTGTTCCGGCATACATTCGCCCGCAAGTATCTCATTGACTGCGGAGGCGATGCCTTTACGCTCCAAAAATTATTGGGACATTCCACTTTGAAAATGACAAAGCATTACTGCTCCATTTTTGATGCGGACATCTCCAAAAATTTTGACCGCTTCTCACCCTTGGCACAGATGAACCAACCAAAAGAAAGAATTATGAAGAACAGCAAGCGAAAATGAACATCTTTTTACATCTACGAACAAATGGGGAGAAGTTTTTACTTCTCCCCATCATCTTTATACATCTCCGCTAACTTCTCCGCAAACACACGCATCTTTTCCACCACGGGAGCGGGGCTTAAAATCTTCGCACCTCGTCCAAAAGTAGAAATCCACGCAAAGAACGGCGGGCTGACCTCAATATCGGCAACGAAATTGAAATGTCCCTCGTCTGCGGGGATCAGCATCACATCCTTGCCAAATTCATCAATGACCGCACTTGCCAAATGATTGCGGAACCGCATCCGCACAGTATATTTTTCGCCGTGATACATCTGGAAGACTTTGACATTTCTTCTTGTCAGGTCTTCTTTTTTATACTGATCCACACCCAATCGTCCAACAGGCAGAGGTTTGCTGATGCGATCCATGCGGTCAATGCGGAAACTGCGGAATTTCTCTTCGTCATTGACATAGGCATACAGATAATAATTGCCGTTCTCCCAATGTAGAGCGTAGGGACTGACAACAAAATTCTCTCCGCCTTTGGAATACTTCTTGCTCTTGTCGGGGGCGTAGTGGAAATAGCGGAACCCGATCTGTTTGCCCTCGGCTATGGCCTGATGGATCTTGTCCGCCTCTTTCATAATGCTTTCATCTCGGCTGCGGACACGGTCAGCAACATAAGCAGTTCGGCTCAGGCTCTCTTTGGTATAGACATCCGCAAGGCTCTTGATTTTGTTTGTAATGCGTTCCGCATCTTTTTGGGTGATAAACTTGGAAGCCTGAACGCTATCGACCATCAAACGCAATTCATTGGGTTCAAATTGCGGTTCTGTGATGTAATAGCCCCACTTGCTTGCGTTGTATTCTACTGGAACGCCAAAATCAACCTGTAATCGCACGATGTCGTTGTAAATGGTTTTGACCGATGCTTCAATATCGTGCTGTGCGAGAAACTTTTGAATGGCTTTTGCGTTTTGAGGATGTTCCTTGGTGGCGTGATGGTATAGGTAGTCCCGAATGTAGAGCAGTTTCACGCCTTGACCGGACGAACGCCCGCCACGGGTTTTCCCTTTCTGCTTTTGCTCTTGGCTGTTTTTCTGTATCCGTTCTTCTATTTCCTCTCGGCTCAGTTCCCATTTCTCTTGGTCTGCCATACAATGCCTCCGTTATTCAGAAAGAGACTGCAAATAGACATTCAGCAGCCGAAGGGCGGTTTCTTTATTCTTGGAATTACATGCGTTGAGCCGTGCAAATATCGCTTCCTCTTGGGCGGTCAGTTCGGTGTTGCTCTGCGTCAGAATTTCATCGGGGGTAATGTGCAAAGCTTCACAGATATGCAGAATGGTCTCCACACGCATATTCACGGTTCCACGCTCAATGTCCGCATAAGTGCGACTGGACAGCCCGGCGGCTTCCGCAACCTCCACTTGTGTCATTCCCATACGCTTGCGGATAACCAACAGCTTATTTCCAATTTCTCGCATGTCCAAAAGAAGCATTGTTCTTCCTCCTGTAAGCTTTATATTGGAATTATAGTTCCTGTTTTGCTTGACAAAAAGGAACCATAGTGACATAATTACAGGAAGAATGGTTCCCCATTGGAGGACAGAATATGAAACAACATCATCACCCCAAGCAAGAACGACATTTTTACAGAGGACTACTCTTGATTTTAATCTTATTCGCAGTAGCCTCTTCTGCTGTTGCCGTCTGGGCTGTATTCTTTCGGGAGCCAGAACCCGAAGAGGTTGTAGCGATCCGACCCGATTATGAATTGGATGTGGAAGAAAACGCCAAGCCAATTCCCAACGACAATTTTGTAGCAACGAAAGACCCGAAAAAAGGTGGTTTTGTCACATTGACATATTCCGATCAGGTCAGCATTGATTTGAGCGAAAAAACCGCCTCTTTGGTTTTCGCAAATCCGCAGAGATCCAATCAGGATATGGTTTTACAGATCGTTATTCAAAACCATATCATCACGCAAACAGGCCGATTGGTTCCGGGAAATCAAATTGCGACACTACCCTTGGAAGAAGATAGCGTTGCGAAACTGACGACAGGAAAATACGAAGGCAAATTTGTAGTGTTCTACTACAATCAGGAAACCGGTGAACAAGCAACCGTAAATACGGAGATTCCGATTATGGTTGTTGTAAAAAATTAAAAGGAGAATGAAAACCATGAAAAAAAGAACGATGGCATTACTGCTTGCGATGGTAATGCTCCTGAGCACCTCCGTCTTTGCCGCTGGCTTGGGCGACCACACAGGCGAAGTCACCGCCACTTATGTGGAGGGCAATGACGAAAGCCCTATTGTTTACAGCGTAGACATCACTTGGGACGAATTGGACTTTACTTATTATGAGGCTTCCGCACCTGTTTGGGATCCAGTCAACCATCAATATGTCAGCAGCGGACAGGCTGAGGGTTGGGCTGAAAATGATGTTGCGGAAATTGAACTTATTAACCATTCCAATACTGATATTCTGGCAACCTACTCTTATGCCGCCAATGCCGGATATGAAAGTGCAGAAATGACTTTTGCTTCCACGCAAACATATATCGGCTCTGCCGAAAACGGTTATCAAAAAACCGCCACGAATACCGTGTCCCCCTCCGGAACACTCCCCGAGGGAACAGACAATGCGGTAATCGGTTATATCACTATTCAGATTGCTGCCTGTCCCGATGTAGACCCTCAAATGGCAAATGATTGGGTAAATGCACAGCAAACTTCTCTTCACGATTTCGAGTATTACAACGAGAACTACGATGTGCTATTGGTAGAAAGTGCCGATGAAGTTCCCTCCGGAAAGCGATATGTGTTGGAAGATGAACTTTACGAATTGAGTGGTGAGTTTACTGCTTTCAACACATATACAGCTGTCATCCTTAGCGGCATGGATGATGGGGCAGAGCTGAACTATAACTATTATCGTACCCTAACCGCTGCTGAAAGCTTCAAAAACAATAACATCTATACCAAACCCTGATCTGTAAAAGGGCGTTGGATGACAAACAGGGAGCCAAATCGGCTCCCTGTTGTCTATCCCAAAAGCGAAATGTATTTATAAATCGTAGTCCGGCTCAAATCACAAACCCTCGCAAATTCACTCAAATTCAACTGCCCCGATTTGAACGCAGGGTAATGACGATAGAACACAGGCGGAATGGTGTCTGCGGTTGCCCTCGGTCTGCCGATCTTCGCTCCCTTGGCTTTGGCATTTGCCATGCCAGACCGCACGCGCTCTCGGATGATCCGCAATTCCAATTCCGCAAACACGCCCGACATTTGAATGAATGCGTTTGTCATAGGGTCAATTTGTCCGTTGGCACAATCCACCGTGATGCTCCCCACAATCACCAACCGCAAATGCTTTTCCCGAATGATTTCAATAATCTCACACAACTGCTTTGTGCTTCTGGCAAGTCGGGACACTTCCAAGGTGATAATGGTATCGCCCTCGGCTGCCTGTTCCAACAGGGCAGACAACTGACACTTCACAACCGCATCGCCGTGTTCGTATTCAATAAAGATTTCCTTTGCCCCTGCGGTTTTCAATTCCCGCACTTGGCGGTCAATATCCTGCTTGCTCTCGTTGGTGCTACATCTGGCGTATCCGTAATTCATAACCTTTTCTCCCTTTTGGAGCGGGGCTAATGCCCCGCCCTTTACGCACTAATGGTGAAACGCTTGCTTGCGGTCTGCTTGGTGAAAGCCTTGTAAAGGTCGCCATAGACTTTCTTAAAGCCAGTCGTATCAAATCGGTTGGAAAGAATGGATGTCCAACGGATGATGTAAGCACCGGCTTCCAGTTCTTCCACATTGCGTTCCATCATTTCCGCCTTGATGCTGTCCCGCAGGGCTTCGGCCTCGGCCTTGGCTTCCTCAATGATGATCTCCATTAGTTCAGGGCTTCAATCTTGGCTACGATTTCATTTCTACTCATTTTTCATTTCTCCTTTTGGTTGTGGTTTGTTTTATTAACTGTAATTATTATAGCACTAAAATATAGTGTAGTCCATTGACAAAATGCACTAATATTTAGTGCTTATTTTGTCGAAATTTAGCACTTGTTTTTAGTGCTATTCTGTTGTATAATGAGGACAATGGAAAAGGAGGCGATTTTTTTGGCAATCTGCTATAAGATTGATATTTTGGCAGAACTGAAAAAGAAAGGGTATTCCTCTGCCCGCATCCGTGATGAAAAACTAATCGGTCAATCCTATCTCCAACAAATCCGCCATGGCGAACTGGTATCTTGGAAGACATTAAACACGCTTTGCTCTCTTTTGGAATGTCAGCCCGGGGATCTGGTTGAGTATTTGGGGGATAAAAATGCTGAGTAAAAATATGTATTTGTTTCTATCGTGCTTTCCTCGTAACTACGCAGACATAACATATCAAGAGCTTCTGAAGAAATGCAAATTGTCTGAAGATGATATTTTGTTCTGTCTAAATGAAATGCTTTTCTTAGAAAGTCCGTATATCCGAACGGATAAAAATCTATGGAAAAGCAGTAATTTATCTTTAACAGAGGCGGGGCTTGTAAGAATAGAAGCCTATGAACAAGAACGAAAAAACATGAACTTGGTAAAGGCCTCATTGATTACGGCTATTCTTGCTATGGTTGCCTCCGTTGCAAGTGCGGTGGCAGCATTCCTTACATTGCTTTGATTGTCCAATAAAACAACTGGTTTCCTGAACACCAAAACCGCAATCCAAAAGCAGTAAAATTCTCCTGAAAATGCCCTAAATCTGTCAGCGGAATTCAACCGACCCTTTTGCTGACACGGGGGCTATCTTTCGGGAAAATTTCTTTTTGCTTGCGGTTGCCGGTTTTGGGGAGGGCAGAACTCTCACCAAATGGCTTTTTTGATCCAGAAGACGGTTTTGTGGGCTGACCACGATAGAATAGAAAAAAGTGCCGTCAAACGGCACAAACGAAAAATAGCGGTTTTAAGTCAGGTATTTAACAGCAATCATTTATAAATTACTGTTAATAGCCTAACTTAAAACCGCTATCCTTATTTCCAATCCTTGAATAGGTCATCCAATACCGCATCCAGAGCCGTTTTCAGGCTCTTTTCCATAATGCTGAACACTTCGCTTTCAAGGGTTGATTTCTTCTTTTTCTTTTTGTCTTTTTCTCGCTGTGAGGCACTCATTTTATTTTCACCTCACTTGTGATCTTGATACTGTCAATCTGGCTCTCCTGCTCTCTACGGAACTTCTTGCGATGAGCGTATAGGATTTGGGTAGGTGTGTAACCGTCCTGATACATACTGGGGTAGTATTCTGGGATCTGGCTGTCGTAATAATCAAACAAGGTCATGACTTGCCCTCCTTTTCTTCTTCTATTTATTCTTGAAAAAGAGAGCAAATAAACAAATCGATACAGTCCAATTTAGTCAGGTATTTAACACCAATATTATTTACTATTACTGTTAAATACCTGACTAAATTAAGGTTCAGGCTTCATTTTCCATACTCTCCTGAATGAGCGAACACATAAAATCAATTTCTTCGTTGTAGATGCCATTGATTTCGGGGATCGGCTGCTTTCGTGCCACACCGCCATATTTTTCTCTCATTCCCCAAATGGCACAATAGTAATCCCCGCTACTTTTCATTTCGTCCCAATACTCTTTCCACGCTTGCGAGTATTCAGTTCGCTCCACCAATCTCTGCGTTTCCTTAAACGCAAAGTAGTAAATGTAGTTGTTGGTATTTCGTTCAATCATGTTCTTATTCACTAATTTTTGTGTGTATTTGGCGATGGTTTGGCGAGAGATGTTTTTATCTTCGTATTTCAGCATTGTTTCTTTGACTTCGTCCGGCATTGCCATAAAAATCTCGTCATTGAAATAATGCCAATAGAATGTGCGGAGTTTGCGGAAGTCTGTGTTTCCATCGCAGTCCAACTCGGTAATTGCGTAAATCTTAAACGGATCGGCCATTGCCTTGATGGTATAGACGGCACTTTCGCCCCGTCCGCAGACCTCAAATGTAATTCCGTATCGTTCTAATTTGCGGTCAAGTCCTTGTCTGTCCTTTGTGCCAAAAATCAGGGACATTTCAGGCTTGGTGTAGTTATTTCCAATTGTCAGCATATTGTATTCCTTTCTCCTTTTAAGTCATCTTATTAACACCAATTATGAATATTTTACTGGTAAGAGAATGACTTAATTCTACGCAACATCTTCCAATTCCATGTGGTCTGTCTCCGCAGTTTCCTTATCCAGAAATGCGGAACCGCTAACCAACGCAGGGGAATGAGTGAGATAGAACATGGGGTTCTTACGGAACTGGGGGAACTGCTCCACAAACCACTTGCGGACAAGGGGATAGCCATTGCCCTTCGCCGCACACGCAAACGCCATTACCTTGTCGTATTCGGTCAGGTATGCTTCCTTCTGGGGCAGAACGGACATGAACTTTTCCATGCGGTCGTAGGTCAGGTCTTTAAACTGATTTCGCTTGTATTCCTCGCCCTGCTTGTTGATATACTTGGCAGGGGTTCTGTGGGTCTTGCGGACGATTTCAAAATCCGGAAAATCTTTGCGAACCCTCGCAATGGCCTTGTATTCCTTGGAGTTGGGATCGTTCATTGCCTTTGCGAAATCGGCAGTAATGGTAATGGTGTTATCAACAAAGTTAATCTTATAGCCGTTCATAATTCTAATTCCTTTCTAATTCGTTGTCTTTTGGATTAAGAGGCTTTCTTTTCGGGCATTGCGAAACTGTCTTCCTGTTTCTTTTCAATGGCCTTGTTAATTTCAGCGATGGTTGCCTTTGCGATTGCTTCCTTGGCGTCTTCCATATTGAAGTTCTCAAAAGTGTCAAGGAACCACTGACGAACCAGAGGGAACTTGCCCATCTCGGCAGCCTTAGCATGCTGCTTTTCGAGTTCATTGCTATTGGACTGGATGGAAATGAACTTCTTGATGAAAGCATTAGTCAAACCCTTATAGTGTTCCTGACCCACAGCCTTCTTGATTTCCTTTTCGGCAACGGTGAAGGTGGGGTTCTGCTTCATCAGCCTCATCAGTTCCTTGTATTCGGGGGAATTAGGAACGCTTGCCTTTTTCAGGGTGGTCTTGGAAGCGATGATGGTGTTCTCGGTGAAATTGATAGCAAACAGGTTTCTCATGATTTATTCCTTTCTGGCTCTTGGCCATTGGCGGTAGGTCGCAACCCTTATTTTTGTTTTGAGAGGTTTTGTCTCTCTCAATCTTTCTGAGCCTATTATAGCAAAAGGGGTGTCCAATACTGCCGGACATCCCTAAAACAATTTTTATTTATTTTTGATCTTTTTCCTTCTGGATTTTTTCAAAGATGTTCCTCGTTGTTCGTTCTTGTTCATTGTCGTTCAACGATGTTTGTAGATGTGCGTAGATATTCAGATTTCATTGACTTTTGTGGGATTAGGCAGTATAATAACCGCAGAGAAATTAAGCGTGTTTCCTAATCAAGAAACACGAACGCCTAAAAATCAATGTCTTTGAAGCCCTGTGTTTTCAACCGCTGGCTCAGTCGGCTCCCGATTGGGCGAAGCCCAATCAGTGCACCAATCCCTTTTAAGCAGGGTGTCCGGAGTTCGAATCTCCGGCGGGTCACCAACAAAAAGAAGATCATCCATCGGATGATCTTCTTTTTGTTTTGGTATGACAACTCACCGCCGGAGATTCGAAAGTAAAAATCCAATCTGCCGGGGGCAGATTGGGGCAGCCAGTGCGAACACTGGCTGCAACATTTATTTTGGCGAAGCCAAAATGCAAACGAACGACAGCGGGTCACAAAGAAAAACAAGTGCTCGATGCACTTGTTTTTCTTTACACCTCATCCGTCTGCTTCGCAGACACCTTCTCCTCAAGGAGAAGGCTTTACACCTCTCAGTCGCGGCTTCGCCGCGCCAGCTCCCCTCAAGGGGAGCCTTTTCCTCCTCTGGGGATTATATACCCTTAATAACAGGCGCCCATATTGATATAATGGCGAAAAGGAGGACTGATTTTATGAAACATATTTCCGCAAAACTCGACATCGAAGCCTATATTAAATTCCGATATATTTGCCGATGCCACTACTATCGACCAATGACCAAACAGTTGGCTCGTCTTGCTATGCAATTCATTGCCGATTACGAAAAAGAACACGGTGACATCTTCCTTGAAGAATACACATCAGACCATATTGCAAACACCCAAAAATCATGCTATATTGAAAAAAACGAATGAACGCGAGGAAACTGCTATGACCACCGAAGCCAAAACCGTTGACCAGTCCAGAACAGAAGTTGTCCATCTGGTGCGTCCCACCCATCTGAACGGCGCAAACCGCCTGTTTGGCGGCATTCTCATGCAGTGGATCGATGAAGTGGCAGGAATCGTTGCCAAGCGGCACTCCGGCTGCAATGTCACCACCGCCTCTGTGGACAATCTGACATTCCTCAGCGGTGCTTACCAGAACGAAATGATCGTAATCAAAGGCAAGCTCACATGGGTCGGCACATCTTCCATGGAAGTCTGCGTGGATACTTATGTGGAGAACCTCTCCGGTGAGCGTACCCACATCAACAATGCTTATTTCATGATGGTGGCGCTGGACAAGCAGGACAAGCCGGTCAAAGTTCCCCGGCTGCTTCTGGAAACGGAAGAAGAGCACCGGGCCTGGGTAGACGGAGAAGCCCACCGCCTGCAGCGGATCCAGAACAAGCGCATATAAAAAAGCAAGTGCACGAATGCACTTGCTTTTTTCTTATCCATTGGTGGGATCGTAGTTGTTGCCGAACTGGAGGTTGCTGAACTTCATGGTGCTGTCCATGGGAGCAGGCTTTTCCTCCACGGGAACGGGCTCTTCAATATCCATGAGACGGGTGATGTTCTGTTCGATCTCGTTGGCGATGTCTTCTGTAGTCTCACGGACAGGCTCTGTCTTGACCACGACCAGAGGCGCTTCCTCTTCATCATAGTTGAAGGGCTTCTTCTTGGCAGGCTTGGGCTCCGTGACGGACAGGTCGCGGTTCTTCAGTTTTTCCAGCAGGTCCAGATGGCCCTTGATATCCTGCTCGATCTGCTCGATAAAGCTGCGAGCGGTGAGCTTTGCATTGTTCATGCGCTCCTCTTCCTCAGCTTCCACAGCATCGGCCAGCTTAGACTGAGCAGACTGCTCAGCTTCGTTGACGATATGGGCGCTCTTGCGCTCGGCTTCTGCCACCATGGCATCGGCGGTGCGCTGGGCAGACAGCAGGGCCTTACGCATGCTCTGCTCCTGACTGCGGTACTCTTCCAGCTTTTCGACCAGGACCTTCATCTTGCTCTTGAGTACGGCATTTTCTTTATAAAGGGTGATATAGTCCTCTGCCAGAGGTTCGAGGAACTCATCCACCATCTGCATGTCATAGCCGCCAAAGACAGCTTTGACAAATGTTTTTTCCTGAATTTCCTGAGGTGTGAACATAACCGGGATACCTCCTGCTTACAGATACAGACCGCTGTTTTCCAGTTCGTCGATCAGGTCACCGACGATGTCCATGTTGTAAGGGGTGATGAGATAGGTGGAAATGGCAATCTTCTTGATCTTGCCATCCAGCGCATAGGCACAGCCGGAGAGGAAATCCACCAGACGGCGTGCCACATCCTTATTGGTGGCTTCCATATTGAGCACCACGGCATGCTTGCTGCGCAGATGCTCGGCGATCTCGGAGACATTGTCGAAGCGGTCAGGCTTCACCAGAACCACCTGCATCTGGGCAGTGGTGGCAATATTGACCACCTTGCTGTCGCTGCGGCGGCCGAAGGTGGGACGGGGAGTCGGTTCTTCCGTCACATCGTCAAATGCGGATGCACGGGGGGCTGTATTGGCACGGGATGCTCTGGGGCGCTCCTCCAGGTCAAAATCATCATCAAAATCGTCTTCGTCCTCTGCGTAGGGGCGAGCCAGCTTCTTCAGTTCATCCATGAATCCCATTGCTAAAATTCCTCCAAAAACTTGGTTATTTCTGATAATTACGGGCGCCGAAAATGGCAGTTCCCACTCGAATCATGTTGCTGCCATGGGCGATGGCATCGGCATAATCGTCGCTCATACCCATAGATAGGCATACCATATTCACATTATCGTATTTTTTTGCACTTATGTCAACATAAAGTTGATACATTTGTGCAAAATATGCGGAATTTCCTCCCGGTTCCTGAGAAATCGGGGGGATTGCCATCAATCCGCACAGTCTGCAATGGGGATATTGGCTCATTTTGGAAGCCACTTCCATGACATCGTCTGCATCATAGCCGGACTTGCTTTCCTCCTGACCCACATTGACCTCCAGCAGGATATCCTGTACAATATCCAGTTTTGCGGCCTGCTTTTCGATGCATTCCAGCAGTTCGGGGCGGTCTACGGACTGGATCAGATCCACCTTACCCACCACCTGCTTGACCTTGTTGGTCTGCAGATGGCCGATGAAGTGGACGGGCTTGCCTTCATAGGCACCCAGAGGCTGCTTCTGCAGCAGCTCCTGCACCCGGTTTTCACCGCAGCAGTCCACACCGGCTGCCACCGCCTCTTTGACGGCATCGGCATCGTTCATTTTTGTGGCGGCACAAAGCCGGATCTCCTTGGGATCTCTGCCGGCAGCAAGGGCTGCCTGTTCCATTTCCGCCTTAATTCTGGCAATGTTTTCCGCGATATGACTCATATCAGCGCACAACCTTTCCGTCATAGAGATTTTTGGCACCGACAATGATCTCGTCACCGGGCCAGAGATTGTCTGTGGAAGTCTTGTCCTTTTCCGCCACATAGCTTTCACCGTTATCGTAGAGGATCCGGATGGGCTTCCATGCTGCCATGCTGCCTTCCAGCACGTAGACGCCGGGCTGTCCCTGGGCATCCACGCGGACGGCTTCCTTGGGCACCTGCAGACCGGCATAGGAACTGAACACCACATCGGCAGACTGCTGGCGGAGCAATGTCGCCTCCTGCATATATTTATCGCAGGAAAGCACCAGCAGGCGGCTGCCATCCACATCCTTGCCCAGTTTTTCCACCGTCATGGTCAATTCCTGATGGAAATCGGAGGCAAAGGAAATAGGAACTTCCTGTCCCACACGAACCTCGGTGGTCTGGGAGGTGGGCACCACGGTCACATAATACCAGGTGCTGCCGGAAATCACCTTGCCGATGGCATCGATGGGGCCGTCGGCAGGCATGATCTCATCAAAGCTCTCTGTGGTCATGGAGCGCATGGCTTCCATGGTCAGAACGGTTTCATAGCCATCCACAGAGCCGGAAAAGTAGCCGCTCTGGGATGCCGAAACCGTGACCGTATCGCCGGAGGTATCAGACTGGAGCGCAGCCAGTTCCTCTTTGATGGCGGCAATTCGCTGATCCATGGCGGCATTGTCCTTTTCCGAGGACATACGGCGGAGAATCAGGCCCTTGACGGCAGGGCTGCGGTCAGCAGCGGAGTTCATATCCCGACGAGCCACAAAGCGGCACATCTGCTCCAGTTGAGTCTGAATCTCCGTATCAAGAATCTTCTGGCCGGACACATCGGCAGAATAGGAGGCGGCATACTTCAGCTGTTCCAGCTGACCCTCCAGTTCCTCGATCCGGTTTTCCCGGTCCAGAGCAGAGCTGTTGAGATAGCCTGTGGCAAGGGTCTGTCCACGGGAAACCCGTTCTCCTTCGGAGACCACCATGGTGGTGATGCCGTGACGGGTGCGAACCAACGTCTCATCCCGAAGGACATAGCCGGTGGTATAGCTGCCGGAGCCGGCTTCATACTCCATGGCAACTGCCGTGGTCAAAGGCGAATAGACGGCAGAAAATATGTAGTAGCCAAAATAGCAGACTACCGCCGCAAGGAAGATCCAGAGGACGACCTTGGTATAAACTTTTCCCTGTTTCATGATACCTCCTTGGGCGTTTCTCCCCTCAGCAGGCAGCTCTGGCTCCCACGGCCTCTGCCGGCTGAATGGTGGAGATGGCATGTTTGTAAATGAGATTTTGTCTGCCCTCCGATAAGATCAGAACAGCAAACTGGTCAAAGCTCAGAATGGTTCCCCGAAGCTGAAAGCCGTTCATCAAAAATACGGTGACGGGGGTCTTGTCCTTTCTGGCCTGATTGAGGAAGCGATCCTGTAAATTTTCCGGTTTTGTCATGGGGCATTACTCCTTTTTCTTTTGATATCCCCATGATTTTACCTTGTTTGGGTTGTCAGTTGCTGTCGGAATAAAACATGCCGAAACAAAAGAAGACGGATTGCCACGGCTTGCTTTGCAAGCCTCACAATGACAGTTAGTTTCTAATCCGTCAGCGCAGCTGACACATTCATTGTCAATTATCAATTGTCCATTGTCAATTATTCAGCATTTCTTTTGCCGCCTGCACGGCTTTTTCCAAGCTGACCGGCTCTTTGTGGTACAGCCAGTGCATCTGTTCATTGCGGCGGAACCATGTCAGCTGCCGCTTGGCATAGCGGCGGCTCTCCTGCTTGATCTTTTCCACCGCTTCTTCCATGGTCATTTCGCCACGGAGGGCTGCCATGGGCTCTTTATAACCGATGGCCTGCAAGCCGGTGGCGGTGGCAGGGATGCCCACCTTCAAAAGGGCTTCAATTTCTGCCAGAAGCCCCTGTTCCAGCATGATATCCACACGGCGGTCGATACGGCTGTAAAGCTCTGCCCGATCCTCGAAATCCAGACCCAGCCAGAAGGCTTTGTGCTTGGGCGGCACCATCTGAGTCTCCAGATTGTGTTGGGTGATGGTCTTACCCGTTTCCAGATAGACCTCGGCGGCACGGATGATCCGCCGCTTGTTGCCGGGATGGAGCCGTTCGGCACTCTCCGGGTCGAACTGCCGCAGCATGTCGATAACAGCTTCGATGCCTTTTTCCTCTGCCAGTTTTTCCAGTTCCTGCCGCCGACCTGTCTCCGGATAGGGGGCAAAGGTGCGGCCTGCAATGAGGCTTTCGGCATAGAGTCCGGTGCCGCCGCAGACGATACAGGTCTTGCCCCGGGCAAGGATATCCTGCAAGATCGGCTCTGCCATTTCCACATAGCGGCCCACGGAAAAGACTTCGTCCGGCTCCAGCACATCGATCATGTGATGGGGGATGCCCTGCATTTCCGCTGGGGTCGGCTTGGCGGTACCCACATCCATGCGGCGGTACAGCTGCATGGAATCGCAGGAAAGGACTTCGCCGTTATATGCTTTTGCCAGTTCCACCGCCATGGCGGTCTTGCCGGAGGCCGTGGGGCCTACGACACAGATGATTTGATGATTCATGCAATTCTCCATAAGCCTTTTTCTTGGAAAAAGCATTTAAAAGTCGCTTATTTTTTCCTCTTTTTCGGTTTTGACAGTTCTTTTGCCAAGTCGAACAGCGAATACAAAA
>JAZQHD010000187.1:0-40144 GCA_045540375.1 Ructibacterium sp. | reverse complement strand
ACTCCAAGTCTGTATGCTTGTCTACCCGGATGCCGGGATAGAGGTCAATACTGGGTTTTCTGATAAAATTCATTTTGTTTCCTCCTTCCTTTCGTCAATACTCTCAATATTCACGAAAAGAGGGGAGCGTAATGCTCCCCTCCCGGCGTTATGCTATGCGCTGTGCGTATCTCTTATTTGAGACTCTTAAACGCCTTTTCTTAAGCAGTGGTCAGAACCTGGATACGGTTCTCATCAATGACCTTGGCACCGAAGGTATCCAGACCACGAACGATGTCCTTGAACTTCTTCTCGGCTCGCAGTGCTTCCACCTCATTGATCTGACCAGCGAAGGCGATAGCCTTCTTGCCCCGGACATCACCGGGAGTCTTCAGGTTGTTGGACATGATGACCTCGAAGTTGTCATACACGCCGACAATACCCTTCTTGATGTACTCAGGGTTGTTGGTGGACAGGGTAATCAGGTGGTTCTTGAACAGGTTGTAGCCCTCGGGAGTGATCTCGATAACGCCTTCCTCGTCGAAGTTGCGCTTACGCAGTGCGACGATGGCATCATCAATGCCCTTCTTGAAGCCTTCCTCGGTCATGGTGACGGTGGTCTTGTTGGTTGCGGAGGCAATCAGCTCGGCAACGTAGGTGTCACGGGCAACAGCCAGACCGTGAACAGCCTTCTCCTGGTACTTTTCCTTCAGACCGGGAACGGACTGTGCCTGGTCGATGTCATCCACGTAGAAGGCAAAATACTTTGCCTGGTCGATGGTCAGAATCTGACCACGGTCAGACATCTCTTCGATTTCGATGTCTGCACCAGTGTAGTCGCCGATGGTAGGCTCACCAACGCCCAGAATCTTGACGGACTGAGCGTACTTGCAATCGCCCTCGTAGTCCCGCAGGCAATTGTCAACCAGCTTGCACTTCAGTTCCAGATCGTCCTGGATCTTCTTAGACCAAATCTGCTGAATAAAATTAGTTACTGCCATTTGTATTCCTTCCTTTCATGTCGGAAGGGAAGCATGGTTATCGTTTCCACTTCAGCATGGAATTCTCGACTGCCTTGAACAGTGCAGGATTTCTGTCATAGTCCTTCTTCGTGAACTTTCTTGCCTCTTCAGGCGTATAGAAGTCCTTCACGCCGCTGTCCCCGGAGTCGGTACTCTTCATGCTTCCCATAGTTTTGAATTCTTTCTTGGGTTGCGTTTTGGAATAGATATCGTAAATATCCTTGATAGGTGTGTTGGAATTGAATTTGCTTGCAAAGTCGTTGAATTCCTTGCTGGAATAGACATCCTCCGTCACGCCCAGCTGGGAAAGTTCTCTGCCGCGCTCCACATTCTGGCGGTGATTGGCAAGCACCCGGAACACTGCCTTCTCTCTGGCGGTCATATTCTCCACGCCAATCTGAGCAAGGCGGTCAGTTTCCTCCACGACCTCTTCAAAGCCGGAGTTGATGATCTCGGCTGCATCTGCGTTGGCAAGCGTTTCGATATCTCTTGCAGAATAGTTAGGCTTCTGAGGCATCTGAATGCCCTTGGAAGCGTAGAACTTCTGGAAGGTATCGGTCATTTCCTCGACACTTTCTTTGCCTGTGCCAGCCTTCAGCACATCCGTCAGGTCACCGTACTTGCGGTCATATTCCTTGCGGATCTTGGCTTCCTTTCTGGCAATGCGTTTGCCCACAATGGCATCTACCTCTTCCTGAGTGTAGACGCGAGGGGTTTGTTCTGTGGTCTGCTCCACGTTTTCAGTCACCTGTTCGGCGGCAAAGTTTTCGTTATTCTCCATAACTTGTCCTTTCCTATTTTTTGGTTGGTGTTTGTTTCACCGATTCCATGTGCTTTTAACGACTTCCATGTCTGGTCAAATAGAAAAAGCACCCGTATTGGGTGCTTTATTCTTCCATTTCCGGTTCTTCCAGTTCTTCTTCCGCTTCCTCTACTTCTTCTTCACCCTCGACAGGCTGATTCATCAGCTGCATCCGGGCATCGGCAATCTGCTGTGCCTGCCCGTCAGGGTCTTCCATAAGGAACTGCTGCGCCCTCTGCTGCATTGCCTGTGCCTCTGCATGGATCTGGGCAATCCGCATCTGTTCATCCCGCATGTGCTTGCAGATTTCCTTCAGTTTCTTCTTGGGTGCCACGCTGTCATCGTCCAGGGCATCCACATACGCCTCGAATTCAGACAGCCGCTGTGCGCTGAACAGACCGTTGAGCAGGAAGTTTTCCAAAGACTGTTCCTGGGCAAACTTGTCGTACACGCCCTTGGGAGTGACATCAATCTTCACGGTTGCCTGAAGCTGCTCAAGCACACTCTGAGGCACCGTCACCAGCTGCACGACCTCTTCTCCGGTTCTGGGGTCAGTGGTGACTTCCTCCATGTTCACGCCGTCTACAGAATGAACAATCAGGTATTCCAGCCAGATTCTTGCCAGGTCTTCCAGGAAGTTCTTGTAGCTTTCCTTCTGTTCGGTCATAGGTGCCTGAGATGCCTGCTGGACTGCTAAGATAGCACGACCGGAAGCACTCTCCGGGTTGACCTGTCCGGTTGCGGTATCGCCTGCGCCTGCCAGATCTCTTGTGACCTGAATCAAGTCTTCCTGAAGTTTCACCACATCGGGAGACATCTGCGCCGGAGGCAAAGTACCCACAATTTTATGCACATCTTCCACAGGCTGACCGTTGGTACGGATCATGCCGCCTACCGTGTTCAGTGCATTGGGGTTGGAAATCTTGCTGACATCCACCACCTTCTGGGGATATGCCTGGTACTTTACGGTAAGGACTCGTCTGACTTCGGTTCTGTTTACCTCAATCTGGTTCGGGATAAGGTATCGAACCTCACCTTCGCCTCTGGCACTGCCTTCTTTTTCTTCCCAGTTGAAATGCGCAACAGGGTACAGCTTCAGACCCGTGTCCATATCTTCCGCAATCTCCACCCATCTTGTAGCAATGGAGAAGTGGACAGTGCCGTCCTTCTTGTACATCTTGTAGATGACCGTGACCATGTTGTCCAGTTCCAGTTTGGCAGCTTCGCCGGACTCTTCAAAGGTGTCGTTATCCCCGATGATGAAAGGAACCTTGCTTTCGCTCATGCCCTCTGCCAGTGCCAGTTCGATTGCATTGATAACGGGCATTCTCTTGCGGATCAAAATGTAAGGCTGAGACTGGATGTCATCGTCATTCTCATTGCCGTAGTAGATGTCATTCTTCTTCACAATCTCATTGACGGGCATCATGTTTTCCATGTCGAAGTTGACATAAACAATGCCCTCGTCATTGATGGCTGCATCCTTGGAGATTCTTCTTCCCTTGAAGTCCATCTTGTCCTTCTCCCAGACTCTTGCAGCATATCGGTTCAGCATTTCACAGTATCTGCCGGACTGCTTCTGGAATTCCTGATTCTCATAGTTCTGGGAGGAATAGTTGATGGCGTACAGATTGTCGTGAATGACAGAAATCTTGTACTTGACAATGGGCTTGATGAAGTTCTTCTGCACTGGCTCCACATCGCCCAGCTTGGCACCTTCCCACTGGTTGCCGTTGTACATTCTGTAGTTGCGGTCAGTGTCTACATAGATCCCGGTCATCCGGTGATAGTTCCTGCCCTTTTCATACAGTGTCCAGATTGGCGTTTGGCTGATTTCAAGTAAATCCATTTATTCACCACCTTGGTACATCTTCCTGATTTGCGGAAGTCCCGTCATAGTTGTCAATGTTCCGCATGATGGTGTCGATGACACTCTTCTCATGCTCCGCTTCTTTCTTTGCCTGATGCTCCCGGTAAGCCTGCATGGGATTTACATTGGGAGTCTCAATGGTTTCGCCCTTTGTTACGGTCTGACCTACCTTTGCGCCCACAATGAAGCAGGCAAGGTTCGTCAGACACACCATAGCAATCAGCATTACTTCATTCATATTCCACCTCACACAATTGTCATTTCCTCGCCCCAGTCGTATACCACATCCATCTTCCGTTCGATGGAGAAGTGATGCTGCGGCTTTACCTCGATAACTTCAGTCGGGAATACCACCTGTTCCCGGATATGATGGGCAATTGCAAGAGACATCATCTGGTCATCGTGTCCGCCCTGTGGTGCCTCGATACGCCCTTTTTCATTGCGGACGATGGTAAGCAATTCTTCCAGCGTATCCTTGTCACAGATCGTCTCACAGTGTTCTCTTACAATCTCTATCAGCTTGGAGATGATAGTCGGTCTGGTTAAGGAAGTTGTCTTGAAGCCGTATCGCTTCTCTGTCTTTCCGGTATAGGTGTCCTGCGCTGTTCTGGTGAACTGTTTCGGATACCCCAGTCTTTGCAGTTCCATAATCGGGTAAGAGTCAAAGTTCGCCTCGATACCGATTAAGGCATCCTTGTAGTATTTGCCCAGGCAGTACATCTGTCTGGTGTACTGGTCTGCATCGAACTGGTGTCTCAGCTTGGCTACCTGAATTCCCGTCTTGGCATCCAGCACATCCGCAACGAAATAGTCAGATCCCTCTCCGGCAGTGTCACCGCCAATGCAGAACTGGGTGTAGTTCAGCTGATTCGGCAGCGTGTACAGCTTGATATATCCATCCCGGTCATTGACCCACCTGATATTGGTTATCTTCAGACCGTCATAGTCGTACAGGAAAAAGCCTGTCTTCAGAGGCTTTTGCAGTCGTTCCAGTCTGTCCAGAATGATTGCTGTGTCAAATACGTTCTTACCGGACAACAAGAATGCCTCATGCGGTGTACAGGGGTATTCCTGTTTTATCAGGTCTTTGTCCAGGTACTTTTCATACTTGTTCCAATACCAATAAAGCTGCTCCGGTTCGAGATGTTTTGTATCTCTCAGCCAGCGCAGCCTTTCCCATATCCAGTCTTTCTTCGTGTCAATCGCATTAAGGAATGATTCTTTTACATCCTCGCCTGCGAATCTGACCCGGTACTCTTTTGTCTTCCACCACTCATAGAAGCAGTTGATATGCACTCCACTGTCCCACATCTTCTGATAGTCGTTGAATCCATTTGCGGTACTCTCGTATATCTTGATGCAGTTCTGTGTGAAAGCTTCGCCCAATGCACCCTGAACAAATGCAATGCCGTCTTCCCAGAATGCGCACTCTGATCCATGAAAGAAGTTGACCGTTCTGGAACGACCAACGTTCTTTGTCGCAGTATCTACAGCCCAGCTGGAATTCAGCTTTTCAAACAGCAGCTGTCTTCTGTTGTTAAACTTCTCTGTAGGCTTAAGGGCATCCGGCAGCTGACCGTAAGGAAATTTCGCTTTGTTCTGGAAGATTGCCTCCGTGTTGTCACTCTTATCTGCCAGAGTAAAGCCCTGGAAGTTCTTGTGGGTGATGCTGTATGCAAGCTGAAGTGCCGTCACAACCGTTGTAAAACCTTGCTGTCTGCCCTTCAGAATAACAATGGAGATATCCGTAATGATTCCGGCATTGAAGTCTTCTATTGCCTGATTAACCGTGTTTATGAATTCCTGTTGTACATCGTTCAGGAAGAAAGGAAGTGTCTTCTGGTTTTTGTCTACCACAACAAAGACCAGTTCTATCAGCTTTTCCGGATGCTCCGTGATTTCTGTCCGAAGTTCCTTGTTGGTCAGCAGTTCATTTGCTACTGCCTCCCGGAACTTCTTGTCATACTCTATGTTATGGTTTTCTTCCCACTTCTCTTTTCGCTTCTGGATCAGGTAATCAGCCGTGTATTTCAAATCAGATCCTCCAACTTCGTGACATTGATATTGCCTTCCACCTTTGTCACATACTCGCCTTCCATTCTGTTCAGCTGGTCAGATGCTTTCAGTCTGGCGTTGATATCTACGGTATCGTCATTAATGACCCCTGTCAGCCATTCCTTGCGCTTCTGTGCTGTCATAATGGTAGGCTTTGCCGCCAGATCCCGAAGCTCTTTAATCCTTGCGGTAATCTTGGGGTTGTCCTTCAGACGGCTTGCCTCTTCGTTGATGGTCTTATCCGTCATTCTTTTTGTCTTATAGGCGGAGCGGTATGCATCTGTATAGGACATACCCTCTGCGATTCCTCTTGCAAAAGCCTCCTGATTTGCCGTGAGCATACTCTCTCACCCCTTTGCTTTATATTGTGAGCGCACCTTAGGCGAAGCCGACTGCCCCGCCCCAAAGGAGGTGAAAAGGTATTTAACGGAACATTCCCCCTGATCTAAGGAAGTCCGCAGGTGCTTTGCTCATAACAAAAAAGACCACCCGCTACGGATGGTCTGTGATTGCATGAAGAAAGGACACCCACGCCCGGTCAGGTGTCCTTCTCATTGTTCCCGGCTGTACTTTTACCCCGCCCACCGGAACAGCGGTTCGAAACTGCATCTTTCCGACCAGCCTCATTGTATAGAATATCAATTAAAACAGTCACATTCAATGGGATTCAGTCACCGGAAGTCACAAATTTCTTAAAATCCGAATTGTCCTGTTTTTTATCCGTTTTGTCTATGTACATTATCTAACCCGCTGGTTATAATGACAGTGAACCAAATACTGCCCAAAACGAAAGGAGAACACCATGCTTGATTTCGTGAATGCCTACCTCGTCCCCGAGAAGTGCGGTGGACACCAGTTCCGGGAAGACCAAATCCTCGTCAGACCTTCCATCGGAGAGGTTTACAAAGTAGTTTACTACTGCGACCCCTTCAACCCCAACAACTACTTCGTCACCGTCACCCCTGAGAACATTGACTTCATCACTAAAGCAATGAACGACCCCGAGAACGACATCACCGAATACCAGAAGAAAACCCGGATGCCCGGTGGAAGGAGAAGATAACATGACAAAGAAACAGTACCAGAAGAAGGTAAGACAGCTTCAGAGAAACATCGCTCGTTACGCAAAGCAAACCGGAGGAAAGCGGATCACTAGCGCAGACCGAGTAAACACACCAAAGTTTGGCACAGTCATTCCTTGTGGCAAGTACGAAGGTCATACACTCCGCAGCTACCAACAGGCATGGGACATGATGTACGATGTCCTCAAAAACACAGATTTGATGGTAGGCATCAATTAAAAGGAAAAGGAGTTTTCACCATGCCCAAAACCAGCGAAGCCCAGCTGAAGGCTGTTGCCAAGTACAAGCAGAAAGTCAAGCGCATCACCATCGAATTCCATCCATCTGAAGAAGCCCTCTGGCAGCACATCCAGAACCAGCCCAGGAAGCAGACCTACATCAAAGACCTGATCCGAAAAGACATGAATAAAGGGGAAGCGTAATGCTTCCCCTATTTCTTTTTTAGTTCCCCATATCGCACCACCTTCCACAAATACTTCACGATGTAACAGAATGCCACGTATTTCTTTAGCAACACATATCGTGGAACACGGACTTTGAACATATATATCCGACAAAGACTAATAGGATCATCCATGGTTCGCATCTCTACCAGTTCAGTTTCCATAACCTACCCTTTCCAAAATAGCCTCAACGCTTTTCAGTGCCCTTCCGTGTGTAGTCGTTGCCCAGGTATAGTCAGACCCGAAGCTGTCTGCAATCACCTTCAGTTCCTTAAACTGGATATACCGCATGTGAAGCAGCTTGTATTCCGTTGGATTGTCAAGGCGTTCCAGAGTCTGTGTGACCTCTTTCTGTTTGACCGCCAGCTTGTTCACCTGATCCAGAATATCCGCTTCCATCTCCATACAAACTGTTCTGGCTTGTGCCATCTTGTCCTTTGCCCCGGAGGACTGCACCCGCTCCCCGCCCATCTGTCCGGTGATGCTCAGTGACAGGTCGTTCCAGAACTGTCTTTCCGCCAGCTTGCATTCCATCTTCACCTTGTCCATCTCGAAGCCTTCCAGGTATACTTGTGCTTTGCTTTTCTCTTTCACTTTCCCACCACCAATCTTGACTTTGTTCTTCTTCACGCTGGGCGGCGTTAATCGCCCAGGTGAAGAGTATTGCTAAACTCCCGATTACGGCAATCACGCCCACCAGGACTGTTATAAGAATCTTCATACTTCCCTCAGAACTTTCCGCTTGACCCGAATCCGCCGTCACCACGTTCTGTCAGTTCCAGACTGTCCACCAGTCTTGGCTTCGGCACGATAATGGGCATAAGCACCAGCTGGGTTATTTTCTGTCCCTTCTCGATATGGAAATACTTGTGGCTGTCGTTGAACAGCACCGCCTTGATGCTTCCGGTATACCCGTAGTCAATGGTGCCTCTGCTTGTGACCTGCTGCTGCATAAGTCCCGACTTGGAGGTGAGCAAGCCCACAAACCCCTTCGGAACAGCCACATGTGTTCCGGTGTCGAATACGGCACTGCCGCATGGTGGGATATCCCCTTCTTCCATTGCGTATAAATCCAGACCCGCATCGTATTCGTGCGCCCTGGTGGGCATCACCGCTCCCTCGTCCAGCACACAATTCAGATACGCCGTATCCTCTGCCATCAGTTCCGTTACAGGCAGTTCCAGTGCCAGGGCAATGACTTCCAGTGTGCTTGCTCTGCATCTGCCTTTTTTCAGGATCAACGCCAGCTGACACCGCTCATATCCCATTTCCTCCGCTGCCATGCTCATTGTCCAGCCACGGGCAGCCATCTCATACCGGATGCGCTCCACATCAATCGGAATGCTTTGATATTTCATGCTTTCTCTCCTGTCAAAATATAGCCGATATCATATCCGGCTTTATACATCCCCGCCAGAAAGTAAGCACCGGGATCTCCCTCACCGCTGCGCCAGTATTGCAAGTTAACATAGTTGCAGCCGCACTGTGCGCAAGTCTGAGCCAGACTCATACCGGTTCTCTCTGACCGTCCCTTGATTGCCTCTGCCGCTCGTTGTCCTATCGTCATGGTGTTCTCCTTCCTGTCAGAATGAAATTCACATCATAGCCAGCCTCCGCCAGCCGTTTCAACGCCTTGCCGGAAGGTTCCGCAATGTCGTTTTCCCACTGCCATAGCGTTTGCCGATTGAGGTTAATGCAGGATAACTCAAACTCTAAAGAAGTATCGTTATCGTCTGCTGTCCGGCGGATGTATTCTGCCGCCCGTCTTCCCACGGCACCCATTATCTCGACCTCCTGTACTTGTTTCTGTAAATCTGCCGTTTTGTTACCCGGTGTCCGAAGTCGAACTTGTACTCATTCAGACCTATTTCTGCCTCCCTGGCGGCACTGGTTTCCGCCTTCTTTCTGTCGTACTCCGCTCTTTGTGCCAGATACGTTTCGCAGCTTCCATGACACCCAGGGAACCGCTCTGTGCATCCCCGGCAGCAGGTGATGGGGGATTGCCCATCGTTAAATCCCATTGTCTTCGACCTCCACACTCTCCCACAGATACACCAGGCAGTTCAGGCATACTTCCTGTCCTGCCATAATTTCAGCCCCACAGCAAGGGCAATATTGTTTTTTAATCATCTTCTTTCCTTTCTCCCCATGCGCAGCGGTCGCAAACTCTGGGACATATGCCGGAGTCTACTGCCCTCTTGCACATCTCTTTCTTGTCTACCTCAAATGATTTAATCAATCCGATCCACTTCAGAAATCGGGAAATCCATGATCCTTTACCCATTGTCTTTCCCTCCATCCAACGCTGCTCCGCAATGGGGACAGAATGGTGTCAATGCTTGCACCTGTATCCAGTTGCCAAGCACATCCCGTTTATTCTTGAATAAGGATTTCTCTTTGCACACAGAGCAGCGGAAGCGAGGATTAGCATATTTGCCATCATATATATCTTCCCACCGCCCATGCACCACTTCCACGGCATCCACAGTGGGTGCTTTGTCGATTTCCTTTGTTCCGACTGCTTTAAAATAGCAATGTTCTTTTACCGTGCTTACCCGGATTGCTCTTTCTTTTAGTGTGTTGGCATCAATCAGCCGTTTTTCAGTTGCCATCTGTAACCTCCCAAGCCAGTTTCTGTCCGCATCGTTCGCAGTACCACTCATTGCCTTTGCTTTTTTTCTGCTGTTTACCGCAAACCGGACAGTAGTAGTCTCTGTACATTGGTCTTCCGTCACCCCAATACCGCTGAACCTTGCGAACTGGTTTCAGAACCTGCTTTTCAAAAGCGTTCATTGCAGTGGAAAGTTCTTGTTCTATATACGAGCAATGCCCTTCCTCATACACTTCGTGTTGAAGTGTTTCCAGTGCTTCTTTGAAATCAATCATCGTTAACCTCCCAGGTAAGGCTTGAAGCCATGTACAAGAAGCCAGTTGAAACTTGCCTTCTTCTGTTCTTTGGTGGCAGAGTTGATATGCAGGATAGACTTATGGATCCCTGCCCAGAAGACCGTTTCGTCTTCCGGGACAGGCACCATGTTTTTGGTGCAGAAGGTCAAAATCTTCTGCTTGTCCAAAGAGAGCAGTGCTTCGTCACGCTCTTTGATAAACCGTTTCAGTCCTTTCATGCTTCCTCCTTTTATCCTTGCAGGCTTTGTCTCAGCCTTTCAGCCCGGTCAGCCAGTTCCGGATCATTGCCAACTGTCACAGGCTCATTCAGTACACGCTGTATTGCTTCCAGTTCCGCATCTCCAAGGGAAGGTTCCATCCACCCCGGAACAGGTTCTTTCCTGCCGTACCGCTTTGGCTTGTCTGCGTAGTTGCCTTCCAGAACCTTCAGCATATTTGCTTCTTTTATCAGCCAGTCGAAGGAAGCCTTCCAGCCTCCGTCAGATCCCTTCAGGAAGGAACTGTTTTCAGCGTTCTCAAACACAGTCCTGAAATCTTCCAGGGAGTATGTATCCAGTCGTGCCAGAATGGTTTTCTTTCTGGCATCCGATACCGCCCGGATAGTGGGATAAGAAACACAAATCGAATGATAAAGACCGATAACCTCATTTACTTTCTCTTTATCTATAAGAGATTTATTATATAAGTCTTTATTATTAGGTTCAGTTTCTGAACCACCCCCCGGTGCAATTTCTGAACCACCCCCCGGTTCAGTTTCTGCACTACCCCGGTTCAATTTCTGCACCAGTGGTGCATTTGTTTTATATGTGCAAAACCGTACACCATTTATGGTGTTCTCTGTTTTTGTGATGTATTTTTTCTCCACCAGTTCCTTCAGTGCCTTCAGAATGGTGTTCTTGCTGCTGTTGGTGAAGTCCATCAGGTACTGCAAACTCCCTGTGAAGCTGCCTTCTCCATCCTGAGAGAATCCGTAAATGATGGAGAACACCTGCAACGGAACACCCTTCAGATTCAGCCGATTCAGCATCCAGCCGGATACCAGGAAGAAGTTGTCATCCCTGACTTTGCTTTCAGCCATCCGCAGCAACCTCCTTAATGAAGTACCGCTTGTACCGGACAGCCTCGCCATTGGCTTTGATTCTGACTTCATCCTGTGTCTGGACATCATAGCCACCTTTGCGAAGTTCGCTGATCCTCTTGGTGGGACTGTTGATGTGCAGCTTTTCAAAGGCATCCCGGACAGTGATGGAACCATGCTCGGCGCAATAGGCGAGGATTTTTCCTCTCTGTGTTGCTTTCATGGCAATCACCCCTTTACGTTTCTTTGATT
Organism: Ructibacterium sp.; assembly: GCA_045540375.1. Classification (GTDB taxonomy): domain Bacteria; phylum Bacillota; class Clostridia; order Monoglobales; family Monoglobaceae; genus Ructibacterium. Next base: position 28,654 of record JAZQHD010000187.1, on the reverse strand, counting down.
TTGATACCGTGGAAGTAGAGCATCATCTTCCGCTTCAGTTTGTAATCTGCCGTCCGGAAGCCCTTGGTGTCCTCTACAACCTGTTTTCCATTCTCGGTATATACGAAGTCAGCCACATAAGAAACCTCCCGTTCCAGCAGCTTCCCGGACTCCGTATCCCGCTGGGAAGGAATCAGAACGAACTTGACCTGTCTGCGAAGGTTTGTGATTTTCCCCGCCCTTTCAAGCAGGGAAAGTTCACAAAATCTTCTGTATTCTTTCTGCGAGTCAAAGGTCATGCCCTTGCTGACGATTTTTTTGTTGCCGTACTTAGAACGGTGAGTCATCATCGTCACCGTCCACCACGGCAAAGTCCTGGGCAGGCGCATTCTGGGCTGTTACATACTTAGCATCGGACTTTGGTTCGCCGAAGTAGACATTCTCCGCAAGGATCTCTGCGGAATTGCGCTTGCTGCCGTTCTTGTCCTCCCACTTGCGAATCTGAAGCCTGCCGGACACAACGATCATCTTGCCCTTGGAGAAGTTGCGCTCCACGAATTCTCCGGTGCCACGCCATGCAACGCAGTCGATGAAGTCCGTTTCCTTCTGACCGTTGTTGGAGAAGTCCCGGTCAACCGCCACCGTGAAGGATGCCACCGCAACCCCGGCAGGAGTCCTGCGCAGCTCCGGATCTTTCGTAAGCCTTCCGTGAATAATGATATGGTTAAGCATTCTCGTTTTCCTCCTTTTTGTCGTGCATCCACTCAGGGATTTCCTGGTTGTGAGTCTTGCCGCCCTTTCCGGCAACACCCTTATAGTGCTTGGTGCGCTTGCCCCAGTACAGGGATGAAACTGCGCCGTCAATGGCATTGCTGCCGATGGTCTGGTGCTTCTTTTTCATAGTCATTCCTCCTTATACGGTGTCAGGTCAATGCAGACCTTTGCAAGTTCAATTGCTGCCATGTAACGCTTTGCATGGACATTCTCGCCGTGGGTTTTCTTGACCTTCTCGGCAAACGCCTCAATACTGCCTCTGAAGCAGCCGCAGGTGACGAAGATTTCAAGACTCTTGGTACGGAAAAACGTGGTAATATCCTGACGGCTTCCGATGGGACCAACAGTCAGATAATGTGCCTTGCCGCAGACCCGTGCCTTGCCGCAGACCTGTGCCTTGCCGTAGACCAGTGCCTCGCCGCAGACCCGTGCCTCGCCGTAGACCCGTGCCTTGCCGCAGACCTGTGCCTTGCCGTAGACCAGTGCCTCGCCGTAGACCAGTGCCTCGTCGTAGACCTGTGCCTCGCCGTAGACCTGTGCCTCGCCGTAGACCCATGCCTCGTCGTAGACCCATGCCTCGCCATCATGAGAGAGGTTTTCTTCCTTCTCAATCCAGCCGCCAAGTTCGCCTTCCTTGATATTGCCGAAGGACACGGTTGCTCTGATCCGATGCAGCGTGTGTCCGAACCAGGTCTTCACTTCGCCTGTGAACTCATACTTCTTCATACATATTTCCTTTCTTAATCATCCAAATAGTTCCGTCCGATAAGAGTCATAAACTCTTCTCGGCTGTGTTCCTTCTCATAAGCCATCTGACAATGGCGTTTCAGCATCAGATCCAGTTCTTTGCCATGCTTCCCGTGGACTCCCTGGTCTGAGGTGTTGTGCAGCCAGGGAGCAAGGTAAACTCCGAATCCCTGTTCATCACTGATCTTTCGGTTGATCCCTCTGAAAATGTGATGATAGTGCAGGTTGTTTGTCTGCCCGGTGATATAGCATTTCTTTTCATCTTGCAGAATGCTTTTCTTCATTGCCTGCCACCCCACGAACTTAGCAAGCTGTCAATCTCAGCCTGGGACTTGGTTTCAATTCCCAGTGCGCTGCAATCCTGGACGATGTTCTCTATCAGCCTGGACATCTGCTCCACATCGTAAGTGCTGCTTCCGTAGTAAAGAATGACATTGGTACATCCGTCTAACTTGCTGAGCATGGTATCCGTCAGCCAGCCGATGCCGTTGTGTTCCCACCCCCGCCGGAGGGTATCGACCGCTTCTTCCCTGACACATACAACCTCATAGTTACCGCCGATACCCCGAATCGCTTCCCGGTATACCTCATGTTTGGGAACGTTGGTCTTCTCCGCAATCTTGCCGATAAGAACCCAGCAGTAAGCGTTCATATCCAGAGAACGCTTCTTCTTGTGCTTGCCAATCTTAACTGTCAGTTTTTCGTGACACTTAAGGTCATCCACCATAGAAAGTGCGCTGCTCCGCTCGTTCAGTTCCAGGGTAAGAAGAGGCTTGCCATCGAAGGAAAAGGAAACGCCTGCTATCCTTCCTGTCAGTTCGTGCATTTCATCACCCCACAGTAATCCGGACATACCCGGCTTTGCCGTTGGTCTTCTTCTCAACTTCCCTCACGTACTTCTGGAAAAGAGAAGGATTCTCCGCTTTGAACGCCTCAGAGTCGAACTCTGCGACCTTTTTCGTTTTTCCCGGTACTTCGTCCACTCTGGTAATTTTCGTTCCGTTGGGCATCGTCCAGGACTTCACATCACGCTTCACCATTTCGTTGTAAAGCTGCTTCTTTGCCTCCTTGCACTTACTCTCGATTTCCTTCAGTGCCGCCAGCTGATTTTCGAACTTTGCGATTTTGTCAGCCAGAGTCACCAGATTGCCAGCCGGAAGAAAGTCCTGCTCGCTCAAAAGAGGATTTTCCTTAAGCCGTGACAAATCGTCACGGAATCGGTCAATCTCCTTGTTGACATGCGCCAGAAGGTTTCTGTGTTCATCCAGGCTGATTTCGAATACCTGTAATCTCTTTGCATCGAACACAGGATTCAGGTCTTCCGGTCTTTCGTAGACCGCCAGAATGCCCTTTTCCACATGGTTTTCTTCCATGTACTTGACCAGCTGAACCAGATAGGTTCTGTAGCCATCCACCGTAGAATGGATATCCGCGGTGGATTTGATTTCCAGAACACATTCTCCGTTGAAGCCGTCCGTGTGGCACCGGATATCGCCGTTGATTACCCGGTTTGGGATAAACTGGGTGTTGTAGGTCAGGTTGATGTGGTCACGGATGAAAGGCTCGATGTAGTGACCGTACTCCGTGAATCGGTTCCCGGCAAAGGTGTTCTCTTCCAGACCTGCCTTCTCCAAAAGCAGCTGCCATCTGGTCTTGAACTTGGAAATGCCGCAGACTACAGGCAGATCCGAACCGCCGATGTATTTGTCTCTGTCAATGCTGACATCGAACTCGCCGTACTCGCACAGCGCATCTTTTACTTTGCTCATGCGTTCTCCAACTCCTTCAGCAGTCTCATAAAGGTTTCCGGATCGGTCTTGCCGTTCAGGTTATTCGCCTTGGCGTAGGCGTTGACATCAATTCCCATTTCGTTCAGCTTGGCAATCAGCATCCGCCGGGGAGTCATAGGCTTTTCAGTCTGCTTGGGTGCTTCCTTCTGTGGAGCAGCCTGCTTGGGTGCTTCCTGTTTGCCCTTGCCCATGGAGTAAACGATTTTTCCTGAATTACGGTTAAGAATCTCAATTGCGGTAATTCGCTTTTCCTGGATGGTAATGTCCGTCACGGTAAAGGAATCGTTGCACTTCCATTTACCATTGGTTTCTTTTAGCTTCTCGCAGTCTTCCGCATTCACCCAGATAAAGGGTGCGGTGTACAGTTCCCGACCAATGCCCCAATTGAAGCAAGCTCTCTTGAAAGAATCAGAAGCAAGCCCCTTTTCTTTTTCTGTGTTGGATTCCACGCCTGTATCTTCCTTGCTGATCCACTGCTTTTTGGATTCATCCCAAATGGATACAGTGCAGTTGGCGTTATCTCTGGAATGAGAACGCATCCAGTTATACGGACCGACCGTTTCATCCAGAATGTTCTGGTCTACTCTGGCATCCTTATACAGCAGAAGCGAAACGCCGTTGTTCTTTGCCAGCGCAACACGTACCTCAATCTCGTCTGCTATCAGGTCACGAAACATAGGTGTATTCATTTTTCTTCTCCTTTTCTTAATCTTCTTCAGCCATCCGGTCAGCACACCGCTGGCAGATATCGCCTTCACCAAAGAACTCACATCCGCATTCCTCGCAGAAGTGTCCTCTCTCGGTCTGAGGATCGTGCATGTATGCGTACATCACTTGCACCCCACATTCCGTCCAACGCCCCAGCCTGCAAGGCAGGTGCAGACACACATGGTAGGAACAGCGATGGAGTTTGCCATCAAGCCTGCCTGCTGCCAGTAGAAGACCAGAAGACTCAGACCGCCGAAGCATCCTGCCCACTTAACGCAGGACTTCAGGTTGTCCATCCAGGTATGTTCTTTTACAGGCTCCCACTTGCCGTTCTCGAAGTTGTGGGTGGGCTTGTGGGGCTCCTTCGGTACGGCAGTTTCCTTTTTGCCGCCCAGGGTGATATGTACGGTATCAGGATGAAGGGGCTTTTCCTCGCCGTGGAAGATTTCTTCCAGATCCTTGTCATCCTTATTCATGTCAGTCATTCTGTTTTTCCTCCATTTCGTATTTGATTTTGACACCCTCCTGCTCGGCGTATAAGGAGATCAGCAGTGCAAGAAGGTCTTTGCCTTTAGGGGTCATTGGTTATCCTTTCTGTGCTTAAAGCACAATTAGAGGGTAAAAAAATTAGTCTTTCGACCAGATAATGTCATCCACGGACATGCCAAACAACTCTGCCATAGCAAGTGCTGTCTTGATATCCGGTATGGAAGTGTACGCTTCATAAGAAGAAATGGTGTTTTTCGTCTTATTCAAGTGTTCTGCGACCTGAACCTGGGTCAAACCTGCGTTCACTCTTGCCGCCTTAATACTGATTGCCATGTTCTCGCTCCTTTCAAGTACGTTCTGTGCTTTAAGCACAACGATATAATACATTGCTGTTTCCCAATTGTCAATACCCAAAGCACAATTTTTTTATCTTTTTTCTTGATTTCTTGTGCTTTAGATGTATAATAAAAATTGAAGGGAGGTGTGGATATGGACAACAAAAACATCTTTGCAAAAAACCTGCAACATTTTATGGATATCAATGGAAAGACAAGAAGAGATGTCAGTGAAGCAATAGGTGTCAGCTACTATACATTCACCGATTGGGTCAAGGGTAAAAAATACCCACGCATGGATAAAGTCGAGAAACTGGCAGCATACTTTGGAATTTTAAAATCTGACCTAATTGAAGAGAAAACGGATGAACACCGGGAAATGCAAAAAAAGAACGATACCCTTTCGGATATCGTTATCAGGATGCAAACTGATGAAGTTTTCTTTTCTGCTGTTGAGTCTCTTTATAAGTTGGATCAGAAGAAGCTATCAAGCATTCTGGCACTTCTTGACTAGAATCTGGTAGATTAAATCGAGGGTAGAGATGTCATTGCATTTCTCCAGGATTGCAGTAATTTCTTTTATGTATTCTTCGTGCATGATGTCTTCTCCTTTCACCGGGGCAAGAACACAAGTTCGTGTTCTGTGACTATTTTACAACAAAACCAAATTATCTGACTATAAGAAATACTTTCCAATTTCAAACGTTTGTTCGATATAGCGGTATGGTATCACTATTTATGTCCAATAAACCGGACTCAATTATGAAGGGTGTTCTATGAAAAGGTTTTTATTACTGTTATGTGCGTTCCTTGTTGCAGGTCTTACCGCCTGTGGGTATTCCAGAGAGGCATTGGAAGAAGCAAGAACCGAAGGTTATTACGAAGGCTATGAGCAAGGATACAGCGAAGGGAAATACCACGCCGAAGGCGAGATGGAAGAAAACGAAAGTGACTTCCTGGATGACTTAGAAAGTGCTTATGATATCGGCTATGACCATGGATACGATGCCGGATACACTGACGGCTTAGAGGCATCTGGTTCTGAGTCCTCCCACGGAACCGCCAGAATCGAAAAAGATCCTGAGTGAAATAAGAATACCGTAAAGGAGGTGATGCTTTCAATCGGATTATGTCGAAACACCAAGAAACTACACCAAAGGAGGGGACTCAATGAACAGCTTAGAAAAAGAGTTGCAGGCAAGGAACGTTCAGAGAGTCGAGCTGGTGGCTGCCTATATTCGTGTGAGCCATCAGGAACAGAAACTTCATGGAATATCCTTGGAGGCGCAGGTTCAGAAGATTCAGCAGTACGCAGACGAACACAATATGAAAATTGTAGAATGGTACAAAGATGAAGGTGTGTCCGGTAGGAAGTTAATCAGAAAAAGACCAGAATTACAGAGAATGATCCAGGATGCTGAGAAAGGTCGCTTTACACGAATTCTCTTCATCAAATTGGATCGCTTCTTCCGTTCCGTTGCCGAGTACCATGAGTGCATGAAAAGAATTTCCCCCGTGGTTTGGACAACCACAGAGGAAAAGTACGACCTCAGTACAGCACAAGGGCGAATGCTGGTCAACATGAAACTGACAATTGCAGAAATGGAAGCTGACACCGCAGGTGAGCGTGTTAACATCGTCAACGAGTACAAGGTCACTACAGGGCAACCGTTGTCTGGTTCAATGCCTTTCGGTTTCAAAATCGTCGTAGACCCGAACACAGGACGCAAGAAAATCATCCGTGATCCAGACGATGAAGATATTCTGGAAGACTTGATTCAGCATTACATGACTCACCAAAGCAAGAAGGGGACAATCGTATACGCTCATGCAGCGCATCATGTTTCAATCTCTCACGATTCCCTTACCAGACTCTTAACGAACACAATGCTGAAGGGAGCGTATCGGGACAATCCGAAATACTGTGAAGCATATCTCACACCAGAGGAATTTGATAATCTGCAAGATATCCTGAAGCGCAATGTAAAGGACAACACCGCAGAACACCGAGCATACCTTTTCAGCGGACTAATCAAATGCCCGGTATGCGGATGCACTTTGAAAGGTAACGTAGTTCATAATCGTGGACGAGATAAAGTCACAGTGTATAAATACAAGAGATACCGTTGTGGCAAATATCGTAAAGATGGTGCCTGCACATTTGCGAAGACTCTCAGTGAAAACGTGGTTGAAAAGATGATGCTTAACAACATCGAGCAGTATATGGAAGATGCAAAAATCCGTTCTGCCGAAGTCGCAGACTCCAATGCCGTAAAGATTCCGAAGCATAACATCGAGGAAATCAACGAGCAAATTGACCGCCTTAATTATTCTTGGCAGACAGGCAAGATCAGAAGCGTAGAAAAGTATGAGAAAGACTTCGCTGAACTGATGGAAAAGTTAGAACTAGCTGAAGCAGAGAAAGGCACCATTGAAATCAAAGACTTCAGCAAAATTGAAGCCATCCTTCACTCAGGATGGAGAGAGATTTACAACAACTTGGACGATGCCTACAAGCGAGCCTTCTGGCGTTCCTTTGTCCAGTCAATCGAAATCGACTGGTCTACCAGTAAGAAAGAAATCAAAAGGGTTAATTTCTTTTAACCCTGTTCTGTGTCTAGCTTATAGTGTCCATTGGGACACCAGTAGTTAGCACTAACAACGGAGGTGATACCATGAAGACCGCAGCTGAGATCATAGCCTATCTGGAAGCAGAGATGAACGAAGCTATTGAAATCCACGATGCTTCCAAGGATACTGCTCAACGTTTCGCTATGATGCTAAAGGCATATACCATCAGCGAACTGCTTGAGGAAATCCAGGCATAAAAAAAGAGGGGAGCGCAGAAATGCACTCCCCTTACTTTTACTCTATATCCATATGATAAGACCCGGCACTGATTTTATACCAGTAACGAATTTTCCCAGAATTCTTAAGTTTATTCAGATAAGATTCAATCGTTGCCGCAGAAACGCCCGGTGCGCTAAAGTCAACAGCCTTTCCTTTCACATGACGGCTATTTTTTGAACTTCCCTTCAGAGAATCATTGTAGTTCTGACATCTCACTCCGGAACCGCCGGAATGACCGTCAGGAGGAACAATTATTACAGCCTTGCCGAATGCTTCACGCATTTCATCCACGATCCGTACAAGTGCTTCCTTCGGTTCTACCGGGAACCCTCCGCACTTCCCGCAAGGGCATCTGAATTCGTCCCTTGTAAAATGCTTGATGTTAACCCAATATCCGCTTTTATTTGCCGCTGAAGTGTTTTCCACTTTCTTTGCTGGCATGCCGTAAGCTACAGCATGTTTCATGGCTTTCATCGTGGCATCGTCAACGGTATCATTGACCGTCAAGCCGCCAAAATCGCCCTTGAATGATTTTACTGCGGTTTTGGATAATTGCCCCCAAATACCGTCAATATCCCCGACATAATACTCCAAATAGAACAATAGGCATTGTCTTTGCTTGATTTCCTGTTTGGTTGCCATAATCGATCTCCGTCCTTTGCGATAATATGAAAAATGAGGGCTACCGACTGTCAGTCGATAGCCCGTTGGTGTTACTTGGGTTCAGTATAGGTCATAGCCTGTTCGCTGTCGGAAGTGCCAGAAGTAGTGGGGTCAACCACAATGCCCAGCAGAGCCAGAACAGTAAAAACAGTGCCGACAATATCAATGAGCTGGTCAGACAGGCCAGCAACATCCAGTTCTACGCCAAACAGGGCGCAAATCTGCTTTGCTAGCAGGAGCAGAGCCGGGATGATTGCTACCCAAAACACCTTGTTCTTGATTCGTACAGTCCAGTTAATCTTCATGCTTTTTTCCGTCCTTTCTGTTCAAATGCAGTTCGTGAATTTCTTCGTACATTTTTGTTACCATGCCATTGCCGCCTAAGTCGTGGTATGCTTCGTACATCTCGCAGAAATTCTGATAAGCGTAGGAAGGAATATGACCCAGGTTCGTATATTTGTCATGGTATTCAATCAGTTGAACACGCAAAAGAAGCATGGTGCCTCGACTGTTGGCATCACGCTCTTTCTTTTGCTCTTTGAGCAGATACACAATATAGCCCAGCAGAATAGGCAGTGCTATCTTGTATGTCTGCATGAGAAACTCGCCCATGGTAACCACCTCTTACTTCCCAACGAGGGTATATGTGCCGTCTTCGTTTTCTTTCCAGGAAACTGTCTTCCCTAAAATTTGGAGGACACTGTTTGTCAGATCCAGACAGAAAGTCGTGCTGTCCAGAGTCTTCAGGATACCTGCCACAAGATAGCTGGCATTGATGTAAAGCTGCCCGTTCTGATAGAACAATCCCTGTGCCGTGCCGTTGGCAGTGAGTTTGTTGAAAACATCCTCCTGAGACTGTCCATTCACGGCAGAGTTGGCGTACTTCTTTGCTTCCTTTTGTGCAATGGATTCCACCGTCTTGCCGGAGATGGAGAACTCGGAAAACTGTCCCTTGAGAATGCCCTTGTCCAGATCCAGATAAAAAGTCTCTCCGTCTTTGGACTTCAGGATTCCCGTTGCAAGGAAACTTGCATTGATGTAAAGATTTCCTTCTTCGTCCCGATACAATCCCTGGGCTTTTCCGTAATTGGTCAGGCGGTTAAAAATCGCCGCCTGATCCAAATTCTTATCCAGGTCTTCAGCAACCTTCTTTGCATCTTCAGCTGCTGACATTGCATCGTTAAAGCGTTTGTCGAAGTTATACTTCTGTTCCAGTTCAGCAGGGCGGCGAACGCCCTGCTTGTCCTGTCTGTACATAAACTTCACCTCTTACCACGAAATATTGCCATCAGAATCCACCTCGAATCCGATGTACTTCAAAATGGTTTCCATTTCCTTGTAGGAAATATCGTCCCTGGAATTCAGGTATGCAATGATGTCCTCATTGTAGGTATCATCGGCATTGTACTCGTTCTTGAACAGGATAATCTTCTCACCGTAGTCAGCATCCAGATTATTGATGTAGTCAATGACCTTCTCTTTTCTGCTGCCGTTGATGGATTTGCCGTTCTCGTCCTTGTCTGCCTTGATGTCCCAGAGTTCGCTTGTATACCCCTTGTAGGACTGATAACCGCCTACCGCCTTGGAAAGCGTGTACTGTTCCGGCTTGTCATAAGCGTAGTTATATTCCTCTCTGTTGTTCCAGTATTCTTCAGGCGTGATACCCAGACCCTTGGTGACTTCCTGTTCCTTCTGGTAGTAGTAATTGTCAGAGCCATCGGAATTCTTTTCTCTGATTTCATACCACTTGTCGGAGTCGGTGTCTTTGTTGTAGCGGCGGTCACCCACCTCTGCATACATGCCACTGACATTGACATTTTCGTATACGCCCAGACTTTCCTTCATCCGCTCCACGATCTGCTTCTGAAGGTCACGACTCGTTTCGTACTTCTCGGAATCGGACATATCGCTGTTCTGAACCTCACGCTTCTGCTTGTACAGGTCAGACAGTTCATATCCCACGGAACCCATATACAGGTCTTTGAAGTAATCTTCCTGCGTAGCCTTGCTGGACTTGGCATTCACTGTCAGCTTGTCCTTGGTGTCGTAGAAGTCGGAAACCACCTGGCTATTGATTACACTGTCCGTAGTGAATTTGTCCCTCAGAGGGGCAGTGAAGTTCCCCAGGAGGGAATCATCTCCGCTTTCCGCTCTGGGAGTCATCATCGGCAGCACCAAATCACCCAGACCACCGCTGTACTGGTTCAGCAGGTAATTGATTTTGTACGGGCTGATATCGAAGGTTTCACCCAGCCACTTGCTGAAGTTATCCGTCTTCTCGTCAAACTGTTCCGCCGCAGGCAGTTCCTGAAGTCTGGAAGGAATCAGGTCTTCTCCGTACCAGGTTTTGTTTTTCGAAACCTGCATCACCGGAGCGAGAATATTGTTTTCCAGGGGATTGTTGGGAGCAAGGTTATTTACCGCCAGAGTCAGGAAGTTCTTCAGATCCACTTCACCTTCTCCGGTTGCGGCATTCTGAACCTGCTCAATGGCGTTCTGAATCACAGCTACCGTTCTGCCCTTGGGAATTCTGATGAACTTTCCGTCATCGTACTTGGCAACCACATAATAGTCCTGCTTTACATAGTCAGCCAGTTCTTCGTAGTCCTCGTCATCATCCCAAAGCATATTGTTCAGCAAGACCGCCGGAAGACCTGCCACCGCAAATCTCGCTGCCAGACCCATATAGCCCAGGAAGCCTTTTTGATGTGCTTCCCGGATATTTCTCACCTGCTGGATAGCACCCTGGACAGAAGCGTTCAGGAATGTTGCACCGTTGGAGTTGAGGAACTTTGTCAGATCACCGCCAGCTGCAAAGTTCGTGGTCACTCTCGCAGAATCCAGCATGGAAACTTCAATGCTTCGACCTGCTTCCCGGCTTGCGATATACTCTGCAAGTCTGGGAGTCATTTCGATAAATCCGTTGGCAGTGCTGATTGCGTTGAGCGGGAACTTTACAGCCTTCAGAAGTCCATTGTCTTCTTTGAAGGTGTTGGTTTCGTTGTCGAAATAGGTGTTGTCCTCGCCGCCGTTCTCAATGTATTCCTGATACCATTTGCCTCCGGTTGCCTGCTGCCACCATGCCTTTGGGAAAGAGGCATAGGTTTTCGCAGGATGCTGGGAGTTGATAAGCACATCCTGTGCATCCTTAATGGCGTTGGTTGCCATGAAGGGAATGCTGTACTGCGTAGTCAGACCACGGAAGACACTGCTTGCGCCGTTCAGAATCTTATTTCTGTACGTTAAAGCCTCGCTGGTGGGCTTCATAGCTTCGTACATATCCTCGGTAATCTCGAATTCGACCTTCTCACCGTTTTCGAATACCGTGAACGTAGGATTGCCGCCATGTTCACCCGGCTTCAGAAGTGCATCGTCCGTGTCGATTCCGTCAATGACATCATCCACAGTTTCCACATCTTTACCCACAACGGTTCCCAGCTGGTTCTTCAGTTCGATACCGAAGCTGTTCCTTGCAATGGCTTTGTAGGTCTGAATCGTGCGCTGCGCCATGGTGTCAAACAGAGGCAAAATATCCTGATTGCCGCCCGTTGCCATCTTGACGGGGTTGTTCACCGTAGTCTTTCTGGAATCCAGAGGAATGTTGATGTTAAGTCCGTCCTGTCCCGCTCTGCGGATAGGCACATAATGGGGATACATCTTCTCCCACAGGTCAGCGGTTTCCTGAGAAATAACGCCGTTTTCCACCAGCAGACCTCTCAGATGATTCAGATATCCATAGACATCCTCGGCATAGGAAAGGAACTCAGGGTTCATGCGTTCGTACTGATCCACCTTGCGCTGAGACTCTTCGCTGGTCACAGAATCGCCGAATACCGCCTTGTTGGTTACGTTGTCGAAGCGGTCTTCCAGGGACATTCTGTCCACGTTGTGCTTGTGGTACAGGTAATCGTAGAACTGTCCGGTCTTGCCGGAGGCTTCCACTTCTTTCTTCATGTCCTTCAGAGATTTTACGCCGTCAGTGCCGTTGCCGATAAGCCGCTGCGCCCTGGACTGAGAATAGCGGATGAAGTTCCACTTGCCTTCAATCGCCCGGTTTCCGGTTTCTTTGGACAAGTCCTCGAATACCATGCCATTGTCAAGCACATGCTCTTTGACCAGCGACCAGAATTTGCTTCTCTTCTTTGCGGTTTCCGGTTCCGTGGTAAGAACATTTGCTGTCTTGCCGCTGGCAGGCTTGTTGGGGAACATGCTTATCTGCCCCTTGATGGTTCCCGGAACCTTCGACTCAAAGAAAGGTGCAATCGCAGTGTCAACCGTTGCCTTCTTCAGAGGCGCAGCCTCCTGCATAGGGGCATACTGTTCTGCATTTTCCAGAAGATTGTCAAAACTTCCGGTTCTCTGTTCGTTGGCAAACGTTTCGTTCAGGAAGGAGATATAGTCCTGGTTCGGTTCGTATCTTCTTCCGTCAACATCGGTATAGCCGTCCATCATGCGCTTATGGAGCAGGTATTCCACTCTTTTTGCGGCAACACTGCGGAAGTCACCATCGGCAACGTTCTGTGCCGCTTTCCGAAGGTCTTCCCAGGTGTAACCATAGGTGTCCTTCAGGTCAGCAATGTCATCCGTGGTCTGTCTGGAAGTTCCACCGAAGCCTTCTTCACCGCCGGAGGCGTAGTACAGTTCATCGTTGTACCATCTTTCGCCGTGGGTGGAGTTGTTGACATCGTAGAGGAAACCAAGTGCAGCTTCCTCGAAGTAATGTCTGGCACCGGGATTTCTGTCAGAGTACGACCGTCCGCTTCTGCTGATATCCGCCAGAGTCACACCTCTGAAGGGATCGTAGTTCTCAGACTTCATGGAAACAGGTGCATCCATTTCCGGCGGCACATCCGCATCACTCAGGCTCCCAACACGTTCTGTCTCCGGCTTCTGCATTTCCTGGATTCTTGCCTTGATGGATTCATGTTCGGGAATCAGCTTGTTTACCGCTTCGATATCACCCACACCGGCATAGGCTTCCATGACACCCCGAAGTTCTGCTTCTTCCGCTTCCAGATCCGCAAGACTTTCTCCGTCATCCGGGAAGTCAACCATTTCCAAATTGGAAACAGATCGGTTTTCCCGAACAGTTGAGGAATCCTCGGCAGTTGCGTTTTCTGCAACAGGCGCAAGCGCAATATCCTTGCCCAGAGTCATCCGATAACCGGAACGTTTCGGTTCCTCTCCCACGTTGGAAAGGCTGAACTTGTACTCTTCGAACTGATTGACTACTCTCTGTCTGTCACCTTCGACCTTGGGATCATATTCAGCGATAGAATAACCACGGTTCAAAAGTTCCTGCTTCAGTTTCACATCTGCATCGTAAGGAATGACAAATACACCAACTTCTTCAAACCCAACCGCTCTTTGCGGTTTGGCTTCAAAGTAGCCAGTTGGCATACTGCGAATATCGTTGACCAGTTCGATAAGGTCATCTACAACTTGGGGAGAATAGTTTGCCCAACCATCCAATTCTCTGCGTAGGTAGTTTGCAATACCTCTTTTAGTCTGATACTTTGCAACCGCTTCTGTTAGCGTATTGGCAGCATCGTCAGTAGCAGTGAAGCTATTTTTATTCTTCGGCAAACTGCTTGCAAGTTCAAAGAAACGATTAGTGAAACCATCCTTGATTTCTTGATATTCTTCCTCAGACATCTGCTGTAACCGACCGCTGGCCTGTTTCATATCATCCACAGAAGAAAACTCTGTAGTAGCTGCACCGAAGATACTGCCACCGCCAAAAGCAATGCCTTTCTCACCCTTCTCACGCATAGCCTTAATTACATTCTCAAGGTTATGCTCATAGTGAAGTGCCTCGAAACTTCTGCGATTGCCAGAAGGAGTGAAGTAATCCTTGTTGTTTCGGATTCCTTCTTTTTCAACTATTCCAGCAAAAAGTTCTCCAAGCCAGTTTTCGTAAGCTGTCTGGTCAACTGCATCTCTAATTTGTTCCTTTGCTGCCCTTCTGTCTACCGTCTGTTTCACACCATTAGTAAAGAGCTTTCTGCAAGCAGAGAGCAATCTATCAATATCCCGGAAACTAACTTCTTCAGCGAGGAAAACCGGATTTCTTTCATACTCCATGTATTCCGTTGAGCCGGGTTTCAAAGTACGCAAAACATCAAAATTAAGCGCATCTGCAACAGCTTCAGTCAAAGCCTTGTCTTGAAGCAAATCTCTTGCGCTCATATTTTGGTAAAGTTCTACGGTCTGTAAGCCATTAACCAGCTTTCCAGAGAAATAACGTACAGCGGAGTTGCTTATCTCTCCGAAACGAGCCAGGTCTTCTTCTTTCATAGGAAGTGAAACGTCAGAACCCGTTTCCTTGAGATATGCATACTTCATAGCATCGTTGCTTTTATATGCATCAACCATATTTCCGCTGTATCGGTCAAGGTAGTCTCTTGCATTGTCCGTATCGAACATCAGATTCCCAAGAACGTGTTGTACTTCGTAAGGCACAAGCCCGGAGATTTTGTTTTTGACATTCCTTAGAACCTTTTCGCTCGGTTTGAAGTCAACCTTCGGATATGTAGGAGTCCACGCATCACCAGAATACAGTTTGTTTCTGCTGCTGATTTCCGGATCAATGGTTTCTCTGGGCAGAATAAGCGAAATCTCGCCAAACTCGTTATGACCATCCTTTGCCTTGGCAATAGCAACAGAAGGCATCGGCAAGCCACCCAACTTCAGACTCTTAAGAAGTTTCTCTTCAGTCAGGTTATGCAGTGCCATAAGGTCTTTCGTTTCCTCGACTGTATCAGACAGAGAGAAACGAATATCAGGTTCAGAGCTAGGCTTCAGATTGTCAATGTTCTTCACCTGTTCAGGACTGAACACAACATAAGACTTTCCTCTGCTCTGCACCTCGTCACCATAGCCGCCAGTTCCACCTTCATCCAGAACCAGACCGTCATAGTCGTACTCATTCTCGATAAGGAACTCTCTTAAATCCTCGCCCTCAGTCCAGTCGATAGAGTTGATTTTCGCATACTCAGCATCGGACAGGTAAGGGTTGATTCCCATTGCGTTGCCACCCTTGATATAGTCATTGATGTAGATGCTTCTAGCCTCTGCATCGTTGATATCAAAAGGCTTCTTGATGTCAAGATAGACTTCAAAGGTTTTAGGAGCGGAAGCAACCTTGCCAGTGCTAATGCTGCTTGCGCCGGGATTCTGGTATCTGTCAGCGTATTCCTTGCTGTCAGTGAAATAAGTACCATCTCTGAAGACAGTGAAGTTTCCGTTAGGTGTTCCATGGTACATGACCTTCAGGCTTCCGTTTTCATCCCTAACCTTGGAATCCTTAAAATACACAGACTGTTCTTTGCTCAACTGTCTGCCGTTGGAGTCAGACAAAGAGTACCGAATATCCGCATCCCCGGAAGGCTTCTCATTCGCCACAGACTTGATCTGGTTGCTTTCAAAGGCAATTGCTACCGTAGAAGCACCCTCGCTGCCGTTGGAATAGCCGCCGTTGTCCACGATGTTCTTGAAGATAACACCGTCATAGCCCTGTTCCTTTGCCCTCTGAGCGTAGTCTCTAGTCTTCAGCCATACAGTCGCATTCTCCCGGACAGCTTCTTCCGTGAAGTTTGCAGAAGCAATGTCGAACAGCTGGTACATATCGACATCCTGATTTTCGTCCAGCAGCTTGTAATAAGCACTTTTCAGTGTCTTGGAAACTTCGTCTTTACCGGAAGGAGACTTATAAATTTCGCTCTTGAACAAGCCGAAATCTTCCCACTCGGCAAGGTCAGTCAGTGCAGCCTTTTCTTCCTCGGTCAGAGTCTGGTATCTGTCAAAAACCACCTGAGAGAACTCTTCAGAGATTTTGTTCCAGTTCCGTCCCCCGGCATCCACTTCCAGAGGATTTTTCAGGTTCAGATAAACCTTATAGTTGGCATCACCTTCACCGACACCCTCATACCAGCAGAACTCTTCGTAGATTTCCTGTGCGGTATCCTTGGTTGCAACGTGTTCGTTGTTTTCCAGCAGTTCAATCTTTCCGTTTTTCTCGACTGCCTCATAGTGGTCATAGCCGATTTCCGCAAGGAACTTGTTCATGTCCTCTGCGGTATGGATGGTCTTTGCCTCATAGGTTTCAGTCGTGCCGGAATAGGAAGCTGCCACATCGTTTCTGTCAACGAAGAAGAAGGAAGTATCATCGTCAGAGAACTTGTTGTCGAACACATGGAAGCCTGCATCCTGTGAACCGTGATACATGACCTTCAGATTACCCTTCTCGTCACGCATCTTGGAGTCTTTGAAATATTCCTGCTGTTCTTTGGTAAGCTGTTTGCCGTCAGAGTCGGACAAAGAGTAGCGAATGTCGGGATCATATGTAGGATTCTTATTGTCTGTGCGTTTCATCTGATTAGAGTCACGCAGGATAACATCTGTTGCAGGTTCGCCACCTACACCTTCTCGAACATTTTTGATAATGACAGCATCGTGACCATTTGCAAAAGCAGTGATCGGCAGTTTATCAGCGTTCAGTCTGCCTTCCCAGTCTCCACTGTCTTCCAGCCATTCAGGAGCATTCTCGGGCATAGGAATGTCCATGTAGTTAGAACCCTGTGCATCAATGACCAGAGGATTTAAAGTGTTGGCATATACCTCAAGCACATCTCCGACTTTTTTGCCATCCGAAGCAAAAGCCCTTGCTACATAAACATCGTCAGTAAGATAGATTCCCTCTGCATTAGAACCTTCACCACGACCATTCCAGACGGTACGTCCACCATCTGCACTGCGATACAGTTTAACGAGATTGCCGTTCTCGTCCTTATAGCCGTTCTTCTCAAAGTAATTCTTCTGACCAATAGTCAGAACTTCTCCGTCACTGTCTATCATGTCAGAAAACTCTTCTGTCAAAGAATACTTCGTCCCGCTCTGCTTCTCGCCACTCTCCCGGTAAGCCTTCTCAAACTCCCTCTTGACCTTTTCCAGCTGTCGTGCTTCCTTACTGCCGGCAGTCGCTACCTTGCACAGATACTTGATTTCATCGTAAATCTTCTGGAACACATTTCTGTTATTCGTGGAAAGATTGTTGATGAAGTCCGTATCAGAGAACAGATAGTCACCAACCAGATCCGCAGCAAGTTCCTTCTCGATGTCGGCATCCTTCACATTCTTGTAAAGTTCACTCAGAGTATCGAATCTGCCCTGATAGTCGCCCTTTGCTTTTGCGTAGTCGAAGATGGTCTGCTTCAGGGCATCGTAAAATTCCGTGCCTTCCAGAACGTGAGTGATTTCGTGACCCACCGTAGACTCCATCGCCTTGGCAGAGTCAATGTTCAGCGTTACGCCATCCTTCGTGACATAGCCGTTGACCTGCTTGCCTTCAACCGCAAACCCGGAATCCTTCAGCTTCGCATTGTTGGTGAAATCAAAAAGAACGCCCTTGTCTGCTGATATCTTTGCCACCATATCAACAAATTCGTGCGTTCTGTTCGTGTTGTTCAGTATACCGCTGTCTACCGCCTTCTGGATGACTGCCTGCTGCTTTTCATCGTACAAAGAAAGGTCAGCTTCATAAGCCTGTCCTCTTCTCGTCCGCTCGTTATAGCTTTCAGAAAGTCTGCTGCCTTGGGCAAGGCTGAACACTTCGCTTCCCAGCTGTTCCTTCAGCTGCGTTCTGCCGGAGGTTGCCTTGACATTGCGAATCTGATTTCTCAGTGCTTCCCTTCTGTCAACCTGTTCTCCGGTCATGTCACCCTGTTTCATTTTGTTCAGGGTATCGAACTCTTCCTGCAAGGAATCTTCCCACTGGGACACTTTCTTGTAGTTCTCATAGGTTTCGCCACCCAGGACTTCTTCAATGGTTTCCGTGGAGATATAGCCCTTTTCCAGATCATTAAGAACCTGGTCATAGATTTTGCTTTTCTCTTTCTGGCTGACTTTCTCGCCTGCCTCTGCAACCCGGTCTTTGTATTCCTTATCGACCACTTTCTGTTCGTTTTCAGTCAGTTCGGTTACATAGTCAACGCCCTTGCGATTGGTCTTGATTGCCTTGAATCCGCCGGATGCACCGCCAAGGGCAGAACCGCCGATGAAGGATTCCAGGTATTCGTCAAATGCTTCCTCACTGAGAAGGATCTCGTCAAGGTTTTCTTCCCGGTAAAGGGACGAACCTAAATTGCTTGCAATCTGGGAGAAGACTTCTTCTGAACCTTCACCCACCATATCCACGCCCAACCTCGCAAGGGTTCTGCCTGCCTTGTTGGAAATGCCTCTTGCCAGAAGTTTGGTCAGGGAGTCATCCAGTGCTTTGCCACCGAACTTGATACCACCGGACAGCTTTTCGGACAGGATTTCTGCGCCTGCGCTGATAGCGGCACTGGCACCTGCTTCTTCATAGTTGGCGTCCTGATTCAAGGCGTTTTCCGCCTCACTGCCGTAGCTGGTTGCTCCGGTTGTAACCCACCAGGGAAGACCCACGGCGGAAAGTCCGGCAGTTGCCAAAAGCTGACCGCCGGACTGGATAAGTGCATCGGACTTCTCACCGAAGACAGATGTTTCAGAGTCAATGCCAATCTTCCGGGCAGGATCAGAAATGATTGCCCTTGCAACCGCTTCTTCATCGTACAGATCCTTGGCAATGAACTTTCCCAACTCCTTCTTGGAGTCTTCCACCATCTTCTTGTGGACTTTCTCAGTCTCAAGGTTGAAACTGCCGTTCTGGTAAAACTGGGCATTCTCAGCGAAAGGCGCAATATACGCCAGTGCATCCACCGCCTTTTCACCCATGCCGATAATTCCGGAACCAAGGTTTTCCCCGATGTCAGCCACGGAACCAAGGATTGTCTTTGTCACATCGCCGAACTGGTAGCCGTCATCAAAGGCACCTGTTTGAAACCACGTTCTGTCTTCCTTCTTTGTGGTGGTTCTCACCCTGGAAGAGACAGGTGCAATTTCTTTTTCCTCTTTCTTTTTCCGCTTCTTCTTCAGCTTCATGTATTCGTCCATAAAGGAGGAAGATTTCTTTGCGGCACCGGAGGACGATTTGCCGCCAGAGGTGTTACCGGTTGTGTTTTGTCTTTCATTGCGAAGTTTCAGATATTCGTCCTGAAAACTCATTATTTCACCTCGCCTTAGAACCTGTATTTACTGAACAATAGACTGCTTGTCGGATTGTTTTTCTTGAAGGAAAGCTGTCCCTTGCTGTTCGTTGTTTCCTTGACTACACCCTTCTTAACCTTGCTGTCCAGGTTTTTGGCACTGATCGGACCATAGCCAAGGTCAATGATGGACTTCATGTCTACGCCGCCGGAACCGGAAGACGAACTGCTGGTCTTCTTGATACCGGAAGAACTGGAAGACTTCTTAATCTTGCTGGAAGAACTGCTGCTCGAAGACTTTTTACTCGAACTGGAAGACTTCTTGCTCGAACTGGAAGACTTCTTGCTGGAACCTCCGGAAGAAGA
Organism: Ructibacterium sp.; assembly: GCA_045540375.1. GTDB lineage: Bacteria > Bacillota > Clostridia > Monoglobales > Monoglobaceae > Ructibacterium. Next base: position 8,890 of record JAZQHD010000187.1, on the reverse strand, counting down.
ACTGCTGTGCAGTGCATTAAACTGTCGCTTTTCTTCTGCCATCTGTGCATTGAACTGTCTGATTTCCTCCGCCAAAGCGTTCTCGGTATTGATCTGCTGAAGCACATCCTGATAACGGTTGTAATACTCATTCTCAAGTTCAGTCTTCTTGTTTGCCTGGTCAAGAATAAGCTGGTTCTTATACTGGAAGCCCTGAAGGGAAAGTTCAAGCTGCTTCTGAAGTGCGTTGTATGCAATCTCAGCCAGAGCGGAATTATTCTGCAGCCTTGCTTCCGTGATGGAGTTGTTGTAGTTCTGGACTGCCAGATTGTAGGACTCTCTTGCCGCAGTCACCCGACTCTGGTAAGTGTTGTACATACTCACCTGGGAACTTTCACTGAAGCCCGTGTTGGTCATACCCTGTGCCGCCTGCTGTTCGGCATTGGCACCGTACTCGTTGGACTGCTTCTGCCAGTCTGTGTAAGCACCGGACTGTTCCTTGGTGTAGTCCTTCTTCGCCTGCGCCTTCTGCTGTTCGATTTCCTGAATAGCAAAGTCGGTCTTCTCCTGCTGAAGCTGAGTCTGCTTCTTTTCCCATTCCTTAGAGGCATTGATCTGCGCCTGATAATAGCCGTCAGTGTCGTTAATCATGCCGCTGTAGGTTTTCTCCATGTCGCTGATAGCAGCTTTCTTGTCCGACTCTACATCCTTGAACCGCTCGTCATTGTAGTTGACACCTGCCATTTACTCACCTCTTTACATAACCGCCGACAAAACATTCCAGAGAGAATGTTTCCAGGCTGAATCTGGTCTTGGAATAGAATTTGATTTGGATATCCTTGAACTTCTTCCTCTTGATCCGGGAAACGAAGTAATCCTCCACCCCTTCATAAGTGTCAATCAGTTCAAAGTCGGTCTTTTCTGTCTTGGCGTAGACTGTAATATCGCCAGTCGCTTCCGCCACGCTTCCCCGCTTGTTGGTGGTCTTCAGCTTGTGCGGATACTTGAATTTATCCTTGGGAGTCACCCAATAGCTTTCCACGTTTCCTTCCTCAGTCAGCGTGTACACGCCATCCTCGCTTCCCAGGTAAAGTACGCCGTTGTCCACTCTGCTGCAAGTCACGTTTTTCTGCAAGCACCAATAGAACCACTCATACTCCGTGTGTCCTTCCGTTGCAAAGGCGGTTCTGGAATCCGCCAGATATGCCTTGTTCCCGATGAACACAAACAGATACCCTTCCCATTCCTCAAGAACCATCTTTCTGTAGTTCTTTTCGGCAGTCATCTTCCTGTCCACCAGAGAACTTCTGTGCGCTACAGACTGTTCCGTGGTGATATCCCCGGAGATACCTTCCATTCCCCGTTCGGAGAAGAAGATAATATCATCGTTGAAGTTGATTGCCTTTCCGACACATCCTGTGGTGACACTGGAATGCTGGGAAGGATAGATTTTGCCGTAGTCCGAGTCAATTGTCGGGGTATGATAAAACACCGTTGTATTCGCCTGAGAAGGCTCACGGAACACCCACAGGCAGTTATTACCCGCAACCAGTCCCTTCACCGCAGCTTTGTCCAGACCTTCATTGTAGTAATCCAAATCACTGCAATAGGCGGGATCGTTCAGACTGCAATGCCACACCGTATTGGGGAAGTCCTTGTTTCCGCTGAAGAACACTCGGTTGTCAAATACCTGCAAAAGCGTACAGTTCTCAATCCGCTCCCGGTAGCCGGATACGGTCTTCTTAAACTGGATGGATACATTGTCCCGTCCGTCCGTCTTCGGTGCCGCAGGTGCCTTGCTGAAGGTGATTTTGCCCTGGGTGTAATCCACCGTGAAATTACTTACCGCTGAGTCGTTCACCTTCACGATGGGCTTGTAGTTGCTGTCCAGCTTCTTTGCATCCAGATAGTACACCGTGCTTTCCCCGTCCGCCAGGAAGGTGTTGATTCTTCTGCCGTCCAGCAGGTTCACATCTTCGTAGATGGTGCCGCCCCCGGCAGGCTTCCGTGCAATAGAGGTGGTCGGCACATAGCCTTCCACCTCTTTGATTTTCGTACCGTCATACTGTAGGTAATGCTTGCCGTCTTTGAAATACCACACATTCCCGTAGATAAAACTGTTACTTTCCGCCTCTTTCAGTCCGGAATACAGCGTGGTCTTCTTGCCGTTTGCCACCTTGTACAGCTTCGTACCGCTATGCACGATCATATTCCCGTTGAAGAAAAATACGCCGTACACAGTGCCGTCAAAAGCCGTGTGCAGCTTCATTCCCGGTCTGGTTCGGATACCGTCTGTTTCCTTGTAGTCCTTCCAGACATTCAGGGCATCGGGACTTCTGTAAAGGGAGATTTCGTCACCCCGGAAGTCAACGCCCCGGAACCCGGAATACAGTCTGGTCACAAGAGTTCCCGTAGAATCGCTCATACACTCAAGCCCCCTTCAATGTACACGCAAGGCATCTGGTATCTGCTGTCCAGCCTCTGAAGCATCTCCTGGTATCTGGCTGCGTAAATACTGCCGTATTCCGTAGACACATCGCTCTTCAGCAAATCGCCTGCGATACCGTAGGGCATACACTCAAGCGCATCGTTGGAGATTTCAAACTCATAGCTGTTGTTGGTCTTCTCCGTGATTCTCTCAGGGTAAACAAACACCTCGATTTCCGCCGTGCCTGTTCCCATCATCTTCAGCACCGTGCCGCTTGCCTTCGGCTCATACCGAACACCGCATACCCGGTCAATCTGGTAGATTTCATATCCGCATTCCTTCTCGATATCCTCAAAGGTCAGCGTGTCACCCTCATTCACCTTGATTTCCACATACTTGGGAATCTTCTTGAATCGTGCAATCTCAAACAGGATCTGGTTGATAACACCGTTGATTTTCGTGGAGATATCCGGGTCATCTGTCAGAAAATCACTCAAAGGATTCAGTTCTTCGATAAGTGCCAGAGCTTTCTTCTTCATTTCCAGAAGGGTCATTACACTACCCCCTTAATGCCGTAGATAGCCACAGGAATGACAAACGTATTGTCCGTTTCCAGTGTTCCATCCAAAGACTTCTTGGTCGCTTCACCAACGGTAAGAGTCGTTGCGCCCTCTTCCTCGTCCAGATTGATCTTGAACGTTCTGCTCAGAATGCTGACTTGTCCTGTTTCGGAGGCGGGATTTCTGTGGATCGCAACTCTTGAGGTATGCCCCAGTGCCATAAATTCGAACTTTCTCATGGTACTTTCAGTCGAATACTGGGTTTCCGCAAGATACAGGTCGTAAGGATTGCTGTCATACAGGTCTTCACCGGAAACTGCTTCAAATTCCGTGTCGGTTGCTTCGTTCTCCCACAGCTTTACCATGACGATTCTGTCCAGCCCCAGTGCCTTTGTGGCATCCTTCTGGGCATTGTCAGCGGCAGTCTTCGCCCCGTCCGCCGTTGTCTGGGCATTGTCCGCTGCCGTCTTTGCGTTGTCAGCGGCAGTCTGAGCATTCCCCGCTGCGGTTACGCCGTTGTTGGCTACATTCGTCACCTCGGCAATAGCCTGGGTTGTGGCATCCGCCAGCTTTGTGGTCGCTTGCGTGATTGCATCCTCCGCAACCTTTGTCACTTCTTCTTTGGCTTCCGTGATTGCTTTTTCTGTTTCTTTCGTCAGTTCACTTTTGGCATCCGAGATCGCTGTTTCCGTGTCCTTCCGCAGCTTTGCAATCGCCTCTCCGGTTGCCTTTGCTTCTGCACCTGCGCCGTCAATGCTCAGAGTCTTGTCCAGCTGGTAAGGGTGCGCCCTGGCAATTTTGCCTCCAAGTACATAGTGCATTGTTTCACTCCTTTCTAAAAGGAAAAGCACCACCCCGAAGGATGGTGCTTATTATTATTCCATCTGTTCCTTAATCCGCTGAATAATAGCCGCAACCTCGTTGTATGGCTTTTCAGCTAGGATGGAAAGAATCGTGTTGATTTCCCAGGGTTCCAGGGTGATGGTTTTCGGCATAGGTCAGCCCTCCCTTATGCGGTGGGGTACTTGAATTCGATGGTGTAGGTTACCTGTCCCACGCCGCCGGGTTCGATGGTTACGGGTTCGTCCAGAACGGTGCGCTCGACTAAGCCTTTATACGAATGAGTCGAATTAGAAGAATTGTAAAGGTTACACATTAAAGCAATCTCACCAATTGTAATAGCGGTACTGGCTGTATTGGTGATAGTATAAAGGGCGGTTAATGTCATTCCTTCGGCATCCGCTTTTGTTGTTAAACTGCTAGTACATGTGATTGTTGTTATCAGTGTTCCCGACAAAGAATAATCTTCCAGTGTTGGGGGGGTTGTTCCTGTGCCAAAAATAACTCCGCCTGTACTTGTATAGTTTGTCACTACATTTTTCATTGCTGGACATGAAGTATCGGAACCATCATATGCCACTTTTAACAAATAGTTGTTGCTTCTGTATAGCATCAGTTCTGTGCCTTGGTAATTTTTGAAATTGATACTCGAATATTGCCCAAATACAGAAGCAACCGCTTTATACCAGTTTCTCAAAAACATTCTTTATCCCTCCTGTACTGCGCCCGTTGCGCTGGTTTCAAATGTCAGTGAAAATTCACTGCTTGCCGTTCCTCTTACCACCACAGGCAGAACACCCACGGCAGAGGTTACGAAAGACGGGTCTTTGCCGCTTCCAACCGTCACGCCGCCCAGCGTTTCCTCAATCTGCGCCGGGGTAAGTTCGCCACTTACACCGCCCAGCCGTCGTGCTTGGTCTGCAAAGCCTGTCATGCGGTCTTTGGAGATGGCAACGGTGTCGGGAGTGAAAATTGAAACGGCAGGAATTGGTTCACTGGCTTTTAAGTAAACCTCTGTGCCGTTTTCACCCATGACAATATCGTGATTAGCCCATAACGGTTCCCCATACCACTGAGTAGCTGCATTGACGGACTCAAGAGGTGGAGGGTCTTCCCAAACACCGTCCGGATATCTGATAAACCCCCATCCACCAGCCGCAGACTTCGCCACGTATCTGTTATCTGCTGAACTCCACACGATATACCATGGATTCACAGAAAAATAGAGGGTATATATATAACCGTCGTTTGTTGTAAGAAAGAAATACTTGTATTTATCCGTTACATACTTGGGAAAATCGACTGCCGGATAGCTGTTATAAAACATTATTGCCATCAGAACGCCACCCCTTCCGCATCGGGTAATCCATCGGGTGTCACAGCTTCCGTAGCCGTAACAACGCCGTTTTCATCCACTGCGGATACCACGATGTACTGTCCGACTGCGGCTGTTTCGGGAATCGGTAAGCCCGTGGAAACTTCGGGAATATCCGTCTTTCTTGCAATGTTCCCGGACAGATACTTGTCATCAATATACCCGCCTACACTGATTACAGTGGAAGTGGACTTGTTATAGTCCAGGCAATCTTCCTCGCCTACGGACATGACTGCGTTGTCTTCCCGCTTTAGGATCAGCCTCCGGTTAGGGTATCCCTCGAAGGATACGTTCGTCAGGTCTACACTTCCAACATAAGCTGCACTGGAATCCAATGCACCCGTACTGGGTCGGTAATAGGCACCTGTCTCGTTATAGCCGTTTTCATCCAGGAAAAGAACCGTGAACAGATACCCTTCCGCCGCTTCGATGGTCTTGATTTCCTCCGGGATAAAGCCAACGGTTCGCAGTCTCTGGTCGGACACTCTGTTGTCACCCGTGGGACCGATTGTACCGTTTGTCCACTCGAACACAAAGGCTTCCTCGACAACCAGACCGCCGTTGTTCAGCACATTGTAGGAAGAATCGCCAATCGCCGCCGAGGGGACATCACACCATTTGCCGTTGATTTTCATGACAGGGACATCCCGGTCTACATCGTAGAACATAGCCCCGTCATCAGCGTTCTTCAGTGCAATGTACTTCAGGCACTTCAGGTTTTCTTCTGCGAATTCCTCCGGCTCATAGGCGGCATCCGCAGCAGCTACCGTATCATAAGTGATGTCGATGTCATTTTTCAGACTGATCCTTGCAAGGGTAATCGGCATCTTACTGTCGATTTCTCCGTAAGCGGTCATCTTATCTCTGTCAAAGCAGAAAGAATGCATCTTCACATCGGAACCGATTTTCATATTGCCGTAGGAACCTGCATGATGGTTCGCTCCGGTGTAATGGTACAGTTCTGCAGAAGGCTTGTTGTTCCCTTCGGAGTTGTGCTTGTCCATGACCACGGTCATCCGGGAATAGTTGTCCTTGCCGTAGGTTTCCAGGACATGATAGCCGTGTCGGTTCTTGTCCTTGGTGCCGCTGTTCTTTCCGATGATGGTGCCGTCCACCAGAAGCTGTCCGCCCACCTTCAGAGGCACAGGAGCGGTGGAAGTGTCCATACCGAACTTCATTCTCTCTGTCCAGATTTCATTGTCTGCATCCACGGGATTCTGCTGGTAGCCCACGCCGTTTTCTTCCAGGAAGGTCTTGAGCGCAGCAACGTTCAGTTCTCCGCCGGACAGGGCAGCAATGATTTCCTGCTTGTCTTCCTCCGTGAAGTAGTCAACGCCCTTCACAGGGGTTTTGCCGTCTTCACCTTTTAAGGATTCCAACCATTCCTCCACGGTGCCTTCAAAACCGTTTCTCACCGCCACGCCGTAGGCATCAATGCAGAGGATACCCAATCGGTTGATCCTGCCCGTTGCATGGAAGATTGTTCCGTCATAACTCATGTAATCACTCCCTTCACTTAACCTGTGGGAATTGCGGTTCTGAAGAAGTCACTCAACATAGCCGCTCTTCTGAAGTCGTAAGGATGGTAATACGCCCACAGACTCAGGTTCGTAAACGTGAAACTGGTCTTGGAAGAACCAGTTGAAATGCCCAGCTTAATGTATGCAACATCAGGGTCAATAATAGCGATAGTCGCACCCCAGGAGTCGTTCTGGATGTTGTATGCGCCGTTGCTGTTCTGTCCTGCTCCGTTTCCGTCCTGAACAAGAGGACTGTTTGTCATTACTTCCTTATCCTCGTTCAAAGGGGTAAACGTAAACCGGAAAGCACCTGCATCTGCATTTGCCCTCAGATAGCGAATTCCCTTTACCGGGATAATGGCATCCGTCACGATACTTGCCCACTGCTTTGCAATGGTCACTTTATCATCGCTGACACTGGTATAACTCTTGGCTGCACCGATCTCATACAGATTCTTTTTGAAACTTTTTGCATTCAGACTGTAGACAAGAACGCTGTCCATATCTCGCATAGACGAATTGATGACCGTGTTGTTGACACCGTTATCCGTCACTCCGATATTGTTATTGGCAATAAAGGGGAAGGTGTAGTAAAAGTTATAGTCCACAAGATTCTGGCTTGTTTCCTCGTCAAGTGTCATCTTGAAGCTGCCCTCTGTGCGGATGTCGTAGAACTTGTTTCTGGTACACTTGGAAAGAAGCACAGCGGCATTCTCGAAGCAAGGCTTATAGAAAACATTGTTGTTGTGGGTGTAGGTATTGCCCTCAATAGAGAACTTGACCATTACCCGGCAGTTGTAGAACGTATTCTCATTGATCCAGCCGATTTCAGCAGTGTCCGCTTTGTCCGTGATTTGCAGATAATCGCACTTGCCGATGTGGAAGTCACTGTAAGAGATAGCAGAGTATGTGGAATCGCCGTCTGCATACAGCTGGACGAACTTGGCATTGCCGATGTTCACTTCGCCATTCATCACGCCTACAATACGAACGCTGATGTCTCCATCTGCATAGTTTTCATGTGATACTCTTGCGATTTTGATAGTCCGTCTGGATGCACTGTCAGACCTGTCACCCACCAGCAGACCGATGCCGGAATGCGCCACAGTGATAGTTCCCCGGATATCCAGGTCGATATACCGCAGGTCAAGCATCTCAGTGATACGGTAGGTTCCCTCTGGAACTGTGAAGATTTTCTTATAGTTCCGACAATAGTCAGCCATAAGTTCAAGTGCCTCGGTATCGTCTGCCGAACCGCCGATTGCGCCAAAAATTTCCGGTGTCACAAAATTCTCAGCCACGGCATCTTCCGCCTTCTGGCAGATATCCTTCATAGCCACCAGTTCTCTTGCAACAGCACTGTTCGCAATCGGTCTGGGAGAAGTTAAGTCCAGTTCTTCATCCACCACAGGGAAGTCTTCCGGCTGCGGGTTATAGTCATCGTTGATCTCTTCGCTTTCCGGGAACAGCTTGAAAATTTTCGCACCGTCCTCGTCATAGCCGATGAGGGTCTGAGGCATGGTATCAGGATTCAATACCACTTCATACCAGTAATCCTTCGGCTTGGAGATGGAGTCACCGATCTTGGTGTCCTCTTCTTCCAGCAGAATAAACACCCGCTCGCACACTTCGGTAATCGGGAAGTCCTTCTGCATGGCTACAGCTTCCGCATCCTTCTTGCCGTAGATGCTCATTCGCACGATATCTCCCGGCTGGAACTTATAAAGGAATCCGTTGTCCTCTGCCGATACGCTGAAGAATACGATATCGCCTCTGGTTGCATAGATGGATAAATCGTCATTTACGATAAACATTATCTCACCCCAAATCCTTGATGCATTCTAAGTCGTTGATAGCCTCTGTGACCCCTACAAAGGCTTCTACAGGCTTGATGTATCCCCGACCCTCACTCTCAAAGATAAGGATATCGCCTTCCTTGAGGTTGATGGTGGTGTCATAGGTGCTTCTGAAGTCTTCCCCGGTAACGGTCATAACAGAATGCAGAACCAGATCCTTCACTGTCTGGTGTACATTCTCGTTCGTGTACTCCAAGTCTGTATGCTTGTCTACCCGGATGCCGGGATAGAGGTCAATACTGGGTTTTCTGATAAAATTCATTTTGTTTCCTCCTTCCTTTCGTCAATACTCTCAATATTCACGAAAAGAGGGGTGCGTAATGCTCCCCTCC
>JAZQHD010000186.1:0-6951 GCA_045540375.1 Ructibacterium sp. | reverse complement strand
ACTCCTGATCCGTTGCAGCGGTGTCCATAAGCTGTTTCAGCTGAACACGCATCGCCTCATACTTGGGATCGTCCTTCAGCCGAGAGTTGGATACATTACCGGGAATAATGCTGGCGAGATCCAATCTGCCAAACAACTGTTCCTGGTCTATGCCTTTGCTCATAAGAATATCAAACTGCCTTGCTCCCAAGATGTGGGAACGGAAGGTGTCGATAGCCTGAGACTTTGCCTGTCCCGGCTCACCCAGAACAAACAGGTTCTTCCGGGTAAGCAAGGCAAGTGCAATGGTATGCACCAGCTCTCCACGCTCAGCAAGGGTACCGCTGACCTCTGCGATAACAGCGTTCATTTTTCCATATAGCATAGATGATTTGTCCTTTCTTATGCCGCTGCTGCGACATCGGTTTGAGTCTTGGTTTTGGTGGACTTCTTCGCACGAGGCTTCTTTTCCGCCTTAGGTTCTTTGGGTTTCTTCTCCTTTTTCTCGACAATGCGAATATGCACAGGCCGTCTGGGACAGACGCAGTACATGCTCTGATTTGCCTGCAGGAGCAGATAACCCTTTTCATCCAGCAGCACATTCAGCGGACCGGTAACCTGTTTCAGACAATTCAGCAGCCACTTGGGGTTAAAGTTGTAGCCTTCCTCCCCGGTGGGGATCGCGCCGGTTGCCTTTATTTCAGATTTCGACTCGCTTGTGGCATTCTTTGTCTGCATTGCCAAGCTGTGGGGGCCGATGGTCATATTGACGCACTGATCGTCTGAGCCGGACAGAATGGAAATTACATTCGCCGCCAGATTAAGCAGTTCGCCGGCATCTACAGTAGCCTTATACTTGGGTTTGACATATGCCATCAGCTTGCTGCCTTCGATAAACTCGCCGTCGTAAAGCTGAGAGGAAAAGAACATATCCTCTTTCATAAAGACGGCGAAACTGCCGGTAACACCCACAAACAGCTCCTCATTGGGAGATACAGCATTGGCAAGGATATTCAGCGCACTTTCGTGGAGCACAATATCCAGATTGCCGTCAGAGGCATGTGGTGTTTGGGAGATGGCAGCGATATTACCGTTGGTCGCCTCAGCGATTGTTTTACCGCCCTTGAAGGACAGCTTCACAAATTCCAAAGACCGCTTGCTGGCATCCTTGCTGGTGGTATCGGTAGCGAAAGCAGTACGCTTGATGATGGAGTTGAGACCCTTGACTGTGATGAAGTCCTCCGGGAACGGGAACTGCATCTTAGGGTATTTCTCTGCCTCCAGTGCGGCAATGTTGTACTTTGCCGTGCCGGATTTGATCTCCATGCGATTAAATGCACTGCCGATCTCCACCGTTTCGCCGCCCAGCAGTTTTAACATATCTGCGACGACAGGACTCATAACGATAGAGCCGCCCTCTAAAACATGCTCATTGCGGAGCCTGCATTGGATTTGGGTGTGGACGCTGGAGCCAGTGATGGAGATGATACCGGTGGATTCTTCTGCCTCGATCAGCAGACCACTCAGCTCTTCCATAACCTGTTCACTGCCCACGGCTTTTAGGGCTGTTCGCACAGCCTGTAGCAGGTTTTTTCGATTAGCTGTAATTCTCATTGATTTGCTCCTATTCGTATCGGTTAAGATCCAAATGGACATAGTAAGCGCAATGCTCACATTCCAGGCTGCCGTTGCCCACACAAAGCGGATAGGGATTATCCGGCTCAGGGTCATAGCAGACCGGCTTTTCTGCCATGCATTGGATTTCATCGGGTGCAAGAATCACCAGATCAAGAGGAATCTCGCTCAAAGCCTTCGGTTCTCCATATATCTTGCCGAAATGTGCCTCCAGCTTTGCGATTTCCTCCGGGTTCTTCGGTGGGATCAAGTTACAGGTGATATCCAGGTCGCCTTCTTCGTCTGACATCTCTACGATCACGCCGGTCAAGCCTGCGTATTCAGAGTGCTCACGAACGATAATCCAGCTACCAACACTGTAGTTGACACCTTCGTATTCCATAATTGCACCGGGTTTTGTTACTGTACGATGCTCTTTCCTCAGCTCCGAAACTGCATTTTTTGCAGTGTCGCCAATGGAGTCCCTAAGCAGACCCATAAAACTGACATCGGTATCAAGCCATTCCTGATACATAAGGTCAAGGGGATGGTTTTCAAGATAGAGAGCATTCGCTTCTGCCTGAGTCAGATTGCATTGCTGAATCTCTGTCACCATATCTTCCTTGATTACCTTTTCGTATGCCTTTTCAATGACTTGTTCGGGTGTCATTTTCTTGAGAGTCTCAATAAAACCCTCATATTCGACCCGTACCTTTTCATAGAGCAATTTGTTATAATCAGACATTTTTAAGATTGCCCTCCAATCAGCTTGAATGGAGTGTGTCTGCCACAATGTCCGCAGCAGCTAACGCCGCTTTGGTTTTCCTCCACCCGTTCACGGGGCATTTGATACGGTTTACTACAACAGTCATTGACAGCGGTAACCATATCAATGGTTTCCAGATACTCCGGTCTATACTTCCGGTTAAACGGCACGAAGTCATCCCACAGCGGATTATCAAAGATCCTGAAAGCAAACAATTCCATCGTGTGGTCCTCCAGATCTTCTTTATCCCGCCCGGCATAATTGTGTCTCATCTCCCACGCAAGCAGATGCTTGTATAGTGCCTTTTCTCCCAATGCTTCTATGGTTCTCATTACAAGCTCTCTCCAGAGGTGTATCTCCAGATCACCAAGGTCAGTTTGTTTACCGACTCGGTTGTTGTATCTCTTCCGCCCAAGTCTGTCGGTACCATCCCTTCGGACTTGAAAAGTACCATATTTGCATGAGAGTTTAGACAGTGTGATTTCCACACCCATTAGTTGGTATTCTTTGTCAATACGGATAGTAGGCCACGGGATTTCCCAACTACTTCCCATTGGTCAGGCCTCCAGCGTATCCAGTACACCGTACTTGTCGTCCACATAGAACATACCGTTATAGGTGTTGTAGATCGCGGTGCAAAGTTTATTGTCATAAACAGCCTTGCAGTGGTTCACATCCTCGTATTGGACGAGAAACACCGGTTTTTTCTGACCGATAGAATGGATCTGTGCCTCAACTTTACAAGGCTCAAATTGGGTGGGCTCTCTTGCGAATCGGTGAAAGACGATTTCCTGATTTGGGGTTGTTAGCATGATTTGTCCTCCTTAAAAATAAAAACCAGTGGCTACTTTACGCAACAAGGTCGAATAGAGAGAGTTGACCTGTATCGTACTTTTTGCCATTGGCTTTCGTGGTTTGGATATTGGGCTGTAAAACAGTTTGGATTATTACTGCGTCTGGCTGGGGTGCCTCCGCTGTTACTGCCTCTGCAGGAATCTGCACAGGTTCGGGTTCAGGCTCTTGCTCCCGGTTGCCCAGAATCGCCATTTTCTTAAAGCTAGCTGCCAGTTCTTCCACATTCTCCTTCAGACCCGACATCAACTCCTTAGCGAGCTGAGTAGTTAGATCTTCGCAATCAGACATAGCCGCAAGTCCTTCATCGGAGATGTTGCCTTCTATGACGGTAGCCGCAGATAGTTTGGAGGCCATAAGCCGTAACGCTCTCTGCTGCATCGTATATTCATAGTAGAACATATACACCTCAACTCTGGGTGCAGTCTGATTGATTCGCCAGCTACGGCGGGAGGCTTGCCGGAAGATATAGAGATTATAGGCAATATTGAAGAACACAAGGGTCGTAAATGCGTTCAGATCCAAGCCGGTCTCCACAAGAGCCGGATTGGTAATCAGCACACGGACGCCTTTGTTCAGCTGCTTTTCCACCCATTCCTCCCGTTTTGTAGTTGGAACGGTAGGCTTCAGGATTACAGTGGGAATGTTACGCTCATTCAGCTCCCGGAACAGCTTGTCTTGGGAGTCAAGCCGAGTCCAGGCAGTGTAGATGATCACATTTTCACCGGCAGCAATTTTCCTCTCCACAAGATCAATGACCGCTAAATCTTTGGGATGCAGCGTCTTTTCATCACCGATTTCCTTGGGTAGGATCAACGCCTCTTTCTCTGCTCTTACAAGCGGGTTGTAAATCGGTTCGTGTCCGTAAGGCTGATCCGGATACGCAGACAGAAGATTCATATAAGCAGAAAGAATACGGTTGCCGATTTTCTTTTCCCGGGTCATGATTTTCTTGAACTCATCCTCCAGGCGTTTGTATTCTTCCTTTACTTCATCTTCCAGTTTGCAGAATATGGGGATCTCCTCATAGTCGGGCAGCTCTTTACCCATATCCGCCAATGACAGGAACACCGCGTTTTCCAACAGGAAACGGGAGTACACGATCGGCGAGATACCGGGCAGGAACTTTTCGCGAACCTTCCGCTTGACGGCTTTGGAGGTGGCATTATAGTCAGATGGGTATTCCACTTCGTACAATTCCTCCACCACACCGTATTGATGGCAGAAGTCTCTTGATTGCTCATACTTCTGGTTATCCAGCAGCATGAGATGGGATTTAAGCCGGAACAGCAGGTAGAATATACCCTTTGCGTAGCCGTTGACAAGGGTGGCTGTCATACCGATTACCTTATCGGCTATGCCTGCCAGCTCTGCCATTGCCTGTCCCTGGGCACTTTCACCGGAATATTGGTGCAGCTCATCAACGATGAGACCGTCAATTCTGCGTATCTTCTTTTTGATATAAGAAGATAGCGGGAACCGATCAAAAGCTCCGGGGGCTGGGAATACGCCTTTGGGATTTTCTACAACCTCAGCGATTTTCTCCTGTGCTGCCGCATATTTGCAGACTTGGTATTCCTGCCAAGCAAACTTCCGGTGGACAAAGCCATAACTGCCAATGCGTACCCATTCGTTACGCTCAGGAGCCAGATCTTTGGTATTTACCATTGTCCACAAAATCTCGTTGCATTGGGTATTCTGGCAGCGGTGATTCTTGCCGTTCTCATTGAGGAAGAAATGAGCATCTGCCTTAACGGTGCAATGCACCGCATCGGTGATAAGCTCCATCTCCTGAATGTAACCGCAGTGTGGGCAGGCAAAGCCTTTTCTGACTGGATCCCAGGTGACGCCGGGTTTTCGCATATAGCCGTTTCGGGCTGTTTCCTTAGACAGAACACAGTAAACGGTTTTGTTCTTTTGACGGTAGTAGGTGTAAAGGGTATCTACCTCCGCCATCGTGGTTACGTGCCGGGCATAGCTGTTGGGGATGGTCTCGTGGATCTCCCGAACCCACTTGCCGGTAATGTGTGAGGGGCAGATGACGACATTAAACGCCTTGTCATATACCCGTCGTTTGGGATTTCCTCGCTGATGAGCGTACAGTGCAGTAGAGCCGATCTTTGTCTTGCCGGTACCGCACTCTGCCACCAGCAGAGCCATTTTGTCAGAATCGAGCTGTCGTTTCAGTGCTTCAGCAGCACCGAGCTGGGCATCAAACAGAGAGTATCCGGCGTGCTGCCGAACACAGTCATTGACCTCTGTAATCTGTGGAGATACGGTTCCTTCTGCCGGATTAAATCGGGGTGGGAAGCATTTCTTAATACGGTCAGCAATGAATGAACCGAACTCCTGCAGGTATTGGGTAAAAGTGCTGATGTTCTGAAAGACAACTAGGTTTCCTTTCTGGTCACCCGGAATGGATATCTGCCCGGATTTCAGACCGTCCTCCAGCACCTGGGCTACTTCCCTTTCATCTTCGGTGATATTCATGTGCCACGCTTCAAATTGCCTGCCGAGAGAATACACCTTGAGCTTCTGCAGGATGTTCCTTGCTTGCAGCTCCGAAAGAAAATAATCCTTGAACTCCGGGATTAAGGGAACCGCCAGTTTGCGATCCAATTCTGAAAACAGTTCGTCCTGATCGTTACAGAAGAAATACAGGTTCTTCTTTAGGGCCACTTTCGTGCCTTCTGATTCATCATCTCCTATCATGATTGTGTTGGGAACATCATCCTTGAGGTAGTGCATTCCCTCGGCATATACGCCGTCGTGGGAAAGCCTTCGCTCATAGTTTTTGTGCCCTTTGGTGGTAACTTTGATGGTTTTGCGTGATCCCTGCAGCTCCAGATCGCACCCGGCTGTGATAATATCGCTCATACCTTGCACTGCTTCGGGATAACCTCCGATACGCAGCGCAACGATGGTATTATCCTTGTCGTGAACGATCAGGTCTGAGTACGCAACAAGGCCAATCTTCTCGCCCTTATTGATACAGCTGACACGGATCAGGGGTTGTGTTGCCAACGATTTCTTCAGTCCTTTCTATGATTTTTTGTCCTTATAAAACAAAAAAGACCGTGCCACTTCCGAAGCCGGAAAGTTGACACGGTCTTTTACTGCCGCTGGGATTTATCCATTTATCGTACAAATAAAAAAGGCGGAATCACCCTAATGGGCAATTCCGACCTCGTGCATCAAACCTTAACCCCAGGCGGGGTCACATTCAAACCTTAGAATATTTTAATTATAGAAGCTTTTTCTGAGAATGTCAACACAATCACGCAATTCCGGGCCTACCACCACAATCAAGGCATTCTCTTGCAACTACATTTCAGATAGATACCGCAGTTTGCTTTACCTATGATCCTTGTAGTGTTTCAGAAAGATGCGGATATCCTTCATATCCATCTTTGTCACAATCCCTCTGGCACCGCCAAAGCGGGTGATATACCGCTCGTTGCCGTGCATAGCGTATCCATAAAGTTGATCGTAAGGTTCATACCCAGCAGATTGTAATGCATCAACTGCCTTTGACATTTCAGCCAGGAATTCCAAAGAAAGACCTGCAGCAGCATATCGCTCAGTATGATCAGAAATCAGATACTTCTTCATTTTCAGCACAACCCTCTTCTTTCGTGCTTAATACCCTTTTCGGGTATCAATCTTCAGTTTAATTTTATCATAATGCGTTTTATGTTACAATGCGATTTCCCAAAATTAACAGATTATGCATAATTTAG
>JAZQHD010000185.1:0-3835 GCA_045540375.1 Ructibacterium sp. | reverse complement strand
CAGTTCCACCATTTCCTCGGTGAGCAGTTCCTTGGGGCTGTCCTTGTGCTTGAGGTTGTGAACCAGGATGGACTGGTTCGCCAGAAGAGAGATGAGCCACACGATTTCACCGATGGCCATCTCGAAGTTCTCGGACTTCATCAGATGGTCGCCCAGGTTCTCCAAACCGCCGTAACGGCCGGCGATTTCCTTGGTGGCTTTGGTAGTCAGGAGCAGTTCGTAATCCTCACCGCCCACATTGATGACAGCTTTGCGTTCGTCAATCATTGGTCAGTCCTCCTTATTCCTCAGTCGTGTTTGTAGTATAGGAAGGCTCGTACACTTCCTTGTACCAGTTGGTGATGGTTGCTGCGGTCACAGCTGTATCGCCCTCGGTGACCTCTGCCTTCCAGGGATGCTTGTCCTTGCCGTCCACCTTGTTACGGCGGAGAATGGTGCCTTCGATGGTAGGCGTAGAGAAAGTAATGCTGTCACCCTTGGTAGCCAGTGCCGTTGCGGGGATGCCGAACTTGACACGGTACAGCCAGAAGTAACGGTACTTGCCGTTGGACTTCTTGGCACGGAAACCGACAGCAACGGGTGTGCCACCGTCCTCTGCGGTGGAAATGACCACACCGTTGTTATCAATAACGGCGCCGGTGAGGTCGGAGGCAACGCTGCCGCCCAGGTCATCCACACCCAGGGAGAGAGTGCCGGACTTGAACTCCTTGACGATTTCGGATGCGCCGTCATCGGCATAGAGCGTAGCCTCTGCCAATTCCACGGAGAGGTCGGCGGTCATTGCCTTTGCCATCTGAACCGGGGCTGCATAGGTTTCATTACCGTCTGCGTCCTCGGTGATCTTGGCGTAGTACAGTTTATCAAGACCAATCGTAGCCATTGATTATTCCTCCATTTCATAGTGTTTGGCTACATCCACAGCGTAGTGGTGGTAGCCTGTTTCTGTTTCATAACCGATGTATCTGCGGTCGGTTATGGTAAAATCCGCACCCAGGAGCGTTTTTACAAGGGCGTTTTTGTCCTTGATATAGTTGCCCTGAGAATATAGCGAAAGGCGCACTTCCTGGACATCCACACTGGGAGCATTGTCGGCATGAAGGTCAAAGGACTCCACCATAGGAATAAATACGATGTATTCTTCTGGGGCATTGTCCTTGAACACACCTGTCTCGATGGGAATATCTAAAGCGGAAAGTGCGGTGTAAAGGTCAGAAAGGATATTCATCGTTTTTTGACCTCCTCTTCAAATTTCTTCTGCATTGCCGTAATCGCAGCCGATTTGGATGCTGTTTTGGCAGGCTTCAAGAAGGGCTTTGCGGGCTGACCGTGTTTTCCGTATTCCAGAATGTTGGCAATTTTAGCGTTGCTGTCACCATCAGAACGGGGCTCCACAAAGCCAATTTTGACATTGTGGTTGCCGTCTCTGTCCAGCTTTGCCGGAGACAGGCCGATAGACCTTTCCAGTTCTCCTGTGGAACGGGAGTCATATTTTGTGCCTTGTCCCACAACCCCGGAGAGGTTACCTTTGACCCTTGCCAGAACCACTTCACCACCGGCTTCCAAGACACTTTCGGCAACGGCATCAAACTCGCTGCCCAGCCGGGAAATCTTCTGCAGGAAGTCCTCCGGCATTTTGATATCAACCTTTGCCACTGGTGGGTTCACTCCTTTTTGCCAGCACTTCAATGTACATCCCACGACCTTTGACATCCTCAACGGATACGATGTCGTATCGGCTGCCATCGCACACGATAATGTGGTCGGTGGTGATGCCTACACCGGGAATGACACGAAAACGGAACAGATCGGTAGCCTCGGAGAAAGCGGCGAGATTTGCCCACCGCTGACTGCCGTGGCGACCTTCCTGGTAAACACGGACAGAAGCGAGAACCTCATCCACCGTAGTAGAGAAGCCCTCGCTGTCCTTGATCCGTTTTGTTGCAACAATATCAGCAAAGCCGTTCATTTTTCCGAAACTCATGGTCACACCTTCCAATCTCGGTCGAGCCGAAGCAGAAGGTTGACCGTGTTCCAGACCTGCTGACCCGCCTGCACATTGTCCCCAAAGAAACCACCGGTGCTGCCGTCCCTGGACTCGTAGAAGTGGGACGACAGCATAATGATTGCCTGCTCGGTAGTTGGGGGCATGGGTTCAAGTTGATAGGTGCCAGCCGGAATATGCTGATAGCTTTCCGCGTAGGAAACAGCGGCGGTGATGTAGCCCTTCAGCAATGCATCATCCGCCGCATGGTCGAGAATCAGATTCTGTTTTACTTTTTCAAGCAGAGCGTCCATCACCGCCACCTCCCATCACTTAAGTTGCGGACTTCATCTGAAGCACCTTCATGGCTTCAGACAGCACCAGCTTGGCATCCACACGCTTGGTAGCCAGGAAACCGATCTGACCGGTATCGGCATAACGCTCGTTGAGACGCTTGAAGGTCACACCCTGGCGGTCACCGATCCAGTAGAAGCTGAAATCACCGAAGAGGACAGGCTTGCTGCCAGCGGCAATTTCGGGCATAAAGGGAGAAGTGAACACAGGCTTGCCGAGCAGAGTCTCGTGGTCGCCCTCATGGAGCGCCTTCTGCCACAGGAACTGACCATCGGAGCCCTTCAGCTTACGGATGGCAGCCATAGTGGAGTCATTGAACACCCAGATGGCGTTCTCACGGTAAGGAGCCTCCAGGCTGTAGAACAGGGAGATGATTTCCTCCGCAGTGATAGCGGTAGCGGACGCAGCGGTCACACCGATATCGGCACCGCCGTCATCAGCCAGGATGCCCAGGGGCTTGGACGCACCGTCACCGTTGAAGAAGGCGTCCTCTTCCTTGTTGCCGATACGACGGGCAAACTCTGCGGAGAAGTAACCTTCCAGGTCAAAGGCGGCATCGTTCAGAAGTTCCTCGGAGACCTTGATGATGGTACCGACCTTGTGGGCACCAATGGTCTGCTGACCGAAAGCATCATCACCTTCGGGGATAGCACCCTCCTCGTCAATCCAGGAAGCGGTACCCTTGGTGGTGACCACGGGAATCTTGTGGCTGCCGGAATTGGTCTGGAACACATAAGCGTGTTCACGGACAATGCGCTTCTTGCCCAGAGACTGCACCAGGGTCTTCTCGAACTCGTCGGGGACAAGATAACCGCCCTCGGAGTCAACACCGACCTTCAGAGAATTGCGGACCTCGTAGGAAATGCCATCGCGGGTACGGGTGGCATTCCAGAAGGCCTCCTTGTACGCATCGGCAGCGATGCCGGTCTTGGTGTCCACCTTGGCAGTTGCGGGCTTGGTGGTGATGGGAGTGCTGGTAGGAGCATTCATTTCACGGTCGATGGCCTCCTGGCGCTCCATTCGGTCGATCTCGGCGCTGTAGTCCTTGACCTTCTGCTCCATCTGATTATAGGTGGCGGCGTCCTCCGCAGAGAGCAGGCCGTCCTTGTCGCGCTTGGTAGCAACAAAAGCCTTTGCAGCCTCCCAAGCCTGGTTGCGCTTTGCGCGCAGCTCGTTGATAGTCATAATAAATTACCTCCAGTTTTTGATAAGGTTGAGTCGATCCATAAAGTCATCGGCTCTGTGTGTACGGGTGGGTTCAGTTGTCTTGGGCGCAATACGGCACTTGGCTGCCAACTTCTCCTTGAGAGAATTGACAACGGTTGCCTCGGAAAACAGCATGGATACGGAGGGTACGTCCATGTCCTCTGTATCACTGCCGCGCTTGAGGACGCCATCAGCAAAGCCAAGTTCTACGGCCTTGTTTGCGTCCATCCAGGTTTCTGCGTCCATGAGATGACTCAGCTTTGCGCGGGAAAGCCCGGTCTTAATCTCATAGGC
>JAZQHD010000184.1:0-2680 GCA_045540375.1 Ructibacterium sp. | reverse complement strand
ATTGAAAAAGGCGAATATGCCAGCGAGGACTTTATGGACGAAATCAAAGATGTGATTTCCGGTCTGATTCAGAACTATGAGGTCATCCGTGACTCCGAGGTTCTTCTGTCAAAAGAAGCAAATGCCATTGGTAAATGCCCTGTCTGCGGTAGTGCCGTAGAGGACAAAGCCAAGGCATTTTTCTGTTCTAACCGTAGCTGTAAATTTGCCCTTTGGAAGAATAACCGCTACTTCGACAGCATCGGCAAGAGCATGACTTCTGCCACGGCGCAGGAGCTGCTTGGCTCCGGTAAGGTCAAGCTGAAGGGCTGCAAGTCGAAAAAGACGGGCAATACCTTTGATGCCACGGTGTATATGGAAGTGTCCGAGGATGGCAAGACCAGTTTCAATATGGAATTTGACAATGGAGGAAAGCGTAAATGACGAATGAGTTTAACCCGGATGGCAAGGACATCCGATTTATCGACAGCCACTATAAGGACTTGTTCCGTGTTCCTGACGGTGGCTGCATCCAGATTCACTATCCCGATGAGACCGTCGTAAAGCCTTGTAAGTTTATCGACGAGTATCACACCCAGATCGGCAACAATGTATTCCACATCTGCCAGTTCGCAGAAATCATGGAGCGCAACGGTGCAAGTTATATGGCAGAGCCTGAAATCATGGGAGATGAAGCTGCCTGGAAGGTTGGCAAGGACAGAATCCTTGCTATTCAGACCTGCGATGATGGCTATGACTACACGCTTTTCAATGAAAACTATGTGGAGATTGATGGCGGTCAGATTGATAACCCTGAAATGTCCATGATCGAGGTCAGAACCGATATTCTGGAGTCCTTCAATCTGGCACACAGAGAGCTTCGTGCCATGGTCTACGAGGATGTCATGGAACAGGGATTTGAGGTCGGCAGACAGGCGGTAGTGGTCAATGACCCTATTGCAGAGCATGCTTTTAAGCTCGACCGTTTTGCAGAGAACTTCGACCCCTATGAGTATATGGATCAGGTTGGTGATGTGCAGGCGCATATCCAAGAAATCAAGGCAGATCTTGCCGCCGGTAAGACTGCTCCGTACCGTGAGTTCCTGGATACAGCCATTGCCGAGTCCCGTGAGGAAACCGCCGTGGAGATTGCCAAGGTGCTGAGAAGTCAGCTGGATAAGATCGACCCTCCGAAACGTGAGTCGGTCATGGAAAAACTGGCACAGGCCGCAGAAAAGACTGCGCCTGCCAGTCCCTCTCCCAAACGCAAAGAACCTGAAAGATAAGGAGGTAGCCTATGAAAATTGAGAAATGGGATGATGTTCACGGGAACACCACATCTGACGAAAGAATGGTGGCTTTTCTGGAAAGCTCCACCGACTCTTACGCAGTTCTTCAGCTGAAGCGCATTGACGAGACTGAGCAGTTCCGTTTTATGCCGTACTGGCATATTCAGAAACTGGAGGAACAGCCGACCATTGACCACTATGAGGTGGTCTACAATGGTCCTATCGAACAGTCTGCCGGTGCTGCAGAACAGTTGGAAGGACTGTACACCAAATTCAATATCGACCATCCTGAGGACTTCCGTGGTCACAGCATGTCGGTCAGTGACATCGTAGCCTTGAAGGTCGCCGGTGAGGTATCCTGTTATTACGTTGATGCCTTCGGTTTTGTGGAGCTTCAGGACTTTATGAAACCCGAAAACTATCTGAAAAACGCAGAGATGGCTATGGAGGACGACTACGGGATGTTGGATGGCGTCATCAACAACGGTAAGGCTCCTGCCACCGAAGAACGACCTTCCGTTCTGGAACAGCTGAAAGAAATGCCGGTTTTCGATACACCCCGCAAACCTTCCAGAAGCCACCCGGAAAGGGATATTGAATGACAGACTTCACACACGATGAAATGAATTTGATGATGCTTTACAGCCCCGGCACTGTGTCGGGGCTTCGTGAAGCACTCACACAGATGAAGGCACAGCTTGCCGAGGATGAAGCGGAGCTTCGTTCTCTGGCTGATTCTGTTCTCCGAAAACTGTCCGATATGGACGATGAGACTTTTGAAAGGCTGAACCTTTATCCTGATTTTTAAGGATTGGAGGTAAGAAATGAACGCTAAAGAGCGATTTTATTCGGGGATGGCAAAAGAAACCATCAACAGGATCACAGCCAATAAGGATAACTGGACTTCTTTTCTGACCACAATGGCTCGAAACTATGAGTTCACCTATCCCGAACAGGTGATGATCTATGCCCAGCGTCCGGGTGCTACCTTCTGTAAGCCCTATGAAGAATGGAACGATGAGAAATATCGCAGATATGTCAGACGAGGTTCTACCGGTATTGCTCTGTTCGTTACTAACAGAGATAAGCCCTATCTGCGTTATGTGTTCGATGTGGCTGACACCGGCACTCGCCGTTCTTCTCCTGAACTGAAACCGTGGGAGGTCACAGCTGAGAATCGTGCGTATGACATGGATGCCATGGAGCGCACCTTCGGCGTGAAAGCAGACGGTCTGCTTGAAGCGCAGCTTGAGGACATCGCACAGAGTCTCGCTTCGGAGTATTGGGCTGACAACAGAAAGCAGTTCCTCGACATCGTTGCCAATAGCTTCCTTGAGGAGTATGATGAACTTAACATCGAAGTGGCTTTCAAAACAGCGGTCGCAAACAGCGTATCCTACGCAATGTACAGC
>JAZQHD010000183.1:0-3818 GCA_045540375.1 Ructibacterium sp. | reverse complement strand
CTCGCCCTTACCAGACGAACAACTATTACGACGCTCTGATGCGTCAGTATCAACTCGAAAAGGAGGTAAATGCGATTGTTTTTCCAGAAGAAAAAGCAGGCAAGAGACGTAAAAATGCCCGCAAACCTGAATCGCAAACAGCAGAGAGAAATTAAAGCTGTTATCGAGCGAGCTAAGAAAGACAATGGTGTTCCGCAGACTGCCCAGCAGTCCATTCCCTTCCAGAGAATGTTCCCTGACGGCATCTGCCGAGTCACCGACAACTACTATACTAAGACCATTCAGTTCCAGGACATCAACTATCAGTTGGCACAGCAGGAAGATAAAACCGCCATCTTTGATGAGTGGTGCAGCTTCCTGAATTTCTTCGATAGTTCCATCCACTTTGAACTGTCCTTTATGAATATGAGTACCGATGCGGAGAGCTTTGAAAAGAGTATCCGTATTCCGTTCCGTAAGGATGCGTTCAACTCCGTCCGAGCCGAGTACAGTCAGATGCTGAAAAAGCAGCTGTCTCAGGGCAACAACGGTCTGACAAAGACCAAGTATCTGACCTTCGGTATCGAAGCCGACTCCATGAAGCAGGCAAAACCGAGACTGAATCATATCGAAAACGACCTGCTCAATAACTTCCGTCGTTTGGGTGTCATTGCTGCAACCATGAACGGCAAGGAACGACTTCGACTGATGCACTCCATGTTCCACATGGGCGATAATGACAAGTTCTTCTTTGACTGGAAGTACCTTGTTGAGTCTGGTCTGTCTGTAAAGGACTTCATTGCTCCTACCGCATTTGCATTCAAGACTAACCGCACATTCCAGATGGGCAACATCTTCGGTTCTATGTCTTATCTGCAAATCACAGCTTCTGACCTGAGCGACCGTATGCTGGCAGACTTTCTGGATATGGAGTCCAGTCAGATCGTGACTATGCACATCCAGTCTGTAGACCAGACTGCGGCAATCAAGACCATCAAGCGTACTATCACGGAGCTTGACCGTTCCAAGATCGAGGAACAGAAAAAGGCTGTCCGTTCCGGTTACGACATGGACATTATTCCTTCTGACCTTGCCACTTATGGTAAGGATGCGAAAGCACTTCTGAAGGAGTTGCAGAGCCAGAATGAGCGAATGTTCATGCTGACTTTCCTTGTGATGAACACCGGTCGTACTGAACAGGAGCTTGAAAACAATGTGTTCCAGGCACAGAGTATCGCCCAGAAGCATAACTGCAATCTGCGCCGACTGGATTTCCAACAGGAACAGGGCTTGATGAGCAGCCTGCCTTTGGCACAGAACCTGATTGATATTCGTCGTGGTCTGACTACCAGTTCCACGGCTATTTTTGTGCCGTTCACCACACAGGAACTGTTCCAGAATGGTGCAGAAACCCTCTACTATGGTCTGAACGCTCTGTCCAATAACCTCATTATGGTGGACAGAAAGAAACTGAAGAACCCCAACGGACTTATCCTTGGTACTCCTGGTTCCGGTAAGTCCTTCTCCGCAAAGCGTGAGATCACCAATGCGTTCCTTGTTACCGATGATGACATTATCATCTGCGACCCGGAAGCAGAATATGCGGCTCTGGTTCACAAGTTCAACGGTCAGGTTGTGAAGATTAGTTCTTCCAGTACCAACTATATCAATCCTATGGACATCAACCTGAACTACTCCGAGGATGATAACCCGGTAGCTCTGAAAGCAGACTTCATTCTTTCCCTTTGTGAGTTGATTATGGGCAGTAAGGATGGCTTGAAGCCTATCGAAAAGACGGTAATCGACCGTTGTGTGCATCAGATCTACCAGAAGTATTTCGACAATCCTGTTCCTGAGAATATGCCAATCCTTGAGGATTTGTATAATGCACTTCTCAAGCAGGATGAAAAGGAAGCCCACCATGTAGCGACTGCTCTGGAAATCTATGTTAAGGGTTCTTTGAAGCTGTTCAACAACAGAACCAATGTAGACATTCAGAATCGTCTGGTCTGCTTTGACATCAAGGAACTTGGCAATCAGCTGAAGAAAATCGGTATGCTGATTGTTCAGGATCAGGTGTGGGGGCGAGTTACTGCCAACAGAAGCGCAGGCAAGTCCACAAGATACTATATCGACGAGTTCCACCTGCTTCTGAAGGAAGAACAGACAGCCACCTACTCCGTAGAAATCTGGAAGCGTTTCAGAAAATGGGGCGGTCTGCCGACAGGCATCACCCAGAATGTTAAAGACCTGCTTCGCTCCCCTGAGATTGCAAATATCCTCGAAAACTCTGATTTCATCTATATGCTGAATCAGGCAAGTGAGGACAGAAGCATTCTGGCGCAGCGTCTGAACATTTCTCCCCATCAGCTGTCCTATGTAACCAACTCCGGTGAGGGTGAGGGACTTCTGTTCTACGGCAATGTCATTCTGCCGTTCATTGACAGATTCCCGACCGATACGGAACTCTACCGCATTATGACCACGAAGCTGAACGAGGTGGTGGCTGAAAAGGAGGCATAACGTATGGCTAAGAAACCTACCCGTCTCCGCTTTACCGAAGATGATCTTGCCGATTCTCATGTGAAGAAAGCTGCCAGTCGTGCTAATAAGGCGGCTGACAAAGCAGAGAAAGCGGTAGATAAATTAGTTTCTAAAAAGACCACTACAAAACTGCGTCTGGAAACAGATGCTGCCGGTTCCCGCAAAGCAAAGCTCCGTTTTGAAAAGGCAACCTTTGAAGAAGTTGCAGAACGTCCGTCCAGGGCAAAACAGCTTGCAACCCGTGGAGCCGCAGCAAGTGTCACAGCCAAGGCGCATCAGGCGGTATCTGAATACGAAGATGATAACGTCGGTGTTCAGTCCACACAGGAAATGGCAAAGGCAGTGGAATCCACTGCCTACACCGTCGATCATGCCGTGTACAGCCACAAACTGAAAGCCCATGACAAGGCTGATAAGTTGGTGCAGAAATCAGACAAAGCCAATGTGGATGTTCTTTATGAGAAGTTCAAAAAGGATAATCCCGAAGCCAGTTCCAACCCCTTCTCCCGTTGGCAACAGAAACAGGCAATCAAGAAAGAATATGCCGCTGCAAAAGCCGGTAAGGATACGGCATCCAAAACGGCGACTGCAACCAAAGGTGCAGGCAAGGCAACAGGAAAAGCGGCCCAGGGAGCCAAAAACATCACAGAGAAAGTGACGGAGTTCTGTACTACGCATTCCAAAGCGATTCTTCTGGTTCTGGCGGCAGGACTGCTTTTTATTGTGATCTCCAGTATGTTCTCCTCTTGCAGTGCTATGTTCCAGGGTGGAACGCAGGTCATTTTGGGAACTTCCTTTACTGCTGAGGATGAGGACATCATCGGGGCAGACGATGACTACAAGGCTCTGGAAGCAGCCTTGCGAAATAAGATCAACAACATCGAGCGAACCCATAGCGGCTATGATGAGTATCGTTATGACCTTGATGAAATCAACCACAACCCGTATGAGCTTGCGGCATATCTGACGGTAAAATTCGAGGACTACACCCGTTCGGAAGTTCAAGGCACTCTGCAAAGGCTGTTCGATCAGCAGTATGAACTGACCCTGACGGAAGAAGTGGAAATCAGGACCCGAACCGAGACCCGCACCGGAACGACCAGTTGGACAGATTCAAACGGAAACACTCACACAGACACTTATGAGTACGAAGTTGAAGTCGAGTATGAGTATTATATCCTGAATGTGAAACTGGAAAACATCGGTCTGAACCGAGTGATCGGCAGTTCCGGTATGTCCGAGGATGAAATGGAGCGTTACGCAGTTCTGCTCCAGACCAACGGCAACAGACCCGA
>JAZQHD010000182.1:0-5607 GCA_045540375.1 Ructibacterium sp. | reverse complement strand
CCCGGTTCGGGATCGGTGCGCCGTGAAAAGGTGTGTACGATGGAGATTTGGTGCGAGTGTTTCGGTAAGCCCCGTGAAAGCCTCAAAAAATCCGACTCCTATGAGATTGAAAGCATCCTTTTTAAACTCGGTGGTTGGAAGCGTTACAGCGGAAATTCACAGAGCAAGCTACGCATTCCTGGTTATGGTCTTCAAAAGACCTATGTCCGTGTTACCGATAACGAGAAACAGTAACGCTTGAGTTGTTACCGAGCGTTAACGATAAGCGCCGTTAGTAACACCATTCGTAACACCCCAAATGCCCGCCGTTAGGCAAGTTTGCTACTTTGTTACTGGTGTTACTAATTGCCTTATTAAAGTTTACAGAGAACAAAAATAGATAAAATCAGCAACGTATATGGGCGTAAGAGCAAGAGAAAGTTTGAAGCCTATCGGTAACAGCAATCAGTAACAAGGAGAATTTATGAGAGAAAAAACCATTGAATCCAAACTTGTAAAAGCCGTCAAGGAAAAAGGCGGTATAGCTCCCAAGTTTGTGAGTCCGGGTCTTGACGGAGTACCAGACCGCCTGGTACTCCTCCCCGGAGGTAAAATCGCCTTTATTGAGCTGAAGGCAACAGGCAAAAAACTGCGCCCTCTGCAAGTACGCAGAAAAAGGCAGTTAGAAAAACTCGGCTTTTCGGTTTACTGCATTGACCGAGCCGACCAAATTGGAGGGATACTCGATGCAATACAAACCCCATGATTACCAAGCCTACGCTACTCGGTTTATTGTGGAGAATCCCGTGTCAGCAGTTTTCCTTGATATGGGTCTTGGCAAAACGGTCATCACATTATCCGCTATTTATGAGTTGTGCCTCGACCGCTTTGAAGTTTCCAAGGTCCTGATCATCGCACCGCTGCGTGTCGCACGTGATACATGGCCGGCAGAAATACAGAAATGGGACCACCTTAATGGGTTGTCCTACTCGGTGGCAGTCGGCAGCGAAATCGAGCGAAAAACCGCTCTTATGAGAAATGCTCGTATCCACATAATCAACCGAGAAAACGTGCAATGGCTAATACAAGAAAGCGGACTCCCGTTTGATTACGATATGGTCGTAATTGACGAGTTATCCTCCTTCAAATCCTACCAAGCAAAGCGGTTCAGAAGTCTGCTGAAAGTAAGACCCACCGTAAAGCGGATAGTTGGCCTTACTGGCACACCCTCCTCAAATGGCTTGATGGATTTATGGGCGGAATTCCGCATCCTGGATATGGGCAAAAGACTGGGCAAGTTTATAACCCACTATCGCAATAATTACTTCCAACCCGACAAGCGAAACGGACAGGTCATCTTCTCCTATAAACCGCTCCCCGGTGCAGAGGATGCCATACACAGACAGATTGCCGATATCACCATTTCCATGAGGGCAAATGACTTCTTGAAAATGCCCGAATGTGTGATGAACGAGGTAAAAGTCGCACTTTCCGAAAAAGAGCGTACTGTGTATGACACTTTCAAGGCGGATTTGGTGGTTTCCCTTAAAGGTGAAGAAATCGACGCCTCAAATGCCGCCTCTTTATCCGGCAAACTCTGCCAGATGGCAAATGGTGCGGTATATGGCGAAGATAAACGCTACTTCAATATTCACGACCGCAAACTTGACGCATTGGAAGACCTTATAGAAGCGGCAAACGGCAAACCCGTGCTTATAGCCTACTGGTTCAAGCACGATTTGGAGCGGATAACCGAAAGACTCCATAAGCGCCATATTCCGTTCTCCCTTATGGACTCCTCCGACAGCATTGTTCGGTGGAATCGTGGCGAGATACCCGTTGCCCTCATACACCCGGCATCCGCAGGTCACGGATTGAACCTTCAAAGTGGCGGTTCAACCCTTATATGGTTCGGTCTTACTTGGAGCCTGGAACTGTATCAGCAAACCAATGCCCGTTTATGGCGACAAGGACAGCAAGCGGAAACCGTGGTAATCCACCATATCATCACTCAAGGCACAATTGATGAACGGATTATGAGTGCCTTACAGAAGAAAGAGAAAACACAGACCGCTCTTATTGATGCGGTAAAAGCAAACTTGGAGGTGAGCGAAATATGACCCCTTATGAGAACTTGGCAAACGCCATTATTATTCAAGCTGCAAAAGACTACCGCCACGCTCTGCGTGTGTTGCGTTATTCCCCCAAGGACAGAGATGCCCTTCACGACAAGCGTGAAATTGAGCGTTTTTTCCGCTCTGGTTTATACGGCAATATTACCAACGTTGACGGTGAGCTTCTTATTGCAAAGCTAAAGGAACAAGTATATGGAAAGGCGGTGGCTGTATGACAGCAAAAGAATACCTCGGTCAAGCCTATAGACTCGACCAAAGAATCGATGCGAAGATTGCCCAGGTTGCGACCCTCAATGAACTGGCAACAAAATGCACCGCAACCTTAACTGGGATGCCTCGAAACCCCAACCATGGCAGTTCCACTATGGCTGACTGTGTCGCAAAAATCATCGACTTACAAGCCGAGATTAACCACGACATTGACCGCCTTGTAGATCTGAAGCGTGAAATCGTAACCATTATAAAAGCCGTTGAAAATGTGGAATATCAAACCCTCCTTGAGAAGCGTTACCTTTGCTTTATGAACTGGGAGCAGATTGCGGTTGATATGCACTACAGCGGTAAATGGGTGCTGAAGCTCCACGAAAGAGCCTTGGAAGTCGTAACCGACATAATGAAATCAAAAAGTGTTCCCTTAAGTTCCGTAGAATTCCAGGGTTAAGTATGGTATCATTATAATGTCGAGATAGACAGATAAGCCTTCACGGGAGCAATCCTGTGAGGGCTTTTATTATGCCCAGAAAGGAGTTGTTGGTATGGGATATCGTAAGGTCGGCTATGCAGAACAACTGTGGTACATCCTTAAGTACAAGCTGGGTGAGCTTTTCAAGAGGAGGTGAAACGATGCCGAAGAAACCCAAGCGACCCTGTTCCTACCCAGGCTGTCCCAAGCTAACCGACGGAAGGTTCTGCGATGAACACGCAAAAGAAGAAGCCAAACGCTATGAAAGGTACGACAGAGACCCGGCTGTTCGCCGTAGGTATGGCAGAGCGTGGAAACGCATACGTGACCGCTTCATCTCCGCACACCCGTTGTGTGAAGAGTGTAAGAAGCAAGGCAAGCTGACCCCTGCTCAAGAGGTGCATCACATATTACCTATTTCACGTGGTGGCACTCATGCAGAAAACAACTTGATGTCCTTGTGCAAATCTTGCCACTCCGAAATCACAGCAAGAGACGGCGACCGATGGCACGACCGCTGACCCCGGGGGGGTATCAAAATCTCTACAGCTTTTATATCGTGCAACGGGCGTGGGGTATCACGCAAAAATTCGCAGTTTCAAACGGGGTATTAAAACCCGGCTTATAAATGGAGGTGAAAACGGTGGCAAAAGACGGCACCAACAGGGGCGGCGCTCGTGTGGGTGCAGGCGCAAAAAAGAAACCCCTCGCTGAAAAAATCGCAACTGGCAACCCCGGCAAAAGGAAGTTGACTGTCATCGACTTTGACGACACAGCCGATTTAGAAGGTCAGCCCATGCCGAAACCCTCTGCGATGCTATCAGCAACCCAAAAGGACGGTAAGTCATTACTTGCAGCAGAAGTGTACGAGAACACCTGGAAATGGCTCTCGGAACGAAACTGCACAGCTCTGGTTTCACCGCAGCTTTTGGAACGTTATGCAATGAGTGTTGCTCGTTGGATTCAATGCGAAGAAGCAATAACCGAGTTCGGTTTCCTTGCAAAGCACCCGACAACTGGCAACGCAATCCAAAGTCCGTATGTGGCTATGGCTCAAAACTTCATGTCACAGACCAATCGCCTGTGGATGGAGATTTTCCAAATCGTCAAGGAAAACTGCTCTTCAGAATATGGTGGGGCAACTCCGCAAGACGATGCAATGGAGCGTTTGCTCCAGGCCCGCAAGGGTAAAAAACAATGAAATGAGGACTGACTATGAATAGAACCTATTTGACAGCAGAGAGCGTGTGTGCGGGTCACCCCGACAAGCTCTGCGACTACATTGCAGACAGCATCCTGGATGCTTGTCTTATGAAAGACCGATCTTCCCGTGTTGCCTGCGAGGTAATGGCAACCCGAGGCAGAATCATCGTATCCGGCGAAATCACCTGTTGCAAGTCCGTGGACATCCGAATGGTAGTCCGTGAGGCTCTCCGCAACATCGGCTACAACCCTTACCGATACCTAATTTATGTATATGTGCATAAGCAGAGTTCTGATATTGCGGGCGGTGTTGATAAAGCACTCGAAACTCGCAATGGTGATAACACCTCTTACTCCACCCTTGGTGCTGGCGACCAAGGCACGGTGTATGGTTACGCTACGGATGAGACCCGTGAGAAGTTACCGCTTCCTCTCGTTCTCTCTCACCGCATATGCAAGCGTCTGGACGAGTGCCGAAAGGACAATATCATCAAGGGCATCCGCCCAGACGGCAAGGCACAGGTCAGCGTGGAATACAGAGATGGTGAGCCTTACCACATCAAGACCATTGTGGTTTCGGTTCAGCACACCAAGGACAAGGACCTCGATGTGCTGAAGAACGAAATCATCTCCCACGTGCTGATGCCTTGCTTTGAGAGCTTTCCTTTTGATAACGACACCGAAATCCTGGTGAACCCCTCCGGCAGATTTGTCAAGGGTGGCCCCGGTGCAGACACGGGTCTTACTGGCAGAAAGCTGATGGTGGATACCTATGGCGGACTCGCTGCCCATGGAGGTGGTGCGTTCTCCGGCAAGGATGCCACCAAGGTAGACCGAAGCGGTGCTTATATGGCTCGTTACATTGCCAAGAACATCGTATGGAGCGGTCTCGCCAAGAAGTGCGAAGTGGCTATCTCTTACGCTATCGGTAAAGCAGACCCCGTGGCGGTCGCAGTTAACACTTTCGGAACTGGTAAGATTTCCGATGACAACCTTTGCGAGGTTATCAAGCAGGTGTTCTGTATGCGTCCGGCAGCAATCATTGAAAAGCTCCGTCTGCGTACTCCTCGTTATGCGGACACATCCGCTTACGGACATTTCAATTCGGTACTCTTCCCCTGGGAAGACATCAACAAATACGATGAATTGAGAAAGGCGGCAGAACAGTATGCTGATTGAAAAGAAAAAGACAGCGGAACTTCTGCCCGCTGAATACAACCCCCGAAAAGACCTCAAACCCGGTGATGCCGAATATGAAAAGCTGAAACGCTCCATTGAGCAGTTCGGCTATGTTGAACCTGTCATCTGGAACAAGACTACGGGCAGAGTTGTCGGTGGTCACCAAAGACTGAAGGTCTTAATGGATATGGGACACACCGAGGTGGACTGCGTTGTTGTGGAAATGGATGAAGAGAAAGAAAAGGCTCTCAACATTGCCCTCAACAAAATCTCCGGCGAATGGGACAAGGACAAGTTGGCACTTTTGATTGCCGATCTCCAGGGCACCGACTTTGATGTGTCTCTCACGGGTTTTGAGCCTGCGGAAATTGATGACCTGTTTAAGGACTCCCTTAAAGACCAGGTAAAGGATGACAACTTTGATGTCGA
>JAZQHD010000181.1:0-93462 GCA_045540375.1 Ructibacterium sp. | reverse complement strand
CCATTACCCATAACTATACAGTAGAGGAAGGCAATGTCCTCCCTGTGAAACTGCTCAGATCCTATTCTGCCATGGGCACCGGTGCATCCATTTTTGAAGAAGCCGATTATACCGTCTATTACGGCACTTCCTATGGCAATGCAGCAGGCTCCGTTGTGACCGATGGCAGCGGCTGTGCGGAAATCACCTTCCCCAGTGCCGGTGCATGGTATCTGTGGTGCGATGGCGGTTACGGCATGGAATATCCCGATTCCATCGTTTCTGCCCCTGCCTATGCAGAGGTGGCGGTGACTGCCAAGGCAACGGAAGTACCTCGCCAGCCCCAGAATGTCAGAACGGTTCTCGATGCAACCATGACGCAGATGGCCAACACGGTCACAACTCCCGTTTTCGGCACTACTGCCGGTGAGTGGACGGTGTTCTCTCTGGCGCGTGGTGGATATTATGCAAAAGACCATGCTTATTTTACCGATTACTATGACCGGATCGTCAGCACCGTCAACGATAAGGCTGCTTCTGTCAATAAGAACGGTGCGCTGCATAAGGTCAAGTCCACCGACAATTCCCGGCTGATTGTGGCACTGTCTGCCATCGGCAAAGATGCCACCTCTGTGGGCAATTACAATCTGATCACACCCTATGAGGATTTCAACTGGATCAAAAAACAAGGCATCAACGGAACGATCTGGGCATTGATTGCACTGGATTCCAACCATTATGAAACTTCCGATACCACTATCCGTCAGCAGTGTGTGGACAGCATCCTTTCTTTGCAGCATGAGGACGGCGGTTGGTCACTGCTTGCCAATAAAACCTATGCTTCCGATCCCGACATCACAGGTATGGCACTGACTGCTCTTTATCCCTACCGCAGTCAGAGTGCAGTTGCGGAAGCATGTGAAGAAGCCTTTGCGTGTCTGTCTGCCATGCAGCATGAAAATGGCACGTTTGCTTCCGGTGGAAGCGAATGTGCGGAAAGCTGCGCATGGGTCATTGTTGCTTGTTCTACTTGGGGTATTGATCCCGATACGGACAGCCGGTTTATCAAGAACGGAAGCTCTGTTGTGGACGGTCTCCTCGCCCACTATCTGCCGGAGGAAGCCATGTTCCAGCACATCATCGGTGCAGGCAGCAATGCCATAGGAACCGATCAGGCTTGTTATGCACTGGTGGCCTATGACCGTTTCCAGAATTATGACACAGCCCTGTTCGACTTCAGCGATGTGACCTTTGATGCAGCAACAACACCCGACGAACCCACCGACGAGCCTACCGAAAAGCCTGTTCTGGGCAAGATGACCGCTTCTTTGGGCTTGCCTGCTGAAATCAATCAGGGCGACAGCTTCAACGGTGTAGTCAGCGTCACCGGTTGGGAAAACGAAGCCGGTTATAAGCTCCTTGATTTTATCGTTTCTATCCCCAACGGTGTCAGTGTGACAGCCATCGCTCCCAGCAGCAGACTCTCCGGCGGTGATCTTACTTACAATCTGGAAGCGGAAACCGGCAAGCTTCGCGTGGTCTATTTTGATGCCAACAATTACAGCGATCTGACTGTCAGCGGCACGGAAAGCCCTGCGGAATTGGTGACCATTTCCATGCAGGCAAAGGATGCCAAGGCCGGAACCAATCTGGGCTTTGCCATTACCGGTATGTCTGCCAAGCGGTCTTCGGAAGCTGACGATATGGTTGTGGTGGATACGGCATCGAGTCAGGGCACTGTCAGCGTGGTAAAGGGTATTTCTTACAGTGCAGTCTGTCTCTATGAAGGAGACGATGTGGATCTGATTCCCTCCACCAAGAAAGCTGTGGCAGTCGCCATTACCGGCGTGGAAGCCGACAGCAAGCTGACCTTCAAGCAGGGTGACAAGGAGATTGCCTTCCGCTACAGCAAGGAAATTTCCGAAAAATCCGGTGTCGCCACCTTTGTGGCTTTGGTGGATACTGCTACCGCCATGGAAGAATTTGTAAAGGAAGAGAATTTCACTATCGAAAATGAAGCAGGGGAGACCATCACCTTCGGTGACAGCAATACCGACGGTGTGGTCAACGCACAGGATGCACTGGCAGCCGTGGACGCATGGCTTCGCAAGAGCGAAGCACCTTCCGATCTGCAGATTTTGACCCTCAATGTTAACGGCGACAGCCGGATCAACACCTTCGATGCCCTTGGTATCGTGGAAGCCTTTGTGGATGGTTCTGACTACGGCGTTGTGACCAAAGCTGCAACCATCAGCACCAAGCAGTAATTAGATGGAGAGGGCTCAGCCCTCTCCTTTGTAAAGGAGAAGTTCCATGAGAGGAAAATTTGAAGCACCAAAGAAAAAACGGAAAAAGTGGCCGTGGATTGTTGGAATTGGTGTAGTTCTGGCAGCGGCTTGCTTACTGGCATATTTTCTGCTGATTCCCAATGAGATCACCTTTGGACAGCCTGTGCTGGAAGTGGAAACACCGCAAAAGATCAGTTTGTCCCAGGGCGGGGAATTTGTACTGGATGTGTCGATTTCCGATTTGGGAGATGCTGTTTATCCGGCAGCCAGTATGAGTATTGCCTTTGATGCTTCCTGTCTGGAATTTCTCGGTGTGGAAGAAGGAAACGTGTTCATTACCGGTGAGGGAAACAGACAACTGCCGGATTGGAGCTGCAATGTGCCAAAAAGCAATGAAAGCGGACTCATTAACATCATGTATCTGGATATGACCGGCGGTAAATATGCCTTCCATCGGAGTTTGCTGGCAGAAGAGGACAATGTCCTTCTGCGGCTGCGGTTTCGTCTGCGGGGCAGTGCCAGAGTGGGGGATGCCTATGAGCTGGTGGTGGAGGATGCGGTCTTTGCCGCTTCCGATGAGAGTCAAAGCCTTGCTATGACCACCGGTACCCTGAAGACCAGAAACGGTAAGATCGTCACAGGAGAATGAATATGAAAAGAACTATTTGTCTGATATTGGCTGTTGTACTGATGCTGTTGTGCACAGCCTGCGGCGGCTTTGAAAAAGTGGATCTGCAGGATGCCATCGATATTCCGCAGGATGGAATCATCGAAGCGAATATTTTGGAACAGATGCAGAAGGAAAATGCCATCGGCACCTTTACCGGCCAGTCCAAGGGGATGGACTACGAGTGGACGGTCTTTGGCAGCGATATTTCCGCACCTGCCGATACCAATTTCCTTGTAAATGCAGAAAAGACAGACGGGGAAGTGGCACTTTCTCTTTCTGCAGAGCAGCCCTTCGGTTTTTCTGCATTGCTGTCTGTGAAGCTGGACGAGCTGTGGCAGGCACAGACGGCAACGGCATATGATGGCGATAAGGCCATCGCTTCCGTATCTTTGACCGGCACCAAGCAGACGGTTCTAAATCTGTCCCTGGATGGCTCTGTGCAGAAGGTAATTGTCCGTGCCGATGCTCTGCCGGAAGATGCCGAAGAAGAGATAAATACGGTTGTATCTCAACAGACCACATCGGAAAGCTATCTGTCTGATGTGGTGGTTTCCGATGACAAGACCTATACCCAGGTGACTACACAGACAGAAAAGACGGAAGAAACAGCCAAAGAGGATGATTCCTACACATCCTCTTCAAGCAAATCCTCTGACCGTGTCTATTCCGATGGCTCTCAAAGCGGCAAGGATGAATATCTGACCGATCCGATCCCTGTGGGCAAACCCATGCCGGTAGAGCCGGAAGATCAGACTGTGGATACCTCCACGACCCTCCGCTGCACCTTCTCCATTGAATGTTCTACCATTCTCAACAATCTGGATCAGCTGGAGCCGGATAAATTGGAAATGGTGCCCTCCGGCGGTACCATTCTGTCTGCAACCACCGTCACTTTCAGTGAAGGCGAGTCTGTCTTTGATGTACTGCAGCGGGTATGCAGAGACAAGGGTATCCATCTGGAATCTTCTTGGACACCTATCTATAACAGTGCCTACATTGAGGGCATCCACAATCTCTATGAATTTGACTGTGGCAGCTTGTCCGGTTGGATGTACCGGGTCAACGGCTGGTATCCCAACTATGGCTGTTCCCGCTATCAGCTGGCTGACGGCGACCGGGTGGAATGGCGATATACCTGCGATCTGGGTAAAGATATCGGCGGTGCCAATGTTTTAGGTGGTTAATATGCATGACAGTTTTGCCAAATATCACCCACTGGTGAATTTCTTATATTTTCTTCTGACCATTGGCTTTACCATGGTCTTGCGGCACCCTCTGGCACAGGCGATTTCTTTCGCCTGTGCCTGTGCCTATGCCATTCAGGTGCAAGGAGGAAAAGCCGTAGGCTTTTGCCTCAAATTCTGCCTGCCGGTGATGCTGCTGACTGCCTTCTTTAATCCGGCTTTCAGCCACGAAGGTGTGACGATCCTGTGCTATTTCCCTACAGGCAATCCTTTGACCTTGGAGAGCATCCTCTATGGCCTTTCGGCAGGCAGTATGCTGGCTGCCGTTATGATTTGGTTTATGAGCTTCAACCGGGTCATGACTTCCGATAAGTTTATTTATCTTTTCGGTAGGGTAATTCCGGCACTTTCTTTGGTTTTGAGCATGACCCTGCGGTTTATGCCCAAATTCAAAAGCCAGATGGGAACGGTCATAGAAGCCCAGAAAATGATCGGCAGAGACATTTCCCAAGGCAGTTTGTGGCAGCGGACGAAAATCGCCGTTACGGTCTTGTCCATCATGATTACATGGGCCTTGGAAAATGCCATTGAAACGGCAGACAGCATGAAAAGCCGGGGCTATGGACTGAAAGGCCGCACAGCATTTTCTATCTATCGCTTCGATGAGCGGGATAAAACCGCCATGATATATCTGCTTTTTTGTGGCATGTATCTGCTGACGGGAACCATGTCCAATGCCTTTGGATTTCGGTATTTTCCCAGCATTCGCTGCGTGGATGCCAATGGGGTAACATTGAGCTTTCAGCTTGTTTATTTTGCAATGTGCATCATGCCTGTGGTGCTCAATAGGAAGGAGGAGAGAACATGGAAAGCTATTCATTCCAATCTATAAGCTTTTCCTATCCGGAAAGTGAGAAAAAGGCTTTACGGGATGTATCTTTCTCTGTGGAACAGGGGGACTTCCTTATTCTCTGCGGTCCTTCCGGCTGTGGCAAATCCACCCTTTTGCGCCATTTGAAGACCTGCCTGACACCCCATGGACATTTGGAGGGCGATATTACATACAAAGGCAGAAAACTTTCTGAAATTTCCCAGAGAGAACAGGCACAGGAGATCGGTTATGTGCTGCAATCCCCGGAAAATCAGGTGGTCACCGATAAGGTCTGGCATGAACTGGCTTTCGGCTTGGAAAGCCTTGGCTATGATACCCCCACCATTCGCCGCAGAGTGGCAGAGATCGCCGCCTTCTTTGGTATTGAAAACTGGTTTTATAAGAATGTCACGGAGCTCTCCGGCGGACAGAAGCAGCTTCTGAGCCTTGCTTCCGTTATGGCTATGCAGCCGGGCGTACTGGTACTGGATGAACCCACCGCCCAGTTAGACCCCATTGCCGCAGCCGACTTTCTGGCACTTCTTGGTAAGATCAACCGGGAACTGGGAACGACCATTATCCTTACGGAGCATCGCTTGGAAGAGGCTTTTCCATTTGCTACAAGAGTGGTGGTCATGGAGCAGGGAAGGATTATTTGCGATGATCTGCCGGAAAAAGTAGGATTACAGTTAAAGGACAAGGGCAGCGGTATGTTTCTGGCGATGCCTACCGCTATGCGAATCTGGGCAGCGGTGGAGACAGAATTGGATTGCCCTATGACCGTCCGTGACGGCAGTAATTTCTTGTCCAAACGAAACAAGGAGCAGCCGCTGCTGCCACTTGCTCCCAAAGAACCAAAAGCTTATGAAGATACCTGCACCTTGGAATGTGAAGACCTGTGGTTTCGCTACGAGAAAGACAGTCCCGATGTGGTAAAGGGTTTTTCTCTGAGACTACGCAAGGGTGAGTTTTATGCTATCCTTGGTGGTAACGGAGCGGGCAAAACAACGGCATTAAAGACCATTTCCGGCTTGCAGACACCTTATCGCGGAACAGTAAAGCTCCATGGAAAGCTGGGGCATTTGCCTCAAAATCCCCAAACGCTGTTTGTGAAGCGGACAGTCCGGGAGGATCTTTACGAAGTCTTCTGTGGACAGAAGCTTCCCAAAGACCGGCAGGACAGGGAAGTGGAGCGTGTCGTGGAACTGTGCGGTCTGCGGGAGTTTCTGGATCGTCACCCCTATGATATCTCCGGTGGTGAGCAGCAGCGAACCGCCTTGGCAAAGGTGCTTCTTACTTCACCTGAGATTTTACTGCTGGACGAGCCAACAAAGGGCTTTGATGCAGAGTTCAAGGTCACGTTCTCTGTGATTCTGCGGCGGCTTCTTGCTTCCGGTGTGACAGTTTTAATGGTTAGCCATGATGTGCCTTTCTGCGCTCAATATGCCCATAAATGCGGTCTGTTCTTTGATGGCAGCATCGTGGCAGAGGGAACTCCGGAGGAATTTTTCTCCGGCAACAGTTTTTATACGACCCCTGCCAACCGCATGGCGCGGCTTCTGATTCCCAAGGCTGTGACGGTGGAGGATGTGATCGCCTGCTGCGGCGGTGAACTGCCAGAAGAACCGGAGATCCCGGAGGCGAAGCCACTGCCAAAACCCAAGGAAACAGCAGTCAATTTCAAGCCCAAGCCCTTGCCTCTGTGGAGAAAAGCATTGGCAGCCATCTCTCTGGCGGTGGTGCTTGTGGTGTTCTTCTATGCTACCAGTATCACCGATCTTTCCAAACTGGTCAATGTAGATGGAATTAGCACAACCGGGGCAAGACAGCTGCTGTCTTATCCCGTGCTTTTGGGTGCCATGGCAGTGTTTCTATTGTCCATCGGCAGAAGAAGTGCACCACCGGTTCTGGCACAGACGCCTGTGGGAAAACGAAAACTGGAAAAACGAACGGTCATGGCAGCGGTTTTGATCGCACTGTTTATTCCGCTGACGATCTTTGCCGGTGTTATGTACTTGGGCAATCAGCACTATCACGTGACGGCCTTGTTGGTATTGGCAGAGTGTATGCTGCCGTTCTTTTTGGTGTTTGAGGGCAGAAAACCCAAGGCCAGAGAACTGGTCACCATTGCGGTCTTGTGCGCCATCGGTGTGGCAGGCAGAAGTGCCTTCTTCATGCTGCCTCAGTTCAAACCGGTCATCGCATTGACCATCATTGCAGGCGTCGCCATGGGCGGCGAAACGGGATTTTTAGTGGGAGCTGTGACCATGCTGGTTTCCAACATTCTGTTTTCTCAAGGGCCTTGGATGCCGTGGCAGATGTTCAGCATGGGGATCATCGGCTTTTTGGCAGGCGTTCTGTTCCGAAAAGGTCTCCTTCGCCGCACAAGAGGTTCTTTGGCGATCTTTGGGGCCTTTGCGGCTGTGATTATCTATGGCGGTATCATGAACCCGGCATCGGCTCTGATGTACAGTTCCGAAACCATCACATGGGAAATGCTCCGCGCCTACTATGTGACCGGCTTGCCCATGGACCTGATCCATGCCGCCGCTACGGTCATTTTCCTCCTGTTGGCAGCTGAACCCATGCTGGAGAAATTAGACCGAATCAAGGTCAAATACGGCCTTGTGGAGTAAAAAAGACACCCCTTATTCAAGGGGTGTCTTTTTTGTAAGAATTCAAACTTTCCGGTCACTGTCCGTATGTATCAAACATTAGTTTTAGTCGTTCTGGGGTAAATTTCCAGTCATCTGGAATTTGATCTGTTGTTCCGCTGGCAATTGCTCTGGGCCCCCATGTGTGGTTTTCACGCAGAACTGTTTCTCCGCGACCGCCTGCCGACGCATTCAATACGTTTGCGATTTCTTGCGGAGTTGCAAGATACATACGCGGCATTTCATCTATGTTGACACTCTGAAATTGTACCAGACAGAAGATCGTCTTTTTGTGGTGAGCTTCCAGCCATTTTTGTATTGCTTCATGATAATTGCAGCCTCTTTTATAATTTTGAGTCAATCCCCAACCACCGTCTTTGCTGCCTTTTACGGAGATTTTAAGCATTAAATTGCCGGAAACAGCAATCAAGTCATATTCTGGCTGATTTGCGCCATATTGGACAGATACATCATATCCGCAGCGTGCAAAAAGAGCTGCGGCATAGGCTTCTGCAGCCACTCCAACATGCCAGGAACTGAATGTATTCATTGTATTACCTCTTAAACTCTGTCAAATTAAAATTGATTTTCTTGTTGAAACAAAGACGCCGTCTGGCAGGCAATGCTTAGCCAAACGACGGTCTTTATAATTTCTCACTATTTGTAAGAGTGAATGGTGGAGCTGAGGCATTCTTGCTCATTATAGCAAAAAAACAAAGATGACGAGACTGGCTAAAATGACTGCCGCAGCCGACATGGCAAAGAAATCCAATCAGCCATTTCTACCGCCCAAAACCGACTTTAGAGGGGCAGGAGAGGTGTGTTGGACCGATCATCCCACCGCCAACACCAAAATCCAGCCCTCCGAACACCAAAATCTGTTGCTAAAATGGGCATTAATCATATGTGCATGATAGGCCTGTTGCTAAAATGGATAGGAACGATATATTTTGAAATACCTTAGTACTCTAAATTACGTTGTAGAGTTTCAACACTACTCCTTCATACCATTATCAATCCACTCGTCGAATTCTGAAATTATTAGATTGGTAGAATAGAATGTTCCTAATTTGGCGTCATAGTGTTTGTGAAACCAATTGTCAACAACTTTTCCAGGATGGTTTGCTTTCAGAATGTCTATAGTATTGTTATATACAGAGGAAGATATGACAATACTGTCATAAATGCCTTTGTTTCCTTTTGCCGACAGATTTGAAGCACTGGTTACAGCATCTCCTATCCAAACAGCATTGTTTATACCGACATCTTTTCTGCCTGCTTTTACAATCAGATCTTCGTCTGCACCAATGCCTATGCCTGCGGAAATTGTTGGATATTTCTTTTCGGATAAAAGCTTGTTTAGCATTTTTAAGTAAGTGTTAATATAGGCAGCTCTTTCAAGCGCTTCAAAGATATCCAACTGCAAAGGTGCAGTATAGATTGCATAAACGCAATCTCCTCGAATGCCGATTTCCCTTAATTTATCATCCACTCTAAGAATTTCAATTATCTCCGATGTAAAACTCCTAATGATTTTAGAGACTTTTTCCTTGTTTCCTTCGCTAAAGAGTGAAGTGGAATTTCGGATATCTACAAAGACTGCGGAGACCCAGCTTTTATATCCGTTTGTGAAGGTTAGATTTTCGATAGAGGGAAGCTTATTTTGTACGATGATGTTCAAGTCATTGTTCAAGATTTCTTCTACTCGCGTTTTGCCGATTTTATAATTATAATTGGCCATTCGAACATCTCCTTAGAAAACAAAGAAACCAATGATCCACAAAACAATAAAGCTAAAAATCCCCCAAAGCGACCAGCTTAAACCACGCTTGTAGTAACGATATTTATCGCTGCAGATACAGGAATTTATATATATCTGCGAAGTAATATCGTTAATAAGATTATCTTCCGTTGATGTAAGCAATTTTTGTTTGTAGCAAAGATAACTATTTCGACTGATATGTTTGAAGAATATTTTGGAATCACGATCAAGACCGGGTTCGGAGGAAAAATCCAACTGTACTCCCAGTACTTTGAGAACACAGCCCAAGCCAAATATTGTGGCAACTATGGAGCCGGAAAGTATAAGCAGATAGAGGATGCTGCAGAATGTCCTTTGATCAAAAGCGGTTTGGATTATGCTTACCAGATTGCCTAAACCATCTGTGGTAAGGACGATTGCAAGAATGGCACCCAGAACTCCAAGAAAGATTGAAGCCTTGTTATCACAGTTTCTTATAAAGTCGATAGTTCGGTCTAAGATGTCTAGAGCGTCAGTCTTATCCAAAATCTGTTTAGCATCTGTGCTCTTCATTATATCACCTCAACATATAGATGTGCCTCGATAAAATCATACCATATATTGAACAAAAAGGCAAGTGGTGTGGTATGCAGTATAATCAGTTTTGTTGCTAAAATGGACAGTTGTGGTACGGGGAAGATGTTCATTTTAGCAAACCTATTGGAGGGACTTTTATCTTTGATTGGCTTGGTGTTTTGCACTTGCTGATTTCTGCGACTTAGCGTTGGTGGAGCTCCCTGCT
The DNA here is from genome assembly GCA_045540375.1 of Ructibacterium sp. Taxonomy (GTDB): domain Bacteria; phylum Bacillota; class Clostridia; order Monoglobales; family Monoglobaceae; genus Ructibacterium. Next base: position 83,273 of record JAZQHD010000181.1, on the reverse strand, counting down.
TGGATTTGGGAGGCGGGTGATCCTTAGCTGGCCTGCTCTGGCTCGCTGTTCTGCGCGGGAGAGGAGCCTTTCTGCGTTGCTGGCTGGGTGTGCGACGAAGGCAATGAGGAAGTTTGTATGATCGACTAGGTATTGGTTAGCGCGGGTGATGGCGAACCTGCGGGGGACATTCTCTAAGCCGGGAGGGTAGTAGGTGCTGTCGAAGCCTGTGGGGGTCTGGATGGGCCGTTCTGCCGGATGGTAGGGGAGCAGTAGCGCCAGAGAAATTTCTGGATGCTGTTGCTTTGCGGCGATGACTGCTTGTGCGGCCAGCTTGTCGAAATTTCCGTAATGACCCACAAAAAACTCAGTCACACCCAAACTAACAATATGGTATTCAACAGCTTCTAACAGAAAAGGAAGTATAGAAGCCGGGGCTTCACGATGGCCAATAAAGAAACAGCTTTTACGCGACATAGCAAATCACCAACCCTTTTGAGTTATTTTAACCCAAAAGAGTTAAGCTTTTCAAGATGGAATGGGTATCATTTACATAGATTGTGAGGTGATACCTATGAACATTGGCGAAGCCGTAAAGGAACGAATTTTGGAATTGTGTCGCAAAGAAGATATTTCGATCAATAAGCTTAGCAGTATGAGTGGTGTGACGCAGTCAACGGTCAATAACATTGTCAGTGGTCGGAACAATAGCGCGACTATATCGACAATCAAGAAACTCTGCGATGGATTGGGTATTACCATCGAAGAATTTTTCAACTCTGAGTTGTTCAGAGGTCTGGAACAGGAAATTAAGTAGCTAAAATGCCAACAGGACAATTCGTCCTGTTGGCATTTTGTCTGTCAAAGGTTTGATATATAATGATTAATTAGTTATCGTTGTTCCAATGCCAGGAACAACGCAATGTAGCAGGCGAAATCTCCTTTGGATTTTCTCTCGGGCATGAGATCATCGATGCCTTTAATGCCCAGATTTCTGCACACAGCACTAAGCATAGCCATGAAGCCATCGTGCTTAATGGTGCGGCTGGGATCATCGGCTCTGCGCTCAGCCAAGGTCATGAATGACCAATTGAGGCGAGTCTTTGCATACTCAGTGGCTACTTTCAGAAAATCCTGATAGAATTCTGTGAATTCTTCGGGCTGCTCCGTTGCCTTCTCTTTGATTTCTTCATATAACTTTCTGGCGATTTCATACTGTAACATTGGCATCAACCTCACTTTCTATGGATAAGATAGTAAACAAGAAGGACATACGGATGTCTGGACAAACAAATTCTCCTCGTAAATCGGTAGCGAGGAGAATTTGTTGTGTAATTTTGCCCCTCTTTGTGCCAGGAATGATTGCCGTTGGTGGTCTTAGGGCACTTTCCGGTAGTTTGCGCCAAAGGCTTGGTTTGCCATCTGACACTTCTTCCGCATTTGGAACAAACATATTTTGCAGATCCGGTGTCCTATAGATTTATTTCTTATTTCAACGCTGCCACGAAACAGCTTGTCCCTCTGTCGTTGCCGGTATCATTCGCAATCGTCGTAACCGCAGCAGGTAAAAAACCACGGCATATTCGTTCAAAAGAAATCAAACTCCGAATAGACTCTACATCGCTATCATTAAAGCAACCTTCGGGAGCTGAGATACAGACGATGATATGGGGAACCTCCGTCATCGCATCAGAAGCCTCAATGTTATCGAATAGACTTAATAGATGGAAGTGAATTTTCTCTTTAAGCGCTTCAAATTCCTTGGCCTGTTTTCCGCAGAACTGAACCTTAGATGAAAACAACACATTTCCCGGCTTGTGGTAGGCATGGTTTTCTTCAATATACTTTTGAAAATCCGCCTTTTCATCTTCGGTATCAAAGTATTCACATATGCCATCAATAATTTCAAAGAACTTGTTTTGAAATCCCTCTGACTTCGTTAATAGTCCTTGTAAAAATTCCTGGGAGAAGTTATATGCTTCGCCAAGCAAGTAGAATGTAGCTTCCTCTAAATCGCCAAGCACCTCAAACGTCTCATTATCCATTCCTATTTCCTCGCTTCTTTTTTAACTGAATATTGAGATAAGGATTGCTACGACAATCGTTACAATCATAACAATTGCACAGACCTTTGCAAGAGTAACAAAGAGAGTCAGACCGGTAATCCAACGAAGTAATAGTAAACCGAGTGCCACAACTCCTGCTCCAAAAACAATTTTTCCAAGTGTTGATTCAAGGGTTACAAATATCAGAGCCACAATGACTATTACAACAGTCCAAAACATACTACAATCTCTTTTATTAGCTTTCAGAATATATTATAACTAACGGAAAGGACGCACGAGTGTCCTTTATAAAAACTCCTTGTGATAAACGACCATCTTAATCGCCGAATCACAAGGAGATAGATTGTTTTAACCCTCTTTGTGCCAAGAGTGATTGCCGTTGGTGGCTTTGGGGCACTTTCCGGTAGTTTGCGCCAAAGGCTTGGTTTGCCATCTGACACTTCTTCCACACTTGGAACAAACATACTTTGCCGGGCCGGTGGGCTTTTTTACAGGTGTTGCCATATTACATTCTCCTTTGGCTTTTAGAGGTATGTACGCATCCAACTATGGGGGCCTTTGTTAACGCCTCTTGGGTGTCTGGGGCAGTTGTTTACACCCGGTAGGGGAGCTCCATCTGTTGCGTTACGAACAGACTTATAGCTGCAATATCTGCACTGATATAAAATCTTTTTCTGCGGCTTAGTCTGCTGCTTTGCCTCCATTTTTGCCAGCTTTTCTCGCAGGAGACGGTTTTCTTTCTCCAAGGCACTTTCAAACAGTTCATCAAATAATCCCATATTGTTTCTCCTTATTTACAGTAGTTCATCCGGCAGCTTCTCAAAGCCACATTGACTACAGCGATATGAATATCTCCGGGTTCCCAGCATACCGCCCACAAACATCCCCAACGGGCCGGCCACAAAGGAACCTACAACTGCCTTTCCAATGCTGAATTTTGTCCTTTGACAGCTTGCTCGCTCCATGGTCCCTCGCTCTCCGCAATTGGGGCATCTGGTCATTTGATTTGCCATTTGCTGCACCATCCTTTCTTGTGATAAGGATAGTCTAACAAACTGTTAGGACAGATGGTTGTCTCAATCAAATAATAATCACTTGTTTGCTGTTTCGACTGCCTCGACTTCAACAACTTCCTCTACAGGTGCTGCAGCAACAGGAAGCGTGACAGGTGCACCACACTGAGAACAGAATTTGCCGGTATTCAGACAGCCGCAAGAACAAGTCCACTGGTCTGCCATGTCTTTCTCTACACCGCGGATGTCTCGCCAGAGAGAGCGGATGATCTTGGTGGTGAAGCCAAACATGTGCTCAGAAACTTTACCAAATAAGCCGAGGACCCAGAAAGTACCTGCGATGGGGTACAGGAATACTGCCAGGGCGATTGTGAGAACAACTGCGATTAAGTAAGATAATGCTACGATCATTTGTGGTACCTCCAGTTTATATATTTAAGTTATCGTGTGTGGGAAGTCAAATACCATATCTGTCGACAAGCTCATTAAAGAGTTTTTCTGTCTTTTTGTCGCTCATGCTAATGCCGAGTGAATATTGTTCTCCGGTTTCGCTGTCTTCAAAAGTCAATTCGTTGGCAATGATATAGTCCCAAACAAGCCGACCTTCTTTGCCATGATATTTAATGAATGCTTGTTTGTGGATGATACCATACTTGTCTTTCAGACTGCCGGCTACCTGTCCGATAGTATCTAATATACTCAATACAGAATTGATATCCATGTCCTTGATTGCCATGTTATAACCTCCAGTCTTTATCTATAAGTTAAATTTTGCGTACATTAATCACGAAATGCTTGCGGAATTGGTTCAATTCTTGAAACTAAATACAATTGCAGTGTGCATACATTGCATCTTTGTACTTTCTTCTCATGCGCACATAACTGGTCTTTCCGTCACAGAATTCGATTTCATAATAGTAATATGTATGATCTATTCTGTGTTTTTCCTTAACAAACACGATCTTTCTTACATTTTCGTCCGTAAGTTCCAGATATTCTTGATTTCCGAGAGCAATGCATGCCTTTGTGCCAACTAAGGTGATGCTACACTCTTCAAAAGCTCCCTTTTTTACCTTGCTTCCATGATCCTTACTCAATTCCTTGCTCAATTCTTTCCCTGCGAATTCTGCTGCTTTTTTTAGAACCAGTGCTTTGATGTTGTCCTTAAGATTGTCCAATTGTTTATCCTCCTTGTTTCCCCATAAGAAATAATTATTATTTTTTCAAAGAAAACTATTTGAAGACAAAGCTATTATCAGTCAAAAATATTCCGAAGAAACGCATCTCTGGCCTTTTCTGCAATTGATCTGGTTTCGACCAGGTCAATTGCACCTCCAACGACACCGCCCAACACAGGAACCATCTTTGCCAAATTAACGACGCCTTTTGTACCAAACTTGGTGATCAAACGGAAACCGACTTTTTGGTTGATTTTTGTTAAAATCGTTCCAGGTAATTTTTTTAGCATGCTCATTGTGACCTTGGTAGTGATTTTGACTCCGGCAGATTTACAAATATCTGTAATGGAGCTTTTTACCAGACACAAATAAACAAGAGTCTGAACCTCATCGTCATGAAGATTGTAGCCACCCATAATCGCAATGGCTCCGATCATACGCATCTGCATATATAGCACACTGGCTACATTTGCGGGAATAGCAACAGGCAAAGTGATCAGACCGCCGAGGCTGGTGATAAAACCGGAAGTGGTACATTTAGCAACCTGTGCCTCAATCAGTTTTTCGGCGGCAACTAAAGGACTGCTATACTTGGATAGATAATCTTGGGCTAACTCGTTACATGTCCGATTGCCCGGGAGGCCGTTCATTGCCCCATCATAGCATTTTTCTAGGACCTGCATCATTTTTTCTTGCGAAATCAGTTCTTTTGCCATTTTTCTTCTCTCTCTTTATTTTTATTTGCAGTAAAGAACCTGCAGCTTTTCGATTTCATTTTTCATTTCCGCCACAAAGTTGTCCGGCGCAACAACCTTCACCCATGCACCCTGGCTCAACAGCCACATCTTAATTCCGTCGCCGTAGGTTTCGGCTTCGATGAGATATTTGTTACCGGGCAGGCGCTCGATGATCTTAGCGGTAGGGAGCTTGTCCAGCACAGCCTGCACGGAAGGTCCGCTGAATTCAAAACGAATGGTTCGCAGTTCACCTGGCCACATAAACAGGCTTCGCTGACGAAGCAAACCCTCATCAAACTCTGCTTCATCCGTATGGAACTTCTTGCGATGGACAGTGACCTGTCGAATGCGATCCACGCGGAAGTAATAAGGCTTCTCTGTTTTGCCTTCGGTGAGATAGGCAATCAGATAGAAGTAATGGTCTGCGAACATCACCGATGTAGGTCGCAAGCGGTGTGTGACCCACTTTCGATCCATACGATAATAGTCAATGGAGATCTCCTGCTTTTCGGAAATGCAGTTCACCAGTTGCCAGAGGGTTTCCTGCACACTTTCGCAGTCGTGCTTGACTTCGGAATAGTGATACAGTTCTTTTCGGATCAGCTCATTGAGCTTCTGCCGATCTTCCGGTGTGGTAAAATGCTTCAGCTTGCCGGTGATGGCCAACAGCTCATTTTTGGAGAAGGCTCTGGCACCAATCATGACCTCCACTAAAGCAAAAAGTTCCTTGTTGGAAAGGAACTCATCCATATACAGCCGATAGCATTTGTCCTGATAAGAGTACTGCAGTTCCGTGTTGCCCACCAAATCCCGATGATCTGCCAGAAAGGCCTTTAGGTCATTGAGGGAGCGGGTGATGCTTTTCGTGGAAACCTTGTATTCGTCAGCGAGATTTCTGACGGACAGATCTTCACCGCGCAGACCGCGGAAAAATATTTCCAAAACTCTGTCTTGCTTGTTGTATTCCATGCCGCTTCTCCCATCTTTTTTGTCGATAGGTCCATCTTAGAAAAAAAGGCAGACAAAGGGGTGTCCGAGTAAAAATATGTCGTAAATTACTATAGTTTGCATATATAGATAAACTATAACATTTTGATTTGGCGGTGTCAATGAATTAGAATAACTATGGTGATTGTGATGGAGACAAACTTTAATTGTGGTTTTCGCATCAGACAGCTGCGTAATGAACGCGGTATTTCCCAAGAACAGCTTGCACTATCGGCAGGCATTACGCCAGCCTATCTAGGTTTGGTAGAGCGGGGTCAACGCAATGCGACTGTGAGGACGATTGAACGTATCTGCGGGGCATTGGGAATTGGATTGGCGGAGTTCTTTGTGGAGACGAATAAGCAGGTAGATATAGACGATGTGGACAAGATGCTGATGTATTGTCTGCGGGGATTGAACCACGAAGAGAAGCAGGTCTGTCTGCAACTGCTCAAGACGGCGTTGCAGCTGCGCATTAGTAACGCACAAGTTGATATTGCATAAAACAGGAAACCCTCTGTGGGCGGTTATGGCTCACAGAGGGTTTTATATTCATATCAAATATCAGTCGATTTTAAGGGTGAAACTGACGGTCTCATTGGTGATGCGAATTTCCTGTATGATGTTGCGAAGAAAGTCCCTTGCCTCTGCGTCAGAAGAAGTCATGAGGTAATTGTACAGTTTGGTTCTTGTTTTCTGGAAGCTTTCTGTTGGGACCTGTTTGGGGTGGTTTTGGTCCTGCTCTAACTGTGCATCGAGGGCCGCCTTTTGGGCCTCTAATGTTTCCAAACGAGCCGCTAAAGCTTCTGAATAATGAAGCTCCAGATTCCTGACCAGATTACTGATCCTTCTTGCGAGACCGTTTCTTTGGCGGAGAAGGGCTTCAGAACCGGCATTGGCCACCAACAACTCGTTGATCAAGGGGAGCTGTTCTTCACGAAAACAGTGGGCAACGATGTGCTTGATCACCAGAGAGTCCAGAGTAGCTGCAGACAGCTCTTTTGTAGGGCAGGCAGTTGGATCCTTGCTGTTGTGATTAGGGCATCTGTAGGTGGTGTAGCTCACGCCACGGCAGGTTCTGGGAACACCGACCATGGCTCTGCCACAGACACCGCACTTTAGAGCGCCCAGACCGCCCAGAACGTAGTGGTGGCGAGTTTTGACGGAGGAACGACCGCGAGAACGGGAGGCCAGAAGCTCCTGTACTCGCTGGAACTGTTCAAGAGAGATGATGGCAGGGCAGCCATCGGCAAGACGAACCTGCTCTTCTAAAGGCTTTGAACGATGGGTGTTAGTAGATCGCTTGCCGTTCGGGCCTCTGCGCTTAGCGGGTGCTCGGTTCCAAACGAAGGTACCGATGTATTTGTGCTGACAGAGCAGACTGGAAAATGAGTTCTTATTGAAGGGATTACCGATCTTGGTGGTATGCCCGGCAGTATTAAGTGCCTTGGCGATGTCTGCATATGAATATCCGTCCAGATACATTCTGAATATGGTGCGGACGATTTCAGCTTCATCTTCATTGACCACCAGATGTTTGGTTTCATCCAGATTGTAGCCTAAAGGGGGAATGCCACCACAATGTTTGCCTTTAGCAGCCTGTGTCTTCTGACCGTCGTGGCAGACGACAGCATTGTGGTCGCTAAAGTACTGGTTGGTGCAGAACTTCATGTTGCGCATATAAATATCTTCTGCGGAATTACTGAAGGGTTCTGTGGTGCTGACCAGATTGATACCTAGACTGGAAAGCAAGTTTACATACTTTAGCGCATCGCATATATCACGGCTGAAGCGGCTGAGATCATAGACGACGACATACTCCCATGAGTGATTACTCTGGGCATCGGCGATCAATTCCTGGAAGGCGTCACGCTGCGCCGTAGTGCCACTTTGTGCGCGGTCGATATATTCTTTTGCAATGGTTAGATTGTTGATGCGGCAGTATTGCTCTATGCATGCACGCTGGTGTTCAATGGATGTTTCGCGCTGATTATCTGAAGAAAAGCGCATATATGTTACACAGGATGAATTCATGATTTTACCTCCAATATAGATAAAGCGGTGCGCCGCGAAGACGCACCGTCGATAGTTACTTTACGATTTTTTTCAGGATCTCGATTAGGGGCAGCAGGTTGGGATTCTCTGCACGCTCGCCGGAATGACTTTTCACCATGCGGGAGAAGTCGCTCTTGGCCAGATCCTTGCGAGAAATCTCACGGTGGATGATCATTCAGTACCACCACCGGAAGGTGCGGCATCTTCTCCAGCCTTGGGGAAGTGCACCACGGCTACAGGGGTGCCTTCGATTTCAGTAAACTCAATGGTGCTGACACTCATGGAGGTCTTGCCACTGAAGTCCAGATTGAAGGCGGTGGTAACTCTTTCGACAAGCTCGGCAGAGTAACAGATTTTTTTATCTGCGCCACTTAACTTGCCGCGGAAAGCCTTGTCCACAGGGAGCTTCTTGCCTACGAAAAGGAAATTCTCATCATGATGAGGGAGAATTTCCATGGCATCTTCCAGACCCAGAGCTGCAGCCAAAGCCTTGCTCAGAGTCAGGCGCTTGCCGTTGACATTGTTCACGACACCGAAGGAAATGGGGCCGGAAGCGGTGGTGGATACGAAGGAATGGTTGCGCTCATCGACTGCAGCTGCAGCCAGAGCTTCAGAGAAATTAATGTTTTTGACCATGATAATGGCCTCCTTTATTTATTATTTCAGCATCTCTGCTGTTGTTTTTAATTTTCCTCTTCCTCTTCGGACAGCAGAAGTTTGCGGTTCTCAAGAGAAGGGGTCGGTTTCTTTTTCACGACATTACTACGTGCAGGTGCGGTGACGTCTCCCAGAGGGACACAGTAACATTTGACCTTCACGCGGTCGATGGTGTGAGTGGCCTTAAAGCGGTCTCCCACTTTGATAAGGTGCCCACAGCTATGCAACTGTTTCAGCAAATCAGTACTGATCGTTGCGCCTGCGGTGTCCAGAAAGTCTTTGAAGTGCTTAGCAATGATCCACACGCAGAGACGGTAATTGTACGAGCCACGCTCACCCCAGATGGACTGTGCGGTAGTAGCTGAGTCTTGGCTATTTGGGAACTTTCCAGAATTAGCCAGAACCTGCTCAACGATGGCTTCGTAGATGTATGCCGGCCGATTGCGGAGCCTGTTTCCTTGGTGGGTTTCCACCAGCAGGCGGATGATGCTAGGCTCATCGATCGGCACCTGCCAAACCTTGGCGATGATACGCGATGTCATAAGGAGCATGGAGTACTGCTTCGACAGACGGCGGTCAACGCTGGTTAAAGGGGTGATCTTCTGCAGTAGGGTATCTCTGGCTGCACCATACTGAGCACGCAGGTCGGCGATATCTAACTCCAACAGGTGTTCGATCAGCGGAACGTAAGCAGTGCCGTGATTGGCGCTGCAGAAGTCCATGATCTTCTCGGCCTCTTCACCATCTTCTGTCCACTGGAAAGGGAATTCTACAAGACGGGCGTATAAGCCTTCGTTACCGTTGGTTTGGTCGAACAGGCTACGCTCACCTGTGAAGATGATGGTACCAGACCAGTGATTGACAGGTTTGGGGGTACCATCTGCATTGCATCGGCCTTTTTCTTTTCCTGAGGAGATCTGGTACAGAAGACCGGTAAAATCCCAGTCGGGCTGGGCACTGGTCTCGTCGATGAAACATGGAAATCCGTGCTTCTTTCCGAGGTTGGCGAAGAAGAAATTCTGGGTATCCAGTAAGGTGTCGACGATACCGTTCTGGTAGCCAATGCGGCCCCATATTGAGGCCATCAAGGTCAACATCGTTGTTTTACCCGTGCCACTCTGACCGATCATCGCAAAGATACTTACGAGCTCAAGTACATGCTCCCGCTGAAGCAGGGCGGCTATTGGTGCACAGGCACCAATTGTCAAGGCCAACTGAAGTTCTGGGCGGTTAAGCAGAAACTGACTTATACCTTTTTGCCAGTTAACATAACTTCCTGCGGGCTTCAGCTTTTTCCTGTGGATATAGGTACTGGGGGAAAAATCCCCCAATACCCCCTCGGCAAAGAAGCGTCGTTGGCCCTTCGCAAAGCTCCAGCCCAACCTGTCATGGAAAGACAGGTGTTTAGCAGAGGCTTCTGTTTCCAGAAGGATTTCCGCCAACGTGGTGGTGTACTCGCGAGTGGGGGCAAGGGTCAGTCCGTACTTAGTGAGAACGCGGATGGGATCAGTGATGAGCTGATCCCGCGCGGTGTTCACAGTAACGGACTCGCCGGTGGACAGGTAAAGGCGAGCCTTGACCCGCTGCTCTTTTGTGTGGCGATTCGTCAGAATTGCCACAATACGAACTTCCTCACAGAGCTTCCATTCATTGCCCTCTATGTCGGTAATGAAGATGCTGTGAGCCTTGATGACATAGCCGTCATAGTAGGTCATACTGAGATGTCCTCGTGACCCAGATAATTACGGCCGCAAATATTCACGAATATTTTGCCGTTACGCTTCTGTTTCAGCAGTGTGAGTTCTTCACGCATGCCGATAATGCCAGATAGGTCACTGGTGTCATAGCCACATTCGGTAAGATATGACAGGAAGTCGACGGTACGGGCTTCACGGAGACTATCAATGAAAGTTTCGCGGTAGACCAGTACATCGTCACCTACAGTGAAGCGGTACTTGACCACAAAGGCTTCGCCAGGAGCAAAATCCTCAGCAGCATAGACGTCGGTGATGACGGACTTGTATTTGCCGGGCAGCAAATTTACTTTCTTACTGCCGGTGACCTTGCGGGTCTTATTGGGAATGTAGCCCATAGCGTGGGCCCTCCTTTTGCCGCAGAGGTGCACCTTTCGGCGCGGTCTTATTCAATTTTTGAAAGGTGCACTCGTGAACCCCACGAGAGGGGCCTACTGGTGCTGCGAATGGGCAACACCAACAGACGGGGTCGGCACAGCTGAGGGAGCCTGTACCGGGGAAGTGTTTACCAGCTGGTACCCATACTCTACGATATATTCCTTAATATGTCAATGAAAATATTAAAAAAACCAAACAATATAGAAACAAAAGGCCACTAAAGCAAACAAAAGTGTGCAGAAAACCAAACATTTATAAATAAAAACAAAATGCGAACCATATTGTGCTGAATTTGATGAATATCCAAGAATTTGACTTGATTTTGAAACGCGGTTTTCTTGATTTAGGCGTTTTACGAAGGATATGGACGTCAAAGTTGGCGCAAAGTGCTTTGATAAGGATGTCGAGGGAGAAACGGCTAAAACTTCAATTCTTTACCCAAATGTAGCGTCTGAATGACATCCGGAAATGCGGTGAAAATTCTACACTTCTCCATTTGTTTGTCACTTTTGCACAAAATTTTTGAGCAGAAAATGTGAGAGACAATGTGTCCGCTTTATAGGACGAAAAATGGTGCAATTTTAACCTTTGGCAAAAAAAGAAACGGTCATTAGACCGCCTCTTTTTCGTAGATCTCCTGCTGCCTGCACTCGATGTGAAGGTTCAGCTCCGGGTAAATGCCGAGGCCTGTCTTGAAGGTGAAGGCAACGCGATACCGGCCAACATCAATCCGGTCAATAAAGGATTGAATGAAAGTTTTGTAAGCGGGCGTATTTGGGTGTCGCTTGACTTCGGCATATTGGGAAGGGATAAGCAGCGGGTCGATGGCGAGTGCTTCAAGGGTATGGAGGCAGGCAGAGCAGGAAAGCTGAGCTTCCAAATCTTTCTTATGGGCTTCCAACTCGTTGAGCCGTTCTATGAGGGCGCTGGACAGAAGACCATCTGCCACGGCATCTGCAATTCGCTGCAATGCGATCTGTGTCTCTGCCAGTTCCTGTTCTATTTCTTTCTGTTTACTATGGCTGATCTCGCTTCTGTTCCTTTGCTGAGCGTCAATTGCCTTGGCGATACATTTGGCTGCCTTGGCATTGAAGATATGCTTCTCCAGTAATTGGATCGTGTAACTTTCCAGATAATCCTTGTTGATCTCCTTGTTGTTACAACGCTGTTTGGGGGTGGGACATCTGTAGGTGTAGTAAGTGTAATCCTTTTTCAGGTAATGGCGGGTGAAGCCTTGCATACTTCTGCCGCAGTCTTTGCAGAAAACCTTACCGGAAAGCAGGTAGTTGGTCTTTGCGTTATTTCTGCCGCCACTGCCTGCCCGTTTGTTTTCCTCCATTCGTTGCTGCACTCTTCTGAAGGTCTCTGAGTCTACGATCTGAGGGCAGCCGCCGGGAATGCTGATGATCTCTTCTGCCGATTTGCTCCTGTGGCTGTTGCGGGTTCCGTCTTCGCTCTTTGGGCTGCTGCGATTGTAAATGTAGGTGCCGCTGTACTTCTCGTTGCTGAGGATGTTGTGCAGGCCGTTCTTGGCAAAATGATTACCGGTTTTAGTTCTGAAGCCACGGTTGGATAGCTGCAGTAGGATATCCGAATAGCCAAACCCTTCTGCATACATGGAGAAAATCAGCTGTACCGCCTCAGCTTCTTCCGGATTAATTACCAACTGCTTTGTGACAGGGTCTACATCATATCCCAAGGGTGGAAGACCGCCTGTGTGTTTGCACCGCAGAGCATTTTCTTTTAAACCTTTCATGACTTCCCGTGCGAGATTTTTGGAGAAAAATTCAGAGAGACCCTCCAAAATGGATTCAAGCATGATACTTTCTGGGCTATCATCTAATTTTTCCAGTACACTGTGTACAACAACGTTATTCTTTCTCAGCTCTTGCTTATATATAGCCGAATCATAGCGGTTTCTGGCGAAGCGGTCGAGCTTATGCACCAGAAGAATGTCAAACTCTTTCTTGGCACTATCCGCAATCATCTGTTGGAAGGCAGGTCTGCGGTCACTGGTGGCACTTTTTGCTTCGTCCACGTAGGTTTCCACAATAGTAAAGTTATTCTGTTGGCAGTAGGCGTGCATGGCTCTGAGCTGAGCGTCAATGCTTTCTGTACGCTGATTGTCGGAGCTAAATCTGGCATAGAGCGCGACACGATGTTCTTTGCGGATCATAGGCTTTTTCCGCCTCCTTTTTCTGTGATCCTGCCTTGGGCAGGCAGGGCTTATCGCTCTGCCTGCTCTTCGGTAGTCTCTTCATAGCGGAAAGGTACCAGATTCCAACTTCCACGAATGGAAGGGGTAAGGGGATGGAGGCCGCAGCGATCACCGTCAGAAATGAGAAACAACTTCTTGGCAAAGGGCTTCAACTGCTCCAGGACGGCTTCAGCTCGATCTGCTACCCGCTGGGTATTGTCGGATGCCTTTCCCCAAGCAAGGATCACTGTTTCACACTCAGCGGCCATCTTGCGAATGTAGACATCATTCTCGGAGTCGTTCAGGTCTTCATCGGAATTCCAGCGGAAGTTCAGCTTGGGTGTCAATTGGGAGTACAGGTTCAGAATGACCACACCGCCATAGGCTTCCAGTCGAGCAACATTATTGCAGACCAGAGCCGTGGTGGTATCGGTAATGATATTGTCAGAGAGGCAGGGGTTCAGCATGATGACTGCGGCAATGGGCTTGTCCTTATTCCAGACTCGCTTCCACAGGTAACGGTGGGTTCTTTCGTCATTAAAGACGGCTTCGCATTTCATGGTATCTTTTTCGATTTGCATGGTGACTTCTCCTTTCAAAATTCGAGTTCATCCAGAACGTTCTGGGGCATAATGGTGACCGGTGCGATGAGGACAATACTGTAATCGTCACCGCGCAAGTAAAGGCTGGCACAATAGGGCGGTTCAGAGGGGATATAATCCACCCATTCAAAAATGTCAGTTTCCATGTTGACGCTATCGATAGCATCCAGATCTTCCTTGGTTTCGGCAAGAATGGTATAACCACCTTTGATTTCCGGGTTGCGATCAGCTCCATAGAATTCATCGAGGGTATCTGTGACGGAGTGGAGCTTCTCCAACACAGGGGCAGGGAACTTGGACTGCAGCTTGGCGATTTCCGCTGTAGTTCCGACTTTGTAAATCATAGGTAACCTCCTTAGAAATAGAAAAAGCACATGAACACGATCGTTCATGTGCTTAACGTTATGGTATGGCTTCGAATTGCATCCAGAAGGCATCCAGGACCTCGTCCATGGAAATGTCTTCGGGTTCCCAGAAAATGGCTGCGTATTTTTTCATGGCAGCTTCTGGGAGAGAACAGAAATTGCCTTCACCGTCGTCTCCAACGATATAGAATACACCGGCAATGATGTCATCACCGATGTGACGATTACCCTGCAGGGGGATCAGTTTTCCTTCTTCATGGCAGACGAGGCAAACACCGGGTTCGGGGTAGAGGACTTCAATCAAGCCTTTGCGGCTTGTGCCAATGCTGACAGCCTGCTGCAGGGCATCCAGTTCATTTTTGAGCAGGGTAGGCACAGGTCGATTGCCGGGTGCTACCATCAATGCTCGGATGTTTTCTTCTTTCATTTACAACAACTCCTTAAAATAGAATAACCCGGCAGCATGATGCTACCGGGTTTATACCAATTAATAATATATAGACGGAAACTTTGATTTTACGGTTATTTTAATGGTAATTCCAACTTGTTTGCATCTTGCAAGAGAGATTCAAGTGCACTTCGCTCAGTATACATTCTGCCGCCGATGATCTTGGTAGGTAGATATTTCTTAACGAATGCACGGATTTTTTTCTTGCTGCAAGGCAAATACTCACGTTGGATATCGTCAACTGTGAGATATTTTCTTTGGATATTCTGACTGGTTATGCCATTCGACCTCCTTTCCTTTGAACGGCTGAGCAAGGAACGGTTGCTTCCTCACTGTCATAGGTTCTTCCCTCGAAGAGACGGAAACTGGTGACTGTTTTCCCAAAGGTAGCCAATTCTGGAATATTGGACAGCTCTCTGCCAATCAAAATGGCTTCCCCTTGGGACAGGGGATCCGTAGAGAAGTAGTCCTTGAATACCTCTGGATTTTTACCGGGAACGACCCTGTTGATCGTATCGATGATGATCTGGCTATACTGTCTCAGATCGGTTTCCTTGTATTTACTGTTTACCAGTCTGCATTTTCGACGACGTTGTGTTGACATGGATCATCAGCCTCCATTTCTTCAGTATCTTCGGAGGGCCATACCAAGGATTGCTCCCAGAAATAACGCTGATTATCGGTAACTTCATCGAGACAAGCGGGATTGAGAATGTTGCTGTCATCATCACAAATGACATCACCTCTAAGGTGTACTTTCAATACATCACTTTTGCTAAAGGTTTTGTTATCAGAAAATGCGCAGGACAGGGTAGTGATTTCACTGTCAGTTAATCGGTCTGTTACGAAAAAATGGTGATAGACTTTAGCTTTTTTACCGGGAAGTGCCTGTTCCAGAATAGCAAGACATAGACCTTCCTTGCTGCCCAGTTCCCAAGCAGTCCAATCAAGGTTAGAGATTTTATATACGGATTTCATTTTCATTACGGATACCATCCTTTTTATAGATTTTCACAGCCGCAGGTCCCTGCAGGTATGATTATTAATTTGTTCGTTATTTTTGGGACCTAACGTACTCACTTAGCCGCAGTCAGACACGCAGAAACACGTAAAAACCCGCAAGACCCCCATAGGCGATCACCAAGGGGAATAAGGGTAAACACGTAAAACACGCAAATCACGCCATTTTGGAAAGGGAGAAACATAGAAGCAGGAAGCCAAATGACAGGGGTTGAATCTGCTTTTAAAATTATAAAGGAAGCAAGCGTAGCTCCGCTGCCGCTTGCTTCCTTTCTGCTAATTTATTGTTTATTTATGTACGATAGAGTTAAAATGGGCGATTTTAATGCTAAATTTGTTAAGAAAAGTCTAACAGGCTAAGTAACAGGGGAGTGGCGCTGAGTCTCGGCTGCTATTTTGGACCAAAAGAAAACTTTCCAAATCTATGGCGATCCTAGCCAGAACGAACGAAAGCGCCACATGGCAAGGAAATCTTGCTCATGTGACGCTCTTGCTAAATTCTCACATGTTGTAAGAATGAATGGTGGAGCTGGAGAGCCCAAAAACGAACTCCTCAGCATCCGCTTCAATTTTGTCCAAGAGGCTGTCTGCAACCTCTACGGGCTTATCGCTGGAGTTGAAAATCACGGTGATTCGTCCATCATCATACAGATATATGGCGCTTACCATGACGGCAATCAAAGCCCTGCGATACACCACATCATTGATGTCACCACCCCGGAGACCCTTGAGAAAGAAAGTGATCTCTGGCTCTGTGAGATCCAAGCGCTTGGCTTTTTCAATGACCATCTGGCGGTCAATGCTCTCAAGGCTGTCCTCCAGCTTTGCTATCTCCTCAAGCAGTGTTTCTGTGGCCTTACCGAACTTAAGCGCATCAATTAGATTGGCTTTTTGCTTTTCCGTGTCCCGGCGCATCTTGTCCAAGTGCTTAAAATCTCCACTCTCTTTTTCCTTTTCGCAAAGGGCGGCAACTGCTTGGGCAATCTTTGTGATATTTTCGTCTGTGAGCTGTGCGCGTGCCAGAGCAATCACCCTGTTCTCAATGAGCTCCTTTTGCACATTCTTTTTGTCACACAGCTTTTTCTTTCTGCCGTTGCAGGTGTAGTAATTGTGGATGGTCCCTGTTTTAGAGGTGCCGCTTATTCCGGTCATCATCTCTTTACAGTGCCCACAAAATAGCTTTGTAGTCAGCAGATACTCCTCTTTTGCTCTCGCTCTGGCGGGAGCTTTTTTGTTTTTCTCCATTATCTCAGCCACCTTGAAAAACAACTCATCTGAAACTATACGGGGGATACCGCCGGGCGTTTCCGCACCCTTGTATGTGTAGATACCGATGTAGCGCTTGTTGGTCAGCATTCTCCGCAGAGAGTTTTTATTGAACTCGGCACCCGTGGATGTCTTTATCTGAAGCCGGTTGAGCTCAGAGGTGATTTGGGTCACGGTCATGCCAGAAGCATACATCTCAAATATTTTGATAACGGTGGGGGCTGTATTCTCATCAATCTGGTAGTGCTTAGTTTCGTCTACTCTGTACCCAAGCGCTGGGTGGCCACCGGTGGCCAAGCATTTTGCCCCATTGATGTCCATACCACGGCGTATTTTTTGGGCCAACTCTGCGCTGTAATACTCAGCCATGCCCTCCAGTACAGCTTCCATAAGCACACCGCTTGCATCTGCTGTGATATTTTCACGGGCTGATACTACTCGCACACCATTCTTTTTGAGCTTCTGCTTGTTTACGGCGCTGTCATAGCGGTTGCGGCTGAAACGGTCAAGCTGGTAGACCAAGATCACCTCAAAGGTATGCTTTGCACTGTCGGCAATCATGCGTTGAAAGCTTGGCCTGTCATCCGTCCTGGCGCTGATGGCACGGTCTATATATTCTCCAATAACGGTGTACCCCTCCCGCTCCGCAAAGGCGTAGCAAGCCGCAAGCTGCCCCTCAATGGACTGCTCCGTCTGGGAGTGGCTGCTAAATCTTGCGTATATCACGGCAGGTATCATGTGGCATCACCTTGCTTTCGTTATAACAGCTCTGCCTCCAGTCGTTTTTGGAGGTATTCAATTCTCTTTTTATCTGCATCGGCCAGCACGCTATGGATGAGCTCCGCCAGCCGGGCATATTCAATTTCTTTCCGAGTGTCCGGGTCATCCGGGTCCTCTGATCTTGAAATGTAGTAGATGTCCCGATCTGCGTCTCCAGTAGGACAAAGGTCAGCAAGGTCAATGCACAAGCCCGCGGTAGCCAGAGTATCACAGATCAGCTCATACTCATTATCAGCAACCTCTTGGTTAATTAAATCGGCCAGGGGCACCTCAAGCACCTCAGCAATTTTCCGCATGACTTCAATGGGGGGATTGGTCAGCCCCAGCTCATATTTTTGTATGGTCGAAAAGCCTTTCCCTATTTTATCGGCCAGTTGCGCTTGTGTCAGTTTAGCAGCTTTTCGGGCCCGTTGGATATTTATTGCTATGCACATCGTATATCACCCCACATACACAATATCATAACACTCCATATAATTCAACGTTTATTTCAAAAATCTCTTGACATACTCCAGATAGTGAAGTATATTATATGCAGAAAGCTCCATTTTATGGAGCGTCTGGAGGTGAAGCAATGCGAGTTGATAGAGATAAACTGGATTTTGTCTTGGCGGAGCAGTGTAAAAACCTGTCTGACCTCTGCCCGGTGCTGTCCGCATCGACACTTGCCCGCATAAGAAAAGGCCTTAATGTCGAAACCAAAACTGCCGGAAAACTGGCCAAAGCGCTGGGAGTGCCTCTTGAGCGCATAGTTGATGCAAAGGGGGCTTGACTATGCAGCGGGCAACTGTCACCCTGTCAAATGACCAGGCCAGCACCATTGCAGCGGTTATCTTCCCCGCCATCAAAGGCTACATTGCGGAGCACCGTGAGGAGTACGAGGCCTTTTTGGCGGAGTGGAATGAGCAGCATGGCATTAAGGAGGTGAGCGCATGAAAATCAACCGGTACAAACTGGAATACCTTGCAGAGATGCGGGGCCTTAACAACCAGGAGCTGGCCTATAAAGCGTGTATCTCTCCAGCGCTACTCTCCAGGATAAAAACTCGGGGCTCTTGTAACCCCTCAACTGCAAATAAGCTGGCCCGCGTGATTGGGTGGGACTTCATTGAACTACCTACATACAAAGCGAACCCGGAAGATGTTGCCCGGCTTCAACAACATTATGAGGAGAGCACTGCTGAGTTCACGCAAAAAATGGCGGCGTTGGCTGCTCAGACCGCGCGCGCTACTGTGATCAAAGCTCCCGGGGAATATGAGAATACTGTCTTAACTTTCGTCAACAAGTCCGTGCCAATCCACTGGAACCGCTGGTCTATCAAAAGCCGCCAGATATTCTGGAGAGGGGATGGTGTGGATCACTCGCGTCTACATCTTGTAAGCCGTGACCGGGTGTGTGCTGCAGAAATTTGGTGCGAGGCGTTTGGATGTGATCTGCGTCACATGAGCAACAATGACGCTAAGCGCATCAATGACATCATAGCTAATGCCCCTGGGTGGTATAGAGCTTCAACAACGCTACGTTTCGGCCCGTATGGCACGTGCAGAGGCTTTGTAAGAGAGCAACAAAACCGATAAACATATAATTCCGTTACGTTATATTGTTTGTTTAACATCTAACAATATTGGATTGTTGCGTTTTGAGCAAAAAGGGGAGATGCCGGAACGTGTTGCAGTGTTCCGCGCAAATGTTGACGGGAAAAACCGTTGAAAATACTGGATTATTTTAAATTTAGATAATTGTTACACTACTAATTCCATTAAATAGAAAAACAAAGAAAATATATAATTTATATAATAAAGTGTAACAGTAACAATTATCTAAATTATATAAATCTTATGTTTTACAAATATATGGAAAATCATTCCCCGATCTCAACTTGTTCCAAAAAAGGATAGGTTTGTATGACTAAACAAGAACAACCTGGAAAACTACTTGACCGGTTATTCCAGCAACCCCGGACGTGCCGCTGTGGCTTATCTACTACCTTTTTACGGGACTATGCCCGTAGGCATGGACTGGAGCAAGATGCGCTGGTTGCAGAGGCTACAAAGCGAGTTATGTACGGCCAATATGTAGTTTTTCGCCGCTTCAACCAGCAAACGGTCTTTAGACCTAACATTCATCGTGTCGGCTATTTCACAAGCGAAAGAAAAAAATGAAAACTGTAAAGGAGAAATACTATGTCACAGCAATGCAATACTGATTCGTTTGTTTCTGATGAAAATATCACCGAATACATACAGTTCCCCGGTGGCATCGATGCGGACTTCTGCCTCCGCTGCAAAGGCGACAGCATGATCAATGCCCGGATCCATGACGGTGATATTGTTTTCATCCGTGAACAGAACAGCGTTGAGAATGGAGAGATCGTTGCAGTTCGGTTTTTTGATGAGGCCATCTTGGGGCGTGTCTACTACACTCCTGGCACTGACCGCATTACCATCCGGGCCTGTAACCCGCTTTTCCCCGACATGGAATTTGAAGGGGATGAACTCAACGACATCCAGATCCTCGGTAAAGCAGTCGCTTTTGTCAGCTCTGCACTGTGATGGCCTCAAAGCAAAAAAAGCGCCGCCCCAGTGCTGCAACACCGGAGCGGCAATAGACGAGCCACCACACACAAATCAAAGGGGTTTATATCAGTATGGCAAAAATCAAGCGTGAGATCGACCACGACACTGCTGCCCGCATCAAGGCCCGGCGAAAGGAGCAGGGTATCACCCAGGAACGCTTGGCGGAGTTACTGGGTCGCTGCGAGCAGACTATCCGGCTATACGAAAATGGCCGTTTGGGCGTGCCTCCAACGATGCTGGAGGCAATGGCGGTGGAGTTGGACACCACAGCGGAGTATTTGCAGAATGGCGTGAAAATGGAGGCTTTACCACCCCCGCCAGTTAAGGGCAGAGGGGAGCCTCCACAAACAGTATAGCATTATTTACATCTTGTGTCCACCGAAAATTTAACTGCAAAGTAGTGGATAAAATAACGAAAAATCACGTTTATCAAAACAATGAACAGGTTGATAAAAGTCAATATTTTCCCTGGCATTGGTGAGATTTCACCGATGGCAAAAAGGCCGCCTCATAGAGAGACAGCCCCCTTTAGATCTGGGTATTCACTTGCAAGATTATTCTACTAAAAAGGGGCGGGTTTTGCAATGACAAATGAGGAACTGGTTGAGAGAATCCAACAGGGAGAACGTGATTTATTCCCACAGCTTTGGGAACAGGTGGAACGGTTTGTGAGCAAAAGTGCTATGCATTGGGCCGAGGCCACAGAGCGCAATAATATCTCCCAGGTCATAGAGTTTGCTGGTGAATTAAAGCAGGCAGGATATATCGCTCTTGTAGAGGCGGCAACGGCGTATAGTCCCAGAGAAGATGCGTCCTTTATTCATTTCCTGTCTATATATCTCAAAAAGCAATTTGTGCAGGAATGTGCCGCAAGATCCGGTATGTCTCGTGGAATATACAGCAGGACAGTTGAGGCATATAAAAAGAAAAAGCTGGGATCGGAGTTAAGTTATCAAGAGGAAAAAATGCTGAGTTTTTACCGTCCAACCAGCCTCAATACACCCATTGGCGATGGTCCCAGAAATGAGCAAAACGAGCTGGGTGATCTTGTGCCAGATCCTGTGGATGAATTTGCTAATGCCGAGGAGCGTATCTACCAGCAGCAACTCCATGATAAGCTGGAGGAGGTCATGGAAACCCTGGAGCAGGAGGAGCGTCGGGCCATCAAGTTGCAATACTACGAAGATTTAGATTGCAAAGCTGTGGCAGATAATCTTGGTACAACCGTTGAACATGCCCGTTCTCTTGAAAACTCTGCATTGCGGAAGCTCCGCAGACCCGTGATAACTGCAGAACTGGAGAGCTATATTGATCGGCGCACACCATTTTTTCTCCGTGTGGGAGTGGAAGCGTTCCAATCTTCCGGCGAATCTGCTGTGGAGCGGATTGTTATGTTGAGAGAGCAGATGAGGGAGCGTAAAGGAGGATCCTAATGTCTAAATTGTCACCGAAACAGCAGCGCTTTGTGCAGGCGTACATTAAGTGCGATAATGCAGAGCAAGCGGTCATCTTAGCCGGATATATGGGCGAAAACACCCAGAGGATAAGGCATCGGGCCGAGGTGCTGCTGGCCAATCCATACATTCAGCAAGAGATAGAGCGACAGAAGTATATGCTGGAGTGTGAGCCAATTATACGGGAGTGGTATGAACTGCAGCACGGGGGAGGTGGCCAGAGGTGATAAAAGGCAGGTTTACCGTTGAAAAAACAGACCAGGGAGAAAAAGAACTTGAGATCATGGTCCGGCTGTTGGCCCCTATGTTGGAGACACAGGGGCGGATTAAAGTCAGAGACGATGATACCAAATTATACACTCATGTGTATGTGGATCTCTATCTCCCGGAAACAGGGAAAAAATATTTATAAATTTTCTGTTCATTGCATACACGGAGTGGTACAATTATACTCAGCAAGTACCCCCTGCACATCTCCGCAGGGAAGTCTTCTGAGGCGTGGGAAAATGGAGTTGGGCTCTACATCCTCCTTTTGCGTGGGAAAAGTGGCCATCTGCCGTTTTCCCGCGCTTTTTGTTTGCTAAAAAAAGGAGGGTATAAAAATGTTTACTGAGCAGGAAAAAGGCTTTCTGGATGCTGTTGCCAGAGTATATTGTGCACCTATCGATGGTCGCCGTCTTAGCCGCACGATGACCATAGCAGATGCAGCCTATTATGCTGCCAGGGATCGCGGTGAACTGGATCCGGTTGGTGAAGAAACCAGAGATGTATTTTTCAAAAAATTCATGGGCGGTATCATACACAGAGCCGAGGCCCAGGAGTACATCCGCGATGCAATCGCTGTTATTACCGCCCAACGGGAACAGCAGCGCATTGAGACTGCCAACCGCCGTGCAGCGGCAAAGAAGGCCGCGCTGAAGCAGATGGAAATCATTCTGAAAGCTGCTCAGGAAATCCAGAGATTGACTACTGGTGTAGGTGTTGCCCCTGTTTTTTACGAGCACAGCGCAGAGATGGACCATTTGAAGCAAGCAAAAGTGCGTATCTCGAACATCAGATAAAGGAAGAGGAGGATTTTATCATGGAAATCAAATGCAGAGAACCTATTGAAGTCGCAATCAATCATCACCGTGCCCTCAGTGAAAAGCTGTATGAGGAAACAAAGGAACTGATAACCAACCCCATCCATGCAAGCCAGCTGTTGAAAATCCACAGTCCGGAAAAGGCGGCGGAGGTTCTGCAAAAGCAGATCAATGACATGGTGAGCAAACAAAGTGCTACGGATAAGCTGCTTAACGCCAAAGTGCGTGAAGCTGTTGAGAGTGCCAAAAAGGCCGCAATGCCGGAAGAAGTCCGCAACTTTCAGAAGCCCGCTGACTACCAGCAGCAGATCAGCAATGCCTTGGCGTTTCTCTCTATAGAGGGCGAAAACCTGACTGATCAGACTGCCTACTCTATCCTCAAGCCCTTTTTCAATGACTGGGACCAGATGCACCTCTTTGAGCGTGCTATTCTCAAGCAGATGCACCTCGAAAATGAGTTCAATGCCCGCCGGGTGTTTCCTGCTGCTCTGGGAAATGTTCTGGCCGTTGCAGATACCTACATCGCTTTGTTTGGTGAGGCTGAGGTTCTGCTGGAAACACTCTTTCTTCGTGAGCAGCAGAACAGCGCTATTTGTAAGATTGGTGAGTTTGCTGTTTTTGGCGGCTATGGCGTGGATGGCTATGACGAGAGATGGGCGCAGGATCGTATCTTGGAGCTGGCCACCCGAATTGATGCCCTGTGCAGTGACCAGGCGTTTGTCTATGACAATGCGGATCTCAAGTATGGTCGTATCCATGCAGCACGCCACCAACTCAATATTGCTGGATCTGACGATGATAATAGCTATGTATGGATCTAATCTGGGGGCTTTTAGGTGTGAATAGAAATATTGAGGTTATAGTGCCGGGCAAACTGGCGGCGGTAAAGTTTTCATATATTCCTTTTATCCAGGAGATTGAATACACACCAGATGCCGAAGTCCCTGCATATAGCGAGAGTTGCCGAATCACAAGTGATGGCGTCCTCCTGCTAAATAAGGATGTGTCAGGCTATGAAGTGCTCAAGGAAATTTTCGTTGGGGTCGTATCGTCTTCACGCAAACAGCTTCGTAACCAGCACATCAAAATTATGAGACAGAGCCACCGCTCCAGCTATGATGCCTTGTATATACTTTGCCTTGAGGCAGAGATGGAACGGAGAAAGAAAGCAAAAAGGAGGTAGTTGTCGTGGCAACAATCAAGAGCCAATTAAGTCTTAACGATGGTGTGAGCCGTGTGCTTAATAAGGTTGTGAGCACTCTAGATCTCACGTTAGGCTCCTTTGAGCAGGTACAGCATGCTTTCGGCCAGGCATTTGATGCGGCAAAAATCGATCAAGCAAGAACGGCTCTTGCTGGGGCCAGCGGTGACCTCCAAGGTGTGGCCGATGCTTATGAAATGGCCGCAGAACAGGAAGAACGGCTCAACAGAGGCATCAAAACAAGTAAAAACTCCATGGATGGGCTTCTGAATAAGGCGAAGAGCCTTGTAACTACGCTGGCTGCCGGTGCCGGTATTCAGAAGATTATAAATCTCTCCGATCAGATGACCAGCACCACTGCGCGGCTCAGCCTGATCGTGGACGATGGCGGCAGTGTGGGGGAGCTGGAAGCAAAGATCATGGCCTCTGCCCAGCGTTCTCGGGCGAATTATCTTATGGTGTCAGATGCGGTAGCCAAGTTAGGCCTTACAGCGGGCGGTGCTTTCAAGAACGCAGATGAAATAATCGCTTTTACGGAATTGTTCAATAAAAATTTTGTTGTTGGCGGTGCGTCTGCAGCAGAGCAGGCGGCGGCAACGTATCAGCTGACGCAAGCCATGTCCTCCGGAAGACTTCAGGGCGACGAATACCGTTCAATCATAGAGAACGCCCCTCTGTTGGCCTCTGCCATCGAAGACTATATGCGAAATGTCCAAGGCGCGGAAGGCTCCATGAAAGAATGGGCGGCCGAAGGATTGTTGACAGCGGAAGTTATCAAAGCAGCTATGTTTGAATCTGCTGATACGGTTGAAGAACGGTTCAACAATATGCCTATGACCTGGGCGCAGGTATGGATAGGTATTCAAAACAAGGCGCTCGCGGTCTTGAACCCCATCCTCGGCAAAATAAATGAAATTGCAAATAGTAATGACTTCAACACATTGGCCAATGGGGCAATCAGCGCTTTTAGTATGCTGGCAGCGGTTTTGGGAGGATGCCTTGATCTGGTTGTTGACGCGGGCTCTTTCATGGTTGAAAACTGGAGCTGGCTGGGGCCCATTATCGGTGGTGTTGTCACAGCTTTGCTGGCCTATCATGGGGCACTGATCGCAATTAACACCATAGAGGCCATAAGCAGCGGACTCAAAGCTGTATCTGCGGCATCCTCCGCATTGAAGACCGGGGCCACACTCGCTGAGGCAGCAGCTACAAATACAGCCACTGGCGCGCAGGTGGGCCTCAATGCTGCTTTGCTTGCCAGTCCAGTTACCTGGATCGTTATAGCAGTTATTGCATTGGTGGCCGGTATTATTGCCCTCTGTAGTTGGATTGCAAAGACCACTGGTGTTGCCTCCAGTGCTTTTGGTGTTATCACCGGCGGCATCAATGTGGCCATCCAGGCGGTGAAAAATGCCGCCCTTGTGGTGGCCAATGTTGCTCTGGGCATCTGGAGCGCTCTGGGAGCTGTGTGCTCCAATATCGGCACCGCTTTCCACAATGTCATTGCCAATGTGCAGGGCTGGTTTTACGGCCTCCTGGCAACGGCCTTGACCGTGGTGGAGGGCATCTGTGCCGCACTCAACAAGCTGCCGTTTGTTGAGTTTGACTATTCTGGCATTTCATCCAAGGCAGATGAGTATGCCGCCAAGTCCGCTGAGGCCTACGGCAGTACGGGGGCCTACACCAGTGTGGCTGATGCTTTCAATGAGGGCTTTAATACCTTTGACACCTTTACGGATGGCTGGGCCTCTGATGCGTTCCAAGCGGGTGCTGCATGGGGTGACGGCATTGCTGGTAAAGTGGGTGGCATGATTGACTTTGGTGCTGCTGGCGATGGCTATGATAGTTTTGCTCTTGACCAGATTGCTGCAGATACCGGCAGCATCGCTGACAACACCGGCGGTATGGCTGACGCACTGGAAGTCAGCAATGAGCGGCTGGAGTATCTGCGGGATATTGCAGAGCGGGATGCTATCAACCGCTTTACCACGGCAGAGGTGCGTATTGATATGACCGGCATGACCAACCGTATCGACAGCAGTATGGATCTGGACGGCGTTCTTGTTACGCTTACCGACGGCTTTGCTGAGGCCCTTGTAACAGCTGCAGAGGGAGTACACGCATAATGACCAAAGATGAGCTTTACCAACTTTATTACCTCAATGGAGAAATTGAGATGCACAAGCGCCGCCTCCGAGAACTTGAACAACAGCCTCTTGCATCTGGTGATGCTCGCATTATTGCTGACATTCACAGCATTATCAGCGAAGTGTTGCAGCGCTGCATCGCTGAGCGGGAGCGGTTGGAAATGTTCATTGCCGGAATTGATGATGAATTTCTGCGACAAGTGTTTATTTGCCGTTTTGCGGCTGCACTCTCATGGAGAGAGATTGCCTTGGGACTTGGAGGCGGCAATAGTAGTGCCGGGTTGAGAATGATGTGTTGCAGGTATTTGAAGAAAAGCCAGTAGATTATGAGCGGGCGCCCAGATAAGCCGGCACCCGCTTGCTTTATGATCGTTAAGTCCATGCTATTAGGTGTGCCAGATACTGCAAAAAAGCGGTGGACCGCATTGGCCCAGAACTACTTAAGAAAACCTGTGTTTCTGCCGCCATCCAGGAGGCTATCAAAAAGCGCCAAAACGGCAGAAAAAGTCAAGCATAAAAAAAGAATGCAAGCGCCCGGGTACATATTTCCCGGCTGGACGCTCTCAAGCTGCAGATCCAGCAGCAGGCCGAAGCACTATACGCCAATCAGCTGGACAGTGTGGATGCTGCCGCCCGTCAGATCTACGAGGGCAGCTATTACCACACAGCTTTTGAGGTACAAAAGGGTCTCGGTGTGGGGTGGACAACCCATGCCATCAATGAGGAGACCATCAAAAAGGTTCTCTCCCGTCCCTGGACTTCTGACAATCAGACTTTCCGGGATCGGTGCTGGACCAATAAGCAGAGCCTGGTCAACAGCGTTAACACCCAGTTGACGCAGATGATCATCCGGGGAGAAGCCCCGGACAGAGCCATTGCTGCCATCTCCAAACAGTTTGAGGTGTCCAAGAGTAAGGCCGGCCGTCTGGTGATGACGGAAAGCGCCTACTTTGCCAGCGCAGCACAAAAAGACTGCTACAAAGAGCTGGATGTGGAGCAATACCAGATCGTGGCAGCTCTGGATCGGGACACCTGCGATATTTGCGGCAGTCTCGATGGCAAGGTGTTCAAAATGTCTGAGTACCAGGAGGGGCTCACGGCACCTCCGTTTCATCCCTGGTGCCGGTGCTGCACAGCTCCCTATTTTGCTGATATGGAGGGTCTGGGTGAGCGTTTTGCCCGGGATGCGGTCACCGGCGAACGGTACAAGGTGCCTCGGGACATGACATACGAGCAGTGGAAAGCCAAACAGGATGGGGCAAAACAGCCTGATGTTTCTCAGAAACTGCCCGCAGATGTGATTGGCATTTCGGACAACAAGAAACCCGAGGACGGGCCGGTCACAAAAGTTTCCACTCAAAAAGTAACCGATGTCACAGACCTATACAAACAGGCTGCAACACCGGGGCAAGGCGAAATCATCTTTGAGAATGGGTATAAGGTCGGCAAACACCAGGCGGAAGTTGATTTTGCAAATTGGATACACGACACATTTGGTGGAGATATTACGCTTCTGTCTGAATCGACTGAACGAAATATAAAAAGGCCAGACTTTGTGTGGCTCGGCAAAAATTGGGAGCTAAAAAGTGCCAGATCAATAAACAGTGCCGACAAGTCTTTGCAACATGCAATCAAGCAAATACAAGGGAATCCTGGCGGCGTTATGCTTGATTTGATGGGCGACTTGGATTTGGAGAAACTGGAGCGCCAAATTTTAGGGCGCTTCTTGCGCAGTAGGATCGACACCATGGATGTGATGATAGTGTCGAAGAAGACCCTTTTGAAGGTATACAGGTATAAAAAATGAGAGCCGGTCATAGCGGCTCTCGATATGGGGTATGGGAGCGCCCCTCTATGACTGGCGCATAGCCCCCTAACCATGTTTATTATACGCTATTTAAGTGGATTTTGCAATATAATTATTTACACAGTTTAATGATTAGGGCATCGTGCTGAAAATGCACGGTGCTTTTTTCATACACAAAATTACCGCTGGCCCGGCGGAAACAGCAGGGTGGCTGCCATACGGGGACTGGCCCGGAAAAAAGGAAAGCAGCAGAAAGGAGCCAGATATGAAACTGCAATGGTTGAAAGAAATCCTGGGCGAAGCCTACACGGAGGAGATGGACGGCAGGAACGGACGATGAACTTACTTGACAGTGCCTCCCGCTTCACCTAAAATGAGGCCATAAACACTTTGGAGGTGCATTATGGCACGAAAAGTCTTTGGGTGGAGCTGTATCGTCTTTGCTGTTGGCGGCGCTGCCGGAGCAAGTACATCCACAGAGGGTGTTGCAACCAGTCTGATCATGGCTGCTGTGTTCCTTATTGTCGGTCTTGTTCTTCTCCTGAAAAAGGGAAAAAGTAAGGAAGCAAAAACTGAGGCTCGGCAGAGAAAAGCGGAAGCAAAGGAATTCCAGGAAAAGGCTTTTTCCGGAAGTCACGCAACCGGTCTCCCTCTGGCACAGGATGTGCCCTGCGTTCTTTCTTTCCAACCGGATTGGCTCTCCATCAATAGCGGCGGCAACGCATTCCGTATTGCTTACAGCAAGATCACGGATATGCAGGTGGTCACGGATGTTGAGATCCAAAAGCAGTATGTCAGCAGCATCGGCGGCGCGATCGGCGGCGCGGTCTTGTTCGGCACACTGGGTGCCATCGTTGGTGGTCGGGCAAAGGAACGGACGACCAAGAATACTGAGTATTATTTTGTTATTGCCTACAAAAAGGATGACAGCCTTGAAGCTGTTTCTTTCCGGCTTGCTGATGCTCTGGTTGCACAAAAAGCTACTCAGATCAGTGACCGTCACAGATCTCTGTTGTCCACGGAAAAAATTTCTATCGATTTGTAATCTAATACCCCACAAAGTAGCAATGAAAACGGCTGTAAAAGCATCCGGTAGCCTATCCATACAGCATCAATCAAATAGTGCACAAAAATAAAGTGCCGTTCTTTTGACAAGAACGGCACTTTATTGGTATCACAGCAACACCGTCACGGCAAAGCCGCCTTTAAAAACATAAAGGTGTTCGTGTAATACCCCGTTGGTGGCCCCGAGGGGAGTTTGGAAGAACTCCCTGCAGGCCACTTGATTTTTTTATTTCGCCCTTCTGGAGCGGGTAGGTTATGGTGTTGATTCCCTTTGTGTAATGATAGTCAATTTGGATTTTATCATCCCACAGGTAGACTGCTTTCACGAAGGTATCTACAAGCCGTTTCTGATAATCCTTACTTTGGATGTTGCCATTTCGGAACTCTTCCAAAGCCCAGAGAACTTTATCAACACCTATGGCTTGTTCCTGCTGTGCTGACTTGGCAAATGCAATGGACTTTTCCAAAGTAGACACTTCGAGTTCCAACTCCAACAGCCGATCTTTTGTGGAGGCGGTGAAGATGCCCTGCTCGATAGCAGTCATAATGTTTTTGATGGCTTTTCTATTGTCTGCCAGTTCATCTTCCATTGTCGCAACCTCAGTAGTGCTGGAGGCTTCCCGAAGCAACTCCATGGCACTTCGGGCAATCCATTCGATAATATCATCTTGCAGGATGTACTTTTGAGTTAACTCTGCGATCAGCTGCTCTATGTAGTCTTTTCTCACATTCTCTTTTTTGCAGGTGCCTTTGGTTCTCTTGTC
Organism: Ructibacterium sp.; assembly: GCA_045540375.1. Classification (GTDB taxonomy): domain Bacteria; phylum Bacillota; class Clostridia; order Monoglobales; family Monoglobaceae; genus Ructibacterium. The sequence continues at coordinate 53,695 of JAZQHD010000181.1, read as the reverse complement.
ACTGCAAATGTAATACTGATGCTTGGCACCGGTCTTACTGGTACCAGAGAAGCCTATCATGAACGAATCACAATGACCACAAATGAGTTTGCCCGTGAGGAGATAATCACTTTCGCCCCTGTGCCTGCCCCTTGGATTCTTTTTTGTTTTCAGATGCTTTTGCATTGCGTAAAACACCTCTTTTTCAAGGATGGGAGGAACTCCGTGTTCATCGGTATAGCCGCAGTGTTGATAGACCCCAATATAGACCTTGTTGGTCAGTAACCGATGAAAGCTATTTTTATTCCAGTTATTGCCCAGTCGTGTCTTAATGCCTCTGCCGTTGAGTTCATTGGAAATGTCGGTGAAAGAAACGCCCTGTAAAACCTGGTCATATATGTATCGGACGATTTCTGCCTGAGCGGGATCTATGGCGTATCGTCCATCCTCACCCCGGACATAACCAAAGGGGAGTGGGCCATTAACCTTGCAGTTTTCTGCATTGTCCCTCATTCCCCGGCGAATGTCCTCTGCCATGTTTTCAGAATAGAATTGGTTGACATTCATCATCGTGCGGAGAGCAAAGCGGCCAGCTGCTGTGTTTCCAAATTCTTCCTTTGCATAGAAGGTTTCAATGCCGAACTGACTGAGCCGGTCTTCATAGTTCAATGCTTGCAGCATATTCCGGGCGATTCTGTTCGACTTATAGGCGATAACTTTGCCAAACTGTTTCTTCTCAGCATCACGCATCATCCGCTGGAACTGAGGCCGCTTATCTGTCTTACCGGAGATCGCTTTGTCTGAGTATATCTGTATGATCTTAATACCGTTTTGCTGAGCGAAGGCCATACACTCTTCGACCTGCTGCTCGATGCTTTCCTCTTTCTGGTTGTGGGATGAGTATCGAGCATAGATCACGCCGACGCCAGACAGCTCATCTGGTATTTTAGCTGATGTTTTCCGTGCCATCTGGCAGCCCCTTTCTTTTATTCATCGCTGAGCAAGGTTTCGACTGCAATTTCGTGGGCACCCAAGTAAAAGAGCGGCATTTCGAAATCACTTGAATAACCGGAATAAGTGATGTAGAAATTTCCCTGTACGCCTACTTCAGGCATTGTGTAATCTGCACCGGGTTCATAATTGAGGAAAATCTCGTCTAATCCTGCGGCATAACCAACAAAGTCCATAATGCCAATCAGATGCTCGTTTTGCAGCTTAATGATTCTGACATCAACATCACCCGAAGGCCTTTTCTCAATCACTTCACCTTCAACATAGTATACAGTTCCTGAAAGTCCGTTCTCGCTGGCGAGGGTCGTATAAATCTCCTCCGGGAGGACTGCCTCTGCGGTAGCCAGATATTTTGAGGTTGAGTTTTTGGGATACTCATCTAATCCAGTATCGGTATCAATGCTGTCTGAAAATATGCCTGTTTCATCAATGAAAATCGAAACAGCAGGGAATTCTTCGATAAGATCGTCAAGGCTGTCAATGTTAGTGAAAACAAGTTCGCCAGATCGGGAGTCTGTAATCATGCCTGAAACATTGCCGTCATCGAAGCCATCATCAGACCGATACCTGATCATAGAGGGATTCTTTCCGTCAATAACAAGATCTACACTAAAATGTCCTCTGCTGCTTACATCAAATACTTCTTCAAAAGCAGACTGTATGGCTAAAACATAGTTGCCAAAATAGGCAACCTTTCCATAGGTGTAAGAAATTGAAAGGTTGTAAAGACCATCCTCGTCAGTAGTAATATTGATATTTGTTGCGGATGGTGTGTGTTCGAAAATCAGAGAAGAAATACGATCTTCTTGTTCCTGAAATTCATCAACAGGTTCAGACTCTCCGCAACCGGCAACCGAAATGATAAGCATTAGTGCCAACAAGGCAGATAGAATCTTTTTGAACATCATCGATAGACCTCCTAAATGTTATATTTTTACAGAAATATACAAATTGCTAAAATTGTAGTATAATCACCATACTGCCGGCAGCAACTCAACAGAGAAGGGATTGCTGTATATGAAAATAGACGATCTTAAACTGTATGCGGAACTTGCTGACATATGTCAGCAAGAATTCAATTTGGACAAAAGCGAGGGATTTATGCGTTTTCTTTGGTATTGTTCTGAGCGCTTAAATAAAGGCGACTCAGTTCAAGCAATTTGGCACGATTATCAGGAGATAATGCAGTAAATACTTCGTTTAACTCATCAAGCTCACCAACTGTGTTGGTGGGCTTTTCGATTCCCATCATGGAATCGAGGGTTTCTCCCAATTGGTCTGCCAGTTGACAAGCGTGATCGAAGGTTAGCGGTATGGCACGAGAAATCACGAGATTAACTTCATAGAGATCAACGCCCGCAGCAAGAAGATCCTCTTTGTTGGAAGTTTCAATGATGTGGGCAAGGTTGTCAATAAAGGTGCAAGAACTTTCGCCGGAGTCAACATGACCAACCAAAAGGTCGATGTTCACGTTGAATGTATCGGCGATTGCTTCCAGGGCATCATAACTTGGCATTCTTTGGTCAGATTCATACATGCCGATGACACTACGAGACATCTGAATTTTATCCGCTAACTCCTGTTGGGAGAGCCCAGCTCGCTTTCTTAGATAAATCAACATTTCAGAAAATTTACTCACAACAAACACCTCTATTATAGATTATCACGAAAAGTGACAAAAGTAAAGATGACACCAAAAAAAAGTCACGCAAAGTGTTGACAAGGGCGTGACACTATGTTAATCTATTGATGTCACTTAGAGTGACAAAACAAGTAAGGAGGTGGATATTGTGGACATCGGAAAAAGACTTAAGGAGTTGCGAGGAGATCGTAGCAGAGACAGCGTTTCTAAAGCCGTTGGCATCTCGCCTTCTGCTCTTGGCATGTACGAATGCGGAAAGCGTATTCCGCGGGATTCTATAAAAAAGAAACTGGCTGATTATTACGGGGTGACGGTACAGTCTCTTTTTTTTGAAAACTGATGTCACTTAAAGTGACGAAAAGGAGGCTGTTTTATGGCAAGAGTTGAGTTTCCCACAGATGAAGCCGTTGAGGAAGAAATCGCCCGGCTCCAGAACTCGCCGCTGGTTGCTTTGGCTCGGAAAGAGGAGCGGGTTCGTAATCGCCGCAGGCAGTATATGTACTCCCTGCGGCAGTACGAAAAGAAAGGCCGTCAGCTGGCGGCTGACGGCGTAACGATGGAATCTTTGGATCGGCTTAGTGCCGATGCAGATTTAGAAGCAGAAGGAGAGGAGGACTTGTGATGGCAAAGCAGGTGGCCATCCAAATTGACACTGAGAAGATACCGAGGCTGTGTGCAGTCGGTCTGGCCGAGGGCGCTTTGAAGTTGGTCGAATTGGCATTTTCTGCCCCTGATGCTGAGGAGCGGTATCAGAAGTGGCTGGAAGATAGAAGAAAAAGAAAGGAGGCAGAGAAATGCTCGGAATCGTCGTAACGACCACCAATGTGTTCCATGCCCAGAGATTTGCAGAACCCCTGTATAAGACGGTCGGGGAAGTTGTGGGTGGTCCTATCGAGGTAGTACATCCCAGAGGCTTAGCGGAACCGTTCTGCATGATTGTCAACGAAGAAGGCTTAATTCTTGATTTGCCGATCAACCCCTGTGGCTGCGGTCTCTATGAAACATGGAAACATGGCAGTCCTATCGTGGGCAACATCGTTCTGATGAAAGTGGACTATCGGAATGGTGATCGGGACATCATTGGTCTGTCCGAAGAGGAAGCGAGTTCCATCATGAAGCAGCTTGCATCCTATGGTTTGAAAAAGAAAGAAGGTGAGTAAATGCAGTATCGTACCTGCCCTGATTGTGGGGCAAATCTTGATCCAAACGAACCCTGCACCTGCCATGAAGAAAAAGAAGACGCCTCCGATGCCGCGGAGACGCCCTCAAAGAAAATGCTGGGAACTACCGTTAGTGTATCAAATCAATCCTTCGATGTCAATGCCTGCGAAAAGCTGAGAGAGGTTCGACAGCAGACCGGCACGATGGCCAAGGATGCCGCCTTGGTCGTCCGTGAGGTTTTTCCCAAGTTCAACCGTCAGCTGTTGGCACAATGTGAGGCCTGGGATAAATATGGCATTATCCTCCACCCGGATGGTCTGAGAGCAATTTGCAAGGCCTACGGTGTGCCGGTGCCAGATCGCCAACTGCAACAGGTGTGTTCATCGGAAATCTGTCCTGATGTTCCATCCTCCGGACTTTCTCAGTGCGATCGTATCCTCCGGCACTTCCGGGATTATGGTTCGATCACTTCACTGGAAGCTATGAAAGAATATGGCATCATGCGGCTGGCTTCTCGCATCTCAGATCTGAAGCAGCAGGGATATGTTATCACAGCTGTTACTGAGAGTGGGAAGAACCGATACGGTGAGAAGACCAGTTATGCCCGGTACTCGTTGAAGGAGGGACCGAAATGAGCTTGCACGATATTCCAGACCATCCTGTGATTCAGAACTTGATGCGTACCGGATACCCGGACGGCAAAGAGCCTACATACCCTCATTGCCCTGTCTGCGGTCGTGAGTGTGAGATCATCTATCGAAATGAGAAGCGTGACCCTGTGGGGTGCGAAATCTGCACCACCCAGACCGATGCATGGGAAGCCCCTGAGTGTTTCCCAGAAAAGGAGTAATTTTGGAAAAGTTTTATTTTACCTACGGATGGGAAGGCCATCCGTTTGTGGGCGGGTGGACTGAGATCATTGCCGGAAATCGGGCGGAAGCCTGTGCCGCATTCCGCATTTTCCACCCGGATAAGATCGAAGGTCTGCTGAACTGCTGCTCGGTCTATACCGATGCGGAGTTCAAGAACACGCGGATGTTCGCCCTTGGAAACAATCTGGGGGCTTGCTGCCATGAATTTATTTGTTTGAAACGTGAAGTTTTCTAAAACGAAGGGAGCAGTAATGAAAAGTGAATTGATTGTCGTCCGACAGTTGCCGGTTATCGAAAATCAGCTGCGGATTGTCCAAGCCAACATCGAGGCACGCGTCAGCGAGGTTCTATCTCTGGCCTGCACAGAGGAGACCTACAAAGAGGTCAAACGCGCCAGAAGTGAGCTGAGCAAAGAATACGCCGAACTGGAGAAGTGCCGCAAAGAAGTTAAGGCAGCAATCCTCGCCCCTTATGAACAGTTCGAGAGCGTGTATAAGCAGTGCGCTGGCGATATTTACACTGCCGCCGACGCCAAACTCAAGGCCAGAATTGCCGAGGTCGAGAGTGGCCTGAAGCAGCAGAAATCCTCTGAGGTTGAGGCCTATTTTGCTGAGTACCGCGAGAGCGTGGGCATCGACAGCAGCCTTGTCAGCTTTTCGGACTCTGGAATTAAGGTCACTTTGACCGACACAAAAAAAGCCCTCAAAGCAAAGGCGAAGGCCTTTCTTGATGGCATCGCCGGTGACTTAGCCCTGATTGAAACGCAGGATTGCAAAGATGAAATCCTTGTTGAGTACCGCAAGACGCTCAATGTTTCTCGGGCGGTTACAACCGTCACCGAGCGTCACAAGGCCATGGAAGAAGAAAGACGGCGCCGCGAAACTGCCACTGCCTACCGAGAAGCCGTGGAGCAGTCTGAGGCGGCGGTCGAGGCAGTCGTCGCATCCGCCGTGCCCATTACTCACCCTGCGATTGTTGTTCCCACCGAAAAGGCAAGCGAAGACATCTCGACTCTGGTGCAGACCTTCTCCACCGACTTCCGAGTTGTTGGAACGCTTGCTCAGCTTAAGGCTCTCAAGGACTTTTTGACAGAAGGAGGATATACCTATGAGCAACTCTGACAGACTGGTTCCGATCAAGCAGCAACCAAAGTTTTCTGTTGCCATCACTACTGAGGGCTACAAGAACTTGATTAACAATACGCTCCAAGACCCTGACCGGGCAAAGAACTTCATTGCAGCGATTACTTCGGCGGTTGCAGTCAACCCTAATCTGCAGGACTGCGATGCCGGTACTATCCTGGCGGGTGCTCTTTTGGGTGAAAGTCTCAATTTATCACCCTCTCCTCAGCTTGGACAATACTACCTTGTTCCGTTTGAGTGCAGGGTGAAAGGACCGGACGGCAAGGTTGTCTGGGCTTTTGACGAAAAGGGTGAACATATCAAGGATGCTGCCGGCAAGTGGGTGGCAGTTACCGAAAAAAAGGCACAGTTTGTGCTTGGCTATAAAGGATATGTTCAGCTGGCTTTGCGAAGTGGTCACTATGCCGATCTCGATGTCACGGAAATCAAAGAGGGAGAGTATCTTGGCAAAGACTCCAAAACAGGAAGACCCTGCTTTAAGTTCGAGGAAGATGATGATCTTCGTGATAGCCTTCCGACGATCGGATATATGGCTTTCTTTGAGTATCTCAATGGTTTTAAGAAAATCCTCTATTGGAGCAAGCAAAAGATGCTGCGACATGCGGATACATATTCGCCTGCGTTTTCCGCAGGGATCTACCAAAAGTTGATGGCTGGAGAAATTCCGGACAAAGAGCAATGGAAGTATTCCTCATATTGGTACAAAAGCTTTGATGAAATGGCAAAGAAGACCATGCTTCGTCAGCTGATCTCTCGGTGGGGCGTAATGTCCACAGAGCTTCAGCGGGCATTTGTCCAGGATACGACTTTTGCTGCAATCGGAGAAGGCAATGAGATATTAACAACGCCTGAAGAACAGGTGCCGTTAACTTTGCCTGAGGCAACAACTGCGGTTGAGAAAATTGATCTTTCCGACATTTGATGGAGGAACAGAATGATTCCGTATCACATCATTTCTACAGGTTCACAAGGCAACGCCGTTGTAATCAACGATGTAATTCTGGTGGACTGCGGAGTGCCGTATAAGGCGATTTCTCCATATGTTGGGAAACTGAAGTTGGTGCTTTTGACCCATATACATAGTGACCACTTTCGCCCTTCCACATTACACCGGCTCTCTGTTGAACGGCCAACACTTCGTTTTGCCTGCGGTCGATGGCTCGTCAGCGCTCTGGTCGCTGCTGGTGTCCCAGTCAGAAACATCGACATCCTCGAAGCTGGGACGATGTATGGATACGGCATCTGCAATGTTATCCCTGTTCTTCTTGTCCACAATGTTCCGAATTGCGGATATAAGATACATTTTCCTATCGGGAAGGTGTTCTACGCCACTGACACCAATAACCTAAATGGCATTGTTGCAAGACATTACGATCTTTACATGGTCGAGGCTAACTACGAGGACGAGGTAATCATGCAGAAAATCGCCGCAAAAAAGGCCGCTGGAGAGTACGCCTACGAGCAGCAAGCTATGCGCAACCACCTTTCCAAAGCCAAGTGCGACGACTTTATCTATCGCAACATCGGACCGGGTGGTGAATATGTCTACCTCCACTGCCATGTCGAGGAGAACGAACGATGCGAGGAAAATTGAAAGACCTTACCTTCGGAGCCCGTGGGGAGCAGCACATTACCGTTACCGTCACCCGTGACTTCCGGGAAGACTTTGACAAACTCAAGGATTTTGAGGTCAATGTGGAGATCAAGAAGTGGCGTGAGCCACGGAGCAAAGATGCCAATGCCTATTTCCATGTACTCGTCAACAAAATCGCCGAGGCTCAATGCCTCGGTGATGACGAGGTAAAACGCAGCCTTGTGATCGAATATGGTGCACTTGCCAAAGACGAGGATGGCAACACTCTGGGTGCTATGCTCCCTGCATCGGCGAACATGGATGACTTCTATCCCTATACCCGATGCTATAAGACCATGGAAATGGATGGCAAGGAATACCGCTGCTATCTGTTCTACAAACGCACCCACACCTTGGACAGCAAAGAGATGGCCCGACTGATTGATGGAGCCATCTATGTGGCAAAGGGTTTGGGCATCGATACTGATACGCCGGAGCAGATCGCCCGGTACAAAGAAGAATGGCAGCCGTGATGCTGCTGACTGAAAGGAGGTTGACATTCATGCTCAACCATATCGTCCTCATGGGTCGCCTGACCCGTGACCCGGAGCTTCGGCGAACCGGGAGCGGAACACCTGTTGCCTCATTTACACTGGCTGTGGATCGGGACTTCGGTTCCCGTGAGACCGGCGAAAAGGAAACAGATTTCATCGACATTGTCACCTGGAGAAATACAGCAGAGTTCGTCTCCAGATATTTCACAAAGGGTCGCATGGCGGTGGTAGCAGGCCGGCTGCAGATCCGAAGTTGGAATGATAAGGACGGCAACAAGCGTCGCTCCGCCGAAGTCGTGGCCGACAGTGTCTACTTTGGCGACAGCAAAAAGGAGAGCACAGGAGATCAATATAACGGTCCTGCTATGTACGTCGCTATGCCGCCTGCGAATGACAACAGTTACAACGGGTACGGAGGCTACCAGTATCCTGAAATCACTGAAGATGACGGCGATCTTCCGTTTTAAGGAGTGAGAGTATGGCTCAACGAAGAATGTTCTCACTCAAAGTAGTGGATACCGATGCTTTTATGGACATGCCCTTATCGGCACAGGCATTGTATTTCCACCTTGGAATGAGAGCAGATGACGATGGCTTCGTCAGTAACGCCAGACGAATTCAGAAGTTGGTCGGTGCTGCTGATGATGACCTCAAGATTCTGTACGCCAAACGGTTTGTGCTGACCTTCAAGAGCGGTGTGATCGTCATCAAACATTGGCGGCTCAACAACTATGTCAAGGGAGATCGCTACACGCCCACCTTGTATCAGGAGGAGAAGAACACTCTTTTCGTAAAGGGAAATGGCGTCTACACCGACCATCCTCTGATTGTTGAGGAAACAGGTGGTTTTATACCTGCTTTACCGACAGAAACACCCGAAAATGTTTCGGACACTTTATGGAACCAAAATGGTTCCAAAATGGTTCCTCAGGTAAGGGTAGGAGAGGTTAGTAAAGGTAAGGTTAGTTTAGGAGAGGTTAGTATAGATTCTTTTAATACTTACTCTTCTGGTGGTGGTGGTTTGGGCGCAGAGGCGGCACAGCTGGTGAACGATTTTCTGAACGACCGAGGAACCAACCTTGGTGCCTATCTTGGAGTGACAGAGCAGGTTCTTAACCATATGGAAGAATTCACAAAAGCTGTCTTCGATGCCTGGTCAAATAGATCGGCGAACAGAAACGATGTAGCCAATGTGTTCCTTGCCATCAAACAGCAGGTGGAAGATCCTCAGACGGGAGCGTGGTCGGTATCTTTCCCGAAGGACAAACAGGATCTGCTCATGTATGCCTTCGAACAGGCATCGAATGCCGGACATCCCGGCGAATGGAATTATATCAATGGCATACTCAAAAAACTGAGCATGCGGAACATAACGACACTGGGACAGGCGGAGCAATCTGATCTGGACCGAAGCTGAGAGGAGTTTACGACATGAATAAGATCTTTTACATATTCCCCCTTATAGCTCTGATGCTGACTTTGCTTATGACGACCACAGCAGATGGAGCAGTTCCCGAAGTCAAACAGCCCGTGGATGCAGAATACGAGACTGTGGCCATTGAGGAACCCGTTGTGGAGGTCGTTACGCTGGAGGCGGAGATTGAGGTGCTTCCTGAGGTTATCGAGGTTCAGAAAAAGGCTCCGGAGCTGAGATATGAACTGCTGGAAGCTGAACGCGATTTGGTAGAGCGTGTGGTAGCAGCTGAAGCTGTCGGCGAGTGCTTCCAAGGTCAGATGGCGGTAGCTCAATGCATCCGCAATGGCTGCGAGCAGCTGGGTCTGAGACCGGCTGCGTTGATCGAGGAGTATCAGTACAGCCCCAACCGTCCCGAACCCACTCAGAGTGTTAAGGATGCCGTGGCAGCGGTATTTGATCGAGGCGAAATGGCAGTCGATGACACCATCTTCTGGTTCTATGCTCCTGCCGGTGTTGATGGAACGCCGTGGCATGAAAGTCAGAGATTTGTGATTGAGATCGGTGGACATCGGTTCTTCGGTATGTGGTAAGGAGGTACAACGATGAATAAACCCTACACTTTTGGCTATGTGCCGAAGGTAACCAAGAAGGCAAGAGAACGCATGAATTTTTCGAGGAAGCATCCGCCCATGCGGTGTGCGGCCTGCAGAGCAGAAGGTACTCTCCGCAAACTTGATGATAAGTACCTCTGCGGCAAGTGCTATAAGGCTGCGGTTGCCGGTCGGGCTAAATATAACATCAATGGCCAGAAATGAAGCCCGACATCTGAGCGATGGTCGGCAAAAGAATTTGGTCAAGATTTTCAACGAGGCATGTTATCGAAACAATCGGTGGAGTGTCTGGGCTGACTTCGTGGTGATGGCTGCGATCAGCATTTCCAATATTGTGGACGAGTCCCATGCAGAAGCCCGGGAAAAGATCTATATGACTTTAGCCAAGAAGTACAACAAGCAGGAACTGGACTGTTTCGTCAGAATGTTTTCAGAAATCATCCATGGTATTGACGAGAACCCAGATCGTGATTTCCTCGGAGAGTTGTACATGACCTTGGAACTCGGAAACGCCCACAGCGGTCAGTTTTTCACCCCGTATTCTGTCTGCAGAGCAATGGCAGCTATGAACTATAGCGATGATCTGAGGCAGAGAATAGCAGAGCAAGGTTGGATCTCCGTGAATGACCCTGCCTGCGGAGCCGGTGCTTTATTGGTCGCTATGGCCAATGAGTTTCGCAGATACCCCGGACGGGAAATCAACTACCAGACTTCCGTGCTGTTTGTAGCACAGGACATCGATATGATCGTGGGCTGCATGTGCTACATTCAGCTGAGCTTGTTGGGATGTCCGGGCTATGTGGTCATAGGCGATACGCTCGCACATCCGTCCACATCTGTTGACGAGCGAGGTCTGATCCCCGTGCCCGGCGAGAACATTTGGTACACACCGTTTTACTTTCGGGATGTCTGGCATCATCGGCGCCAAGCTGCCCGAATGGATATGTTTTTCAAACGCATAAACTCGGCACCGCAGGTGGTGCCTCCGGCTGTCGAGTCTATCGTACCGCCTATGAATGAAGCAAAGGGCGGACAGCTCACCTTTTTCTGAGTGAGCAAATGAAAGGAGTTATAACCGTGTCTGAATTGAGATATATCGAAGTTTCAAAGATCTACCCACATCCCGACAATCCCCGTAAGGATGTCGGTGATGTGACCGAGCTGGCAGAGAGTATCAAGGCCAGCGGCATTCTCCAGAACCTGACCCTCGTTCCTTTCGAGGACGGCTATCGGGTCATCATTGGTCACCGGCGACTGGCAGCATCCAAACTGGCAGGCTTGACTGAAGTTCCTTGTGTGGTTTGTGAAATGACCCCGCAGGAGCAGGTTAAAACCATGCTTATGGAGAACATCCAGCGCAGCGACCTCACTGTCTATGAACAGGCTCAGGGCTTCCAGATGATGCTTGATATGGGTGAAACCATCGAAAGCATTGCCAAGGATAGCGGCTTCTCCCAGACCACCGTACGCCGCCGTGTAAAGCTGCTGGATCTGGATGCCGAGAAATTCCGCAAGTCCGAATCTCGTGGAGCTACCCTTCAGGACTACATGGAGTTGGAAAAGATCGAAGATCCTGAGCTGAAAAACAAGGTTCTGGATTTCATCGGTACTTCCAACTTCAAAAACGAGCTGAAGAGTGCCATTGAACAAGAGAAGTTTCAGAAGCGAATGGCGGCTTGGAGAGCTGACCTCGAAACCTTTGCCACCGAGATCGAAAAGCGGGACTACATCGGTGAAGTGCATGTGCCTATGGATTATGTCCGTAACTTCGGCAGATGGTCCGGAAGTGTTTCCGTTGAACGCCCTGCCGATGCAGACACAGTGCGCTACTACTTCCGTGTCAGTAGCGATCAACTCGATCTTTACAAAGACCATCAGGAGAAAGAAGAAACAGAAGCGGATCGGCTACGCAAGAAAGCAAAAGAAGAGTCGGAAGCCCGGGAAGCGGAGCTCGATGAGATTACCGAACGCCACTTTTCGCTTCGCTCGGAGTTTGTCTGCGAGTTCGGGCAAGCCAAAAAGTATCTGAGTGAGATTTGTCGCTATGCCTCCAACATGCTTGTAGGTGACGGTGGTTGGGGACGAAATGATATCAATGCCGAACTCCTTGGCACCCTGCTCGACCTTGACATCGACGACCATACCGATTACGGAGATCTCAAGGCAATGGTTGCTGTTGCGGCTCAGAGCAACCCCGAATATGTGCTTCTGGCATGTGCCTATGCTTCCGAAGACGATGAGGAGAACAGATATTTCAGGAGAGTGTGGAACTCCGAGAAAGGTGCGTCGGACTTTGAGTATGCTCCCAACGATGGCCTTGATGGCCTCTATGACTTCCTGATCTCTCTGGGTTATGAGATGTCAGACGAGGAGAAAGCTATGCAGAACGGTGCGCACGAACTGCTCCAATCAGAGGAAACCAAGGAAGATCCTTGCACCCTCTGCAAGTCTTCTCATCCCGCCTGCGATAAGTGCTGCCAGACCTGCACAGAGCACTGCAACGCTTGGCAGGATTGCCGCAGGGCGTAAACGGATATGGGCAAAAACCTGTGGACGCAGGAACAAGATGATTTTCTCCGCGCCCACTGGCAGGAAATGAGCGACGAGGAGCTGGCCGACGCTGTCGGCCACCCTCCGAGCTCGACGCAGGCTCGGAGAGGAAAACTTGGCCTTTACCATCGGAAGGGATTTCGTGGCAAGGACTGGACGCAGAAAGAACTCGACTACATACAGGAAGTCTGGGGAGAAAAGACTATTCCGCAAATTGCAAAGCACCTCGGGCGGAGCGTCAACGCCGTCAAAGTTAAAACTACTCGCCTTGGTTATACGGGCCAGAAGTGGTATGGAAATATGATGTCTGCCCGAAAGGTGTCTGAGCTGCTCGGTGTCGATGTCCACGCTGTGTGTGATTACTGGATACCTAAATGCGGTCTAAAGGGAAAAGCGAAGCGTCTGGGCACATCCAAGAAAACCACAACAATCATCATGTTTGACGATCTTCTGCTCTGGCTTGAAGAACACCAAGATTTGTGGGATAGCCGCAGACTGGAACTCCATGCTCTTGGCATGGAATACGACTGGCTGATCGAAAAACGAAAGGCCGATGCCATGAAGCCCATCCGCAAGGCACAGAAGTGGACAGCGCAAGAAGATGCCCGGCTCATCGCCATGTTCAAGCGCGGGGATATGACTTATGCAGAAATAGCGGCAGAGCTTGGGCGGCCGGCCAGTGGCGTCGAGCATCGTATACACCGGCTTGATGTATGGGGTACAGGAAAATATGTCGGAGATTATTTGCGTGAGGAACGGAAAGCGAAGAGCGAGGCGTTTGAACGGCTTGCACTCATTGTTCGTCTCCGTAATGTTTTGCTGATGCATCGGAATTCTATGGATTTCGGTGAGTATTGGCAAAAAGACCTCTGCCAGATGTGGGATGACATCCTTGGTTGCAAGGCTGGATGTGCTGACTGCGATTCTTGCACAGAGTTCCGCCGGATCGTTCCACAGTACTGCTCCCGTTGCGGAGCTACATTCTACGAGCGGTCGGAAAACCGCTTCTGCGTAAATTGCAGAACAGCCCGAAAGAAAGCGGCACAGAGAAAGTGGTGCCGTCTTAATTCCGGGAGATAACAATCAATCATTCGGAGGACAAGCTATGAGCGAAGATAATCTGGGGAAAAAGGATATCGTTGAGCTGGCTGCGGAGATTGGGGCAAAGGTCGCCCTCGAAACCGTGGAAAAAGAACGGCAACGGTATAGTAAGGAAGTGGCAGATCGGCGCCTTCGGAACACCAAACTCCTGCTGAAGAATTACCGTGTGTTCTGCGATCATGTGGAAAACGCCGTTTATGAGATCGAGGAAAGCGAATCGTTTGAGGACATCATGGCTGATCTGATGATGCCCGGACGGAGCAAATCTATGTTTGTTGAGAGCATCAAAAAATCTGTTGCCAGAACGGCGACTATCGTTAAGCACATGAAAACGATGCTGAATCTCTATCAGGTGTATTGTCATACTGCCGGCACACAGGAGGATGAACGCCGGTGGGATATCATCAATGCAATGTACATAGCCGAAGGAGAAGGACATCGCACCGTACCGCAGCTGGCCAAGGAAATGGGCTTGGTTGAGAGGACAATCTATCGGGACATTGACATTGCCTGCGAACGGATCGCTGCCTTTATGTTTGGCATCGACGGGATAAAAAGGAGGTAACAGCGGTGGATCATCATCACAACAGAGCCAAGAGAATTGACACCATTGTGCGGAAAGATTTTGAACTGTGTGGGGCATCTTCCAAGGCTGATGAAGCCATAGAAAAGATGGCAGAATTGACGGCATCTATCTGCAAGCATAGGAGGGGTGCTGCCAACGTCATCCAGATTGCCGAAGGTATTGCAGAGGTGGAAATTCTGATGGAGCAGCTCAAGATGATATTCTCGTGCCACGATCTTGTGGCAGACTGGGAGAACAGAAAAATTGAAGACCTCCGTGAACGGTTGCTTATGGCCGGGAAAGTTGTAAAGGAGGTAGGCTGAGTGGGCAGAGGTCCGAAAAGATTTTTCAGACTGTTCGATACGGCCACCGGTGAACTGGTGGCAGAGGGCACATCCCGGGAGTGCGGTGAAGCCATTGGTGCAAGATCCAAGGCCATCTACGATGCGTATTACAATTACCCGGAAAGCACCTATAAGGGATATGCCATCGAGGAAATAACCGCATCAGATCTGGAGGCGAATGCAGAGGCTGCAAAAAAGTGGGATAGGTTCATGGAGCCGATTCGCAAGAAGTACGGCATTCCCGTGCGGAGGCTGACAGAGGAGGCGTTGCAATGACAGAGAGAAATCTTGTTGCTGTAAGCATCAAGCACACCGAATATCGGTGGAAGTTCGGAATGCCATGTGTGTTGTGGGGACACAGAACAAAGGATGGAGAAAAAAGATCATTCGGCGGCTATACCCAGTATCCCAACTATGCGGAAGTCTATTCTTTGGAAGACTGGGCGAACAGCGGGTACAGCAGATGTGAATGGATGAAGGTGGACGAACCCGTGCAAATGTGTGTCAATTTCTGCAAGAAATATAGGAAGTATGATACTGTTCTTGTTCCGCTGGATCAGTATATCGGCTACTGCATGTGCGCAAATCTGCCTCTGGATAGACCTAAGGAGGAATAACCGTGGATGATTATACAAGACCGAACCTCCCGAGGCCGATGCCAGATCCGTGCGAGTTCTGTTCAAGGCAAGATCGTTGCCATTCGGCAGAAACCTATAAATGCGATTTGTTCCGAATTACATTCATCCAGACATGGGATGATACCGTGGCCTTTCTGAAGGAGAAGTTGGGTTTGAAAAAGGAGAACTGACTATGGAAAAGAACTGGAGTATTTTGATTGCTGTTTGTTTCGCACTGCTGTTTATTGCTGTCGGTGTGTGGCACCACATCGACGACAAAAAGCAGGAGGCCAAGAGCAAACGCATGCTTGAGGAAACGCTTCTCAGGCGGAGACTGGCAACAGAGCTCTTTTGGAAGAATACGAAGCCGATAACAAAAGAGGAGTACCGGAAGATCATTCAGGCGAACAAGCGTAATATTGTTGCGTATTGCGGAGACACGCCGGTCAGGCAGCTTGATATGTTTATGCTGTCTAATCATTTGCTGGAGGCATACTTGAAGCATCTGGAACCGAAAGATGCCCAGAACCTCATCCTTGAATTGGGACGAACGGAAGTGGAGCGAATTGCACAGGTACTGATGAAGCGGATGGAGGGAGAGCATGTCTATGAGATTAAGGGTATGCCTTGAAGTCGATGGCATCGGCATGGACGAGAGCGGAAAGCCCTGTGCCACGGGACTGCAGCTGGACTTTGGAGAAACAACGAAAGAGGTTCCGTATGAAAATTTGACAAAGAATCTGAATGTCTTTGAAGTTTTGAAACTCGTTGGTCTGGGTTTTGTTTCTGCGTCTGATGTACGAATCATCACACCGGAGGAATATGACGAGAAGTACGGAGAGGATGACGAGTGAGTACTGTGCTGAAATATCCCGGTGCCAAGTGGGGCATTGCGGATTGGGTGATCAGCTTCTTTCCCAAGCATCATAGCTATTTGGAGCCGTTCTTCGGCAGCGGTGGTGTGTTCTTTAACAAGGATCGCTCCAACATCGAAACCATCAATGACCTTGATGGAGAGGTGGTAAATCTCTTTGAATGCATCCGGGACGACCCGGAGCGACTGGCTCGTCAAGTGTACTTAACACCCTATAGTCTGGAAGTCTACAACCGTGCTTGCTCAAAGGAACCGCCCGTAGACCGCTTCGATAGAGCCTGGCGGCTCCTTGTTCGGTGCAATATGGGGCATGGCTTTCGGACTACCGGTGAACGGGTCGGATGGAAGAGGGATGTCGCAGGGCGAGAGCGAGCTTATGCCGCAAAGGCATGGTGTGATCTGCCGGACATCGTCATAGAGAGTGCAGAAAGGCTGCGTGAAGTCCAGATCGAATGCACCCCGGCTGTCGAGCTGATTCTACGGTTCAATAATCCGGGTGTCCTGATCTACTGCGATCCTCCGTATTTGCTGTCTACCCGTCATGGGAAGCAGTATCGGTGCGAAATGACGGAAGACGACCACCTGCAGCTGCTTGATGTGCTGAAACGGCACAAAGGCCCCGTGCTGATCAGCGGCTACCCAAGTGAAATGTACGATTCTGAACTTCGGGACTGGCACCGGGAAACCACTCTCACAACTGATCTGCTCTCACAGGTGAAGAAAGAAGTTTTGTGGATGAACTTTATACCGATGGAGCAGATGACGCTTTTTGATACGAAAGGAGAAAAAACATGAATGCAAAGAAATTGGCAAGCCTGCTTACTGGTCGTAAGTATGATGCCGAAATCACGGGTGTTGAGGCTCACAATGCGGCTATAGCCGGACTTGTTGTGGTTTATGGATATTCCGATGACAATGTGGAATTCAACGGAGCCATTGCTGAAGAGGTCGGCTGCTATGAGGGCGGCACTATTCTTCTGACAAAATCAGGTGTTTTGCTGACACCCGACTGCGGACAGGACGATTGTCCCTACTTCGGCATTGCCAAGCGGAATGCCAAGACTATCATTGCCAAGTGGCATGATGAGGGTAGTCCCTGCTGGAGCTTTGAGACCGACATTCCCCATGAGACCTTTGATATCTACGATGGCGATGAGCTGTTCTGTGTGGGTATCGTGTTCAGCGTGGAGGATCTGGCGTGAAGGCGGTACTTATCAGCATACAGCCTGTGTGGTGTGAACTCATAGCAAGAGGTCAGAAGACCGTTGAGGTGAGAAAGAGTAAGCCCAAATTGGAGCCTCCGTTTAAGTGCTATATTTACATGACCACCGGGAATGCCTCTATTCCCAATGGTAAGGGAATGGTTCATCACTACTCTGGCGGGAAGTGCGTAATCGGTGAGTTCGTGTGCGATGGCATTTATCGCATTACGACGGGCATAGATGCAATCGGAGATAAGCATGTGAAGAGCCTGATCCCATTGGAGTACAGGACATGCCTTTCGGACGATGATTTATTCGATTATTTGTTCAAGGGTATTGGGAATTATGATGGCTATGGTTGGCACATTTCCAATCTTGTGGTCTACGACAACCCGAAACTGTTGAATGCGTTTTTCAGAGAATGTCCCGGTCTTGACAACACGGGGATGTGCTATGAATGTGAAAATGCAAACGGTGAAGAATGCGACTGTGTCGTAGATGGTCGTTTGCATATTATAAGACCGCCCCAGAGCTGGTGCTATGTTGAGGAGGTGCGGGCATGATCAGTTTATATGCAGAGTGGGCATCGAGGGTCACAGCGTTTTTGAACCAGTATGTTGATGTAAAAGCTGGCGGATATGATGCGGATGGGAACATGACAATCGAAACCATGCGGCAGAGCATAGGGCTTCTCTTGCATAACAGAGTATACCGAGATATGAAGGCGATACAGAGAGGAGCCATCAGAACACACAATGTTTTGATACCCGATGATCTATTCCCGTTTCCGGAGGTGAAAAAATGACAATTATTCCCGAACTCAAAAAAATTGCTGGACTGAACGCCAAAATCAAGAGGCTGGCAGGAATCGTGGGCGAAAAGATAGATGCTGACGGCCTTGGGCTTGAAAGTGCATATCTGATCTCTGGGTGCAGCGTCGAGGGAAAGCATCTGTACAAAGACGGGCACAGACTTGATAACTGTGGCTTGGTCGATGATCTGTATTATTGCGATCAATATACCGGTTATTGCGAAGATGATTTCCATGGAACATTGTACTTCAAGACCGATGTCCCAGGACAGTATGTGGCTGTGCCGTTTGATATGTAGGAGGGAAACTTTGACTCACAAGGAGAGACTTATTTCCATTGGCCTCCTCGCTCCACTCTCGGAGGATGCCGTATACCAGAGAAACGGTATCCTCCTCCGGGCAAAGGAAGGGGAGAAAATCCACTATATTCCGCATTGGTGCGTGTTCAGACGGGATGAGCCTTTTCACCATGTGATTGCTGTTGACGAAGACCACGAATGTCAGAGTGCCGAGCTGGTGGCGGATAACCTGTACTCCTATGAAGCCCATATTCTTGTAGACAAGCTGAACCTTCATGATGAGGAGCAGCCTAAATCAGTGAAGCCTTGGCTGCCTCCCGTAGGCATGTACGGCATTTGTACTATGGAAGATTGGGAAGAATGGGAAAACCAACATGCGCAGATGAAATTGGAGGGATTAGAATGAAACCGCTTTATACCCCGAGAGGGAAAGCCAAAGAGTATGGCGACTACGCAGTTAATATTTACACCGGATGTCCTCACCGTTGTTACTACTGCTTTGCACCAACGGTGCTTCGGCAAGATCGAGGGGAATTCCACATCAATGTGAATCCCCGCCCTGGCATTGTGGAGGCGTTGAAAGCTCAGCTGGAACGTGAGGGCGTCAAGGGGAAAACGGTACATCTATGCTTCACCTGCGATCCCTATCCGACTGGCTACGACACCACAGCCACCCGTGAGGTTATCAAGGCTATTAAAGCCAGTGGAAACCATGTCCAGATCCTCACCAAAGGAGACGGCAGCCGTGACTTTGACCTGCTGGATGAAAACGACTGGTACGGAGTCACATACGATGGAATACCCCACGGCTTATATGAGCCGAGCGACAGGTGGGCCGATGTGTACTCTGCAAAGGTGCTCGGCATCAAAACTTGGGTATCATTCGAACCAGTTGTGGATGCTGCAGCAGTTTTAGAGGCCATTAAAGAATACCATAGCATCATCGACAAGGTGAAGATTGGCAAGCTGAACTACTGGCCGTCCGACATCGACTGGAAGCAGTTTGGTCGGCGAGCCGAGGAGTTGTGTAAAGACCTCGGTTTGGATTATTACATCAAGGATGGTCTGAGAAAAGAGATGGAGGTTGCCGAATGAGTATTGAGCGATATGGACGGCAGTTTACCCCTGTCTGTGACTACTGTGGAGAGAGACTTCCGGGGTCAGAACGATTTGATGATGCTGTCCGATCTAAGCAAGAAGCTGGATGGGAGAGCCGAAAAGTCAACGGAGAATGGGAGGATATCTGCACCGACTGTCAGTTCATAGAAAAGGGGTATGACGATGCCTGATGGTTATTGCTTTCTGTGCGGCAGATGGGGGCATCTGGAGGAACACCACATCTTCGGTGGTGCCAACCGCAAGAAGTCCACGAAGTACAAATTGACAGTCAATCTCTGCGGCGACAGCTGTCACCGGAACGGTCCGAAGGCAGCGCACCGGTGCAGGGAGACTGCCCAGAGGCTTCACGAGTACGGACAGCTGAAATTCATGCAGGAGCAAAATGCGAGCATAGAGGATTTTCGCAGAATCTTCGGAAGAAATTATTTGGAGGAAGGTTCCAAATGACAAAGAAACGGTTTATCAAGCGGCTTATGTCCATAGGTGTGAGCAGGAATGAGGCGAAGAAATTGGCGAGAAAAGCTGATGGTCAGACTCCGTATTGCCTGCTGCTTGCAGGAGAACTTGCGGTGAGGCGTTGTTACGATTTTCAAAGGGCGTTTCGCTCAATGGCACTTTCTGTAGCAAAAATGGAAAACGCACTTGACGATTTATCAAAACATTTTGGTTAGGTCAAATGTCAAAAATCATTCATTTACATGTCAATATGTCCTGTGCTACAATGTACGAGTAAAATCTTAATCATGTCAGAACCGCCCTGTGCTTTTCGGAGCATGGGGCGGTTCACTTTTTGGAGAAAGGAGGCACAACGCTGCCGCCCCTTTGGTAAATGACCGCTTCGCCCGCGGCAAAATCAAAGGAGGTAAAACAAAAATGTTAGGTATCGTCGTGCTTATCGTCTATGCAGCCCTGATGTTGGGTGCTACGGTGATATTCACAAAGCAGACGAAGAACGCTGAAAGTTTCCATGTGGCAGATCGCCGCATTGGAGCAGGTGTTGGAGCCATGAGCATTGCTGCCACATGGATCTGGGCACCGGCACTCTTTGTTTCTGCGGAAAAGGCATATACCAGCGGTATTCCCGGACTGTTCTGGTTCCTCATACCGAATGTGCTGTGCCTGATCCTGTTCATTCCTTTTGCAAAACGCATGAGAGCCAAGTATCCCAATGGAATCACTCTGACGGGGTATATGGCTGAAACCTATCAGTCTCCGAAGGTGAAGGGTGTGTACTCCTTTCAGCTCGGGGCGTTGGCTGTGCTGTCCACTGCAGTGCAGCTGCTTGCCGGCGGCAAAATGATCTCAGCACTCACAGGAATCCCGTTTTGGTGTGTGACAATCATTCTTGCTGTCGTTGCGTATTCCTATTCTCGGTTCTCCGGCATCAAGGCTTCAATCGCTACTGATGTAGTTCAGCTGGGCATCATCTTCCTTGGCTGTGCCCTTATCGTGCCTTGGCTGCTCTCCAAGACCGGTGGCATGAGTTCCGTTCTTGCCGGTCTTGGTTCCATCACCAGCGACCATACCTCGCTTGTGTCTGATACCGGCCTTGCTGTGTTCCTCGGATTCGGCCTTCCTACGGCTATCGGTCTGACATCTGGTCCCTTCGGCGATCAGTGCTTCTGGCAGAGAACCTTCTCTATCCGCAAGGACAAATTGAGCAAATCGTTCTTCTTTGGTGCCTTGCTGTTTGGTCTGGTGCCTTTGGCTATGAGTCTGGTCGGTTTTGCGGCTGCCGGCACCGGCTTTATGGCAGGCGATCCCAGTATGGTCAACATGGAGTTCATCATGTCCGTGCTGCCGTCTTGGGTGCTGGCTCCGTTTATGATGATGTGCCTGTCTGGATTGCTCTCCACGGTGGACAGCAATCTGTGTGCAGCTGCATCCATGACCACCGACTGGCAAATTACCGGCAAGTTAGGAAACGGTGACAACATCGAGGCTTCCCGGGGCGTGATGCTCGTTTTACTTATTGTCAGCATCTTAATCGCCAATATCCCCGGTCTGACCGTGACACACTTGTTCCTGTTCTACGGAACGCTCCGGGCATCCACCTTGTTCCCCACGGTGCTAACCCTGCTGGATAAGAAACTGAGTGCCAAGGGTGTGTTTGTTGGTATCGTAGCTTCTCTGTGTGTCGGGCTTCCTGTTTTTGCGGTCGGCAATATTTGGAACCTGTCCACATGGAAGACGGTTGGTAGTCTGATCACTGTACTGCTGAGTGGTATCGTTGCCCTCGCTATGTCCCGAAGGGAGGCGAGAGTATGAGCCTTGGAAGAAAGCAGAACATCAAGAACGAAGAGTGGATCTCGGCCATGGAGAACATCGAGACCACAGTAAGTCGCCAAGAACTGGATGCTCTGGTGGCCACTACGATTGAGGATATCCGGGTAAAGACTTCCGGGAAGAAAGCTGCCTATGCGTGGAGTGCCGGCAAGGACAGTATTGTCCTTGGTAAAATCTGCGAGATGGCAGGCGTCAGCTTCGGCATGATCGGCGTGTGCAACCTCGAGTATCCAGTTTTTTTGAAATGGGTGGATGAGAATAAGCCCGAAGGCTGTGAGGTCATCAACACCGGGCAGGATCTGGAATGGCTGAGCAATCATCCCGAGATGCTTTTCCCTCAGAACAGCACTATCGCTGCCAAATGGTTCTCTATCGTCCAGCACCGGGCACAGCGTGAATACTTTAAGGCACATGACCTTGACATCATCATTCTTGGTCGTCGCCGTGCGGACGGCAATTATGTCGGCCGCAAATCCAATATCTACACCGATGGCAAGGGCGTTACCCGATACAGTCCTCTTGCCGATTGGTCTCATGAGCATATCCTGGCATTCATCCACTACTACCGCCTGCCGTTGCCACCTATCTATGACTGGCACAACGGCTATCTCTGCGGCACGCACCCTTGGCCTGCTCGTCAATGGACGGGTAGCGAAGAGAACGGCTGGAGAGAAGTCTATAACATCGACAAGGAGATAGTTATAACCGCAGCTGAGCGTCTCCCCAGCGCCAAGGCATATCTGGAGGTGGCTGAAAAATGAATGTCGTAAAAATGCCTCTCTCCAGTCTGAGACGGCCGGAGAGAAATGTGCGTATGCACACCGAAAAGCAGCTCAAGGAGTTTGAACGCAGCGTGTCCATGTTCGGACAGATCCGTCCTATCGTGGTAGACGACGAGCGTACCATCCTTGCCGGCAATGGTCTGTATGAGACCCTGCTCCGCATGGGATGGGAGGAAGCCGATGTGCTGCAGATGAAGGGGCTCACGGAGAACCAGAAGAAAAAGCTCATGCTGGCAGATAATAAGATCTTCGGTCTGGGCGTTGACGATCTGGATTCTTTCGATGCGTTCCTTGTGGATCTGAAGGATGACCTTGATATTCCCGGCTTCGATGAAGACCTGCTGAAAAGTATGGTCTCGCAGGCAAGTGAGGTCACCGAGAAACTGCAAGAGTATGGCACTCTGGATGCGGAGGAGATCGAAGAAATCAAAGCCGCCCGAGAGCGCAAAGACCTGTATATGTCCGCTGAGACCGAAGAAGAGGGCGAGGACGAGGAACAGGAAGATGCTGCAGAGGATACGCCTGCGGACGAGGAGCGAGAGCCTGTCCGTCAGTATGTGGTCTGTCCTCATTGTGGCGAGAAAATATGGCTGTAAAACGCATTCAGTCTGACATGGATGTGGTCACCGCCGCCAAGCAGAGAATACGCAATGTGTTCCGTAACGGTGTCCCGGTGTATATGTCCTTCAGCGGAGGCAAGGACAGCCTGACTCTCGCTCAGCTGACCCTGAGCCTCATCCAGAGCGGCGAGATAGACCCATCTCTGCTGATTGTCCAATTTGTGGACGAGGAGGCAATTTTCCCCTGCATTGAGCAGACCGTATTGAACTGGCGCCGCAAGTTTCTTCTTGTCGGAGCGAAATTCGAGTGGTACTGCGTGGAGGTCAAACACTTCAACTGCTTCAATGAGCTATCGGAGGAAGAGACCTTCGTCTGCTGGGATAAACGAAAGCGTGATGTGTGGGTGCGGCAACCTCCGTCATTTGCAATCACAGAACATCCGTTGCTGAAGCCCCGGAAGGACAACTACCAGAGCTTCATGCCCCGGGTGTGCATGGACGGAATCACCATGACCGGTGTCCGTGCAGCAGAATCCGTACAGCGGCTCCAGTACATGGCAAAGATGAACCTCGGCGGCAAGGGCATAACCGGCCGCAAACAGGTTTATCCCATCTATGACTGGAGCACAAACGATGTGTGGCTCTACCTTCGGAACGAAGGTGTGGAGATTCCGCAAATCTACCTGTATCTGTGGCAGTCCGGCACTTCCCGGAATCAGCTGCGGGTGTCGCAGTTCTTCTCTGTGGATACAGCTCGATCACTGGTTCAGATGAACGAGTATTACCCCGACCTCATGGAAAGGGTCGTCCGCAGAGAACCAAACGCCTATCTTGCTACCCTGTATTGGGATAGCGAGATGTTCGGCCGCAGATCCCGCACCCGGCGTCAGGCAGAGGGCACCGAGATCACCAAGGATTATAAAGCTCTGCTGACGGAGATGTTCTCCGATATGCCCCGGTACTTCAACACCCCTCACAAGATGAAGGTGGCGAAGACATACCGGGGATTGTTTTTGAAGATTGGTCTTTTTGCCACACAGAAAGACTATCAGCAAATGTACGAAGCTCTCCAGAAAGGAGATCCGAAGCTCCGCTCATTCCGTGCACTCTACCAGATCATCTACAGCCGATACATCGAAGATGCCAAGGCTGAACGGAGGGAGGTGAGAGTGCATGAGTGATAAGAAGCTGACCGGGCCTCTCTCTACTCTGGAATGGGTGGACAGGAACAAACTCCGTCCCAACGACTACAACCCAAACAAGGTCAGCAAGGAGAACCTGAAGCTGCTGACCCAATCTATCCTCACCAATGGTTGGACACTGCCCATTGTGGTACGCCCTGATTACACCATCATTGATGGCTTCCATCGTTGGACGGTATCTGGGGAAGAACCCCTATACTCCATGCTGGACGGGAAAGTACCCGTGGTAAAAGTATCCCACGAGGATCAGAGTGAGGACATATATGGCACCGTCACCCACAACAGAGCCAGGGGCACACACCTGTTGGAACCCATGAAAGCTATCGTGAAGCGGCTGTTGGATGAAGGAAAGACTGTGCAAGAGATCGGTAAGCAACTGGGCATGAAGCCCGAGGAAGTATTCAGACTGTCTGACTTCTCCAAGGATGACTTTCTGGACATGATGGTCAAGGGCCGTGTGACCTACAGCAAGGCTGAAATGTACACGACCATCTGATATAACACACTACACAAGGAGGCGGCGTGATGGAGACACGGGAGAAAATACCCGTCTACATAAACATTCAGAGGGGGAAGACCAAGTGCATTTGTCACGCAGGTGCCAAGGGGTGTGGGCGTAATTGTCCCAGAGACACGGTGGAAAGAGACAAATTCCACGAGTGGGAAAAAACCATGAAGAGAGACAGATACGGCAAGTAACCTCCTGTATGCCCCTGTGTCGGCTTCTATATCTCGAAGAGGTAAACACTTATCTCAAAGAGAAGAAGCTGACACAAAGCAACAGGGCTGGTTGTAACCGGCAAAGAAAAGAGGAACGCTCCTCTCACAGTCGAAAAAGGTACTGTGAAGGGGGGCGTACCCCTCATGCGGGCTCGACGACCCCAAAATACAGCCAGTTAGAGAAAAACTTTTTCAGTAAACTTTACTTGAGAGCTGCTTGAGAGTACTTGAGAGTAATTTGTAAAAGAATTTTGATGGGTTATATGCCGACATAGCTCAATCGGTAGAGCAGCGGATTTATAATCTGCAGGTTACGGGTTCGATCCCCGTTGTCGGTACCAAGAGGAAAGGAGTTGATCAAGATGGCAAAGGCTCCAGATCCACCCGGGTATTGTACGACAGCCGTCTTGGCTAACTTGTTCGACCTCACATCACAATGGATTGGCGAGTTGACAAAAAACGGCGTCATCCGAAAGCACGATACAGAAGTCGGTCCCCGCTACAATGTCGTGGAGGCTACCCGGTCGTATGTGAAATACCTCCGGGAGAAAGCAGCCGGTCGCAGTGAGAAAGCGGCGACTTCGGAGAAAGAGGATCAGAAACTTGCTGCAGAGGTTCGCATCAAAGAAGCCAAAGCAGCTTATGCCGAACTGGAGCTTCAGGAATTGCAAGGCACGATGCATCGGTCTGAGGATGTAGAGAAGATGACGATGCAGCTTGTTTTCACAATTCGAGGTATGATGGTTGCACTCCCCGGCAGATTGGCGGTTGATGTTGCCGGTGTGGAGACCGCAGCGGAAGCATCTGTTGTCATCCGAAAAGAGGTCAACGCAATTCTTGATGAATTGGCGAACTTCAAGTATGACCCTGAGGCCTATGCCAAGCTGGTGAATGAACGGCAGAAATGGACGGATGTAGATGAGGACATACAGTAGCGACACGGAAAAGCTGAATGTCGCTATCTCTACCGCCATAGCAGCATTCACGCCACCGGAGGATATAACCGTCTCAGAATGGGCGGACAAAAAACGCCGCCTTTCCCCGGAGAGTAGTGCAGAACCCGGTCCTTGGCGGACGAACCGCACACCGTACTTGAAAGACCCGATGGATGCGTTTACTGATCCCAAAATTGAGCTGTTGGTCATGGTTGCGTCCTCTCAGGTCGGCAAGTCAGAATTTGAACTCAACTCCATCGGCTACATTATCGACCAAGACCCCAGCAGTATTCTCTACATACATCCGACCATTGACGATGCAAAGAAGTTCTCAAAACTTCGTGTCGCTCCGATGGTTCGTGATTGTAAAACACTTCGCTCAAAAGTGGCTGATCCCAAGAGCAGAGAAAGCGGAAACACCATCCTTCAAAAGTCTTTCCCCGGCGGTATGCTCACGATGTGCGGCTCCAACAGTGCCTCCGCCTTGGCATCAACGCCTGTGCGATATGTCGTAGGTGACGAGCTGGACAGATGGGCAGCAAGTGCCGGCACGGAGGGTGATCCTTGGGAACTGGCGAAAGCCCGTCAGACCACTTTCTACAACAAGAAATCGCTTGCTGTGTCCACGCCCACGGTGAAGGGAAAAAGTGCTATCGAGGCTCTGTTCCTTGAAGGAACACAGGAACGGTGGCACCGCAAATGCCCCGACTGCGGCGAATATCACAACATCGTATTTTCTGATATCCGCTTCGACTATGACACCACCGTCATCAAGAACAAAAAGCACTATACGGTCAAGAGTGTCTTATGGGTCTGCCCCTCTTGCGGCTGTGCTCATACGGAGCGGGAAATGAAAGCTCAGCCTGCCATGTGGGTGGCCGAGAATCCAGATGCATACAAGAACGGCGTTCGGTCATTTTGGCTGAACGCCTTTTCTTCGCCCTGGGCATCGTGGGCATCGCTGATACTGGCATATCTCAATGCTCTTGGCAACACCCAGAAGCTGCAGGTCGTCTACAACACTAAGTTCGGCGAGCTGTGGGAAGACCGTGGCGATCTCGATGATGAAGAAACCATCATGGGACGAAGGGAAACCTACGAAGCTGAATTGCCGGATGGCGTTCTGGTGCTTACCTGTGGCGTCGATACGCAGGATGACCGCCTTGAATACGAAGTGGTCGGACACGGTAGATGGGGTGAGAAATGGGGCATCAAACGGGGAGTTATCATGGGCAGACCTGACACTGCAGAGGTGTGGCAGGCTCTGGATGATATCATCGACCATCAGTATAGTTTCGCCAACGGCGTCAAGCTGAAAATATCCACGACATTTGTGGACAGCGGCGGTCACTACACCCAAGATGTCTATGCCGCCTGCCGGGACAGAATGTATCGTAAGGTGTTTGCGATCAAAGGCCGTGGCGGCGAAGGCGTCCCGTATACCTCTCCGCCGAAGAAGACCAATATCGTCATCAAAGGTCGATACATTGGCCAATGCTGGCTGTATACGCTTGGCGTGGACTCTGGAAAGCAGGCAATTATGGACTCGCTGCGAGTGCGTGAGGCCGGTGCCAAGTTCTATCATTTCCCCAAGAATCCAGACCTTGGATATGGAACAGAGTTCTTCGCGGGTCTGCTCTCGGAGAAACTGGTCTATAAACAGGGCAGGCAGCATCCGTGGGTGTGGGAGAAAATCCCCGGCCACGAGCGTAACGAAGCCCTCGACTGCCGCAACTATGCCAATGCAGCATTCAAAGCCACCGGTGCTGATCTTGATGCTGTTGCAAAGCGGCTCGAAGAATTGGCAAACGGTGGTAAGAAAACTTCGGCTCCGAAGAAGCAGTCGTCTGCATCCAGATCGAGGAAAAAGGGCGGCGTTAATTCTTATTTCAACGACTGGTAAGGAGGTACATCGTGACCAAGACACAGATTGCTGTTAAGCTGACAGAGAAAAGGGAACGCTTGAAACTGTATCTGGATCGGGAGAAATTCATGCTTTCCCCGGATGCGGTACAGAGCTATGGCGTTGGTTCTCGCAATCTGCAGAGATACAGCACAGACCTTGCGGACATCCAAGAGATGATTAAGGTTTTGGAGAGTGAGATCGCAGAGCTGGAGATCAGACTGGGTGGTCAGCGACCTCGGAAATCCGTGGGAGTAATTCCTATAGATCTATAAACAGGAGGATAATATGGCTTACGAAAAACTGAATTTGACCGATGGGACGATACTGCACGCAGAGCACATTGATCACATGGAGAATGAAATCGGTAGAATATCTGAGCTGGTTGATGGAGACCCGTCAGATATCGAGTTGTTCAAAATTGACAATGATGGCATAGTGTCATTGAATACGGATTATATGGGCGAACTTCCCGAGCGAATCGTATTTCCGGAGATGATCGGTGACACGGCAGTTACCGGGTTCAAGCCCGGTATGTTCCAAAACAATTTGCGTATCAAGGAGATTACTTTCCCTGATACTGCAACAGAAATTCCTGAGAATTTCTGTTATTGCGCCATCAATCTCAACTCAATCAGAAACACGGAACATATCACATCCATTGGCGGTATGGCATTCCAGCGGACAAAGATTAAAAAGGCTTTGTTTCCCAGCTTGAAGGAACTTGGAACAAATGCTTTTGACCAGTGTATGCAGCTGGAAATTGTAGATATCGGAAATGAGATTGCGGAAATTCCGTTCCGGTGTTTTCAAGCCAACAACAACCTTTCCATGGTAAAGGGTGGTGGCAGTGTAAAGAAAATTGGCGAAAGGGCCTTTATGAGCACTTTCAATCTCAAAAATTTGCCGTTCTTAAAGAATGTCACAACCTTCGGCAACTATGCTTTCTTCAACAGCCGTATTCAGTTCGATTGGAGCACTTTGTCTGGAGCAACATATGGAACTTACGCTTATCCTACGCAGGACAATGCCTCAGATTACTGGTCTGATTGCATCTTTACGCCTTGTGAAAACCGCATCGTAACTGCGCTTAACCAGAGACACCCTGATTGGGTCGCAGAAACTTACGGCACAAGTGGCACCAAGTACGAGGGTGGCTGTGGTGCTATGTGCATGATGCACATCCATTCTGCATTTTCCGGGAAGAAGTACAACTCGCCAAAAGAGTTTGAAGCTGACATTGGAAAGCTGGATAATGGCGCAGCTTTGTTGGCTTTGAAACCCAACATTGGAGAAAACTATTCCACAATCTTGTCGGCTTTTGGATATTCAGTGGATCGCAGAACTGATGCCCTCACGGCTACCGATCTCCAAGATGTCTATGATGCTCTGGCAGAAGGTGCGTATGTCATAGCAGCCATGAGTTCTACTACTGGTACAAATGCCATTGACGGCAAGCATGTTGTTGTACTGTACGGTGTCAATGATATTGGTGAAGTGCTTGTGCTGGATAGCGACACTGGCGCACATCTTATGGAAGAATATAACAATTTGGAGATGCTGACCAGCCACATGCCGCTTCAAAACTTTACAGGCCCAAGCAGTGATGTTTGGATTGTCAAAAAAAGCGAGACTGAAAATTAAATGCGGTTTGCACCATTCATGGTGTTGCCGAGGCATCCCATAGACGGCGGGATTTGTGACTCCTTTCACCGCCAGGGATGCCTTTTTAATTTGCACAAGGAGGTGGACAGCATAGAAGTCCATAATAAACGCAGCATGGCACCGCAGGCAATGGGCTATGGCGATGCCGGCGCCAGCCATGTGAAGAGGTCATTGCAGGCCTTCATCGCACGATCCGGCAGCCCAAGGGATGACAT
Source organism: Ructibacterium sp. (assembly GCA_045540375.1). GTDB lineage: Bacteria > Bacillota > Clostridia > Monoglobales > Monoglobaceae > Ructibacterium. The sequence goes on along the minus strand of JAZQHD010000181.1, from coordinate 23,983 downwards.
TGATGTTCACAGCTATACACTTCGGCAGCGGGGACGGATGCTCTACATGGCATCTCCTATCGCTACCGCGGCGATTCGATCTTCCTGTACCAATGTGGTAGGCATTGGATTGAAAATGAAGAGCCGTGTCAACCGTGATGTATTGGGTATGACACCTGAACAAGCTGCAGAGTGGCAGAAAGCCGTTGAAGCAGAATGGCAGCTGTGGGCAGGAAAGAAACAGAACTGCGATGCTTTCGGCGTGAACAACTTTGACGGAATGCAGCAGCTGGCACTTGCTTCTGCGTTGATGTCCGGTGACTGTTTTGCGTTGATGATGCAGGCAGAAAAAACGCCTTCGTCTCCGTATACATTGCGGGTCAGACTGACAGAAGCGGATCTCGTATCCACCCCGGATACAGAAGGTACCCTGCCCGGTGTGACGACTGAGGCCGTGGCAAAAAATGGAAACTATATCCACGATGGTGTTGAGGTTGACAAGAATACCTCGGCGGTGGTTGCGTATCACTTCTGCAACAGATATCCGTTTGAACTGACGACCATTGGTCAGCCGAAAGAATGGACGAGAGTGGAGGCTTACGGTGGTTTAACGGGTCAGCCCAATGTCCTGCACATCATGAGGACTGAACGGCCGGGACAGTATCGCGGTGTTACATTTTTGGCTCCCGTCATTGAGCAGCTGCTGCAGATCAGGAGATATACCGAATCTGAACTGATGGCAGCTCTTATTCAGTCTTTCTTCACGGCGTGGATCGAGACGGCGAGTGACCCTGCAGCATTCCCGACCAATGAAACGATTGGCGAAAATGAAGAAATCAGCCAAGATGACAACGACTATGAAATGACCCCGGGTCAGGTCATCCACTTGAAGCCCGGCGAAAAGGTCAATTTCGGTAATCCTAACATCCCCACCAATGGATTTGATAATTTCGTCAAATCCGTGGCAACGCAGATTGGCGCTGCATTGGGAATTCCAAGGGATGTGCTGCTCAAAGAATTCAATAGCTCTTATTCCGCCAGCCGTGGCGCACTGTTGGAAGCCTATCGGACTTTCAAAGAACAGCGCAAGTGGCTGGTGGATGATTTTTGTCAGCCAGTCTATGAAGTGTGGCTGGCAGAGGCTGTAGCCAGAGGCCGTGTTCATGCCCCTGGCTTTTTCTCTGACCCTCGCATTCGTGCTGCGTACTGTGGGACACAATGGATCGGGCCTGCACAGAGCCAGATTGACCCGCTGAAGGAAGTCAAGGCAGATGTTCTTGCCGTGGATGTGGGCTTTAAGGGTTATGAGCAGGTGGTTCTGGAGCGAGAAGGCGGTGACCTTGTGGACAATCTTGATCAGTTGGATGCCGTGAAAGAGCGTTTGGGCAAGCTTGCCAAAAACATTGCATCTGCTCCGGAAGGTCCAGATGACAACGGTGAAGGAGATAATGTATGAGTTTTTTTAACAGAACACTTACTCCACAGGTAAAGAGTGGAGGTCAGATCTTCGCCCCGTACACCATGGAGCGAATTGGAGAAAAAGAGGCTGAAATCTGCCTCTACGGCGACATTGTTGCCAGACGCCCTATGGATTGGTGGACAGGTCAGCCCGTAGAAGGGAACTTCATTATCCTGAGTGAGTTTCTGGATGACCTGAAAAAAGTGGAGGATGTGAGCAAACTCACCGTCCGCATTCACAGCGCCGGCGGTAATGCCTATGAGGCTATCGCCATCCACAATCGACTGAAGGAACTGGATGCGGAGGTAACCGTCATTGTTGACGGCATTGCCATGTCCGGTGGCTCTCTCATTATGTGTGCCGGCGACAAGGTCAAAGTGCATCCCGGTAGTTTGGTGATGATCCACAAATGCTGGTCTTTCTTCTGGGATGCTATGAATGCCGACGAACTGCGCAAGCAGGCAGACAGCAACGATGCTGTGGATAAGGCACAGGCGGCTATCTATCACACCAAGACCGGTCTGGATGAAAAGGACATTCTGACCATGATGTCCAACGAGACCTATATGACGGGCAAGGAAGCTGTCGAAAAAGGCTTTGCCGACGAACTGATGGACGGTGAAGCTCCCGACATTGCGGCAAGTGCTGACCGCCGCACATTGTTCTACTGCGGTCAGCCTGTATGGGCAACGCCCGGCAGACCTTTGCCCCAGAACATCCCTGTTTCTGTGATTTCTCCCGCTGCGGCGGCGGAAATAAATACTACGCCGGTGACCACCGGCAACGAAGGAGGAACCCCTATGGCAAAAACCCCTGATGAGCTGCGGGCTGAGTATCCCGATCTGGTCGCGCAGCTCGAGCGTGAGGCAGCAGCCGCTGCGGTTGCCGCTGGTAATTCGCAGGCTGCTGCTCCCGCAACTCCCGCGGCTGCGACTGCAGCTGATCCCGTCCAGGCTGAGCGTGAGCGCATTCAGGCTATCGACGAGATCGCCCCTAACATCCTTGACAAGCAGATGGTTGAGGATGCCAAGTATGGCAATCCCTGCTCTGCTCAGGAACTGGCCTTCCGGGCAATGAAAGCAGAGGCGGCAAAGGGCACGGCACATCTGAACGGCGTTGCTGCAGACTTTGCGGCAAGCGGCATGGCACAGGTGCAGACCCCTGCTGCACCCCAGAAAGAGACTGATCCCAACAGTCCCGAAGCAATCTCTGCACAGGCCAAGGCAGATGTTGCGATGTTTGAAAGCATGAAGGAGGTACGCTGATATGAAGAACCTTTGCAACAAGGTCGGCGAAATCGGTCAGGACAACCTGATCGCCAAGCTGTTCCCCCCTGCAGAAACCTTTGGCATCACCGTCTCCGGCGGTGAAGGCGAACTCGCCCGTGGTACTGTCATGGCTCTGACCGATGGTGCCTATGTGGTTCTCGATGCGGAAACCACCGGCAAGGCAAACTGCGTGCTGGCTGATCCTGTTGATGCCAGCGGCGATGACAGCGTTGTGGCTGTCGCTTATCGCACCGGCCATCTGAACCGCAAGGCTCTGATCGTGGCCGATGGCTATACTTTGACTGCCGCCGACGAAGAGGAACTTCGTAAGGGCGGTATTCTTCTGTCCGATATGGCAGAGTAAGGAGGCTACATATGAACTACTATGATACCTACTACATGCTTGCGGCTGTCCAGGAAATGAAGCCCGAGCACACCTTCTTCAAGAAGCGGTATTTCCCCACCAATACCACCATGGATGTCTTCGGTACTTCCAAGGTGCTGGCAGACTATAAGAATAGCTCTCAGAAGCTGGCTCCCTTTGTTCTGCCTCGTGTCGGCAGTGTTTCCATCGGCCGTGAAGGCTTCAGCACCTATGAACTGGAGCCTGCCAACATCAGTATTTCCATGCCTTTGACTTCCGATCAGCTGAAGAAGCGTAACTTCGGTGAGGCTCTGATGTCTCAGGCTACCCCTGCTGACCGGGCTAAGATGCTTTTGCTGGGCGATCTGAAGGAACTGTCTGCCCGTATCTCCCGCACCGAGGAATGGCTGGCAATCCAGACCATGCTGAACAACGGCTGCGACATGAAGCATCGGACCGAAAAGGAAGACGAGTATGAGACTGTCCCTGTTCGGTTCTATGATGGCGAGGACAATCCTGCTCTCTATACACCTCAGGCACCCTGGTCCCACAGCACCATGAATGCGGATGGTTCCATTACCATCGGCAGCTGGTACGACGATATCTGCAACATGACGAAGATGCTGACCCATCGTGGTCTGCCTGCCCGTGAGGTTCTGTGCCCCAGTGATGTCGGCGAGTTCCTGCTGGAGGATATCTGGATTCAGAAGGCTCTGGATAACCGCCGTATGGAGTTCGGTCGTATCGCACCTACCGATCTGACCGAATATATCACTGAGCTGGGCACCTTCAACTTCAAGGGTCGCAATCTGACTCTGCTGGTCAGCGATGGCACCTTTGAGGATGAGAACGGCAAGGACACTCCCTACATTCCCAACGGCAGCGTCATTGTCACTGCCCCTGACTGCGGCAAGGGTCTGTACGGTGCCGTCACTCAGTTGGAGAATGATGGCAACTTCCATACCTATGCCGGTACCCGTGTGCCTCAGCACATCTTCACGATCAAGCCTCCCGTGAAGGAAACGCAGCTGACCTCCTGTCCTCTGTTCGTTCCCAAGCGGAAGAGCCCCTGGTCTGTGGCAAATCGTGTGTTCGACTAAGGCGTGTGGAGAAAGGAGCTAAATCATGATTCAGATGAAAAGCGGCGTTTATGGCGCCAAGGACGGACTGAAGCGGGCCAGTGATGGTCCGTTTCGTCTTTCTGAAAAGGAAGAAGCCCGGTTGGTAAACCGTGGCGTGGCAGAGTATGTGTATGAACATCTGCCCATTTCCGATGACGAAGCGCCTTCCATGCTCAAATATGACATGAGCATGACCGAAAAGCAGCTGCGTGGCATTGCTGCCTATTTCCAGGTCGATGTCTCTTCTGCTAAGAAGAAGCAGGATATCATTGACCTGCTCGATGCTGCACTCAAGGAGGACGAATCTGAGGATGAGCCCGAGGACGATACCGAGGACGAAGATCCCGGCGACGATCAGATGTCTGGCGATACCGAGGTCGATCCTGCTTTGGGTGCAGAAACCCCCACGGTATGAGTTCTTTCAAGGAAATGGTAGAACGGGATGTGCTGAATGTGCTACAGAACTGTGATGAATTCGCAGAAATGCGTCATGTTTATTACAACAAAACAGATTTTGGCATGATCCCGGTTATCCTTGACCAGACGAAAGAAAAACCGAGAGATAAGGAAGAGAACGACCATGGCATGGGCGTGTATGCAGTTGATGCTACATTCTATGCCGCCTACACGCACATGGGCTGTGTTCCTGAGCGGTTCCAGCGTATCTGGATCGATAATGTTGAATACCGCATCGAGACCAGTGCTTGCGAAATGGGTCAGATCGCTCTCGGCCTTAGGAGGCATGGAGAATGAGTGATATTTATCGGGAACAGGAAACGAAGCGGCGATATGGTGGGACGATCTTATCTGTCGTCGAAAATGACTCGAAGCGCATTGCGGCCATCCTTGCCAATGTTCCCAACGGTGTGCGGAGAGCTGTTGGCAGTGCACTTGCGAGAGCTGGTCGTTCCGGCCGGACTGTGGCAGCGAAGGCTGTTACCAAGGAATACGCCATATCTCAAACGCAGTTCAAGCAGAACACCAGAAATATCAACCATTTTGTTAAGGATGACGGTACCTCTCTGCAAGTGGTGTTTGGCTATGCCGGTGCAGTAATTCCGCTGGTATGGTTTGATACGACTGTTGCAGATGGGAAGCGTATCCAGACAAGAGTCAAGAGAACCACATCGAAGACGACACTCGACAATGCGTTTATGGCCCAGATGCGTGGACATAAAGGCGTGTACGAGAGAACGACAGCTAAGCGTTTCCCTGTTCGGGAACTCTTTGGACCTGCGACCCCTCAGATGATGTATTCCAATGAAGATGTCATGGACAGCATCGAAGAGAAGGCCATAGAGACCTATGAGAAACGAATCGATGTCGAAATCAACCGCATTTTGAACGGCTATGGAGGATAACCTATGACCCCGATCGACCTTATGGAGCAGTTTAAGATCTTTGCAGAAAAGGAACTGAAAGATCTGATTTTTCCTGTGCAGACATCGCCGACAGAGGAAGCCAAGTACCGGGCTCCGGAAGTGTTCCTTATGAACCTGCCGGACGAAAACGCGCAGAAAGACAGGGCTCCCTATGTAGTGCTTCAGTTCCTCAATGGCAACGATGCTCAGGAAGAGGGGCAGGAGGAAGAAAGCGTGTGCAACATCCGTGTGGTCGTTTGCGCATACTCTGACGACCTCAGCGAAGGTCCGATGTATGTCCTCAATATGCTGACCAGACTGCGGATCGCTCTGCTCAATGATCGTGTTCTCGCCAGCCGGTATGCCTTGCGTATGCCGGTTGAGTATCTCGTGTACCCTGACAATCCCGCACCGTTCTTCTTCGGTGAGATGATGACGGTGTGGGAAATTCCTACAATCAAACGGAGGATTTTTGTATGAGCGAAGAAAAGAAAACCACCAAAAAGACCCAGGAGACCAGTTCCGGTGCGGCTGAGGTAGTGACTGCATCTACCGAAGAATCCCCCTGTGCTGCGGTTGTAACCGCCGAGCAGAAGGGGATTTTCGTATATATCGGTCCCAGTCTCCCCAATGGTGTACTGAAAAAGGGTTCCGTTTTCAAGGGAACCCGTTCCGAGGTGCTTAAACACCTCAAAGTGGTTGCTGACAAATACCCCGATGTGGAGCAGCTTTTGGTTGCCAGTGAAAAACTGGCGGAATCCAAGAGCCGCATTCAGGAGGGCGGCAACCTTCTGGCTGTTACTTATGGCAAGTTGGCAGCCGGCATGAAGAATAAGTAAGGAGGACAAAAGATGGCTGAGTTTTACCATGGCGTAAGAGCACGCCAGCAGGAGACTTCTGTCTCCACACCTGTCACGGCCGGCAGCGGTATTCCCTTTGTTGTTGGTACGGCACCTGTCCACACTGTTGGCGGTGAGGTCAACAAGCCCATTCTCTGCAACACCTACAGCGAAGCGGTTGCAGCTCTGGGCTATTCTGACGACTGGGAGAAGTACACGCTCTGCGAGATGATCTATTCCCACTTCAAGCTGTATGGCATGAGCCCTGTTGTGGTGGTAAATGTGCTTGATCCCGAAGAGCACAAGACTGAGGTGGCAGCGTCTGTCATGGACATCGTGGACAATCAGGTGAAATTGCCCTTTGAGACCATTCCCGGAACTGTAGCGGTTACAGCTGCAGAGAGTGATACCACCTATGCCGAAGGTACTGATTATGCAGTTTTCTTCAAAGACGATGCCTTGATGCTGGAAGTCGTTGAGGGCGGTTCCATTCCCACGTCCGCAACGCAGCTGAAGATTGCCTATGAAAAGGTCGATACATCCGAGATCACCAAGGTTGAGATCATTGGTGGTTTCGATACTGATACAAAAACCTACAGCGGCTTTGAACTGATCGATCAGGTGTTCCCTAAGTATCTGATCGTTCCCGATCTGTTGCTGGCACCCGGTTGGTCCGGTGACAGCGAAGTTGCTGCTATCATGGCTACCAAGGCCGAGAACATCAATGGCCTGTTTGAGGCGAAGGTTCTCATCGATGCCGACTGCGATACGGTCAAGTATTATTCCGATGTTCCTGAATGGAGAAAGAACAACAATCTGTTCAATAAAACGGAAATTGTTCTGTGGCCCATGCTGCAGCTGGGAGATCGGAAGTTCCACTACTCTACGCAGGCAGCAAGCTTAATGGCGAAGGTGGATTCTGACAATGACGGCTGTCCCTGCGAAAGCCCCTCCAACAAGAGCCTGCAGATGGATGCCATGGTTCTGGCAGATGGCACCGAAGTTGTGCTGGATCTGACCCAGGCCAACTACCTGAACAGCTGCGGTATTGTGACGGCACTGAACTTCATCGGCGGTTTCGTCATGTGGGGCAACTACACCGCATGCTATCCCAGCAACACCGATGTCAAGGACTACTTCATTCCCGTATCCCGGATGTTCAACTGGGTTGCCAATACGGTCATCCTGTCCACGTGGAGCAAGACTGACCGCAAACTGACCCGGCGTCTGCTGGATTCCATCGTTGACAGTGTGAATATCTGGCTGAACGGTCTGGTTGCCGAAGAAAAGCTGCTCGGTGGCAGAGTGGAGATTCTGGACGAGGAGAATCCTCTGACCGATCTGATGGCCGGTATCATCCGCTTCCATCTGTACATCACACCGCCTTCTCCCGCCCAGCATATCGAGTTCGTCCTGGAGTACGACACGAGCTATGTTCAGTCGGCTCTGGCAGCGTAAGGAGGTATAAATCATGCCTAAGACGAAAGATGCAGTTATCAATGCTGCGATTTATGAGAATGCAACCGAACTGTATGGTCTGGCACAGGTGCAGATGCCTGATCTCACCAGTCTGGTCACGACCTTGAACGGTGCCGGTATCGCCGGCAATGTGGAGGCTGTCATTCTGGGTCATCTGGAAGCTATGACCATGACCATCAACTTCAACACCTTCTGCAAGGAGCAGGCAGCTCTGGCTGAAATGCGTCCTCACAATCTGGATATCCGCGTGGCACAGCAGGGCACCGATTCCACCAGCGGTGAAATCAAGGTCGACGCCATCAAGCATGTAGTCCGTGCCACTCCCAAGTCTTTGAAGTACGGCAAGATCGCACCGGCTTCTACTGCCGATGCTTCCGGCGATTATGCCGTCAGCTATCTGAAGACCTACATCAACGGCGAGTTGATCAATGAGATCGACCCGCTGAACTTTATCTGCACCATCAATGGTGTGGATTATCTGGCACCCGTTCGCAAAGCGATGGGAAAAATGTAAGAAGTTGGGCGGCACTTCGGTGCCGCCCTTTTAATTTGAAAGGAGTAATAACATGAGCGAAGACATCAAGAGAAACGATGACGGTACCGTTGGTAACGAACTGGATGCTGTTCTGGCAGAAGCTGAAAATGCAGACGGCGGTTATACCCATAAGTTCAAAAAGCCCATCAACTGGGAAGGCAAGGAGTACACCGAGCTGCACTTCGACTTCGAAGGTCTGACGGGCAAGGATATGCTTTCCATCGAAAAGGAATTGATGCTGACGGAGGGTGTCTCGGTCGTAGCACCCACTATGTCCACACAGTTCCTTTTTGCCATGGCGGCGAGGGCAGCGAAGACTACCAGAGACATCTTTATGGTGATGCCGCTTTTTGACGCCAATAAGATCAGATCCAAGGCAAGAAGTTTTTTGCTGAGCTCGGAGCTGTAAGCTCCATACCAAAATTCCGGGAGGTCATTCTGATCATGTCCCGGAACAACTACACACCCGCATCGTTCTGGCTTGATATGTCGTTGGTAGAGTTCCAGCAGTGGATCAAAGCCAATAACGCACTTACCAAACATGACGATTAAAGCTGAAAGGAGGGTTTTTCTGCATGGCAAGTCGCAAAGAATATGAGATGCTATTTCAACTGAATGCCCAGCTTGGCAATCAGTTCTCCGGTGCATTCAAAAAAGCACAGGCTGAAATTGCATCTATGCAGAAAGAGCTTCAGACCCTCAATAAAGTACAGGGAGATATTACTGCTTATCAAAAGCAGCAAACCGCTTTGTCCAACACCCAGAGGAAATTGGATGTACTTCAGCAGGAGTACGACAATATCCAAAGGGAAATGCAAGAGACGGGCAATTCCTCCGCTGCGTTGAAAAATAGTCTTCTCAATAAGCAGCTGCAGATCGAGAAGACTACGGAGGCGGTGCGGACATACGAACGCGAGATCGCCCAGATGGGCGATGCTCTTCGTGCAGCTGGTATCAACACAGAAGATCTGGCACAGGAAAGCCAACGGCTCGCATCTGAAATTGACGGTGTCAAGACTCGGCAGCAAGGCGTTATCGATGGGTTCAACGAGGGTGGGCATCGGGCACGGTTTTTCGGAGAGGAAAGTGTGTCTGCTGTTGAAAGCATCCAGCAGACCCTTATTGCTGCCGGTGTCGCCAAACTCATTAAAGAGATCGGCGAAGCCATGGTGGACTGTGCGGAAGAATCCATTTCGTTTGAAAGTGCCATCACCGGTGTTTACAAGACCGTGGATGGTACTGAACAGCAGCTGGCATCTATCAATGACGAGATCAAGGATATGGCGACAGAGATCCCGGCGACGACTGAGGAAATCTCGGCAGTCGCCGAAGCTGCCGGTCAGTTGGGCGTTGCGACAGAATATGTCACGACCTTTACCGGGGTCATGATCGACCTTGGTGAATCGACCAACCTTTCTGCAGAAGAAGCGGCGTCTTCTCTGGCAAAGTTCGCCAATATCACCGGCACGGCGGCAACGGAGTATTCCCGAATGGGCTCGACCATTGTCGACCTCGGCAATAACTTCGCCACCACAGAAGCGGATATTGTAGCCATGTCCACTCGGCTGGCATCTGCCGGCACTCTTGCCGGATTGAGTGAGCCTGAAATCATGGGCTTGGCTGCGGCCATGTCCTCTGTTGGCATCGAAGCAGAAGCCGGCGGCACTGCTATGACTCAGACCCTCAATGCCATTGAGAAGGCTGTGGTCAAGGGCGGTGACGATCTGCAGGAGTTCGGTCGTATCGCCGGTATGTCTGCAGAGGAGTTCGCCTCTACATGGAAGAGTAGTCCTATTGATGCTATTCAGGCATTTATCACCGGTATCGGCAAACTGGATCAGAGCGGCGAGAGTGCCGTTCTTGTTCTGGATGAACTGGGCTTGACCGGTATCCGGCAGTCCAATATGCTGAAAAGCCTTGGCCTTGCTGCGGAAAGTCTGGGTGGCGCAGTCAATACCGCCAACAACGCATGGGCGGAAGATATCGCACTTTCCAACGAGGCGAATAAGCGATACGCAACCACGGAAAGTAAGCTGAAAATGCTGGGTAATGCCTACAGCAATCTGCAAGTGGCGATCGGTGATGTTTATACCCCGGCCGTGCGGAATGCAGCTGATATCGGCATTGAAATGCTTGGCGGCATCACAGAGTTTGTGGAAGAACACCCGGCTATGGTCAAGGCTGTAACAGCACTTGGTGTGGGACTTGGTACATTTACTGTTGTCTTGGGCGGTGTGGCGCTCGCTGGCAATGTCGCAACGAAAGCGATGGCGGCCTTGCAAGTAGTTATGACTGCAAACTCCTGGCTGTTACCAGTCGCTGCCATTGGCGGCGTAGTTACAGCTGTAGCTACACTTGCAATCACCGCAGAAGATGAAGCTGTCCCATCTGTTAGAGAGTTGACAGAAGCCGCCCGGGAAATGAGCGAGGTCATGGAGGAATCTCAGGAGACCCATAGTGACACTGTTGATTCTACTCTGGCAGCTGCATCTGTGGCGGATATCTACATCGGTAAGCTGAAAGCCATGGAGGCTGCCGGCGTAGATACCGATGAGGAACAGAAAGAGTACCACAACACTTTGACGCTGCTGTGTCAGGTGGTTCCTGAACTGTCTTCGTACATCGACTTGGAAACCAATTCCATCAACGGTGGCACAGCTGCTCTGGAAGCCAATACCGAGGCGTGGAAGCAAAATGCGATTCAGCAGGCACACCAACAGTATCTCACAGAACTGGCGGCAGCGCATTCAGATGTCCTGATCGAGCAGAAAGAGAATGAGATTCGGCTTACTGAAGCGGAAACAAAGCGGACTGATGCGGAGAATAGGCAAGCAGAGATTCAACAGCGGATGAATGTACTCTGGGACGAGGCTGCGGCAAAAATGGAAGCATGTGATGTTACGACTGCAAGTGTGGCTGGCATAACGGGTTTCCTTTCTCAGGAGTATTATGATCTGCAGGAAGAACTCAACGAAGTCATAAACACATATTTCGAGGCAGATCATGCTGCGCAGACATACCAGCAGGCCATAGACGAGGGAGCAGAAGCGGTTGCGGCAGCTAAGGCCGAAATAGATCTCGCTGCAGAGGCCATAGAAAGGTGTTCCAGTGCGGAGGAAGAGAACCTTGGGCTTACTGAGGACGAGGCCGCACAGTATCAAAACCTGCAAGGTGTGTTGGCTGGTGTTAATGCTGAAGTTATCGCTCTGGCGGATGCTTATACTGAGGCATATACCGCCGCACAGGAAAGTGTTTCCGGGCAGTATGCTCTTTGGGATCAGGTGGCTCCTGTTGTTGAGACCAGCGCCAGTACGATCAACTCCGCACTGCAAAGCCAAATCACCTACTGGCAGGATTATAACTCAAATCTGCAGTTGCTGTCCGAAAGAGGCGCCAGTATCGAGGGGTTGGGCGAAATGCTGGCCACCTTCGCTGACGGCTCGGAGGAGAGTGCGGCGGCTATCGCCGGTATGGCTGGTGCCACTGATACAGAACTCAGACTGATGGTAGAGAGCTGGCAGGCATTGAAAGAGGAACAGGATCTTGTCGCCGGAGGTATTGCCGGTGTTCAGACCGGCTTTGATGAGGCGATGACCGAAATCGAAACCAGAACGCGTGAAGCTGTCGAAAAGATGGAGCTGAGCGAAGCTGCGGCAAATGCTGGCGAAATGACGGTACAAGGTTTTATAAACTCTGCAATCAATATGACCCCACAGGTCTATGAAGCCTATGCAATACTTGGTGCGAAGGCTGTCGAGGCAATCAAGGCTCAGGTTAAGACGGCATCGCCTTCCAAGGTTACAACATGGATCGGCGAAATGACGGTCGAAGGTTTTAAGCAGCCTGCTGAGAAAATGGAAGGCGAAGTGGCAGAAGCGTATGCCAACCTCGGTCATGCCGGTACAACCGCTTTGGCAGAGGAAGTCCAAGTGGTGGCTGTGGCACCGCAGCTGATGGCGGCACAGGTGCCCACATTGGCAACACCTGTTGCTGGCGGCGGAATCAGCATTGCATTGCAAATCGACAACCATTTTTCTTCACCACCCGGTGAAGATCTGACGAACCAGCTCGATCAGAGTGCTATAGCTATTCGTGATCTTGTGCGGCAGACCATGGAGGATGTGCTGGATGATAGGAACAGGGGGGCTTACCGATGACTTATACCACCATACAGGGTGATTGTTGGGATATGATCGCTTTCAAGGTCTACGGCAAGGAAAGTTATATGAGCAAGCTCCTTGAAGCCAACAAACAGTACAGGGAGACCTATATCTTCCCGGCAGGTGTGGTCATTATCGTGCCTGAGATCAAAGAGGAGACGGTAAGCACGGCTCCTCCGTGGAGGAGGTAAGGTATGAGTAATACATCCGTGTCACGGCGCACCAAAGTAAAGGTTCTGATTGCCGGTGAAGACATTACCACGGACATCGGCAAGAATATGCTGTCTGTTCAGTATACGGACAATGAGGAAGATGCCGCAGATGATCTTCAAGTCACCATTGCAGATCCTCATCGTGTTTGGATCACAAAATATCTGAATGCTGTTTTAGATGCTGCCGCCAGCGAGGGACTTCCTTCGTCTGGCGGCAGTCAGTATAAGAACAAGGGATTGCGGATACAGGTCGTCTTTGTCCGTGAGAATTGGAACAGCGATGGCTATGATAAGGTGCTGGACACCGGCGAATGTGCATTGGATGATGTTTCCTGCGATGGTCCGCCGAATGTCATCACCTTAAAGGCGACTTCTGCTCCAAGAGATACTGCGACAACCCAGACGAAAAAGAACCAGGCGTGGGAGGCTTACTACCTATCCAGTATCGCCAAGGAAATAGCCGGACGAGCCGGAATGGATTGTATGTACGAAAGTGACGCCGATCCTTACTATGACAGAGTAGAACAGGTGAAGCAATCCGACATAGAATTCCTTTCTGCATTGTGCCATAACGCTGGTATCAGTCTGAAAGTCACAGCCAATACCCTTGTTCTTTTCGACCAAGCCAAATATGAGGCCGCTGACCCGGTTATAACCATTTCCCCGGGCAGTGGTTATTCCAAGTATAAACTTAAGACCGGGCAATGTGATACGCAGTACGGCTCGTGTACGGTCTCCTACACCGATCCGGTGAGCAAGGCGACCTATACCGGTTCTTTCAAAGATCCTGAGGCAGAGAGCGATGCACAGGTGCTTTCTCTCAATATGCGTGTCAGCTCCAATGCCGAAGCTGAGGTACTGGCACAAAAAATGCTTCGGCTGAAGAACAAGTACGAGAAGCATTGCGACTTCACATTTCCCGGCGATCCTGCTTTGGTAGTTGGTGTTACGGTCAAACTGGAAGGTTGGGGAATGTTCGATGGGAAGTACATCATTTCCAAGGCGGTTCACAGTCTGAGCGGCAGCAGCGGCTACACAACTAAAATCACTCTACGGAGAACATTGGAGGGCTATTGATGGATTTGGAACAGATTGTACGAATCGGCACGGTCAGCTCCGTCAATGCCGGTGATCGCACAGCAAGAGTGGCGTTCCCTCATTTGGGGAATATGGTGTCCGGTAATCTTCGTGTCATGCAGCAGTATGGCTGCAAGATGGAAATCACCACGGACCTGCAGGGGGAACATCCCCACAATCACCCCGACAGCATCACTACATTTTGGATGCCCAATGTTGGCGATACGGTCATTTGCCTTTATCTTCCTGTGTTCAACGGTGATGGAGTGATATTGGGGGTGCTGAAATGATCGTAGGTTCTTTCGGCAGTTTGATCTTTCGAGTATCTTCTCAGCAAGTACTGACATTTCAATCCATGTCCTGGCAGGCCGATGCCAAGTGGACAGAGCATGACCGGCACCTCAGAGACCCTATCCCTGAGTTTCTTGGCAACCAAAATGACAAGATCACATTTCCGATTTTGCTGACCGCTTTTGCCGGTACGAATCCCGAACGGGAGATCTCGAAAATTCTCAGCATGGAACGGTCTGGGTCACCGCACTACCTTGTCATTGGCAATAAGAGTTACGGGAAAAACCGCTGGGTCATTCAGAAATCAAAAATCGACATGCAGCGTTTCGATAATCGCGGCAATCTGCTGGAAGCCAAGGTGTCTATCACGCTGCTCGCATATCCCCGGAGGTGATGACATGATCTACACAGTAAAGGCGAAAAAGTCCGGCCTCGTACTGGTACCGGGTAATACGGTGGAAGCTGTGCTGCAGAATGTTTGTGTCCTCATTTCTACGATTCAGGGAGAAGTTCCGCTGGATCGAACACTTGGGCTCAAGGGTGAGTTTCTTGATAAGCCCATCAATGCAGCTCAGGCAATCCTTGTGACAGAGGTATTGGAGGCTTTGGAAGCCAAAGAACCTCGGGCACAGCTGGTGTCAGCCGCCTTTGAAGGTGACGAGGATGATCCCGGCAAACTTATTCCTGTTGTGGAGGTGGAAATAATCGATGAGTGAACGCAAGTACCCTGATGTCAGTTTTGTGGATTATGATGCCGAGAAGATCGTGGCGGAAATGACCAGGGATTATGAAGAACTCATGGGCGTTACGGTGCATCCGGGCAGCCCTGAGCGGCTGTTCCTTCTTTGGATGGCCAATATCATAGTCCAGATCAACGCCAACATTGATATATCGGCAAAGGAGAATGTGCCACGCTTTGCATTTGGCGACAAGCTTGAAAGTCTGACAGAGCTGTTCCACGATGTGAGCCGACTGCCGGCGTCTGCGGCTACAACCACCATTCGGTTCTATCTCTCTCAAGCACAAGCCAGCTACCAACTGATTCCTGCTGGCACCCGCATCACGACTGAGGACGGTAGTGTGACCTTTGAGACAGAGGAGAACACCTATGTGCCGGCCGGAGAATTGACAGTCGATGTTTCTGCAATTTGCCAGACAATCGGTACGGCTGGCAATGGTTACATGCCCGGTCAGATCTCTTGTTTGGTGGACGTGTTCCCGTTCTATGACCATTGCGAGAACATTACAAAGAGTGCAGGCGGCGCCGATGAGGAAACGGACGAGGAACTCTACACCCGGATGAGGGAAAGTGAGGACACCTATTCTACAGCAGGTCCCATGGGCGGTTATGTTTATTTCGCAAAATCTGCAAGCCCTTCCATTGTGGATGCGATTGCAATTTCACCGACTCCCGGTGTGGTACATGTGTACACGCTGGAGGAGGGAGGGAAACTTCCCGGGGAAGAGATTCTGGATGCTGTTCTGGAAAAGGTGACACCAGAGAAAGTACGACCACTGACAGACCTTGTGAAGTCTCTTGCTCCTGAACCCATCGAGTATGCTGTGGATCTGACTTACTACATTCCCAATAACAGCGGAGCGAGTGCTGCGAGTATTGAGACTGCGGTTGAGGCTGCGGTGAAAAAGTACACAGACTGGCAGAGTGCAAAGATTGGTCGGGACATCAATCCATCGAAGTTGTATGAATTCCTTATGGCTACCGGTGTTAAGCGAATTGATATCAGATCGCCTGTTTTTCAAAAAGTGACCGATGGCCGAAAGGTGGATGGTGCTGTTACGCCGGTGCAGGTGGCGCAGCTGAAGGAAAAGACGGTGCTGAATGGAGGCTATGAAGATGAGTAACATTCGCACCGATGATCTTCTTCGTACACTTCCGCAGGTGTTGAAGAATGATGATATGTTCTGTGCTTTTGCTGCAGTTGCGGCAAAACAGCTTCGTGGCACAGTCGGCAATGTCGACTGTGCCACAATCTATGCCCGTATTGATGCGCTGCCTGAAGGATTGTTGGATATTCTGGCATACGACTTCAAGGTCGATTGGTGGGACTACAACTACACCATTGAGCAGAAGCGGCAGACTCTGAAGGACAGTTTCTTGGTACACAAGCATCTGGGAACCAAGTTTGCTGTTCGAACTGCAATTTCTGCGATTTATCCCAATTCCACCGTGGAGGAGTGGTTTGAATGGGGCGGTGAGCCGTACACATTCCGACTGCTTATCAATGCGAGCAATGTTGTCGCGGATATTGACCGCCATTTCAGAGTGCTGGAATTGGCTAATTACTACAAAAATCTGAGATCACATTTGAGCTCAATCGACTATGTTGTTGAGGCAGAGCCGGAAGAGATTCACTTAGGTATTCAGGTTGGGGGCATCTATACACTCCATGTGCCAGAACTTGCAGACGAACTTACATACGAAGACAAGGTAATGCTTGGATTGACTGGTTTGACAACTACAACACTTCATATCCCGTGCAAGAACGATGCAGTTTTGGGCATGTCACTTCTTGGAAGTATGGTTTTGGGCTCAACGTCACCCGATGACCCTGATGGATCGAAGCTTGGAAAGGCACTGCTTGGCAATATGTTGCTGGGAGGATAACTGAGTTTTACTCATGACTGTCTCAGAACAGAAGGGAGAATTTAACATGAACTACGGATACAAGTTAACCACGATCGGCAGAGCGCTACTCACCAAATGTGCTGCGTTGGAAAAACCTCTGAATCTTTCCGGTGTAGCATTTGGTAGCGGTACACCTCCCGAAGGGTATGACTTGGCAAATGTACACACGCTCTTCCGCTATGTCGCAGATGGCTCAATTGGCAGGCGGAGACATAAGAATAATCAGTTTGAGTTTACTGTTCAGTATGACAGCTCTTCCAATCCGGAGGTCTCGACATTTTATCTCAGTGAATTCATGGTATATGCAAAAGACCCGGAGACTGGAGAAGACGTGTCGTTGCTGTATGGCAGCCTGGGTGACTACAGACAACCAGTCCCCGCATATAAAGACACGCTACCTCCCAGTATTTGGAAGTTCCCGGTCAAAGTTGTTGTTTCGGATGATACTGTTGTGACTGTTTCTTGTGCCGCCGGACTGGTTACTTTCGACGACATGGAAGCGTACTTCAATGATCATCAGAATTCAGGAGATTCGGAGAACCCCGATAATCCTTCCTCCGGCAACAGCGCTATGACCAATCAGGCGACTTTCTATGCATCCACCAGTGAGCCGGATATTGATGTCCTGACAGATGGTCTGATGCTGATCCCTGCTGGGTATTCCAAAGATTGTCCCATTGATGGCGAATATGTCTATATCATGCAGCTATTCCATGGTGGTGTCACCGCAGAGAACAACAGAACGCAGATCGCTTTTCCGTACAGTGATGAACTGAACCTTGGCCGGGGTTTTGCTGTCAGATCCAGCAACAATGGAGCATGGTCTGATTGGAGCGAACTGGCTCAGGTCGGCGATCATAAAATCAAATGCTATTCCTCTCTGGCGGATCTCCGTTTAACAGCTGGAGAGGAAACGATTGAGGCAATCGCTGCATCCTTGGATGAAGGGTGTGAGCTTTATTATTCCACCGATGCGGCAAATGCAGATATCTATCCCGGTGTCAACGGCATTGCCCATGTAGTTTGCCTCAATGAGAACCGGGTGCGTTTCCAGTGGACGGATACAGACTCTGGTATCGATTATACTGGAGTATACTGTGCTGCTAATCAGGTCAAGTGGATTGGCTGGAGCAAAGACTATAACGAGCTATCCTATTTGCCTACACCACAAGGCATCGGTGCGGTGGCTAAAGCAGGCGACACTATGGAAGGCGTCCTCAAGGCGGGATCGGACCATCAGGCTGCCGATGATTATCTTGTCCGCAACCAGAAGCTCCGTAAGTACACCACAGAAGCTGAAGTGGAAACCCCTGATGCCGGTGGTGCAATCTGTTGGCACTTTTTATAAGGTGGTGAAATCATGGCTCAAAAGACCTTGATTGGCGGAACTGCTTATGAGATTGAAGCAGGCAGAACCTTGGTGAATGGAACTGGCTATGACATCATACAAGGCAGAACTTTGGTGGATGGAACTGGCTATGACATTTTTTTCGACATTCCGTTGGAAGATTTGCAAGAAGGGGAAATCGTACTAATTCGTGAAAACGGTTTGCTGACCGAGTTTCTTATTGCAAAGCATAATTATGAAAGCGGTCTGAATGGCTCTGGGCGCACGTTGCTGGTTCGTAAAGAACCATACGAAGAACGTCCGTGGCATTCTGACAGCACGGCTCAATCAATCTATTATGGCAACTGCGAACTTGACACATGGTTTAACACAGAATACAAGGCTGTTTTTGATGCAGCAACCAAAGATGCAATTGCTACAACAAAAATACTCTGTTACCCGATAGGTTCTGTTACAGAAGTTATATCTATCGATAGGTCTGTTTTTGCTTTGTCAAACACTGAATTCACCGGAAGCCGTGGTGCAAACACCTCATTGGCAGCTTATGAAGGTTCATTGTTACCTACAGCTGATAAGTTGATGTTACCCCAATATTACTGGACAAGTGATTCGCTTGAAGGTCAACATCGCTATGAGCAACACACTCGTACCAGATACAATAATGGTAATGAGTCAGTTCTCATGTTTGGCACAACTGCTGAAGGTCACATATTTAGTCGTCTGGTATGGGCAAGACCTGCGTTCACTATGCCGGGAAAAACGAGAGTAGACCGAAAAACTTATGAAGTTAAAGCATAAAGGAGGAGACCGAAATGATTTTTGTAAAAATCAACGACATTCAGTATCCAGCAAAAATTGACGGCAAGGTATCTGATCGAGAATGGGACGGCAGAGAGAGTAAGGCTATCACCCTCGCTATGACCTACGAAGAAGCGGCAGAAACCTTCGTAGATAATGCCAAATGGTCTATCGTCGATCAGCCTGAAAGCTATGAAGCGGAGAATGGCGAAATCGTTACACCCGATCCTGTCGAATACGACAATAGTGATTTCTGTATTACCGGTGATATCACCGTCCATCGTGATGGTACTGTCACAGTGAAGATGGGTAAGCTGACCGATCTTGAGGAAACTCTGGCAATCTTCTATGGAGGTGTTGAGTAATGAGCAAAAGAGCAAAGGCGTTCTGGAACCTTTACAAAATGGGTCGGGTTACCGAGGAAAACCTGAGGGATGCCGTGGACAAGGGCTTGCTGACCGATGAAGAATTCAGCCTGATCGTAGGCGAATAGATTTTTGTGCGGTGCAGAAGGGATGGATTGACATAGTCCATCCCTTTAATAAATATGCGGATAGGAGACAGAAGTGAGTATACGGGAAATCCTTATGGTTGGAGGAGGAGGTCTGCTATTGTTGCTTGCCTTGGTGGAAATCACCCCGATTAAAATCAATCCATGGTCAGCAATAGCTAAAAGCATTGGTCGGGCGATCAATGCGGATGTCCTCAAAGAGTTAGAAAATGTCAAGGCTTCTCAGGCAGAAACGAAGGAAGCACTTGACGAGCACATCCGAGTTGACGATGAACGCGATGCCGATAAGCACCGTGAGAGGGTATTGCAATTCAACAATGAGCTGCTGCGTGATATCCCTCACACACGAGAGGATTTTATTGAGATCCTCGCAGAAATTGATATGTATGAACGGTACTGTAAAGCTCACCCCGAGTACCCTAACAGCCGTTCCGTGCATGCGATAGCCAATATCGAGCGAGTATACGATGATCGTCTGAAGAAACATGATTTTCTTCAGCAATAGGAGGAGTGTGCTGCGTGGAGTTCTCCAAGAAAATGCTGTTGCTGCACAGTGCAATCACTGTCTGTCTGGCAATCGCTGCGGTGATCGGTACTTTTACGGGCTATGATGTCACTGCTCTAACCGTTTTGGATGCCGCCTCCTTCGTGGTGGATGGCACATGGGGTGGGTTTTACCTGTGGAAATCGAAGAATGAAAACAGGTCAAAGTACACGCAAAAGTTCGTCAAAAAAATGGCAGACAAATATGGGATCGATGCAGCCCTCCGGGCTGCGGAGATCGTTCTGAAAGACTGAGGAGGTCTTGTAATGGAATTCTTTATCGAAAATTGGTACATCTTCTTTGCAATTCTGGCAGCTGTCATCGGTGTCGGAATTGCGATCTATGTGTTCTTTATGCTGCCCCGTGATGAGCAGCTGGAGAAGCTGTCGGAGTGGCTTCTCTGGGCCTGTACCAAAGCTGAGCAGGATCTCGGCAGCGGCACCGGTCAGATCAAATTGCGGCAGGTCTACGATATGTTTGTGACACGCTTTCCGTGGCTTGCAAAGATCATTTCCTTTACCAGATTCAAGGTCATGGTGGACAAGGCTCTTGAAAAAATGGATGAGCTTCTGAAAACAAATCCTGCGGTCAAGGCATTGGTCGAAGGCGACAGGAACGATCAGATGCAGGGAGGTGCCGAGAATGACTGAACTTCAACTCCGGCAGAAGGTCGTTGATACGATCAAGGCGTGGGTTGGTTCCGCTAAGGGAAGTGCAGCCCACAAGGAGATCCTTCAGCTGTACAATACATATCCTCATGATAAGGCAACTGTCCGCTACACCGTGACCCCCACGGACGACTACTGCGATACCACCGTCAGTGCCGCTTACATCAAGGCCGGTGTGGCAAAGTTTACTGGCACTGAGTGCGGCGTTGAACGCCACACCCTGATTGCCAAGGCAATGGGCATTTGGGTGGAGAACGATGCCTACAAGCCCAAGATCGGTGATTCCTGTGTCTACGACTGGCAGGACAATGGTGTGGGTGATGCTACCGGATGGGCTGACCACATCGGTATTGTGGTCAAGGTTAACGGCAACTATTTCGATGTTGCTGAAGGTAATATGTCCGGTGGTAAGGTCGGCATCCGCACTTTGCAGGTCAATGCCCGGTACATCCGTGGTTTTATCACCCCTGACTTTGCGGCTGCTGCTCGCTCCCTTAGTGCAGCAAATGTCCCTGATGCAATCGACATCACCATCCAGAATGCAGTCGATGATATCAAGATGGACAGCCCCGACTATTGGGAAGCTGTACTTCGCGGAAAGCGGACTGCGACACCTGCAAACATCAAAGCTCTGATGGATAAGTACCACGCAGAGCTTACAAAGAAGAAGTAATCATCAAATGATAAGCCCCCATCTGTAGGACTATCGCAGTCTTACGGGTGGGGGCTTTTTCTTTTTGGGTAGGTGTTTACCTGCCTCAAAGCGGAAAGGGCGGTTATAACCGCACAGGTTGCGTGACAGGTGCCTTTTCGGATGAATGGAAGCCTTGCTTCTCCAGTTCTTCGCAGAATTCCTCATACCCCATGTTGCCGGAGGCTTTCATCGCCTCACTTACGGCTTGGAGTTCTTCGGGTGTCCAGTCCTTACTCATTCGGCAGCGGCTCCTCTATGGCGGGGGTTTCAAAGACAGCAGCCATAAGAGACCACTCAGTAAGAGGGAGGGGCTTGCCGATGAAGTCCCGGATGGCCTCATCATTTCCGCACCTGTCGCAGATCTGAACGGCTGCGTATCGGCTGAGGGCATTGCGGATGGGGTCTTCATCCATTGCCATATCTCCACATCGGGGACAAGCAAAGCGGTGTTTCCGTTGAACCCTTGCAAATCGCTCCAGAGCGGCTTTCGCTTCGGCTTCGGTTATGTTGATGCTCATAAGAATCCTTTCTGCCGGGGAATGACCGCCCCGGCTCGGTTCAGCTTAGTAGGTGTAAGATTTTACGAGGTTGCCGTTGCTGTTCTGGAGATCGACACGGACGACTTTCTTGCCTCTGGCCTTCTCCCATGTCTCTTTGAATTCACGGGCTTCATTTGCGTCGAGAGTGTCCGTGTTTGCGACATTCTCCATTTTGCCGTCCTCATACCACACATAAACCCATCTGCTCGGTAAACTCAACATAATTATTTCCTTTCTCCCCGTATGCCCGGTAGGTCAGGCTGTGTTTTAGGCTTTAGCCTGCTCTGCAGTGCAGAACCCGGCGTACATATACCCTTGTAAGATGGACAACTTGCGGAGGAGAACATCCAATGCGGCACCCTCCATCAGCTGCCACCATTCGTCCTGTGTGGCAAGAAGTTCTGCTGCCTTGCAATCTTCCATCGGAAGAACAATGCAGGTCTCTGCGATCTCATGTTCCCGTTTCATATGGTAGGTGATGCAGATGTTTGTCATGTGCCACACCTCATTCCATGGCAGCTTCAATGCTGCTGATGACATCTTCCAGACTGTTGACGGCATCCTCCAAATTGGAGGCGGCTTCGTCAGCCTTTT
Source organism: Ructibacterium sp. (assembly GCA_045540375.1). Taxonomy (GTDB): domain Bacteria; phylum Bacillota; class Clostridia; order Monoglobales; family Monoglobaceae; genus Ructibacterium. Next base: position 1,495 of record JAZQHD010000181.1, on the reverse strand, counting down.
CGTACTTCTCGCTGCCCTGAAGGTTCTCGGGCATATTGTCCCGGTATTCTTCTTCCTCCTGCTGCAGCTCCTCAAGACTGCTCTTGAGATCCTCAATCTGATCGAGGATGGTCTGTAAGGCTTTTCTGCGGACTTTATTCATAGTGCCACCTCCAAAATTTACTTAAAGATTTTTCGGACGACCGGTCGAATGATGCAGGAAAGAATAGTAAAGATCAGAACGAATAAAACATATTTCATAAAAATTCTCCTTGACAGTTTAGAAGATTTATTTTAATCTTAGGGTGTGAGGCCGAAGCCCCACACCCTTGGTCTTACCAACCGAGCAATTTAAGAATTGCTGCGGTCAAGAGACCAGAGATGAGATTGGAAAGAATGTCGGCCGCCAAGCGTTTCATTCTTTCCCGAAATGCCGTGGACTTAGGTCTGCGGCATTTCGCTTTCAACCGAACCCTCAATATTACCACCCCCTTTCTGTCTCTAATTATACACGATTATCGTGTACTTGTCAATAGAAATAGTAAAATATTTTCGTGAAATTGTAAAAAATTTTTATTGACATATAAACGAAATGCGTGTATATTTGAGTTGAGGTGATACGAATGGCGATTTCAAAGAAAATTAAGGCATTGCTCATGGAGAGGGAAAAGAAGCAATCCGACCTTATGGATGTGCTGGACATGAGCAGCAAGCAAAGCCTCAGCAATAAGTTTTCCAATGAAAGATGGTCTGCAGATGACCTTGTAAAGATAGCTGATCACTGTGGTTGCAAACTTGCCTTCATTCTGCCAAATGGAGAACGGATCATTCTTGATGCTGATGAATAAAAGAACGCAGGGGAGTGACCCCTGCGTTCTTGCGTGAAAGGCGGTCCATCATTTGCGAATCCTGTACCCAGCCCGGTTATGTTCAATTTTGGTGTATCCGTTTGGGATATGGATGATGATCTCGTCCAGATCGCAATCCAGAGCCTCGCAGATCAGATCGAGGTGCTCAAGGCTCACCCTCTCGGATATTTCATGGTACAGTTCGTTGATGGTGGTAGGCCGGATGCCTGTTTTTCTGGCAAGGTCGGCCTGTGTCCATCGAAGCTCGCCCAGCTTCCGTGACAGTAAAATCTTAATCATAATGTGCCGCTCCTTCGGTGATAATCTACCGCAAATTGGCGAATTGCGGTGAATTATGTTAGATTATCACGGAGCAGGTTATAGGCATAAAACAAGAGACAGCCTTGCGGCTGCCTCTTGTTTTATTTGCTCTTATCGAGCGGATAGAGCAGGGAGAAACCTTCCAAAGTAATGACAATTGTAATGTCTTTTCCTTGGAGAGTTCGCCCAACTCTCCTGTGGTGGAGCTGAGGGGAATTGAACCCCTGTCCGAAAATAACTTGACAGGACTTTCTTCGGGCGGAGTTTGTTATTTACATTCCCTTACCATGGCGTGAACAAACACACTCCACAGCTTGGTAGAGTCATTATGCGTGGGCGAGTCAACT
>JAZQHD010000180.1:0-2704 GCA_045540375.1 Ructibacterium sp. | reverse complement strand
CCCTATCCCAATGAGTACGGCAAGATCTACTCCGGCTATTCCAACTACACCATGCGTATTTCCTACGGTGCCACCGTCAATGCAGACGATTCCCTTGTCTATGGCGAGAACGGCAACGACAACAAGGTAGTCCTGACTTGGAAGCGTACTTCCACCGAGTATTACGACACTCTCATTGATGACTGCCACATGTTCAGCTTTGGCATTGACCTGACCAAGCTGTTTGAGGATCTCGACTCCGAAACCGCAGAGATCACCAACCTCTTCAAGGCTGTTAAGTTCAAGGTATACAACGAAACCGATGGCTATTGGGTACAGGCTGTTCTGGACGAAGAAACCGGCTTCTACTATGTGACCGATCATGTTGCAGAGGAAGCAGATGCTACCGTATTTATCCCTGTCGCTGTGGAAGATGACTTCGGCAAGATCTTCATCAAGGGTTTGGAGGATGACAGCTATGTGATTACCGAAGTGGAAACCACCGATGGTTACACCCTCCTGAAGGACGACATTCAACTGGTTATTACTGCTCTGGAAAACGAGGACTGCACCTGCGATATCTACTCCGAAGATATTCTCGGTGTGCTGCAGAACGATCCCCACTATGCCTTTGACGGCGGCTATGATCTGAAGCTCAGCGGTATGCCCCAGAAGCAGCTCAAGCACCTGTTTCTGACCGCAGAAGCTACGGTAGATACCAATGCAGTCACTATGGAAGCAGACGGCGAATCTCTCAACGCCTTTGTGCCCCTGACCGTTGTGAACACAGAAGGCTTTGATCTCCCCAACACCGGTGACAACGGCACTCTGATCTTCACCGCAGGCGGCATCCTGATGATGTTCGCAGCAGTCGTTGTGCTCCTGTTCGTATGCAAGAAGCCCAAGAACGCTTCTGCCGACGCATCCAAGAAGTAATTCATAATCTACACCCGGTCGGAGGGTTCACCCCCTCCGGCCCCCTTGTGGGAGGACAATCTATGAAGAAGAAATTACTCTTAATCATCATTGCGGTCATTGCCTTCCTTGGGGCACTTGGCCTCACTCTTTATCCCCTAATCAGCACCGCATACAATGAGCATCATCGATCTGAGGTTCATACCCAATATGAAAATAAGATTTTGGACATAGAACACGGAGATTTGATTGAAGAACGGCGGAAGGCCGGTATGTACAATCGAAATCTGACAGACTATAGTCCCGAAGCCTTATTGGAAGCGGAGGAAGAGTACAAAGACTGCTTGAACCTTATGGGCGATGGTATCATGGGATATGTGGAAATCCCGAAGATCAATGTACAGCTCCCTATCTACCATGGAACCAATGCAGATACCTTGGAAATTGGAGTTGGTCATCTGTTAGGAAGTTCTCTTCCCATTGGTGGCACCAACACGCATTCCGTATTGACCGCCCACTCCGGCATGGCGACGGACAAGATGTTTTCTGACCTGCCGCAACTGACAGAGAGAGATGTATTTTATCTGGATGTATTAGACGAAACTCTTGCATATCAGGTAGACCAAATCAAAACGGTTACGCCCTATGATACCACCTATCTTTCCACCGTGGCAGGAGAAGACCTTTGTACCCTTGTTACCTGTACTCCTTTTGGAGTAAACACCCACAGACTTTTGGTAAGAGGAACACGAATCCCTTATGAGGAAGCTGTAGAGATTCAAGAGGAAATCGAAGCAGTAACCGAACCTGCATCCACATGGGAACAGCATTATGTCAGAGGGATTCTTTTAGGCATTGGAGGCTCTGTATTCCTTTTGCTTCTTGGATACACCCTTTGGAAAGGATGGAAGAAACACCATGATCACTAAACGCATTGTCATTGTCCTTATGGTCTTTATGTTCTTTGTGGGCATAGCTGTTTTGGTCTATCCCCATTACCAAGGTGCAAAGATCGAGGGCGAAATGGAATCCGAGGCGATCTCCTTTTTGGAAAGTGTCCGAACAGAACCGACCGAAACTATACAGAGCGATCCTGATTCGCCTGTAGAAACAGAAATCATTCAGGAACGGCAGTATCCTATGCTGTGGGATGCTATGAACAGCTACAATCATACCATCTACACAGATAAGCAGTCCGGCTTGAAGAACACCGCAGCCTATAAAAGCACCGTCATCCGACTGTTGGACTTTGGCTTGGACAGTGAGGTGTTTGGTGTAATTGAGATCCCTAAACTCAATGTCTGTTTGCCCATCTATCTCGGAGCGAGCAGAAGCAACATGGAAAAAGGTGCTGCACATATGGGAGAAACCAGCCTACCCATTGGTGGAGAGAATACCAACTGTGTTCTTGCGGGCCATTGCGGTTGGAACGGAGCCCACTATTTCCGCTACCTCTCCGACTTAGAGATTGGGGACGAAATTATTATTACGAACCTATGGGAAACCCTAACTTACACGGTTACGGAAACCAAAATCATTGAACCCAATGAAACAGATACGATCTTGATCCAAGAAGGACGGGATATGTTGACCTTGCTGACCTGCCACCCTTACGCTTCCGGTGGCAGACAACGGCTCTTGGTATTCTGCGAGCGTGCGAAAGGAGAAGTCAATGGAACAAACTGAAAAACGCATGGCAGGAACCTATGAGATCATCCATGCCATGTATATCGGAGATCGTGAAATCGTCATTGGCGAATGGAACGAGGCTCCCGACGGAGAACGATTCATGTGTGCTGTCTGTACGCAG
>JAZQHD010000179.1:0-5232 GCA_045540375.1 Ructibacterium sp. | reverse complement strand
TTTCATCAGCATGAGGTATGTTGACTCGTCCTCGATATTAAAGCGATTCAAGGCTCTCACAATGGCTCTTTGGAGGGCTTGTTCGTCCACGGTGATGGATTCGGTGCAGTATTTCTTGCCGTAGTCAAGTCGGCTGATGCACCTCCATACGATTCTCCGTTTTCCTCGAATGTTCCATGTCACCCTCTTGAATCGGCTTCCACACTCTCCGCACATCATTACTTCTGTGAGTGCGTACTTGGAGTATTTTCCCGAGGCAGTCAATGCCACCTTTTCAGACTGAGGGGCTTTGGCTTTTCTTCGGGCGGATTCTTCTTGTACTTTGTTGAATACCTCACGGGTGATGATTGCAGGGTGGCTGTTTTCTACGAGCCACATGGGTGCTTCGCCTTCGTTCACCTTTCTCTTTTTGGAGATTGGATCGATGGTGACCGTTTTTTGGAGGATGGCATCTCCACAGTATTTCTCATTCTTTAGCATTCGGATAATCATCGATTTGCTGAAGTTCAGTTTCTTCTCGGGGATTACGATGTTCTCGCTTTGGAGTATCTCCGAGATTTCATCGGTGGACTTTCCCGAGAGGTACATGTCGAAGACTCTTTGCACGATGACCGCTTCCTCGGGAACGATCTCGGGATTGCCGTCTTCGCCTTTCTTGTAGCCGAGGGTTCGACTATACATGAAAGTGACCTTGCCGTCCTCGAATTTCTTTCGTTGTGTCCATGTGATGTTCTTACTGATACTCTCGGATTCGGACTGTGCGAAACCTGCGTATATGATGAGGTACAGTTCGCTATCGCTTTTCAGCGTATCGATGTTCTGTTCCTCGAAGTAGATGCCCACTCCGATTTCCTTGAGTGATCTGACATAGTCGAGGCAGTCCACGGTGTTTCTTGCGAATCGAGACACGGACTTGGTGATGATCATATCGATTTTGCCTTTGAAGCAGTCTTCGATCATCTTTTGGAATTGGGGTCGCTTGTCGGCTCTCGTACCCGAAATGCCTTCATCGGCATACAGACCGGCGAACTCCCATTCCTTGTTGGCAGCGATCATCTCGGTATAGACCTTCATCTGATTGGTGTAGGATGTAAGCTGTTCTTCGCTGTCGGTAGACACTCGGCAGTAGGCTGCCACTCGTTTTTGGCGATGCTGTGCCTTGTCGACTATGAAGGACTTTTTCGGTTCGATGAGCGTTACCGTTTTCTTTGGGATTTTGGTTACAGCCATTATTCATTCTCTCCTTCGGTGATTTCCGTCCCCACTTTGGTGTGGAGTCTGACCTTCCCCGAGCTTGAGAGTGTGATGTAGTCTATAAGGTCGGAGAAGTAGTCGCAATTAAAGTTTTCCTGGGGTTTCATCATTGAGGCTCTCTTTCTTGCGATCTGAGCCACGATGATTTTCTTTGCTTGGGTTTCTTTATATAGCTGACTTGCAATGTCGCTGATTTTCTCGACAATGTATTCCTCGCTCGGGTGATCTTTTCCGAGTTCGGCATCCACTTGCCGTTGTAGGTTTGCGACTGTTGGTGAGTCTACTATTCTTGTTTTGGGCTTGGGGATCATCATTTCGCTGTTCTCAATGATGCGATTCATAAGGATGGTGATCTTCTGTAGCAGGTCGCCATCGCTGATGCGGAGTCGCTTTCCGCACTCTGCGTTTTGGCATGTCCAACTTTCCTTGACATGTCGCTTGGAGCAGATTCTGCGTACCATAGGGCTTCCGCAGTCCTCGCACTTGACTCTGTTTCGGAGCAGGGCGATCCCTTCGCACTCTTTTTGTACGGTATTGCGTTGCCTTGCAGCCTTCATGGATACCGCACCTTCATATGTGTCCTCATCGATGATGGGGTCATATTCCTCATCTCCGATGTATTTTGCGTTGTCGATGATTCTTGCAATTCTCGCTTTATCCCATACATCCGTTTTCTCTGTATAGGGTATTCTTCTCTGTGTGAGGTTCTCTGCTATATCCTTGAGAGAAGCTCCCTTGATGTATTCGTCAAAGATTTCTCGGATGATCTCGGCTTCGGTATGTTCTATTACCGTCCGCCCTTCTCGGATGGTGTATCCGTATGGTATAAAGCGTGTTTTTTTCATTGCATTTTCTCCTATATCAATTCTGTGAATTTCAGCCCACCGAGCAGAGTGATTGTCAGCTCGTCTGTGTTATTGAGGCTCATTTCTACGATGATTTCTTCGAAGAGCTTGTCATCGAACTCGTCCAAGGGTTCTTCGATTTCATCTATCAGAGACTTCAGCTTTCGCACATCTTGGAGCATGGCAAGGATTCGGGATTCGAATTGGTCTTGCCGTTCTTCCTTGAGGGAGGCGAGTTGCTTCTGCATCTCTCTGACCTGGGACTGATGTATCTCGGGGGCAAGGTATCCTTTGGTTCGCAGTTCGTTCAGCTTGAGGATTGTGGCGTTGATCTCCGCAATCTTCTGACTGATCTGCATCGCAGTTTTGTTATTTCTCTTATACTGCTGTGTGGCATATTCGAGTTTGGCGATGACTTGACCGAGGATATTCTCTTGTCCGAATCGTAGTTTGTTCACCATTGATAGGAAGCCGTCATAGATTCTTTCTTCGCTGTAGTAGTTGGATTTGCAAGCCTTGGTATCTTCTTCGTGCTTGGAGCATACCCATTTGACTCCACCGCTTCGAACCTTACGGCGATAGAAAGAGCCGCATTCGGAACATCGAATGCGGCTCGTAAGTGGATAGATATTTAGTGTTGTGGATTTGGTGAACTGTTCTTTTCTCTTTTGGAGAAGGACTTGTACTTTTTCAAAGACTTCCTTCTCAATGATGGGATCGTGAGTTTCGGTGGCGTAGTACATATCTTCCTCGCCACGGTTCTTGGATTGCTTGAACGGTACGGTGGTATCTCGGTAGGTTTTCTGATAGTTGCAATCTCCGATGTATCTCTCGTTGGAGAGCATATAGGAGATTTTAGAGGACTTCCATTTCTCCTTGCCGTTTTTAGTGGGGATGCCACGGTCAGTCAATTCCTTTGCGATTTCCGAGGTGGACATTCCTCTGAGGTAGGCATTGAAGATCCACCGCACGATGTCGGCTTCGGGAGGATACTCCACGAGTTGCTTATCTTCAAGTCTGAATCCGTAAGGTGCGTTGCTATCTACATAGATGCCAAGTTCCATTCGCTTGACGATGGAGAGGCGTTGGTTCTGAGAGATTGCCTTGGATTCTTCTTGTGCGATGGCAGCGAAGGTGTTGAGTAGCATCTCATCGCCGAGGGACTGTGTGTTGATGCCTTCCTTTTCGAAGATAACACCGATCCCAAGGTTCTTCAGCTTTCTTGCATACTCCAAGGCTTCTTTGGTGTTTCGGGAGAAACGGGATACCGACTTTGTGATAATAAGGTCAATCTGATGCAGTTCGCACATGCGGATCATTCGTTGGAACTCGGGACGGTTGTTTGCTTTCATACCGCTGAGACCTTCGTCAGCGAAAATCTCAACCATGTTCCACTCGCTCTTTTTCTTCTTCGCAAGCTTGGTGTAGTAGTCGATCTGCGTTGCGTAGGAGTTTAGCTGATCCGCAGAGGAAGAAGATACTCGGCAGTAGGCTGCTACTCGCAACAGTTGAATTCCTTGCTTCGATATCGGGGATATCAGCATCGGCTTTGCCATCGTTTTCTCTCCTTTCCTCTGTGGGGAGGTTGCGCATACATTTTATGCGCAACCTCCTTTGTAACCAACATTATATCCATAGAACCGCACAAGTCCAGCGATTTCTTGATTATTTAACAAAGTTTTCGATATCTTTTCGTCCGGCTCTTTCACATCTTCAAGACCATCCCTTCGTCCTCGTCCGGTGCTTCGGAATGGGTTTCTTCCTGGTCTGTCTGCTCCTGGTTGCAGGGTACAAGCTCATAGAGAGAACCACCGCGCGAGGATATAACGCCGTACTCGGTAACGCATGCACCGAGCTTGGTCAGAAGCTCGTTTCCTTCACGGAAGCACATTAGCGTATCCAACCACTCGGGATCGAAGCGTGTATCCATATGCTTGCACAGGTACTCTTTGAAGAACGCCCCAGGGGTATCGCTTTGGATGCTCATTTCGTACTGGTCAAGGTTGGATGCGATATCTTCCATATCCACAAGGGTCACACCGAAGGGCTTTTCGTCCTCCAACGCTGCTTTGAATTTCACCTGATCCTCGGGGGACATTTCTGCCATTCGCTTGGCGATATCGTTGAGGGTTTTGATGTCTTCCATCGAGGTGAACCACTCGCTTGTGATCTGCGGAACGGAGGATTCAAAGTCGTAATACACGCAGTCGGTGATGCTGTCCACATGATGCCGTGTAGCGAATTCTCGCATTTCCTTGAGTGTCATGGGAAGCGTGATCCACTCGGCTGCTTCTACATTTGGTTCATCGCCCTGGGGAGGTTCTGCCACCAACAGCCGGAATGCAAACCAAGGCTCCGGCTCAACCTCGGGAAGTGTGATGCCGTCATAGACTTTGGGCATCTCGAAGTGGTCAGCACAGACATACAGATTGCCTACATAGACGCCACCGTCTGCTGCTCTCTGAATTCTCCCGATCTTCTCTTTGTCCAACAGATGGGTTGCACCTTCCGGGACAAGGGCGATTTCGTCCTGTAATTCGTTTTCAATAACGAATTCTCCGAGCTGCTCATCGTTGGTCACATTGGATACGACCGAGACGATTCCTGTGCCGTAAGTCATATTGATGAGATCTCTGATGCTGACGATTTCGTCTTCATCGGTGTGGATCACTTTCGTGGCAATGCCCTTGATGATATTGCGCTCGTCCTCGTTGAGACTGACGAGCCTTTTGGCGAGGAAGTTCAGTTCATCCAGGGATGCCGATTCCAGGCGGACTTCATTGAGCTGCGGAATGATCTCGCAGTTATAGATGGAATACTCCCGATCTGTCAAAACATCCTTCGTTGCCCTCATTTTCTGTAAGGCATCTCGTATTTCATACTCGGTAGCAGGTAGCTGCAATGACCCGAACTGCACTTGTCGCATCACCGGATGCTCGTATGACATTTCAATCATAAATGCTTTTTCTTGCATGCTTTTCATCTCCTTGAATTAATCGGCGATTACAATATCGGCGCCGGTGAGGTTTTTATAGTAGTTCTTCGCTCTGCCATACTCCTTGGGACTGATCTTACCCTGATCCCGAAGGCTTTTCAGTATGGCAACGATACGAAGGAAATTTGCTGATTTGGT
>JAZQHD010000178.1:0-3875 GCA_045540375.1 Ructibacterium sp. | reverse complement strand
CAGTTCCACCATTTCCTCGGTGAGCAGTTCCTTGGGGCTGTCCTTGTGCTTGAGGTTGTGAACCAGGATGGACTGGTTCGCCAGAAGAGAGATGAGCCACACGATTTCACCGATGGCCATCTCGAAGTTCTCGGACTTCATGAGATGGTCGCCCAAGTTTTCTAAGCCGCCGTAACGACCGGCGATTTCCTTGGTGGCCTTGGTAGTCAGGAGCAGTTCGTAATCCTCACCGCCCACATTGATGACAGCTTTGCGTTCGTCAATCATTGGTCAGTCCTCCTTATTCCTCAGTCGTGGTTGTAGTATAAGAAGGCTCGTACACTTCCTTATACCAGTTGGTGATGGTTGCTGCGGTTACAGCGGTATCGCCCCCGGTGACCTCTGCCTTCCAGGGATGCTTGCCCTTGCCGTCCACCTTGTTACGGCGGAGAATGGTGCCTTCGATGGTGGGCGTAGAGAAAGTAATGCTGTCACCCTTGGTAGCCAGCGCCGTTGCGGGGATGCCGAACTTGACGCGGTACAGCCAGAAGTAGCGGTACTTGCCGTTTGACTTCTTGGCACGGAAACCGACAGCAACGGGAGTGCCGCCATCCTCTGCGGTGGAAATGACCACACCGTTGTTATCGATAACGGCGCCGGTAAGGTCGGAGGCAACGCTGCCGCCCAGGTCATCCACGCCCAAGGAAAGAGTGCCGGACTTGAATTCCTTGACGATTTCGGACGCGCCGTCATCGGCATAGAGCGTAGCCTCTGCCAATTCCACGGAGAGGTCGGCGGTCATTGCCTTTGCCATCTGCACCGGGGTCGCATAGGTTTCATTACCGTCCGCGTCCTCGGTAATCTTGGCATAATACAGTTTATCAAGACCAATCGTAGCCATGATTTATTCCTCCATTTCATAGTACTTGGCTACATCCACAGCATAGTGGTGGTAGCCTGTTTCTGTTTCATAACCGATGTATCTGCGGTCGGTTATGGTGAAATCCGCACCCAGGAGCGTCTTTACAAGGGCGTTTTTGTCCTTGATGTAGTTGCCCTGGGAATATAATGAAAGGCGCACTTCCTGGACATCCACACCGGGAGCGTTGTCGGCATGAAGGTCATAGGACTCAACCATCGGAACAATAACAATGTACCGTTCTGGGGCTTCATCCTTGAACACACCCGTTTCGATGGGAATATCCAAAGAGGAAAGCGCGGTGTAAAGGTCAGAAAGGATATTCATCGTTTTTCGACCTCCTCTTCAAATTTCTTCTGCATTGCCGTAATCGCAGCAGATTTGGATGCCGTTTTTGCCGGTTTCAAAAAGGGCTTTGCAGGCTGACCGTGTTTTCCGTATTCCAGGATGTTGGCAATTTTTGCATTGCTGTCACCGTCAGAACGAGGGTCAACAAAGCCGATTTTGACATTGTGGTTGCCGTCCTTGTCCAGCTTTGCAGGAGACAGGCCGATGGAGCGTTCCAGTTCGCCTGTGGAACGGGAGTCATATTTGGTGCCTTGACCCACGACCCCAGAGAGGTTGCCCTTGACCCTTGCCAAGACTACCTCGCCACCGGCTTCCAAGACACTTTCGGCAACGGCATCAAATTCGCTGCCGAGACGGGAGATTTTCTGCAAAAACTCCTCCGGCATTTTGATATCAACCTTTGCCAACGGTAGGTTCACTCCTTTTTGCCAGCACTTCAATGTACATCCCACGACCTTTGACATCCTCAACGGATACGATGTCGTATCGGCTACCATCGCACACGATAACGTGGTCGGTGGTGATGCCTACACCGGGAATGACACGAAAGCGGAACAGGTCGGTTGCCTCGGAGAAAGCGGCGAGATTTGCCCACCGCTGACTGCCGTGGCGACCTTCCCGGTAAACACGGACAGATGCGAGAACCTCATCCGCCGTGGTGGAGAAGCCCTCGCTGTCTTTGACCCGTTTTGTAGCAACAATATCGGCAGAGCCCTTCATTTTTCCGAACCTCATGGTCACACCTTCCATTCCCGGTCGAGTCCCAGCAGAAGATTGACTGTGTTCCAGACCTGCTGACCTGCCTGCACATTATCAGCAAAAAAGCCGCCGGTGCTGCCGTCCCTGGACTCGTAAAAGTGGGATGACAGCATAATGACGGCTTGTTCGGTTGTAGCGGGCATAGCGTTTTCGCTGTAAAAGCCCGCCGGAATATGCTGATAACTTTCTGCGTATGAAACAGCGGCGGTGATGTAGCCCTTCAGCAATGCATCATCCGCCTTATGGTCGAGAATCAGATTCTGTTTTACTTTTTCAAGCAGAGCGTCCATCACCGCCACCTCCCATCACTTAAGTTGCGGACTTCATCTGAAGCACCTTCATGGCTTCAGACAGTACCAGCTTGGCATCCACACGCTTAGTAGCCAGGAAACCGATCTGACCGGTATCGGCATAACGCTCGTTGAGGCGCTTGAAGGTCACGCCCTGGCGGTCACCGATCCAGTAGAAGCTGAAATCACCGAAGAGAACAGGCTTGCTTCCAGCGGCGATTTCGGGCATGAAGGGAGAAGTGAACACGGGCTTGCCGAGCAGAGTCTCGTGGTCACCCTCATGGAGTGCCTTCTGCCACAGGAACTGACCATCGGAGCCCTTCAGCTTACGGATGGCAGCCATAGTGGAGTCGTTGAATACCCAGATGGCGTTCTCGCGGTAAGGAGCCTCCAGGCTGTAGAACAGGGAGATGATTTCCTCCGCAGTGATAGCGGTAGCGGATGCAGCGGTCACACCAATATCGGCACCTCCGTCATCAGCCAGGATGCCCAGGGGCTTGGACGCACCGTCACCGTTAAAGAAGGCATCCTCTTCCTTGTTGCCGATACGACGGGCAAACTCTGCGGAGAAGTAACCTTCCAGGTCAAAGGCGGCATCGTTCAGAAGTTCCTCGGAGACCTTGATGATGGTACCGACCTTATGGGCTCCAATGGTCTGCTGACCGAAAGCATCGTCACCTTCGGGGATAGCGCCCTCCTCGTCAATCCAGGAAGCGGTACCCTTGGTGGTGACAACAGGAATCTTGTGGCTGCCGGAATTGGTCTGGAACACATAAGCGTGTTCACGGACAATACGCTTCTTGCCCAGGGACTGTACCAGGGTCTTCTCGAACTCGTCGGGTACAAGATAACCACCCTCGGAGTCAACACCGACCTTCAGAGAGTTGCGAACCTCGTAAGAAATGCCATCGCGGGTACGGGTGGCGTTCCAGAAGGCTTCCTTGTAGGCATCGGCAGCGATGCCGGTCTTGGTGTCCACCTTGGCGGTGGCGGGCTTAGTGGTGATGGGAGTGCTGGTGGGAGCGTTCATCTCACGATCGATGGCCTCCTGGCGCTCCATGCGGTCGATCTCGGCGCTGTAGTCCTTGACCTTCTGCTCCATCTGATTGTAAGTGGCGGCATCCTCCGCAGAGAGCAGGCCGTCCTTGTCGCGCTTGGTGGCTACAAAAGCCTTGGCAGCCTCCCAAGCCTGGTTACGCTTTGCGCGCAGCTCGTTGATAGTCATAATAAATTACCTCCAATTTTTGATAAGATTGAGCCGTTCCATAAAGTCATCGGCTCTGTGTGTACGGGTGGGTTCGGTTGTCTTGGGCGCAATACGGCACTTGGCTGCCAACTTCTCCTTGAGAGAATTGACAACGGTTGCCTCGGAAAACAGCATGGATACGGAGGGTACGTCCATGTCCTCTGTATCACTACCGCGCTTGAGGACGCCATCTGCAAAGCCAAGTTCTACGGCCTTGTTTGCGTCCATCCAGGTTTCTGCGTCCATGAGATGACTCAGCTTTGCGCGGGAAAGCCCGGTCTTAATCTCATAGGCATTGATGATGGAATCCTTCACGCTGCCGAGCATCTCGATG
>JAZQHD010000177.1:0-2234 GCA_045540375.1 Ructibacterium sp. | reverse complement strand
TCTCGGTGATTGTGTCGGTTGCCCTTGTTGCCACCACCTTGACGATTGCATCTCTCTTGATGTTATTGTCGACGATTCTGAGCAAACCACTATAGCGGATACCATCGCTGATCCTACCCCTCTCATTGATGAAGTAATGGTACATAATGCTGCTCTTGAGGAATTGCTCAATGCCTTGCAAGAACTCGACCCGGACGGAAGGCGAATCGGTGAACTACTACTGCAAGGCAAGTCAAAATATGACATATCAAAAATTTTCAACATTGGAACATCCACCTTTTATAAGAGATTTGACAGGCTCAAGGAACATCTACGTCAGCACCTCGAAAAAAAATTTTAAGATTTTTTGCATTTTGGTGGAAAAACGGCATTGAAATGTCCAACCAGGGGGTGGAAGGCACAACAGCCTACCAAATCCACCCCGAAGGAGGACACGCTATGAACGGTCCCAACAAAACGGACACCATCGAGCGAGACGAGGAACTCATCGGTATTCTCTTCGCTATCTCGGTCGTGTCCAAGAGGCTGGCAAGAAGCCTTCAACGTCTTGCGGAATACGAAAAAGGAGGAAATGCCACAGATGGGAAAGATGTCGGAACTCTCTCTGCTTCTCGATGAATACCGCGAAGCTAACCGCCGAGCTTCGGAAATCGCCGATGAGATCTGCGCGATGCTTTCAGGCAACGAACCGCCCGCCAACGAAGAAGTTGAGGAAAAGAAGCCTCTCACGCTTGAAGATGTACGGACAATCCTGGGCTATAAGTCAGCACACGGATATCGAGAAGAAATGCATTCACTCGTCAAAAAGTATGGAAATGGGTTTCTGTCAAGTGTCAACCCCGCTATGTATGAAGCCTTACTCCAAGAAGCGGAGGTTTACAAAGTCGATGCCACCTAAAGGACACGCTCTTCTTTCTGCTTCCTCCTCCCACCGATGGATGAACTGCCCCCCATCGGCTCGGCTCTGCGAAAATTATGACGATAAAGGGAGTGATTTCGCAGCCGAAGGAACAGACGCACACGCTCTGTGCGAGTTCCGTTTGCAAGAAGCTCTCGGACTCCACGCCGAGAACCCTATCGAGAATCTCACCTGGTACAACGAAGAAATGGAAGATTGCGCCGTCAGTTACGCATCCTTCGTTTCGGAGATCGTGGCAAAAGCCAAGGACACCTGTTCTGACCCGGTAGTGCTTATCGAACAACACCTTGATTACAGCAAGTTCGTGCAAGAGGGCTTCGGCACGGGCGACTGCATTGTAATCGCAGATGGTGAGCTTCACATCATCGACTACAAGCACGGTCGCGGTGTGCTTGTGGAGGCAGACAACAACCCGCAGATGAAACTCTATGCCCTCGGTGCTTTGGAGATTTTTGATTTCCTTTATGATATCGAAACAGTCAGTATGACAATCTTCCAACCCCGCCGTGGCAATGTCAGCACTTACTCCCTCTCGAAGGCTGACCTTTACATTTGGGCTGAAGAAGTCCTCAAACCCATCGCCGAACTCGCCTATAAAGGCGAAGGTCAGTACAACTGCGGTGAATGGTGTCAGTTCTGTAAGGCAAAGACCGATTGCAGAAAACGTGCCGAAGCCAATATGGAACTCGCCAAATACGACTTTATGGACCCACCTCTCCTTACCGATGAGGAGATTGAGGATGTCCTTTCCAAGGTTGACAACTTGGTATCCTGGGCAAACGACGTCAAGGAGTTTGCGTTCCAAGCCGCTATGAGTGGCAAGGTATGGAAGGGTTGGAAGCTCGTCGAAGGTCGATCCGTCCGTAAGTACATCAACGACGATGCGGTTGCAGCAACCGTCTCGGAAGCGGGTTATGACCCCTACGAGAAAAAACTGCTCGGTCTTACCGAAATGCAGAAACGTCTCGGTAAAGCCAAATTTGAGGAACTCCTCGGAAGCCTCATCCACCGCCCACAGGGCAAACCCACACTCGTGCCGGAGAACGATAAACGTCCGGCAATCACTACTGCAAAAGCAGATTTCTATGAAGATTAAGGAGAAAAAATCATGTCGAACAATGCAAAAGTTATCAATCCCTGCAAGGTTATCACCGGTCCCGATACTCGTTGGTCTTACGCAAACGTTTGGGAGCCTAAGGCTAACAACGGCGGCACTCACAAGTACAGCGTTTCCCTTATCATCCCCAAGTCGGATACCGTTACGGTAGCCAAGATCAGAGCCGCCATCGAGGCTGCTTACAAGGAAGGCGAAGCC
>JAZQHD010000176.1:0-6637 GCA_045540375.1 Ructibacterium sp. | reverse complement strand
CCGGGAGATTTGGAACGTGCGCCCGTAAAGGCGATATAACTAATCTATCATTAGCAAGATAGTAGACAAGTATCTCAATATCAAAAATGTGTCTATCATCAACTGACCGACCTGTGAGGGAAACCAAATATCAGGGAAAGTAGCATGTCAGTAAAGCCATAAGTCAGCCAGTTGTCAGGCTGCGACTGAATGGGGAGATGAAATAGCAGATATGAGGGTAAAGCCCATACTGGTTGAACGACAGTCTGAATGGTTAGTGTCGAAACGGCAGCGTAAGACAACTATATTCGCTGTTCCATAACACCTGTATTACGCTGTTCAGTAATACAGGCATGAGATTTGTTATGACATATATGCAATAAGCATAAAAGGACGGAAATCGTACTCCGACAATCTGCTGAGCTATGTAGTTATATCGTAAACGGGGATTACCTAAACCGGAATGCTTGAATACAGGCTATGTGATTTGTCACTGAAAATCCGGCATGGTAACGGAGTCTCCATAGTAGTCTGAGCAAGGGAAAGCCTTGTACATGGCGAAAGGAGACAGTTTGTATTCTTTAACACAAATTAAGGAAGGTGCGTGATGCACATGAGAAATCCAAAAAATGTGTTGAACAGTCTATCAATCCACAGCAAAGATAAGAACTTTAAGTTCGAAAGACTGTATCGCATTCTTTACAATGAAGAAATGTATCTTCAGGCATATCAGAATATATATGCCAATGAAGGTAACATGACAAAGGGTTCTGACGGTAAAACCATCGACGGAATGAGCATGGAATGGATAGCTATTTTGATTTCAGCCATGAAAAACGAAAGCTATCAGCCTGCGCCTTCACGGAGAACCTATATCAAAAAGAAAAACGGCAAGATGCGTCCGCTGGGAATTCCGGCGTATGCGGATAAGTTAGTACAGGAAATCGTCAGAATGATCCTGGAAGCAATTTATGAGGGATATTTTGAACCAACATCGCATGGTTTCCGCCCGAATAAGAGCTGTCATTCAGCATTGCTTCAGATTCAGAAAAAATTCACAGGAACAAAGTGGTTTATTGAGGGAGATATCAAAGGTTTCTTTGACAATATATCCCACAGCAAACTTATTGAAATCCTGAGAAGAAGAATTTCCGATGAAAGGTTTATCCGTTTGATCTGGAAATTTCTCAAAGCGGGATATTTGGAAGAATGGCAGTTTCATAACACCTACAGCGGAACCCCGCAAGGTGGGATCATCAGTCCTATTCTTGCCAACATCTATCTAGATGAACTGGACAAGTTTATGAAGGACTATGCTCAATCTTTCAACCGCGGAAAAGAGCGAAGACGCAATACAGAATATCGAAAACTTGAAGTTGAACATGGCAAACTGGTAAAAGCATTAAAAGTATGCACCGATGAAGCAGGGCGAAAAAGAATTGCAGAAGCCATCCACGAAAACGAAAAAATACGAGCTACTGTCCCTTACGGAAATGCAATGGATGAAGGATATCGCCGTGTCCAGTATGTTCGTTATGCAGATGATTTCCTGATTGGGGTAATCGGTTCCAAAGCCGATTGTCAGAAGATCAAGGAAGATATTCGTGTTTTTCTGGACGAACGGGAACTTGAATTATCGGATGAGAAGACTTTAATCACGAATGCACAGAAAAGAGCACATTTTCTTGGCTATGATATCAGAGTCCGTAACTGTAATCTGCCCAAAAGAGACAGAGAAGGCAGATTGAAACGGGACTATACGGGCAGAATCGTGCTGGAAGTTCCCATGGATAAAATCAAGTCAAAACTGCTCGACCTGAATGTTATGAAACTCGTATATGTTCAAGGGAAAGAAGTCTGGAAAGCAACGGCACGATATGCGATGAAAGACAGTGATGATCTGGAAATTCTTGATCGTTACAATTCGGAAATTCGTGGTTTCTACAATTATTACTCAATTGCCAACAACAGTTCGATCATCAACAGCTTCTACTACATGATGCAATACAGTATGTACAAGACCTATGGCACAAAATACCGTACTTCTATCCATAAGATTATCAGAAAATTCCGAATTGATAAAGAATTTGGAGTAAAATTCGCTGGTAAAAATGGGAAAGAAAATATTCGGTTATTTTACCATGACGGTTTTAAGAGAAAAACTAAAGCATTAGATAGCAGTTGTGATGTGATTGTTCTTGATCGCAGATATTTGTCAAGAACGAGTCTGCTTGACCGCATAAAATCAAACAGGTGTGAACTGTGTGGTGCAGAAAATGTCTCAATAGAAATGCATCATATCCGAAAACTGAAAGATTTGAAAGGCAAGGACTATTGGGAACAGCTCATGATTGCCAGAAAACGTAAAACGATGGCAGTATGCCATAACTGCCACTTATCTATTCATCATGGAAAGATTAACTGAGCAATACAAATGGGGAGCCGGATACGCTGAGAGGTGTAAGTCCGGTTCCGGGGCGAGTGCTTGCAAACCTACCTGCGCAAGCAGGCAAGGCGGCGGGTACTTAGCCTACAGCGCAAAGGAAGAATTGTACGACAGGGGAATATGAATCCGGAAGTACATATTTACCGTTATGTGACTGAAAAATCCTTTGATTCGTACCTTTGGGTGCGACACGAAGTCGCGTAATCGAATTGTTCGGCAATGACCGAACCTGCTATTCCGTTAGCAGTAGCCTTGCATCACCAAAGCAGCTGGCAACGGCTGTGAGGAAGCATGATGTGAATAGGCAGCCCTCCCGTTATGGGTTAAGCAGAAGCCGTGAGGCAGACGCGATAAACTGCAAGCAACAATGCGGTTGGGGAGCTTGGCTGTGCGGTATGGTTAATGTAATGTAAATCGCTGATAAACGCCGTTAAAGAAGAACAGGCTAAAGTTGCTGATAAGCCTGAACCAAAATGGTATTGCGGTCGGATAACCTCTTCCATAGTGAGGTTACACGGACATGACGACCGTCGGCGGAGAAGCGGAACCTAACCCGCACTGTTCATTACGCAGAACGTGGTAAACCTGTATTTTCTCCGGGAAGTCATAATATGACTGACACCGGAAAGCAATCTGTAAAGAACGCCTATGGGAAATGCAGGCAAGGAGCGATGGAAAAAGCGAATGCCTTTCCTGTAATGGGATTGGATAGGGATTGAAACATCATCCCACGCGAAAGCGGGCAGACTTCCATCCGGTCTTTCTTTACGAGAGAATTTATAGAACTTTTTAAGGAGGAAATTGCAAATGAACGGGAAACCGTGTGCATCATCCCACAACGCACAAAGCTGGGATACCATTGACTGGAAAACAGCGCGCGCGTATGTGAAAAAGCTGCAAATGCGTATCGTAAAGGCTCAGAAAGAAGGTCATTACAGCAAAGTAAAATCGCTGCAATGGCTGCTTACACACTCGTTTTATGCCAAAGCTCTGGCAGTAAAGAGGGTAACATCAAATTCAGGCAAAAACACAGCCGGTGTTGACCATGAACTGTGGCTGACACCGGAGGCAAAATTTCATGCAATCTCAAAACTGCATCGGCGCGGCTACAAGCCCCAGCCGCTCAGACGTCATTACATTCCCAAAAAGAATGGGAAAATGCGTCCCCTCGGCATCCCGACTATGACGGATCGCGCTATGCAGACACTCTACAAATTCGCATTGGAACCCATCGCAGAAACCTATGCCGACCCGAACTCCTACGGATTCCGTATCGGCAGAAGCACACACGATGCCATTGAACAATGCTTCACCGTTCTCGCCAAAAAGAAATCCCCTGTATGGATTCTGGAAGGCGATATCAAAGGATGTTTCGACCATATCAGTCACGAATGGCTGATGGAGAATATTCCGACAGATATGGTAATGCTGGAAAAATGGCTGAAATGCGGATTCATCGAAACCCGAAAACTGTTCCCGACAGAAGAAGGCGCACCGCAGGGCGGGTCGATCTCACCGGTGCTTATGAATATGACACTGGATGGTCTGGAACGGGTATTGCAGGAACGCTTCCCGACCCGTAAAAGAAAATACATGATGAATTTCGTTCGTTATGCGGATGACTTCATCGTAACCGGCGTATCACCGGATTTCCTGCGGAACGAAGTTATGCCGATTATCAGAGAATTTCTTGCGGAACGCGGACTGCAATTATCGGAAGAAAAGACAGTTATCACGCATATTGATGACGGATTTGACTTTCTCGGCAAGAACATCCGTAAATACAACGGAAAACTGCTGATAAAGCCCACGAAATCTTCTATCAAATCTTTCCTTGAAAAAGTGCGTGATATCATCAAGAACAACAAGTCAGCAAAACAGGAGATTCTGATTCATAAATTGAATCCGGTTATCCGCGGCTGGGTCAACAGCCAGAGATTCGTTGTTTCTTCCGAAGTTTTCAGCAGAGTGGATTTTGAGATATACAAATGCCTGTGGCAATGGGCAAAACGCAGACACAGGAAAAAGAGCCGAAAATGGATCGCCAGGAAATACTGGCATCTGATCGGAAATCGTTTCTGGACATTTTCCGCCCCGGTCAAAACGGCAAAAGGTGAAGAAACCTATGCCCTTCTGGAATACACTACCGATACAAAAATCATCCGGTTCAAGAAAATTGTCGCGGAATCCAATCCGTTTGACACGAGATGGACGACCTATTTTGAGGAACGTGAGGGCGAGAAAATGCTGAACAGTACCAAAGGACGCGAAAAACTGCTTTTTATCTGGCGGAAGCAGTTCTACCGCTGTCCCGTCTGCACCGATGTAATCAATTCCGAAACCGGTTTCAAGGTTCACACCTCGGACAAGGACGGAAAGAAATACATGATACATCCCGAATGCCACCGGTTCGCACATAACCTGAATTTATTCTGAGCCGGGTTTCAATTTTGAAGCTTTTAGAAAGGCTTGAGCCGTGTGAGGGGAAACTCTCATGCACGGTTCTTAGGGGAGGGACTGGCAGTAATGTCAGTCTCTTACCCGACCAGACGGTAGAAAACAAGCAGAAGTTCATCAGTCAGATTATGACCAGTAAATCTCCCGTTCGTACCTGTGATGATGTGGACGAAACGGCTCTGTCCTATGCGGAAGTAAAAGCACTCTGCGCCGGGGATGACCGCATCCGTGAAAAGATGAATCTCGATGTAGACGTAGCCAAGCTGAAACTTCTGAAAGCCGACCATCAAAACAAGCAACATCGGCTGGAGGACGATATACAAATCCGTTACCCCGCAAAAATCGAAGCTGCGGAAACAGCGATTGCCGGACTGGAAAAAGACCGCGTGACCGCAGAATCCCACCAACATCCCGTTGATGGATTTGTCGGAATGGAGATTAAAGGAAAGCAGTATTTTGAAAAAGACACAGCCGGTGAAGCATTACTTACCATGATGAAAGAAGCACAGGGGCTGGAACCGCTGAAAATCGGCAGTTACCGGGGATTCGATATGTCCTTGACTTTGGAAGATTTCGGACGGCAGTATGTCATGACGCTGAAAGGTGAGATTTCCCACAAGGTAGAACTTGGGAACGACGTCCGCGGGAACCTGATCCGTATTGACAATGTGCTTGGGAACATTCCCGGACGAATACAGGCAGCACAGGCACAGCTTGTGTCCGCCCGGGAACAGCTTGAAACCGCAAAATTGGAGGTAGGCAAACCATTCCCGCAGGAAGAGGAACTGAAAACGAAAAACGCCCGTCTGATTGAGCTGAACGCCGAACTGGATATCGAGAAGCAGACAAGCATGACTCCGGCAGAAGATTCACCGGAAAAGCAGGAAAAGAAACCGTCTATACTGGCACGGCTTCAATCGCAGAAAACACAGCCGACTGTAAGTAATCCAAATAAAATTCAAAGAAAAGAAGAGGTATTATAACGATGGAAACCGAAAAAATGACTGTAATAGCCGTAGAACCGGGAAAGAAACCTTACGTGCAGGAGATTCAAAGCGGGCTGGAATCTCTGCAGCGGGAAGTCGGCGGAGACATACAGGCAATTTCACCTTATACAGATGCCGTATCCATCATCTGTGCAGAAGAAGGTAAGCTGATGGGAATGCCGTTCAACCGTGCACTGCGGGATGGGGACGGACATTTCTATGATGTTCTTGTGGGAAAATTCCTGATTATCGGATTGGGTGAGGACAAATTCACTTCCATCCCGGATGAACTGCTCTCGAAATACACGCAGATATTTGAAACTCCAGAACAGTTTGTGAAGATCGGTGAAAAGAATTACATTCTTCCGGCAAAAGATGATACCGATGTTTACCGGCATACTGCCGCTTATGCCAGAGAGAATAACGAACTGCCGCAGTATCGGGAATCGCTTCAGGCGAACATTGCCTGTAAGGAAGCGATCGAAAAGGCGGTCAGCGAAAATTATCACGGGTGGAGTGCTGACACAAAAACAGCCGCAGCACAGGTGATGGTGCAGTTTCCGGTGGAACGAATCCGGTATGTCCTTGCCGCAACGGTACAGCAGAAGGACTGGGACGGACGGATATCGGATGATAACAAGGTATGGGCAAAAACTATTCCTGTTGCTGACGAACAGAATCGGTATTATTTTGTGGTGGATCAGTGTCACCCCGGACTGACCGATCTGTTTGTCAAACGATTCCGGGAAGAAACGGCAAAGAAACCGTC
>JAZQHD010000175.1:0-6710 GCA_045540375.1 Ructibacterium sp. | reverse complement strand
TAGGGGCAGCCGTGATTGGAGGAGCTTTTATCAAAGCTGTGTTTTAGGTAAAAGTTGGGGTCATCAGGAGACTGCATAACCGGGTAATTTATCCGTGTATCTGCTATGTAAATCCAGCCTACCATATCGGGGTTTTGCCGGTAAATCTGCTCGTATTCCGGTATGTCGATCCCTTGGGATTCTGTCGGTTCTGGATTGTTATTATCTGTTGGTTCCCGATGCCCAGTATCTTTTTGACTAACAAGATGAGCAAGATTATCGTAGATTTCTTTCTGCTTTTCCGATTCTCGAAGGTTCTGGTATATCATCCAACTGCTCAGCAAAGCAACTGCAAGACATAATACAATAAGTGCTAAATATATTATTTTTCTCATTAGGTTCACTCCAAAGGGATATCTAAAGCATATTTAACAACTTTCTGATACTTTTCACTGGCTTCCAAAAAAGCACAGGCAACTTTATATGCTTCTTCGGATAGAACCTTATATTGATATGTTCCATCACTTTGAATAACGGCCTGTTCATCACCAATGATTACCTTTATAGGCAGTTCTAATTTAGTGGCAATCATAATAATTCTATCCATTCTGGGAGTGGTTACACCTTGTTCATAAGCACTGATCTGTTGTGGTTTCATCCCCAGAATATTCCCCATTGCTCGAAGGCTCATATTCTTGCTATGCCTGATTGCAGCTAATTGTTGCCCAAAGATGTTATAAGACTTTTGTGCATAGACATATACTGTTTCATTTTGATTCGTAGATGGTACTTCACTCATTAAGATAGCTCTCCTTTGAATGTAAGATATTCCTGTTGTTTTTTGGATGTCAAAGTGTCCCAATGCTCCATAATCACAGGATCGTGGAGACGCTGTTCACCGAGCTTTCTGGCATTGACTGCTTTGTTGATATCGTCAAATCTGCCCAGGTAATAGCGTTTCTTCCGGAAGTTGATGTTGGCGACCCATTTGCCACTGCGTTTGTCCAAATAGATGCCGGTATGCCCGGAAGCTGCACGGGCAGGACGAATTTTGCTGGCAACAATGGTGCTGATGCTAGTTCCGTCGATGATGTCCTTGCGGTATGAGGTGCAATCCTTACGGCTTTCCTTATACCAGCAACCGCAACTATGGACGCGCCTTGTATGAAAGCGATAAACGGACATTTTGGTAGTGTTTCCGCACTCGCAGTCAAATTCCCAGACAATGGAGCCGTTGTCGTCCCGTTCATCAGTGGGGCGTCTGGCCGTGAGCCGGTCGAAGGTTTCACCGGTGATGTCCTCTTTCCTCAGATTGGTAATGTGTGCCATTGCCTTGCAGCCACAGCTTCTGACATTGCCAAACTTGACATTTGCCATAGGCATATCCTTTTCTGTGCCGCAATCGCACCGGAATTTCCAGACAGCCTGCCGTTTTCCAGAGCCTCGGGTTGTATATCCCACAAACTCCACCGCTTCCAGTCTGTCCCATCTGTCTCCCTTTTTGATAGCATTGTCCCGGATATTTTTTACCAGACAACCACAGCTTCTTGTATGATGGTTTTGCAGGTATGGTGCAGGGACGATTTTTTCGCCCCCGCACGCACATTCACAACGCCAAAGTGTTCCTCTCTTGGATTTCCCAACGATTTCTTTGGCTGTCAATAAGCCAAAAGTCTTTTCGGTGAGATCTTTCTGCATTGCTACCTCACCATTTTGCAACAATTTTGCCGTACACAAGCTTTCGAGGATAGTCATACTTGGTAATGACCACAATCACCTGTGTGCCAATATCAAAATCGTCGTCCTTCTGATAGATGGTGTAAGTGCAAAGGCAATCAAGATTTTCTTCCAACTTACAGAACACACCGCCCTTGTATTTGCCGGAAATTACAGATGCACGACGGGAGTTTAGTGGATGGCGCACCTCTACACCGTCAAACGGGTGCGGCTCTGCCTCTTTAATGGAAACCCGAAGTGTGTTCTCGTCCTTGTTAAATTCCTTTAGCACGGCAATTTTCTGTTCTCCGGGGTGGAATTTGCTTCGAAGATCATCGATCATACCGTAGGACAAATCTCTTTGGGAGAGAGTCATATCAAAGCCATTGCAGGTTGCCAGAAGGTGGACAGCACCCACAGCCAGAACATTGACAGGTACTTTTTTGCCCACGCGAGGCTCCAACTTTAAGAAGGTTCTGCGGCGTATGTCCATTGCCATTCTTCTGGAAGCCGTGCAGCAATCGTTGATACGGTCAATGCCTGTTACCACATAATCGATCACGGCACCGGTCATAGAGCGCAGCACATGGACTGGTCTGCGACCTTTATCATCGTACCAGACCTCCTGTTCGGGAATCAGTACCTTAACACGGTAACTTACAATAACCAAACAGTTGATGATCTTTTTCTCCAGTTTGCCTTTCTTGTTGGGGACTCTGACGGTAGTGGTGTCCACACCGATCACTCTGCCGGTCAGTAGTGAACCCGCCCGGTATGAGGCATAGAGGGAGTTCCATTCCTTTAGCTGTTCCTCCGAGAGATCTTTGTCCCATTCCCGCATATCAAGATCGTTAAATTTATTCATTGGGTTGGTCTCCTTTCGTCTGGCGAACATAGAACTCAAATTCGCCGTCTTTTTTCAGTACATAGCAGTGTTCACAATTCGCTTGGATACCCTGCATCTGCTCTTCTTTTTCCAGTACAAACACAAATATTCGGTATTTGGAGCCGGTACTTTCCAGTTGGGCAGTAATGGTCGCCTCTGTGCCGTAGGCAACAGGGCAGATATCGTACCGCCATAGCTTGTTTTCCCGCCATTTGAAAAAAGTCAGCACGCAAGGGTCTTTTCCTCGAACTATGGACTCACTTGGGGCAGGTCCCATTAGCAGCATAATGTCGATTGCCTCTATAAGCTTATCGTCCAGCTTTCCGCTGCGAGAGAACAGATAACCATTACTGCGGTGCATCAGTCTGCTGGTTAACAACGGTGCAATTGTTTTAGCCACTAGAAGTCCGGGGAACTTAAAACGGAGGATATTTTGTGCCTGGTCCTCACGGACTGCCCCAAACTGCTGGAGCAGGTCTAAGACTGCTTGCTGGTCGGTTTTCAAATAAGTGACCATCTGGTTCATCTCCTTCGTCGTAATCTTCTGGGGGTGCGTATATGTCCTCGGTGCGTATGTACTCTGCCGGCAGGCTGATTAGAAATCCACTTTCCTTTTCGCAGATAGTGTTGATGATAGTGGACATCAGATATGCCGTTGGGTTAACGATCCTGCCCTCACAGTTCTTCACCGACTCCATCACAGACTGCAGTACTTCCGCATCCAGCAGCCACAGGTAGCTTCTGATTTTTGCCTTAGGCAGTTTTGCATCACCGATCTTGAGAGATTCCGAGTAAAACAGCCGCTCGATTGCCTGAATTAGCATCTGCTGGATGTTGGGAGCATATATTTGCAAATCACATTTGCTCAAAATGTATTGCAAAATATGTTCTTCGTCAGTCTGTCCGTCAGTCTTAACCGCGCCCGCTGTACCGTTCTGCGGAAATGGCGGATTGATTGACTGACTATTATCAATCTTTCTTAGATCAATCTGACTAATATCAGTCTTACTCAAGTCAGTATTACTAGAATTAATCTTACTTGTGTGCAGATTTGGCATATCTTGATGTCCCGATTCGGCATATCCAGATATGTCATTTTCGGCAGGTCTTGATATGTCAGAATCGGCAGTTCTTGATGTGCTGTTTTGGCAGTTCTTGATATGCTGATTTGGCAGTTCTTGATGTGCCATTTTGACATGTCTTGATGTGCCATTTTGGCATATCTGTTGATTCCCAACGGTTTCCGGCTCTTCTACAGGGTTTTCTCCCTCAAAAGCAGCCCCAAATTCTGCGGCATCCTCGTCTGTCAGCTCTGCCTTCAGCACATACAAAAGATTGGGTGCCCCCAAGCCCTGCCGCTGCTCGTGGAGTAATCCGTTCTGGATCAGTTCCTTAAAAGCGGCAATGGATTTCTTGTAGGTGATATTAAGGGCTTCTGCGGCTTCCTGGCGTGTGTAAATGAGGTACACCTCGTTATCCTGGTTGATCCAGTTATTCCGCTGAGAGAGGGTCATACGGTTGAGTAAAAGCGAATAAATGAATTTGGCTTCAAGGGACATTTGCTTGTATTTTGGATTTGCAAGTAAGCTAAATGGCACACGGAGAAATTGATCGCCCAAAACATCGCTTACCCGATATGTTCGTTCCATCACTTTGGTAAATCCCTTTCTGTTAGATTTGATTTATACATTCTCCGGATTTGATTCTTTTTTGTAGTGGCTTGTGGCATTGTAGAAAGGCACTTTTTCTTCCGGAGCAAGATCCTGCTCATCCAGATGCACTTCCTCAGAAGTATCCGGAAAATCCGGGATACGCACCTGGTATGCGATTACCGGCTCACTTTGTGCAACCGGTGCACTTTTCTCCCGCTTTTTCCACTCTGGGATATGATCGATTGCTTTACAGGGCTTCAGCTTGGCAAAAAACGGGTGCTCTTCCGGTGTGATCTTGGAAAGCTTTAAGGGCCGTGAGCCACGAATCAGCAGGATACCTTGGTCTTTGGCAAGACGCCGCACTTCATCGGGCATCATCAGCGGTCTGCCGGTGCTGGTTTTGTTGTGGGTATAGGGCTTGGAAACATTCAATATAGGGTGAAACAAGGGAGGCATCGGGATCATGGAATTATTGACGCGTACTGTTATCTCACCGCATTGATCGCTGATATGCTCAGCCGTCATCATATCGTTGCAGCCGAGGAACAGCTGATAGTCGCAGTCGCCGATGATTTCCTGCCACTCGTTTTTCGGGTAACGGTTGGATATCTGCGCTACGGACTGGATCGCAGCCTGAATGTTGATATTTCTGGATCGGGCAACTGAGAAGATCTTTTTGCTGTCCAGAAGGCTGATATTACAGAATTCATCCATCAGCACATTCACGCAAACCGGAAGCCTGCGGTTTTCCTGACTGCGGGCAAAATCGAAAAGTTTGACGAACAGCAAGGAAAAGAACATAGACGACAGGAACTCCAACGAGCTGTCCTGGTCGGAGATGATGCAGAAGTAAGCACACTTCTGTTTTCCCGGCAGGGTCAGATCGATCTCGTGGTGTTTGGTGATGTCGTCAACCAACTTGTTCTGAAACACATTCAGTCGGTTGCCCAGACCGATGATGATGTTACCCCAGATCTGCTTGTGGGCCTGCCGGAAGATACCGTAAGGCGGCAGTGCCGGGTGGTCCGGTGGCAGGCTGCGGAACTTGGCATCGAGCTCCTGTACCGATGTGGAGGATAGGATTTTGTAGATGGTGCCCAGACTTCGCTCCTCAATGGGCAGCAGCTTATTTGTCCCGGGGTAGGTCATCGTGCCTACATAGTGGAGCAGTGCCATTAAAAGGTTTTTCTCTGCCTTTGCCCAGAAGTCTTCCTTCTCGCTTTCGGAGGATGTGTTTCGTATGACGATCTCAGCCACATTCTGCACGAGGTTCAGGTCATTAGCTGTTTCCGCTACACAATTCCACCCGTCCGAGGCAGACAAGTCCAGAAGATTGTAGGCAGCCACGGTGTACCCGTTTTCCCGGAAGAACTCTGAGTACATTTCGTAGAACTCTGCCTTCGGGTCAACCATAATAAGGCTTTCGCCACGCTTAACTGCTTGCATTGCAAAGGGCATAACAAAGCCTCTTGATTTACCGGTACCGGGCGATCCGTAGATCATAATGTTTTTGTTCATACCGCGAAGATCTCTGAGGGAAACATACTCGCCGGTATCCAGTTTTCCGAACAGGGTCTCATCCAACTCTTCCAGTGGGCCTCTGTCCAGTACCTCTGCCATTTCCTTTTTGTTCATCCAGCCGGAGGTGCCGTGTGTACCTTCCGGCAGAAGCTCGATGCCGCGCTCTTTGTCCCGGACTGTTTTGTAGCCGGATATGAGTGCGTAGCCTTTCTTGGAAAAAAGACAGTACATAATCACCACAAACATTGTGATACCCATGCCGTAGGGCGTGAACAGGGCGAAGATGTTCTTAAAAGGATTCCAGGTAAACCAGCTTTCCTCTGCACCAGTGCGGAAATTAAATGCACCAATGCCGATAAATCGCAGGAGCATTCCGTAAAAGTACAAAATCACCAGGCCCAGCCCTATGTAGGTTGGAAATTTGCTTTTGTGCTTGGCGATAAAGGCGTTGAGCTTATCTTCCAGCTTTTTTATTTTTTCCGAGAAGTGGAACATCCACATAACCTCCTTTCCCGGTTTGAAATGGTGTGCGGTCTAAGGAAGGCAGTTCATGGGGTAGCCCAAAGTACCTTTCCGCGTCCGCAAACTTAATGACAAAGCATTTTGCGTTTGTGCCATCCACAAGCTTCGCCACATAATCCTCCTGAGATGGCAGCACGAAGATACTGGTTGGCTTTTTGGATTTCACAGCATTTTCAAACCGCAGAATATTGCAGTCGAAACCGATGATAAAGTTTTCTGACTTTGTCCTCCCGTCAAACAGATTTGATGTGGGAGGAAGGTAGTCCTCTCCTAAAAGGTTCTTCATAAGCCTTTGCCGGTAGTCCGGTACTGACAGAATCCTCAGCTGACGCATACCTTCTTCATCCATTGGTACTATGGCGACAGGACAGTTGAACAGCCCCATAGCATCCTTGTAGTAAGTGGTAGTAACTTTGCTGGAGCGTTCTTTTTTG
>JAZQHD010000174.1:0-4419 GCA_045540375.1 Ructibacterium sp. | reverse complement strand
GTAAGGTCGTGAAGCTGCTGTATGCGGGCTACTCTCAGATGGATATTGCGTCTATGCTGCAAATGAGCATTCAGGCTGTGCGTAATGAGATCCATTACATTCAGCAGGAATTGACCGCAACCCCTCTGATGATGGCAGCTTAAATTTGGAAAGGATGATTTTATGAATCATATCAAATACCTCATTGCAAAAATCCGGCTTTTCTTCGCCCACTTACTCGCCAATTCCGCAAAGGACCACATGAACAGTGTGATTCGCAGCAGCCGAGCCGCGCAGGATGAGATCGACGACAGTTACGAAAATTTCATCAACCGCTGCAAGGAACAGGAAAAGGCTGCAGTCGCGGTTAAGCGGCTTCGGGGAGACAGTGATAATCCCATACTGGACATTGATCTGGGGATAAAGCACTTCACTATCAAACCGAGTCTTTCCTCTCGACTGACCAGACTGGACGCGGAGGTGGCGGTAACACGCCACCGGTTCGGTGACTGGGGCGAGGTCACTCTGCAGAACTGGAGAAGCAATAACTCCGAGGCAAGCAACCCTTACGGTCTGCTTCGTTCCCGGTACCCTCTGTTTGGCGGCGGTTATTTCATTGTCGAAACCGATAAGCGTGTAAACAGAACGGAACTGTATCTGGACGGTGGGCTGTAATGGCATTTGTACTTGATCTGAAATTGCTCAGAGATAACTTGGATCAATCATCCCCCCGTATTGAAATGGTTGGCGACGGTCTGGACGATCCGGAATTGGGATTTTCAGAAGGATTAATATACTTGATCCGAAATGTGATTATCCCCTTGACCCGGAAAGAAAAGATCAATTCAGCCAACCTGGATTTTTCCAAGTTTACAGACGAAGATTTGGCAGACCTGTACGATTATTATAATACAAACTACTATGACGGAAGCTCCTCCTGGTACAAGCTAAAGGCATTTTATCAGCAATGCTGCAAAGCACCGTCCCAGGCAGCTCCCATCCGGTTTTTGTAGGAGGCGTACTATGTTTGAAGAAATCTACGGTCTGGAAGACATTATTCAGACAATAGCACTGGAGAAGCTTTTCTTCGACTACAAAGAAGATTATGCAGGCGGCATTATAGACGGGGATAACTTTTACATAATTGCATCGGAAACCGTCTATGACCTGTGTGACCATGTGGAATATCTGGATTACACAGACAGCACGCTGTACTTTTTCAGTTTTCCGGAAATGCGGAAGTTCTATAAACTATGCAAGGAACACTGCAGCAAGCATCACATCAAATTCCAAAAGAGTCCTTACATAAAGGGCGCTATGGATTTTGTTACGGACTCTATCCGATGTTCCGGTATGCGTAATTTCGCATGGAACTACTGGATTCCACCAAAACTCAAAAAGAAACGACAACATCAGTTTCTTATTGAGACTGGGTGTTACTTCCAGGAATGGATTGAGATGATCGCAGCATTGTTTGAGATCAGACAGTATTTTCGGGAAAAGTGCGAAGAACTCCAAAAGGAGCTGACACCGAAGCTTACGATTGTAAAGCCAAAGAAAGCTCCTGCATCTGATACGGAAGAAAGGAAAGCCGCATGATCGACAACGAAGTAATCATTCGTATTAAAGAGGATAAATCCGTCCGGGTAGAAATCTGTGAAAACGGCTCTGCGCGGACAAAGGTGATCACACCTGAAACCCTGTTTGAGTGCATTAAAGGCAGCATTGTCAAGGAGCCTATTTCCACAGGCATCCTTCCGCCCAACATCATTTGCGTGAAAGCCAATGATGCCGGAATGCGGTATGCGGTGCTGGAGTATCAGTACGACAAGGCAGACATTACCTATTTCAAGACCGAGTACAAGGATTTTCCGTTGCCCCGTTTGCTTTTCGGTTTTCGGATTGAGGCAGGCGGACGGATATCCGCGGTCAATTTGGGCGTACCTGCTCTTGGTAAGCTGACACCGGAAACTCCTATGTACTTCTATCCTTTTTCCAATGTGGCAAAGTTTTCCCTGTGTACGGGGTCAAACTCACTGCCTAACATCAAAACCCTGCAAAGCCTTCAGCATCTGCCTGATTTTGTGCTTTCCTGGCCGGACAATGATGACCGGTACAGTTCGGCATATAACAAGATGCAGATGGAACGCCGGGACTTGATGGAACACCTGCGTGATAAGGACAGACAGTACTATTACGACAGTGTCTTGGTGCCGATGCCAAAAACCACACTCAAGGATTTCCTGTGAGAATCAATGGAGGATGCAAATGGAATTGCGAGAAATCAACACACCGTTTATCACGAAGCGGTGCATAACCTACAACAAGGATCACAGCAAGGCTCTTTACCACAACCGTCAATTACAGTTTATCAAAGGCTGCATCTACCCAGGCGAAACACAGCCGGACCCCTATAAGGACCGTTGCGATATTTACGCCTGGTTTGACGGTGCTCCGGTAGCTATGTGGGTGGGCAATGTTCGGGTCGATTATTCCGTCGATGAAGTGATCGATAATATGCAGAGGCAGCACTGTCTTACTCTGAAGGATTATCTGAACAACATCCGGGAAAAGATCCAAGCCCCCAACCACTTTATGCTCACCGAAATGGAGCTTATCAAGCATATCGCTCCTGAACTGGAAGAGTCTATGAAAAATGCCCGACACGCCTTTTATATTCAGCAGAAGCATAAAGCAGAAGCCCGGCGGCAAAAGGAAGATGCCGAGGATGCTGCGTTTGTTTCTGCCAAAAACGAAGAGGCAAAGAAAACTGTAGAGGATGCCTTGGAGATTATCCGTAAGGGTGGCGAATTGAAGAATAAGGATGTAACCTTTTACAGCAGCCGTTATTCCAGCAAAACCACCTCTTTGGTAAATCACCTAATGACCCAATACGGTATTGACGTGCCCCTTCGGACAAAAGGCTGGATCAATGATAGGCTGGTTATTGCCATCGTTGAAGACGGACACTGTAAGACGGTGCGTTTTATGCGGGCAAAGGGCGGTCAATGCTCTCAAAAGTTCTTTGAGTGTATGAATGCTCTGATCCAAGCGGTAAATCAAAACGCTGCATAAGGAGAAAAACCTATGACAGATGAACAAGCAAAGGCACTGGAATACCCCTTTACCTTTCAGGAGATCGAATGGCGTGTACTGAGAGCATCGAAGAAAGATCCCGGTCGTGCTCAGGTTGCCGCTTATGTGGATTCCCGGGCGATTCAAAACCGGCTGGATGCCGTTGTGGGCCGTGAAAACTGGCAAAATGTCTTTGAGTCAGTGGTTGGCAGCAACAACAGCACCACAGCACATATTTGTCGTATTAGCATTTACTATCCGGAGCGTGGCGAATGGATCACCAAGAGTGACGGTGCCGGTTGTACGGATGTGGAGCCTATCAAGGGCGGTCTGTCCAACGCGTTTAAGCGTGCTGCCTCTATGTGGGGTATGGGCAGATACCTTTATGGTCTCAAAAACATCTGGGCGAATATCGACGAATATAAGGCGATTGCCCAATCCTCCTTCCCGGAACTGGAGAAACGGTATAACCAGTATGTAAATCAGCTCCTAAGCAAAAAGCAAGGGTCTAGTAAGGGTAACCAGCAAGGCTCACAGCAAAAGCAAGGAGCAAAGCAAGGTAGTCAGCAACAGCCAGCCAAGCAGCAAACTCCGCCTGCTCAGCAGTCTGCACCCCAGCAGTCTGCACCCCAGCAGCCTGCTCCACAGCAGCAGACGAATCCTGCACCGCAGCAGCCTGTGGCACAGGGACATACACCTAATCCCAATCTTCCCAACGGAAGATTTAACGGTGCTCCTGCCCGTACCGCAAGCGGACAGATTAGCCCGATGCAGCCCAATGGATGCCGCATCGTGAACCTGCAGGTAACCAAAGGTGCCAGATCCAGTCAAACATTGGTGACCCTGGAGAATGCACAAGGCAAGCAGCTGACCGGCTATATTCAGGGAGAACCCCCTCTGAGACAAGGCCAAATCATTTTCAACCCCAAAATCACTACCAAAAGCAGTCCCGTAGTCGGTAATTACAACATTATCGAGAGCTACAATGTGGCTGCCTAACCACCCCCTCGAAAAGGACAAATGAAAGGACAAATCAATATGAGCAGTAAAGAAAACCGGATGCTATTCCTTTTCCTTATGGTTGTAATCAATGTGTTCGGACTCATTGCCGGCATCTACATCGGTATGAGCGAGATCCTGATTAACAGCAGATACGGCTTTATCACCATCATCTTCGTAGTGACGGGTATTGCCGATTACTTTCTGATGAAGTATCGGGATCACCGGATCAGCGATAATGTTGCAAAACAACTTGCCGCAACCGAGGCAGATGCTAAGAAGTATAAAGACCGTATGCTGGAGATTGCGGCTGAAAGGGATAAGCTTTCTGCTGAATTGGAATCATACACCAAAGGTACTGTTAAC
>JAZQHD010000173.1:0-3405 GCA_045540375.1 Ructibacterium sp. | reverse complement strand
CGGCGGTCACGCCATCGCCTGGTGCTTGAAGCAAAAATAAGAAAACCAACGGAGGCAAAAAATGTACTACAAAGACAAAAACGGCAAACAGATCAAAGCCGGGATGCACCTCAAAATGGAAGACGGAAGCGTTGAGCTTGTCTACGCCACCGACGATGCATACGGCAACCCTGACCTCGGCATCAACGCAAGCAACGAGGCTTACCTCGAAACACACCCCTTTGCAAGCCGAGAATACTATTCACTTTGCAACTTCGATATGTCCAAGACGGAAATCATCGAAGAATAACCCCTAACCACATAGCCCTGGGATAGAGCCGAGAGGCTCTGTTCCTCGTTACAGCCATAGGGCTGTTTTTTTATTCCCTTTGAAAGGAGATGACCGCTATAGCCAAGAAAAAATACACGCCTACAAAGTTCAAAGCAAAAGACTCCGTCTACGATAAAAATGCCGCCGACTATGCGGTCAACTTTATCGAGTGCCTCTGCCACACCAAAGGCACCTGGGCGGGTAAACGCTTTGAGCTTCTTGATTGGCAAGAACAAATTATCCGAGACCTTTTCGGCACACTCAAGCCCAACGGCTACCGACAGTTCAATACCGCCTACATCGAAATCCCCAAGAAAATGGGCAAGTCCGAACTCGCTGCCGCCGTTGCACTTCTCCTCACGTGTGGGGACGGTGAGGAACGAGCCGAAGTATATGGCTGTGCTGCGGATCGTCAGCAAGCCTCCATCGTTTTCGAGGTCGCAGCTGATATGGTGCGAATGTGTCCGGCTCTCTCCAAACGAGTAAAAATCCTATCCGCTACCAAGCGTATCGTATATATCCCCACGAACAGCTTTTACCAAGTTCTCTCTGCCGAGGCTTATTCCAAGCACGGCTTCAACATACACGGCGTTGTCTTTGACGAGCTTCACACGCAGCCGAACCGAAAGCTCTTTGATGTTATGACAAAGGGTTCGGGCGATGCTCGTATGCAACCCCTCTACTTTCTGATAACCACCGCCGGGACCGACACTCGTTCCATCTGCTATGAAACGCACCAAAAGGCGAAAGACATCATCGAGGGTCGAAAAATTGACCCAACCTTCTATCCCGTTATTTACGGTGCGGACGAGGACGATGATTGGACGGACCCCAAGGTGTGGAAAAAGGCGAATCCCTCCCTGGGTGTTACCGTTGGCATCGACAAGGTTCGTGCAGCTTGCGAGTCCGCAAAGCAGAACCCCGCCGAAGAAAACGCTTTCAGGCAACTCCGCTTAAACCAATGGGTGAAGCAAGCGGTGCGTTGGATGCCAATGGAGAAATGGGACAAATGCTCCCTTGCCGTTCCCGAAGATGACCTCGAAGGGCGCGTTTGCTATGGTGGGCTTGACCTTTCCTCCACAACCGATATTACAGCGTTTGTACTTGTATTCCCGCCGACCGATGAAGATGACCGATATGTCATTCTTCCTTACTTTTGGATTCCAGAAGACTGCCTTGAACTTCGTGTTCGGCGAGACCACGTGCCGTATGACCTTTGGGAGCGACAAGAGTTTCTCAATACGACCGAGGGCAACGTTGTTCACTACGGTCACATTGAGAAGTTCATTGAACGGCTCGGCGAGAGGTTCAACATCCGAGAGATTGCCTTTGACCGTTGGGGTGCGACACAGATGGTTCAGAACCTGGAAGGTATGGGCTTCACCGTTGTTCCCTTCGGGCAGGGCTACAAAGATATGTCACCGCCCACCAAGGAGCTTATGAAGCTCGTCCTTGAAGAAAAGATCGCCCACGGCGGTCACCCGGTTTTGCGATGGATGATGGATAACATCTATATCCGTACAGACCCGGCGGGCAATATCAAACCCGATAAAGAAAAATCCACAGAAAAGATAGACGGTGCGGTTGCCACAATAATGGCACTCGACCGAGCCATCCGCTGTGGCAACGACACAAGTGCCAGCGTTTATGACGGACGCGGGCTTTTGTTTATATAAGGAGGCACAATGGAAAAACCTATAAAACACGTTGTCTCGCTGTCCGGCGGCAAAGACTCCACGGCTATGCTCCTCCGTATGCTTGAGGAAGGCAGACCCGTGGACATCATTCTTTTTTGTGACACGGGAATCGAATTTGATGCGATGTACCGACACATCGAAAAACTCGAAAAGTATATCGGCATTCCGATCACGAGACTCAAGTCCCCCTATGACTTTGAGTACCTTTTGCTTGAGCATATGCCTAAACGCAAGAACCCTGAACTCTTCGGTCGCAAGGGTTATAGTTGGAGTGGCCCCCGTAACCGTTGGTGTACTGCGATGCTCAAGCAACGCATCATCAACAAATACATTCGTGAGCTTTCCAAGAAATATACGCTCAAACAGTACATCGGTATCGCAGCCGATGAGCCGGAGCGTATCAAGGAGTTCAACTACCCCTTGGTGGAATGGGGTATGACCGAAGCGGATTGCCTTGCTTACTGCAAAGCACGAGGCTTCGATTGGGATGGCTTATACGACATCTTCCACCGCGTCTCTTGTTGGTGCTGCCCGCTTCAGTCCTTTGACGAACTTCGCAAGCTCCGAAAGCACTTCCCGGTATTATGGGCGAAGCTCGGCGAATGGGATGAGAAAACGTGGCGCACATACCTTAAACACTACTCCGTAAAACAACTGGACATACGCTTTGCCTTCGAGGAGGAACGCCAGGCACAAGGGCTTCCGATCAAGGGTAAGGCGTTTTTTGATGCCCTACACGAAAAATTGAAAGAAGGTGATGGATAATGGGTATCTTTTCAGGACTCTTCAAGTCCCGTGACAAGCCCCAAAACAGCACAGCCGGAAGCTCCTATACTTTCTTTATGGGAGGCTCAACCGCCGGGAAACACGTAAATGAGCGTTCCGCTATGCAGATGACAGCGGTTTACTCTTGTGTCCGTATTCTTGCTGAAGCGGTGGCGGGACTTCCGCTGCATCTCTATCGGTACACCGAAAGTGGTGGCAAAGAAAAAGCCATCGACCATCCGCTTTATCTACTGCTCCACGACGAGCCAAACCCCGAAATGTCAAGTTTTGTTTTCAGAGAAACGCTTATGACACATCTTTTGCTTTGGGGCAACGCTTACGCACAGATCATACGCAACGGTAAAAACGAGGTCATCGCTCTCTATCCCCTGATGCCGAACAAGATGGAAGTCGACCGTGATGAATACGGTCAGCTTTACTACAAGTATCAACGGTCAAACGACGAAGCCCCCACGATGGAAGGCTCGACCGTCATTCTTAAACCTTGCGACGTACTGCACATCCCCGGTCTTGGCTTTGACGGGCTCGTCGGATACAGCCCCATAGCAATGGCGAAAAACGCTATCGGTATGGCGATTGCCTGCGAGGAATACGGAGCCAAGTTCTTTGCTA
>JAZQHD010000172.1:0-13426 GCA_045540375.1 Ructibacterium sp. | reverse complement strand
AAGGTGTTCTTTTTCTTGCCCAGGTTCTCGGAGGAAAGCCATACGGTCTCCGGCCCGATCAAGGCCAGTTTTGCGTGTGCATACGGATTGACATAGATTTTCAAGTCCGGGAACGCCTTCTTGATGTGATAGGCATTGATTTCATACTTGCTGTTGCAAATGATGGTGATGCCTTTGCCACGCTCACGCTTGGACACGATTTTGGAGATATAATCGAAGTCGCACAGAGAGAAGGTCACGAGGATGACCTCGTGGTCATGTCTTCCGATTTGGCTCAAGCGAGTGTTCCAGGTGGTTGCTTTGTTCGATAATTTGGCGTCGATTGTCAGAGCGATGCCGCCGCAGTCGGTCTTAAATGCCATGTCGCACCTCCTCACAGTTTTCTGTGAAATAGCGCAGACGGTAGCTTTTCCATTTGGCTCGGCGGATCTCAGCTTCCATTCCGGCGGAGATGCGGTCCCCAAAGACCCACACCTCGGCACATTTACTCATGAGGGCATTGCCGAAGAACAGTCCCAGCTGACGCTCCTTGGGATTACCATCATTGAGGAATTGTGGGAACAGCAGGTGCGGTGCAATGGGGATGTAACCCTTGTCCACAGCGAAGCGGCTGTACTTTCGAGCATTTTCGACATTTTTCGATATTTCTCCGGCATAGGGTGAGCAGATGTAAACGATAGGACGGAAGGCCCGGAGCGCCTTTTCTTCTTTCTCTACGGCGGACATTGCCTCGTAGGCGGTAGGGTCGTAATAACCCTCACAGTTGAATTTGTTGATACTCATTGGTATGTTCCTTTCCAGGACGGGCTTTGCTACCCATCTCTGTTGCCTAATGGAAAGCAAAGACCCGTTTTGGCGGAAAGAATCAATCTTTTTTATAAAAATCTGTTTCGTAGCCATCGGCGCGGAGTTGCAGACCGTCTGCCCAGGCAGGAACACGCCCCATCTGATCGCAGACTGCCTGTAGGGACATCCGCCGGTCAGCCTCGATGACCACTTCATCGTGGATATGCATCACGATGGAACAGCAGCGGAGGGTCTGCATGGAGTAGCAGAGCAGATCGCGGGCGGTGGCCTGGACGATGTTCTCCACAAATTTGGGCCCATAACTGTTCAGCCGTTCCCATTTCTTTGTTCCGCCGACTCCTTCATAGGTAATGCAGTCGCCGCCGAACTGGTTTTCGCCGATTTTCGGCTTTACATAGGCAAGCCGTCTGCCGGATGGCAGCGTGATGAACAGCATCCCGCTTTTGTAGGTAAAAGTGATGCCGTGGGTTTCCGTTTCGTATCTGTACCGCACCGCATCCATAGCAGCACGGTCAACGTCCCACCACAGCTTGGTGATATTGGGGTTGGCATCCCGCCACGCTTGCACCAGAGACTGAAGTTCTTCTTCGGCAAGCCCCATCTCCAAAGCACCCATAGCTTTCAGGGCACCAACGGAGCCCCCGTAGCCAAGAGCCAGTTCTGCGATTTTTCCTTTCTGCCGGAGGTGACCGTTGACACCATGCTTTTCTACGGGAACACCGAACATCTGACTGGCAGAGGCACAGTAGATGTCCTTGCCCTCCGCAAAGACCTTCTGACGCCATTCCTCTCCGGCAATCCAGGCAATGACACGGGCTTCAATCGCAGAGAAGTCAGCCACGATGAATTTTCGGTCATCCTGGGGAACGAATGCGGTGCGGATCAGCTGGGATAGCGTATCCGGTACATCTTCGTAAAGCATCTCCACAGCGTTGAAATCACCGTTATGAACGAGACCACGTGCTTCAGCCAGATCCACCAAGTGGTTCTGTGGCAGATTCTGCATCTGAATAATCCGGCCTGCCCATCGTCCGGTGCGGTTGGCACCATAGAACTGGAACATCCCTCTGGCACGGCCATCGGCGCAGACCGCCGTCTCCATTGCCTGGTACTTCTTCACCGAGGACTTGGCAAGCTGCTGCCGGAGTGTGAGAACGGTCTGCAACTGCGGCGGGGCTGTCTTGAGCATTTCAGCCACAGCCTTCTTGCCAAGGGTGTCTGTTTCCATACCGTTGAGGGACAGCCATTCCTTCATCTGCTGCACAGAGTTTGGGTTCTCCAAGGCGGTCAGTTCCTTCATTGCCAGGGTTAGCTCGGTGCGAGATCTTCCGTCCATCTGAATGGCCTGCCGCACCAGTTCCATATCCAGGGCGACACCACGGTCGTTTATTTCCTGGTCGAGGTGGTATTCATCCCACACGCTGTCCGGTACTGGGTATTTGGCAAGGCGGGTCTGAATAGACATCTCTGTCTCAACGTCACGGATGTTATATTTTTTGAATGCCAGCCACTTCTCTGGAGCGTGAGCCGGAAGGTTGCGGGTGCGTTGACCGTTGGTTTTTGTAGGTGCACAGGGCTGGCAGAAATACTTGATGAGTTCCTTGCCCTCGGTCAGCTTCTGCTTTTCAAGCCCAAGCACGGCACCGACACCCTCAAGGGAAAGAGGCAGACCCATCGTGGCCGCCCAAATCATGGAGCATCGCCAAGAGTCCGGCTCAAGGTAATCTCCGGTGGGATACCCCAGGTGGCGGGACAGGCAGATGCGTTCAAAGGTGGCGTTAAAAGCCCATTTGATGACGGAGTCATCAGTGAGGGCGGCAACCACATCCGCAGGGATGGTTTCACCGCAGGCAAGGTCAACGATCTGAACGGGAGCGCCGTCAATGCTGTAAGAGAACAGCAGAATTTCAAATACGGGAGACTCGACGTAGCGGTACACGCCACACTTGGCAAGGTTCTGATCGCTGTAGGTTTCAATATCGATTGAGAGTGTTTTCATACATTACCGCTCCTTTGCATAACCCAAATGGGGTGGCAGATTGCTCCGCCACCCCTGGGTGAGAATATTAGCCGAGGAAATCTTCCTCATCGTCCGTTGCGAAGTCGGACTCAGCACTTGCCTTGCCGCCAAGAGGCTCACCGGCACGGATCAGCTGCAGATTGTTCAGACCGCAGGCGATACCCTTGTTGCCGTTAGAGTTAAAAGCGTACAGGTTGATGCTGGCACGGCCGTAAACACCGGAGTAAACCTCGGAGCGGGTCAGTACGGGGTTGCGGTCAGCGTCCACGATGCCGGGTGCCGTGGGAGAGTTTGCGTTGATGAAGTATGCGTTGGCGTAGGCGGGGTCGTCGGGTCTCTCAATGTCACCATCCCTCAGAGGGGTCTTGATGGCCGCGAGAGGAGGTACGGTGCGACCGTTGCCCTTCAGCTTGGCCTGACCCTCCTGGTAAGCTGCCTCGATAGCCGCCTTGATCTTGGCGACCGTCTTGGTGTCGGACTTGGGAATGATGAGGCTGACGCTGTACTTGGGCGTGCCGCCGTTGATGGACTTGGGCTCCCAGACATTGGCGTAGGACCAACGGGTATCGGGGCCGGTGATAACCTTCATGGGATTGGTGACCTTGTTTGCGGTAGTAGACATATTAAAATTCCTCCATAAAATCATTTTTGGCTGTATTCATTGCCGGACGTTTATCGCTCTCCGGTACGAGCGTGGGTTTGCCTTGCGGCTTTTCAATGTAAGGTGCGAGAAGCTCCTCAAAGCGGGATTTGCCGAGCAGTTTCTGCATGGCGGTGACACCGAGGACTTTGCGCTCATAGGGGTCAAGCCCTATGCTTTCAACAGCAGCGGCAACGGCGGTATCACTGGTGTACTTTCGGTTTGAACGACCCTCGACCAATTTCCAACCGGCCCATTCCTTACCGCTGATGGCTTGCTGAAGGGCGAACTCCTTCACATCGGATGCCCAGGCGGTGAGGGCATCGACCTTGCCGAGGATTTCGGCAATCTCGGAGTCATCCAGAAGAGCCGGTGCCTGGAAGTCGTATCGGGCAAGTTCCATATTGGCCTCGGCGCGTTCTCTGCATTCTGCCTTTGCCTTGCAGAAACGGCACCACTCACCACAGCGGAAGTCACCCTGGCCTGCGTAGGCCATTTCGGCTTTTTCGTACAGTTCGGTGTCCGCCCAACGGAGCAGATCTGTTTTCGCCATACTGTCAACGCTGATATTGCCTTTGCGGGGCTGATAGATAGTCATGCGGATTTCTTCAATGTCGTAGATGTCATCGAAGATTTCCAGGGCACCCAAAGCGTAAAGGCGCATCTGGGGATTGCCCACGGCGCTGACCTCGACCCCTTTGCCGTGCTTGTAATCGCAAATGTTCATGATGCCGTCTGCGATCACGATGCAGTCTGCCGTACCGAAGCCTTCCTTGACCCAACGGGAGAAGTTCACCCGCTGTTCAATCATGACCACAGGGTCAGTGCAGGTCTGCTTTGCGGTTTCCAGAAGTTCCACCACATAGGCGGCATAGCCTTGGGCGCATTCTTCCATCTCCTCGTTGTACCAGGAGAGGTTTTCAATGGGGTCATCCACGGGGATGCCAAGCGCCCGTTTCAGGCGGAACTCACAGAGGGTGTGGGCATCGGTACCCTCGGCAGCGTAGTCACTGTCTTTATCCTCGTAGGCTTCGCAAAGCCGAGCGGAGGGCGGGCAATTGAGCCAACGCTCCGAGGACGATGCCGAAAGGACTGCGTGTTTAGCCATTGCCAAGCACCTCCACCTCTGCCAGCAGAGCTTCGTAGTTGGCAGGGTCGATGCCGGACAGCTTCGCCGCACCGTACTTCTGAAGGATGGAACGGATCTGAGCAGTAAAGCCCTTGCGGGACTTGTCTGCGAGAACGGCTCTAACCTGTTCCAGGGTCAGTGCAGGTTTGGTGGGAGTGTCGGGTTCGGCTACACCCCCCGTATGGGGGTCTCCGCTGAACATCTCCGCCAGGGTGTTTGCCACATCGTTAATAGTGGCTGCGGCAGTGCGCAGGTCTTTGATTGCCAGTTCCAGTTCGCTGAATTTGCCCATTTCCGTTGCCTCCTTCCTTGATTTGCTTTTCCTTCACGGCGTGGTTGATTTTCTTTGCCAGGTTTGCTGCGACGATGATGAAGTCGAGGAGGATATCAACCAGTTCCTCTTCGGGGGTCATCGCCTGAGTTTCGGACTCGTACATTCTGTTTCACCTCCCGGAAGGAGCGGTGTCGGTGTTGCTCCTTACACCGCCTAATGGAAACGGGAGATGCGTTCTGGCGGAAAAACAGAAAAGTTTTTTAGAAAAATTCCGGGAACTCTTTTTGCAGGATTCCCATTGCCTTTTTTAGGCGGTCGGTGAAGGTCTTACGGGGGATGCCGATCTCCCCGGCAATGGCGGTATCACTCAAGCCCTGTTCACGGAGTCTGCCGATTTCAATGGCCTGGGGCATGATCTCGCACAGGCGGTCGAGGATCTGTCGCATATAAAGGGCATCAGAGACATAGTCGGCGGGAGACGGGACCTGCAGATCCGGCATTTCTTCCTGCAGATGGTCGAGCCAGTTCATCTCGTCACCGTCAACGTCCTTGAGACCGGAGTCCAGGGAACTCATATCGCCGGGGGTGTGATAGGGACAGCTGTAGCAGTCCATGTCGCAGGACAGGCGCTTGGATGGCGGGCAGACGCAGCGCCCGTGGTTCTGCTGAGTGCGGCGGTAGGCGTTGATATCACGGTAGTAGTCGTCGAACTGCTCCTTGGTGCAGGGAATGCGCTGCTTGGTGGCGCGGAGATAGATGTAGTACTGGTTGTCATTGGTTTTCATTTATTTGGCTCCTTTCAGATTTTGCAATCCGTCCAGAGCCGCCAAGTCCGCTAAAACAGAAAAAGACGGCAGGGTGAGACCCACCTCTCCCATAGGGGAGAAAGTAGATCCCGCACTGCCGTCTTGCGTTCTGGCGGATTACCTGGTTTATTTACTTACGCTGCTTTGGGTAACGGAACGTTCTCGACCTTGAGTGTTCCGTCTGGGTTGGCTGTAATTCGAGTGAGACAGCCCTTCTGGACGATCTCCACGACCTTGCGGTCATGACTGATGTCGCAGACCCGCTTGTCATTTAGGTTCTTTACGGGCTCCATTGACGCTCCTCCTTCCTTCGGTTCTTATAAGCATCACCTCCGTTTTCTTTCGACAATTCTCGGTAGGTACTACCAAAATTGTACTTTATGTGGTAAGATATATTCAAATCCTGCAATTTCATATCAAAACCGAAAGAATATATCGGAAAGGAATATAAATATGTCAGAACTGAATTTCGAGTTGCTCCAGGAGAATATCCGAGCGCTTTTGAAGAAACATGACCTCACGCAGAGCGAACTGGCGGCAATCGCCGAAATGAGCCAAGGTAATTTCAGCAAGGCCCTGAACCCAGAAGAGAAGAAACAGTTCACCCTTGAGCAGCTGTACCGCATTTCCCAACACTTCGGCGTGTCCATCGATGCGTTAGTAGGTAACACCGCACCTTCGGAAGTCACAATCGGTCCCCGTGCTGTGTTATCCTTTTTCGTCAGACTCCTCTGCGAAGGCAGAGTACGTGTGGAAAACATCAGCATCGAAGAATTGATATACGACCGCTTTACAAACGAACACGGTGGTTTTGATTGTCGGCGGGTCGATAAAACAATTGAATATCCTGCCTTATATCTACCGGACTATTACCGTGTCAGCGATTTTGCCTTCTGTGAGCCAGAATACGAAGAACTCGACACGGAGTACTGCTGGTGCGGAAATGAGTCCAGGTTTAAGCAGGTCAATGAAATTCTAAAAAACCTCATTCCGATGATTAAGCTGTATAGAGAGAAGCAGATCCCCGAAGAGGCCTTCCAGATGATCCTTAATGGTTATCTGGAACAGCTGCCCGAAAAATAAAAACAGGCCGGCACAAAACATTCCAGGCTACAATTTGCCTGTGGAATGCTCGTGCCGGCCTGAACTCTTTTGGTTCGGCTCGTATTGAGCGGTTGTTATTGAGAAGCGTGGCCCTCGCTTGGGACCACTGCTTATGTGGTGGACTGGGCT
This sequence comes from Ructibacterium sp., assembly GCA_045540375.1. Lineage (GTDB taxonomy): Bacteria > Bacillota > Clostridia > Monoglobales > Monoglobaceae > Ructibacterium. The sequence goes on along the minus strand of JAZQHD010000172.1, from coordinate 6,517 downwards.
GCTTGAGCCACCTGGGTCATCAGCTTCCCGATGGATATGACCTCAACTTCTTGGCTTTTGGGCTTTTTGATCCGCAGAGCGTATTCTCCACTCTCGGTAAGAATTGCTTCGCCAATGGGGATGTGACACTGAGGGGTGTATACCATCTTGGAGGTCTTGGGCTTTTTATCTGTCATTCGCAAGCCCTCCTTAGAATGGGAGTTCTCCGTCATCATCGTCCTCAAGATCGTCACGCATGAAGGCATCGATAGCTTCCTGCAGGCCTCTCTTGATTTTGGGATGCTTGGAGAATTCCTTAACTACAGCGTAAAGGTCATCTACAAGTGCAGCCAGCGGAGAATTGTCTCGGTTGCTGCACATATACTGGGCACCGACCTGGGGCTTGTACATCCAAATTTCTCTGGCGTAGGCATCGGGGTCGTTGGTGCGGAAGACGCTCTTACTGAAATCCATAAGATATAGGATTGCACCGTTTTTCAGGCGCAGACTGAAACAGTCGCCTGTAATATAGGTGTGAACGTCGAAGGCGTGGGATGTGAAAACCACACGCTCCACCTCATCGGGATAGTCGCCCTCACCCTCTTCGAGGAACTTTTCATAGCTGAACAAGGGATGATCTACGTAGCCATTGATGTCACATTCCATTCGGTTTAGGCTGTCTGCGGAAGATCTGATCCATTCCAGCTTGTCCTCGGCAGTATCCCTCTTCAGCTTTTCCAGGAAGGAAATGAGGTACCGCTCTGTAGGGGTAAGACCAGACAGGTCAATGTTCAGAAGGGTGTCCACGCTTGTGTTGAGCGCTTCGGCTACCTTCACGATAAAATCGATACCCGGCTTGGCCTTGTCATCCTTACTGGTTCGGGAGATGTAGCCGGGGCTGACACCAGCTTCTGCCTCCAACTCTCCAATTTTTTTGCCGAACTCTCTCAGCATAAATGAAATATTATCAAGCATGAGCTGCTTGTTGAACTCTGCACTCATACAATCACGCTCCTTTACTGGTATGTCTATATTATACACAGACTTTACCTATATGTCAAGTATATAGTATAGACTTGAAATGTAAAACAAATATGAACAGACAACTTGAAGAAATCAGAACTGGGAGAGCCAGTCCAGAAAATCCTCGGTAGTACCTGTGCCTTCTGCCAGTTTGATCCGCCATTCCTTCATCCCATCTGTGAGCGCCTCGAATTTCTGAGCCTTATCCTTGTCATATGGATGCCGCTTGGTCATCATTTTATATCGCATATACGCTTTTCTGTATGCGCCAGTTACGACATCGTTTTTTTCCTTATTTGCACGGGCAACCTGGGCTCCAACTTCGCGGCAGGATTTCTCCTTATTTTGGGGTGATGGGTACGTGCAGTACACAATGTCACTTCTGCCTTCCGGCACAAAGATATTCCCGCAGTTCGGGCATACAGTAAACCGCTGATCAATTCGGGTGGCGTGTGCCATCTCAAACAGTAGCAAGGACAGGGAAGATTTTATGGTATAGAGAGACTCCAGTCCCTTTTCGACGGTTGCCAAGATGCGGAAATCAATGTGCTGCATATCCATGAGATCACCATAGAAATCATTATAGGCTTTCAGCACTTTATCCCTCTGTTCGGATTCTCCGTCCTTACCGAGGATATGGTTAAACATATACTTTGTGTTAACATAGACGGTTGCAAAGGAATAATAGCAGGAAAGCATCATCTGAAGAATCGTGCTACACCCAAATTCAGAATACGGAGTGTCTGCAAGAATGAACGCCTGGATTTGATCGTTCTCTTTTCTGCTGAAATAATCGGCAGTGAACTTTTCCACGCAATCCTCGCGGATTGCTTTCATCCAGTCCTGCGCCGCATTCTGAAATTCCAAGGAAACCATCACAGCGCACACAGGCGGGAAAGTCTCAAGCAGCTTTTTGTGGAACTCAAGTACAACATGGGTCACAGTATCTACATTTACTGGCTCATCCAGCCCCTGGCATTTCAGGATTACATCCTTTACTTCAGTAGGAGCAAGCCGGCAATATTCGCAGATAAGACCACCAATCGGATATTCTTGGATATGGTCGGCCTCCATGAGGGTATAGGATTTGCCATCAAATGTTACGGAAAGACCAAAATCAATATTCATAATCGTACCTCTTGTTATCAATAGTTATTTGCCATTTCGTTTGTGGAGATGTAAACAATAGATGTTCAATCTCAACTATTGATAACAGTATACCTTGCAACCTGTAACTATGCAACAAGTGCTACGAACTTTTATTGATTGATAACAGGTCACTGATACATCATCCCAGGCATTTTTACGCTGTGCCGACCGTCATCGGGCATCTTAAGGTCTCCCAGAAGGATGCCGTAGGTTATGGCGTGTTTTCCGAAACGGGAGCGGAGTTCTTCCACCATATCCTCCAACTTCTCACGGCGGGCAATTTTTGCTGTGTCCACGAACAAGGAAAGCTGGTCCGGCTCATTCTGGGGAACGAGGTCAATGGCTCGGACTGTTACCGCCCGGACCTTGCTGCCCCAACGGTATCTTTCCTGGAACAGCCGAAATGCGGCTGCGCCAATCTCCGAGGGGAGTTGGGTTTTGAACGGCAGCTTGCACTGGAACTGTGAGCCGAGCAGGTCGTTGCCACGGACAGCGATTTGAACGCCACGGGCTGAAAGTTCATGAAGTCTAAGCCGATGACCGACATCCTGGCACAGAGCCAGAATGACCTTCCATACTTCTTCCTCGTTTTCCAGATCAGCAACGCAGGTTATACCATGACCCACGGATTTGACCGGGGAAACGAAATCACGGTGCATGACCCTTGACTGGTCTGTGCCATTTGCGTAGCGCCAGAGGGCTACACCGTTTACACCTAACAGTCTGCGGAGAAATTCAGGGTCGGTATGTGCCACATCACCGATGGTATGGATGCCATACTTCGCCAGCTTGGCTGTAGTCGCTCGGCCGCAGTATATCATTTCACTGCAATGCAGAGGCCACACCTTCTCTTGGAAGGTATCCAAGCGGATCTCTGTGATCGCATCCGGCTTTTTCATATCACTGCCCAGCTTGGCGAAGATTTTATTATAGGAAACACCAATGCTGACGGTGAGTCCTAATTCCTCGCGGACTGACTGCCGGATCTGTTCGGCAATGGTCATCCCATCACCCAAAATTCTTTGGCTGCCAGTCACATCAAGCCAACATTCATCCATGCCGAAAGGTTCAATGAGATCGGTGTATCTTTGATAGATTGCCTGGGTCAGCTTGGAGTATTTAAGATACTGGTCGTACTGGGGCGGTACAACGATTAAGTCTTTACATAGCTGCCGAGCCTCCCAATTCACCATGCCGGTCTTTACTCCGGCTTTCTTTGCCAGGTCTGATTTTGCCAGAACAATGCCGTGGCGGTCTTCGGTACTGCCACATACGGCTACAGCCTTTCCACGCAGGCTGGGGTCAAGCATCATCTCTACAGAGGCATAGAAACTGTTCAGATCACTGTGCAATATGGCTCTCTCCATCAAAAATCACCTCATTTTCACAAAAAACTTCATAAAACCTATTGACAAGATGAAGTTGCGGCGTGTATAATGAAGCCATAACTTCATAAACTTCATAACACATAATACACGTCGAAATGAAGTTTGTCAATATCTTCTATGAAGTTGATGAAGTTACGAGTTGTAAATTTTTATGGAGGAGATCAATATGACTTTTTCCGATAAGATTAAGCGGTCCCGTGAAGTGGCCCAGCTGACCCAGGTAGAACTTGCTGAATTGGTCGGTGTTTCCCAGAGAACCATCGCATCTTACGAGTCCGGTGGTGCAAAGGCTCGCCGTTCCACCATTGAGAAACTGGCTCGTGCGCTCAAGGTGTCTGTGAAGTTCCTTTCTGATGATTCCTGCACCGATCCTCTGGATGAAATTGAGAAGGACGACTACATCGAGCAGGCTCGTGAAATGTACGGTGCAAAGGGTGTCCGTGATATGGAGGAACTGCTGCGAGATAATGCAGCTCTGTTTGCGGGCGGTGAACTGTCCCAGGAACAGAAGGATGCCTTCTTTGAAGCGGTTATGAAAGCCTATATCACCTGTAAGGAAGAATCGAAGAAGAAGTTCGGTCGCAAGAATAAGTCCGTTTAATAGGACACATATTCTGCTAAAATTTAAAATGGATTTCATATCCCTGCAAAGGAGGGGTGAAAGTTGACCTACGCAGAAATATGCGATGCGGTCGCAATGGTCAAGCGGAAATATGACGAGAGCGACCCTTTTCGCTTGTGCCGAGCAATGGGCATTAAGCTGATATTCCAGCCGATGGGCAAAGACCCCGATGCAGTGAAGGGCTTTTTCCTGGAAAGCAAGCGTATCCGCACTATAACAATTAACAGCGATCTGCCGGAGATCATTCAGCGGATCATCGTGGCGCACGAAATCTGCCACGCAATGTTCCACCGCAGAAGTGGTATTCACGCCTTCCACGAGGTCGCACTGTTCGACCAGAACTCCATTATGGAGAAGGAGGCAAATCTGTTCGCAGCAGAATACCTTCTTTCTGATGAAAAGGTGTTTGATGTTCTGAACCGAGATACCACCTTTTTCTCCGCAGCATCCGCGCTGTATGTTCCGGCAGAACTGCTGGATTTCAAGTTCCGTCTGATGAAGTGGAAAGGCTATAAGCTGATCGAGCCGCCCATCAGCGCACGGAGCAATTTCCTGCGGGATATCGACATCCCGGATGACACTGACTATTCCTAATGAGAGGTACGATATGAACACTGCACCAAAACCCATAAAGGTGTATGTGACCGTCAATGCCGATTTTGCCGAGGACGGCACAATGCTCCCCAGGGTTATCACTTGGGAGGACGGAGAAAAGTACACCATTGATAAAATAACAGATATACGGCAAGCGGCTGCCATGAAAGCCGGAGGTCAGGGTGACCGATATACGGTGATTATCAAAGGGCAGCAAAGCTACCTCTTTTTTGAGCGAAGCACAAATCTGACAGGCAATAACATCGGTCGGTGGTTCGTAGAAAGGAGGGCTGCGTGATGGCTATGTTTCAATACTATCAACTGTCACAGATAATTGAGTTTTTTCTGTCCCAAGGCAAAGAGGGCGAATGTTGGGATTTCAAGCAGGAATGGCACGAGGATATTGCCGATCTGCTCAAGGACATCGTCTGCTTTGCGAATACCGTCCACGATGAGAAGTGCTATCTGATATTCGGTGTTTCCAATGACCTGGAACTCAAAGGCATGGCGAAGGACAGACGGAAGCAAGCGGATATCATTGATGCGATTTCGCATCTGCACTTCGCCGGTGATATATATCCCCACATTTCAGTTGAGACCGTCAAATATGAGGGCGTTGACCTGGATGTGCTGATCATCGAAAACTGTGAGCAGACCCCCATCTATCTGAAGAAGCCCTACGGCGCTATGATGCAAAACAGCATCTATATGAGAATCGGCGACAAAAATACGCCAGATAGGGGCTGTGCCGACATTACAGACATTGAGCAGTTGTGGAAGAAACGGCTCGGTCTTACAAAGACACCGTTGGAATTCATTTATGATCGAATGAAAAACCGCCTGGAATGGAAGGATAACGGCGACGCCCTGTATAACATATATCGCCCGGAATACACAATTGAGATCGAATATGACGATGAAGAACCGAACTGGCATGAATTCTACAGCTATGCAATGACCAATGAACGGTCATGTCATGGGATACTCCGCATCAAATGCCACGGAACTACGTTAGAGTCGTATGAGATCGCAGAACTGGATTCGGCAGCAGTGCGTATTCCTGTGCCGGAATGGGGTTATCTGTGCCACGATGAGTATGGCATGAACTTTGAGTATTGCTATAAATACTACATAGCAGGAACTCGGTTGTCCCAGGTTCTCTCGTTCATGTACGACCGTAATAACGGAGATGCCAGCTACGCAATGCGCCGGTTATACCGCGTAGTCTTGGTATATGAATCCAATGAAGAGAGGCTTGCCTTTGAAAGCTGGATTGAGGCGAACCAGGAGACCGTAAAGACTGCTGTTGCTGCCTCCACAGAATACGACTATATCGACACGGGCGACGCGACAATGACAGCGGAATATCAAAAGCGACTGAGAGCGGGCCTTGTTCTGAACAGCCTTCTCAAAGACTTCAGATCCACCCGCAAAGCAACAGAATAAAGTCCTCGAAATAACGGCAGAAGCAGATTGAGGCTTTTGCCGTTTTTCTTTACCCCAAATGCACAAGTTTGTCATCGCATACGCAAAAGCCCTCGCCAAAGATAGAAAATTTGCGAACACGGATATTTTTTCCGAAAAAGTGTGGAATTGTTCATAAGCGTGTGCTATAATATATGTTGGATTACCCTATATGGTTAAGGAGGCTTGCAGAAATGCGTTTCAGTTACAACAAACTCTGGAAGATGTTAATCGATAAAAATATGAAAAAAAGTGATTTGAAGGCAATAGCAGGAATCAGTTCCACCTCCGTTGCAAA
>JAZQHD010000171.1:0-7134 GCA_045540375.1 Ructibacterium sp. | reverse complement strand
ACCATGTAGGGATATTCCGAAAGACTGTACTCGCTGTTGTCGTTGACGCATTTCTTGCCAGTGAACTCCATCCAGCGTTTGGCTGCATAGCCTTCCAGATCATGACCGAGGCGGATTCTCTCGTTGTCCTGGCTCGGTTTCCACGGTTCGATCAGTCCGCATTTCTCAGCCCATAACGTGTAGGCTGACTTCCAAGGATTGAGTCCCAGGATCGTTCCAGCATCGGAGCCGCCGATGCGGGATTCGCGGTTGGTTTCGATAGCCTTTTGGATATCCGGGACGTGTGTTCTTACGATTGCGAACTTCATGACATTTCCTCCTTATGTGGATTTTTGAAGTGGTCGTTCTCGGTATTGTATTCGATGTCCATCACAGAGCAGGCTTTATCGCTGACAGAGAGCGCCTCCATAATTCCGCCAATCACGATCCGGGCATCCTCGTCATCTTTGCAGTAAGAGTCGAGGATTCCGAAGATCAGGACTGCCAGATCCGCGCGGAGTTCGCCGATTTCATCGGCTTCGATCTCGATCCTGCCTTTTTCGGATTTAAGCATGGCTCTCACCGTTCCTCCCTGGTCAGCAGAACCTTAACCGCTGTGATGTACTCACGCACGGCTAAGTAGCCCATGATCGGGCACGCCAGGATCGAGAAGATCCGCAGCAGGATTGTTAAAACATCCAGTAATAACATTTGTTTTATCTCCTTTCTGAATGTTAGAATGGAGATGAATGAGAGAGTTCGATCTTATTCACCTCCGAGTTGGGCGGCACGGCAATGCCGCCTTTTTTATGCGTTGTATTCCAACTGTCTGATGATGTCCCTGATCATTGCGATCCCGGAGTCAGCGGTCACGTTGCAGACGACCTTCCCTCCCGGGAAGACTGCGGTGACCAGTTCGGTGTAGTCATCGTCCTGTTTCGCATAGATCAGATCCTGCAGATCGTAGAATCTGCGAGTTGCCTGAAGTAGCGGCAGAAGCAGATCCAGGATCTCCATCTTGTTCTCCATCATTACCTCCTTTCCATTCGTTCAATCTCATAGACCTTGTCGACCATGGCTTTGACAGCCGTATCTTCGATGACCCACCCCTTCTCGTTGATGACGTAGTAGACCGGGCGGTTATACTCAGCCTCATCCAGCTCATCGATCTGATGGGTCTCGGGGTTGTACCGGGTAGTCTTCCTGAGGATTCGTACCCGCATGACTCTGTTCCTGAAGCCGTAGTAGTAATCAACTACCACGGCTCCCTCGCGCTTCTGATCGGTCCAGGGATCGTCAGAGCGCAGCCACGCTTCGATCTGTTTCTTTGTTCGCATTTGTCCTCCGATTTGTTTCCTGCCGACATAGCCGTCAGCCATGGATTTGTCATCTGCTTTATGGCGGTACAACATGAGCAGAAGAGCCATAAGAAAGGAGGTAAGAGCTGTCTATGCCAAGACGAAAGGGGAACTTTCGGATCCCTAGTCCCGAAGGGATCCCAGGGCGCATGAAACTAGCCGAAAAAGGACGCCCTGACCATGACTGACAGTTATGCCGACAGGAATGAGTGCTTACTTCGCTTGGGAGATCCAGCGCTCGAAGATCTCTCTGGGGATTAAGTAGGTTTTGCGCTTGGGATTTGGTTTGACCATGCCGGGGATTTGTCCGGTGTCGATCAGATACCGGACCATGACCGGGGTTGTCCCGAGGCGCGCTGCCATTTCTTTGATGGTGACTTTACCAGTTTTTGTGGTATCCGTAGCCATAAAAAAGGATTACGGCTCCCAGGATAAATCCGCGGGATCGATCCCGAAGGCTTTGCAGATCATGAGAGCTTCATCAAATCTCCATGGCACCTTCTTGTTTTCACGGGCGCTGACCTGTCTCTGGTCGAGTCCGGCAGGTTTGCCAAACTCTTCCTGATTAATGTTCAGGATCTTGCGGACCTGTGTCATGCTCAACTTTTCGGGCATCTCTTCCTCCTTTCCGAATACCATTTTTTGTGGTATCTGCTTCTATCTTACACGCTTTGTTAGACCTTTGCAAGGTATTTTACCTTTTTTTGTGGTATTTTTTGCGACTCCATTTTATAATGAAGTTGGAGGTGGATGATGAACAATTACAACATAATTGCCGGACGAATTATGCGTCAAAAAAGAAAACAGGCAAAGATGACCCAAACGGATGTAGCAAAGAAGGTCGGAGTTCGTCAGACCGCTATCTCCAACATTGAGATCGGTCAGAACGGAATGGACTTCCCGATGTTCCGAGCATTTTGCAAAGCGGTTGGATGCGATCCAAGCGAGACCGCATCAGAAATTTTTAGAGCATTCGAAGGAGGCGATTATAATGAAACGCGCTAACGGCAACGGATCCGTGGTGAAACTCAAAGGCAAGCGCCGCCGACCATTCTGCGCCCGCATCACCGTCTGGACAGACACCGGATCGGAGCGCCGACAGGAGCGCAAGGCCATCGGATATTTCAAGACCCGGCCCGAAGCAGAGGCGGCGCTCTACAAGTACTGCCAGGGCTTCGTGGAAGTCCCTGATCGCGCGATTCCCACGTTTGCCGAGTGTTTCACCAAGGCAATGGAAACGGTCGCCAGAACGGCTAAAAAGAACACCATATCATCGTACCAGTACGCTTTTAAAAAACTGGAAGATCTGCACCGCGTCCGCATAGACCGCATCACTCCGCTGATGCTTCAGGAGCAGATCGACCAGATCGCTGTTGACTACCGGATGAGCGCCATCAAGGCCGTCATTAACGCTGCCAATCATGCGTTTGATTATGCAATGCGGATGCGGTATATCAGCGAAAAACCGACCGCCTCGCTTGATTTCAGCGCCGTCAGCAACGAAAAACGGAGGGAACGGAGGATTTTCTCTCCTTCGGAAATCGAGACTCTGAGGCGCTCAAACGAAGCCATGGCAAAGATGGTGCTGATCATGATCTATACCGGGATGCGCAGAGGCGAAGCCATCGACCTGAAGCTGAGCGACATCGACATGACGGAGCGCCTCATCAGGATCCGCCAGTCAAAAACCGCAGCCGGAGTGCGGATCATCCCGATCGCCGGACAGATCTACGATGCAGTCCAGGATCTGTATCTGAGATCCCGGTCCGGGTATCTGTTCGAGCACAACGGTCGAAAATATTCGATAACTCGTTTCGCCGAATCGTTCACGGCGTTGATGGATAAGTTGGGCATGGATCATATACCGCACGAGACGCGCCATACGTTCGCCACACTGCTCTATAATGCCCACGTTGACGACGTAGCGACCAAAGCCATTATCGGGCATACAGACATCAAACTCACGCATGATGTCTACACGCATGAAAGCATCGACAATCTGAGGGATGCGATTTCGAGGCTGAATTAAAAAATATCACTAATAGTGCATTTTACCTATTGACTATATCGCTATTAGTGATATAATAAAGATGTAAAAGGAAAGGGGCAACCCCCAGGAGGTACAACATGACTTACACTATCGAAATTTCCGAGAACATCACCTACTGCTTCACCAAGGCTCAGATCCTCGAGATCGTCTCCGCCGTCAATAGCGAGCGCTCCAGCATCGGTTTCAACCACACCACCACCATCGCCGTCAAGGACATCGGTGCTGTCCAGGCTGACCGGGACGACATGTACAATATCATGGTCTACGGCGCTGACGAGGATACCATGGATGCTGAGGTCTTCCAGATCGCCGCCACGGTCGTTGACGATGAGATCCGCTACGAAGACATCGACATGCCGAAGATCCAGGAAGTTGAAGTCAACGGCGAACGCTTCGCTCTGACTGAGGATGCCTATCACTGCTCCATGCTCTGGATCGGCGACAACAGATACACCGCCAAGGCAGTCAACAGAGAGACCGGAAGGACCTCTCGTGTTTACTGGGACATCACCCACCCGGATGCCGATGAGGAAGACGGCATGTGTGACTGGGACGAGCCGTCCGAGGCAGAGGCGCTCTAATGGTGGAGCGCTCCGAAGCCTTGATCAAGGCGCAGAAGAAATGGAAGGACCGGAATCAGGTGATGAAATCGGTCGCCTTCCACCGGGAGCACGACAGAGAGCTGCTGGACTACATCGAGCGCTCCGGTCGTCCCTTCGGCGCTCTGGTCAAAGACGCCATCAGAGAGATGATGCTGATGGATCCTGATGACGAAATCTAGGAAAAACTAAACAGCCCGGAGCAATCCGGGCTTTATCTTGGATGCGAGGTTTGTCACCTACTTGTATCCTACGTATTTAAATTATCTCGAATTTATACCAATTTATTTGCGAATTTCTTGCATAAAAGATACTTGGCTAAGTCATGTTTATGCAATTTTTGAATGAAAGCACATATCGGACAAGTATATACCGGAGGGGAGGCATCCCCCTCTCTGATGCGATTTTTGTCACCTACGCGTATCCTACCAATTCGATTTTATCCGAACCAAAACGGTCTAACAGGGACGTTTGGAGACAAAAGGGACACTTAGATACAGTCCGTTCCATTCCGTTCCAGTCCGTTCCAGTCCGTTCCAGTCCGTTCCGGTACGTTTGGGTACAAAAAAAAGGACCGGGATCGCTCCCGGTCTATTTGTTATCAATCAAATCCTTCTGCAGGTCAGCTCTGACCTTCTTCAAGCCTTCAATGCCATTGCCGTCAATCATGTGGTTGACCATGGCAAGCACCGCTGCCATTATCGTCTTGTTGTCTTTGGAGTTCTCTTCGACTGCCTTCTGCAGATCCTGGATCTCCTTGTCGTGTCTTCCGATCGTATCGACCACCTTCTTTATCGGCTTAGCCAAAATCACCGCCGCGCCGTAAATAGCCGTGATCGCTGCCGCTGCCTTTAGCAGCGCGTCCATGGAGATTGTAAGGTCACCCATTGGAGATCACCTTCCATCCCACTCCCTCATAATTCCACCCCGCTTTTACGAGATTATCCCTCTCGGTCTCTGAGGCGGCGTACATATGCGCTCCCGCTTTTGTGTTGGGGTTGTATAACCGATACACCGGAGTATCGCCGCCCGCGCGGAATGCCATGCCCTCGGATTTCCAGCCGATCGAGCGGAGTAAGTCTCGCTCTGAAGCGGAAGCCGTGTAGAAATGATCGCCGACATTGGGATTGTAGAGCCGATAGACGGTGTCTCCAGTACTGGGAGAGTACCACGCAATACCCTCATCGTTCCATCCGAAATCGACCAGCCGATCAACTTCCACCGCACTGGTAGTGAAGAAGTGCTCCCCGTTATTCGGGTTATACACACGGAACACCGCATCAGCAGAGTCGTATTTCGGACGGGCATACCCAGTGACACGAGACCAGCCGATTGAGTACGACCGCCGACCGACGCGCTCGGACATGTTGCCCTCGATGGCGGTGACAGCGTTGCCTTTGACCGATTCGATAATTCCGATATGGTCGCCGTCACGGGTGGAGTCCCAGTCATAAATGACGATATCTCCGGCTTTGGGAGTAACGCTAGCGCCTAACCAAATGCCCTTGTCCTTGAAAATCTGCATAAATTTCGGGACGCTACACTCCGCTCCGATCAGATCCGTCATGCCAGTTTTGTAACCGAGACAGGTCACAAAGATTGCGCACCACTCGGAAGTGTAGGACGCTTTATATCCTCTCGGAATAGGCTGAACGGAATTGTACAGGTCGATAATCTGCCTAAAAGAGCCGTCCGCTTCGTTGAGTCCGAGCCATTTTTCGGCTTGGCGGACTAACTTATTCGCCGTTTTCATCTTCTGCTCCTTTCGGCACAATCTCGTGTTCGTTCCAGTACTGCTTCGATGAGATGCCAATCACCGCACCGATGAACGCTCCTATAAGCGCAAGCGTTCCGGCGATCTGTTCCGCATACGGGAAAACTTCTGCTCCCCATTGCTGGGCAAGCCCGACATAAAGCGCCGCCATAGCGTGTAAGCCGATGGTGCAGAGCCACTTGAGGATGTTGTATACAGTGTTTTTCATGTTTCCCTTTCTATTCCAGCAGATAAATATTAGCCACGTTCTGCTGAAGCGTTGCGCTGTGGTAATAGCCGTCGTTTACTATCACCATGCGGTCGGAACCGATCCAGATGCCTTCCACGGAATAAGAATCGACCGTGCAAGTGATGCTCTGCTCATGCGTCTCCGTGTTGAAAAGATAAACGTTGTTTCGCCCTGTATAGTTCGCGCCAGCCACGATGTAAAGATATCCGCGCCCCTCGTCGAGGAAGCACTGATCTAACTGCTCGGAATATGCGAAATCATAAGATTCCATCGTTATTCCGGTTTTATTGATTCTCAGAATCTTGTTATTGTAATTCAACACCCAAAAGGAATCCGTTTCGGCAGAATATGCTATTCCGGTCGGAGTTGTTGCGTTGATGCTCCCAAGGTTTTCGCCGTTCGCGTTGGTGTGGTAAATCTTTCCGGCTGAAGGACAGCAGAACCAAATCGTGTTATCGGATGTGTCGATTGTGATGCCTTGGACATCGCTCATACCGCTGAAGCCATAAACAGGGATCGTGCCTTCCACGGTCTGAAAATCGGAAGACAGGCGGACGATTTGACTCTGTATCGTTCCACTGTTCGGGAGCAAAATTCCGATATCGCCGACAAGGAAGGTGTCGGTCGTTGCGTCATATGCCAAGCCTGTACAGGTGAAACCTTTTCCCTCTTCGTATAGATCCGTAAGTGGTATTGTCTGAGATGCGGTCAGGTTTCCGGTAGGTATAGGCAATTCCTGAGAAGAAAAGACGATCTGGTTTGAAACATCATAAGCTGTATTGATCTCTTCTGTTATACTGAAGGCTTCACTTAGAAGCTGATTGTTTAAGCTGTATATGGACATAGGACCTCATTCAGATGATGTATAAGTGAATACAGCTTCCGCGCCGTTCGCCAGTTCTTCGGCGGTGAATGCCGTCCCATCCAGCTTCTTTAACGCTAACCAGACATATGGAGTAGTCACGCTGTCACTCGTTGCCCATGCAATGGTTTTTGTACCTCCCTGATACCAGTAACCGCCAACAGCGCTTTCCCAGGTTGTAGGTATTTGGGTGTCATCTGCAACGTCGTAAGCACATATATTGTATTTACTGGAATCTATAACAGTAAAAACATATCCTTTGTTTTCAAACGGAACCAGGGTT
>JAZQHD010000170.1:0-4012 GCA_045540375.1 Ructibacterium sp. | reverse complement strand
TCTTTTTTTGCCCTTTTTGGCCTTTGGAAGTATTCGTTTTTAATGGGATTTAGAAGGAATTAGTCTGATCTATTTGGGCGACAAATGGACGGCATAAGGTAAAATCAGGTCAATTCCTCGGTCGGTGGCCGGTCGGCATACCGACGACCTGCCGACGACGACCAGCAAAACTCCCCTCTCCCCGGTGCAATTCCCATCACGGGAGCCGCATCGGGGGATTTTTTCGTTGGCTGATCCCAAGAGGAACAACGGGAAAACGGTGGCCTCTGCCGAAACTTCCCCACCTCCCCTGCTTCCTGTGCAGCTCTAGGAATCGGCAGAATCAGCCCTTCCTGATTTCCTGGATAGATGCCCGTCCGTCAACGGGCTATTCAGCCTTGATTTGGAGGCTTGGATGCGCTCCTGTTTTGTCCTTGCCGTCCTAATGTCGCCCAAATTGCCAAAAAAGAAGGTGCCGCAGAAGCAGCACCTTCGGGTGGTTTAGATGGTGACGGGAGGATGACTGATGGGCATAGCTGTGGAGAACAGGCTCTGATTGAGCTTGCTGGCGGCATCCTCGTCCATGTCGGAAAGCACATGGGTGTAGGTATTGAGGGTGATGCTCACATCGGAGTGGCCAAGACGATGCTGGACAACCTTGGCACTGACTCCTGCTGCGATCAGAGCGGTCGCATTGCTGTGGCGAAGATCGTGCAGACGAATTTTGGGGAGCTGATGTTTCTCGACAAAGCGTTCCCATTTCTGGGTGATGGAGTCGGGATGGAAGGGCTTGCCATTTTCCTTGCAGAGTACATAGCCTAAGTCCTGGAAGCCAGGTTTCTGGGCCGCTTCATCGTAGGCAGCCTTGGCTTCACGCAGGGCATTGGCCACATCCTCACCAATGCTGATGGTTCGATTACCGGCCTGGGTCTTTGGAGACTTCTCCACCACGGCCTTCTTGGTGTGGACCCGGTTCTGCGTGACCGTCAGGTTTTCTGCGGAAAAGTCGATGTCATCCCAGCGCAGTGCCGCCATCTCACCACGGCGCAGCCCCACAGAGGCTCCCAGCAGGATGATCAGGTAGATGCTCAGGCTGTCAGCCGCAGCCAGAGCCTGCTGGATGGTCGCCACATTGTAGACCTGGGCCTGGTATTTTTGCAGCTTAGGCAGTTCTGTACCCTCGCAGGGGTTACGGGCAATCATCTGGAGGATCACGGCCTTTTTCAGAGCTGCGTTGAGGTTATTGTAGGCATTGCGGATGGTCTTGGGGGACAGGTCCTTTTTCATGAGATCATTGATCCATCCCTGGATGGCCTTGGGGCTGAGTGCTTTCAGCGGAAGATGGCCCAGATTGGGCTTGATGTAATTCTCGATCTTCTCCTGGTAGCCAGCTCTGGTCGTCTCCTCGATGTTGGGCAGATAGGTGGTCAGCCAGGTATCCATCCAGTCGCCCAGCCTCATTGCGGAGGGAGCGCAGATGCCGCCGCCTTCAATTTCAGCGATCATCTTACGCAGTTCGCCCTCAGCCTGCCGCTTGCCACATTTAACGGTCTTGTAGTAGCGGTTTCTCTTGCCGGTGATGGGGTCACGATCGGCTTCGACAACGAGCTGGTAGCTAGTGCTGCCATCGAGATTCTTACGGGGTTTAATATGTCCAGTTGCCATTGTATTGGACTCCTTTCTATGTGTTTATTTGATAATATATATCTATTGGGGGCCAATTTACGGCCCTCTTGGATACCGACTTTAGCTACGCATATAAATCTCAAAGATTGCCTGCTTCACCTGATTTCTAGTTGCGGCTGGCAGCTTCTGATTGACCAGCAAATCGTTAACATAGGTCAGCAGCCAGCTTTGGGCGAGTATAGCATAATTCACATATGGGAGGAAATCGGATAGAGCATGGCCACTACTGCATCCTAGATCATTGAATACCTCCTCGGCCATATCTTTTGCAAGCAAAAATAACTTTGTGATGATGGCATCAGTTTTTGTGGGCCAAATCGCTTTTACCCATTGAGTTGGCAGCTGTTTGACATTTGCAGCACATTCAACGATATACCAATCTCTATTCGTGGGCATTCTTTTCGGACAGGCTGCCAGCCTTAGAAGATCCTGGTAGGAGGAAAGATCTCTGCGGTAGTCGTATGAGCATACTTTGGCTAGTTCATCGAGAATGTTGTTCTCATCCAGCCAATATTCCTCGGGCCAGTGTGTTGCATTGGGAAGGAGCTTGACAATTCGGTTCTCATCCCATCGAATAGAGGAAGCAAACCTCTTACACTTGGTAATATGGCCTTTACGATAGTTATAGATGCGGAGGTACATTCGATATTTCACATACGCACAATGCCAATGTGAATGGGAGTAAGCGGATGCTCTCCAGGAGTTGTATTCCTCTGCAGTTTTACGAATGGTACTTAAGCAGTAGCCGTGCTTGATCCATGTATCATAGGCAGGACCATCGCTGAGCAAAGCATCGCATACAGCATTGACCAGTTTGATGTACATGGGAGAAGACCCCACAGGTTCGATCCCCCATTTGATGCGATAGGAAACATCTCTCATGATGTCAAGATCAGCTTCATCAACGAGCGCTTCCCAGGCATCGGCAAGTTTTTCCCAGCCTCTGGGACTGTTGATGATCTGAGCAGAGGGAAAATCTTTTAGGGCACAACCACGCTGGGTTAGCTCGCAGAAATCCTGGAGTGTGTACTTCTGAATGGTGGTAGTATCATTGGTATTGCTAGTTAGATTGGACATGATTTAATTCTCCTTTGTTTTTGGTTTGTAAGGTGGCCCGTTATGGGCCACCCATCAGGTTAGGTCGGTGACGGTCTGGCCCTTCTTGTTGAGAAAGGCTTTCAGTTTTTCAGCAGACACCCTGTATTGGTTGCCTACCTTTATGTAGTCGATGCCAGAATACTTAATGAAGCCCAGGGCTGATTCATAGCTAACTTTTAGGATCTTGGCGACATCCTTTGGGGTGAGCATTTCAGGCACTCTGATCGCCCTCCTTTACTTCCAGGTCGAGCTTCGCCATACGCATGGGCAGCGTTTTTTTGATCTTCGCCGCTTTCAGCTCCTCAGCTTTCTTCTCAGCCCGAATTTCAGCAGCAGCGGCATCGTCAGCAAACACACGAAGGACGAACACATCCTCGGAGGTTCCCTTTGCTGCAGTCGGATCGATTTTTCTGGAACGGCAGGGATGTGTTGCATCCTCGGCATTCAGAACACCCAGGGAGCGCCACGCAGCAACGCAGGTGGATTTATTGGTATAGCCGTTGCTTTTGAGCAGCTCCTCCATGTTGTTCCTGCGGATTTCGAACTCCTGCACGATCAGGCGACCATCGGTATGTTCCTTGGCCATGTTCGTGATCCGGCCCCAGCACTCATGTGTAGGAGCGGATGGTTCCGTTCCTGTGAGTCTCGTTCTGGGGAGACTTTTATCGTAGCAAACATAGAATTTATGCTGCTGGGAGCGGCAGATCTGGATTATGAGATCGTAGCTTGCCGCAGAGGTATTTCTCTCGGCACCATGATCCCGATCGTACTCCTCCAGGAAGGACAGGTGGCCTGCAATATCGAAGGGTAGCTTCAATGCCTGGGATGCAATCTCAGCGGTGGTGACGAACAGGGCAGCGAACTTTTCAACGAACCTCTCCATACTGGGGCCTTTGGAGAATCGTGCCCGAAGCTCGGCCACTCTCTGCTTGTAGAGGGGCAGCACGAAGTCAACTCCACCCTGCTTTATGATGTACTGTGCGAGTTTGGGGGCTGCGAAACCGCAGTTGGCGAAGCAGCCGTCCTTGATGCGGTTTGCGTGCTCGGCATCCTTCGTCAGAGAACTGGTTATTTCCATGACCCGGACAGCCAGACCTTCCAGCTTCGTGTCACACTTTTCCAACAGCGAACTTTCTCCCGTACTGATGAATACGGTAGAGTAGCCTTTGGAGACTCGTGCCTTGAGGTCGGTGTTCAGCCGCTTCTTGTCGCTGCCCTCGCTTAAATCGAAGATCAGCCGGGTCATGTT
>JAZQHD010000169.1:0-4486 GCA_045540375.1 Ructibacterium sp. | reverse complement strand
CCCACTCCTTGGCCCACAGAACGACATGGCTACGTTCCGACTTGTTCAGGATTGCAGCCGAGGCAACACCTACCACAACCGCAAATTCCGGGATGCAGCCGCCGCACACGGGCTGATTGTGGATCATCACCCCAAATACGGATGGACGATCACAAGCCCCAGTGATTCCCTTCTGGAAGTGATTCTGAAGTACGACCTGACTGATATTCTGATAAACAGAAATGAGTTCAGCGGCTTCCAGATCACCGGAACAGGAACCCACAACGGCATGGGCGCAACTGGTATCGAACCCCGCAAGAGCAGCAGCCGCAAGTATGCTTGTCCCTGTTGCGGTATGAGCGTCAGAGCTACACGAGTAGTCAATATTGCTTGTATGGACTGCGACGAACAGTTGCTTTTGGTTGGATAAGGAGGGAATGACGATGCAGTTTTTGAAAGACTTCTGGTATGGAAATATCTCCCCCGGCGAGGGGAGATACCATTCCAAGAAAGAATACAAAGAGGCATGGAGACTCGTGGAAAGTATGGAGGACAAGCTGAAGGAGCAGCTATCCCCTGAAGACTGGGAACTGTTCACGCAGTATCAGGAAGCAGAGGATAAGGCTGGGGACATCGAGTCCACTGACATCTTCATTGAGGGCTTCCGCATGGGAGCGTTGATCGTCATGGATGTGCTGCTGAAAACAGCGTAAGAGAACCATAACTTTTAAGTTCTGGCACCGACCTCCGATGGTGTCAAAAGTCAGCACCAAAAGCCGAAAATCGGTGTCAGAACTTAGTGTCATAAAAACGGAGGAAAAAGCCATGATTTACGGCTACGCAAGAGTATCAACTGCCACTCAGGGCAGAGATGGTAACAGTTTGGAGGATCAGGTTGCCGCCCTTGAGAAGTACGGCTGCCAGAAGATTGTGAAAGAGGCGTTCACAGGCAAGACCATGGACAGACCGAAGTTCCTGAGCCTCTTGGAAGTCCTTCAGGAAGGGGACACGCTTGTGGTGTGTAAACTTGACCGCTTCGCCAGAACTGCCATCGAGGGCGTTCAGGTTGTTCGAGAGTTGTTTGAAAGAGGTGTCAGAGTTCATATTTTGAATATGGGACTTGTAGAAAACACATTGACAGGTAATTTGATTCTGACTGTCATGCTTGCGTTTGCCGAATACGAAAGGGGAATGATTGTTGAACGCACGCAGACAGGAAAGGCAGTGGCAAGGCAAGACCCGAACTTCAGGGACGGCAGACCGAAGAAGTTCAAACCTGAGCAGATCGATCTTGCTTTGTCGCTCCTGGCTCAGGGTAAGACTTACCGCCAGATCACCACCATGACAGGGATTAGCAAGAGTACATTGATAAGGGCGAAACAAGTAAAACATATATAGAAAAGAGGTCGGCTTTCCGACCTCTTTTTTAGTTAAGTAATGTGTATAGTTCTGAACAGTTAACTTGCCGAAGTTCTTTAGGTTCAATCTTCTTTAGCCCTCCACCATAGACTCGACCTTCATGTGTTAAGTCGAGGCTAGTAATAGACTTTAGTGCAGTCCAAATCTGGTTTTTTAAGGTTGGGTTTTGACGAATTTGTTCGGCAAGCCATTCTTTAGGGTATAGCATTAAATACGAGTTAGTTGCAACAGCATTTGAGTGATTCAGGATGAACCTAAAGGGGGGCTTGGAAAAATCGTCACCTCGTCCCATATATGAACAAAGAAAAGGTGTGACATCTCGATGCTCTTGCCAGTACCATGTTTTCCTGTTTTTGCATAAATACTTGGTAGCGGTAGAGGATAATCCCTGTTGCAAGTAATTCCAAAGGGCAGGGAAGTTTTGTTGAATTTCATTTTCACTAAGTGTACAGTTAAGTAAGAAAAGCTGAGGATCAATGCAAGGGAGACCATTTTTATCAGAAACTACTTCATCGCATTTTAGTTTTCTAGGACTTGGCAATATCGGAGTAAAGAACCTCATATCTAAGCCGTATTCTTCAATTTGAGATTTAGTCAAAATGAAGAAATCATTATCTCCTGTTGCAAGTCCTCGTTTTACATCAAAGTAATCACCCAAACAAAAGTTTTTTGGCTTCTCTGCTTGACGAACACCATATTGAGGGAATCTAGTCCATTTGCGTTCAGATAGCAAATCTGATTTCCTGACATTTCTTTGTGACGAAGGAGAGAAATGTGTTTGACCGAAGCTAAACTCCACCTCATAATCGTCTTCGATGATTTCGTTTTTGAACCATACAACCGCAGAAGAAACCAAGGCATCCTCAAACTGACAATCCATCGGATCATATCGATGAATCCTTAAAAGATGAACATTGTTGAGCAAGTAGTCCTTGATTGCATTACCATAATTAACATCCATAAACTCGCTTGGAATTAACCAACCACAAATTGCCCCTGGCTCTAACCATTTGTGTGCAAGTAGAATGAAATGACAATACAGACCTGCAAGCATAGAAATGTTAGCATTAACTTCATTACTAGCAGCCGTGGCTAACCTTTTCTTTTCTTCTGGTGATAAGAAGTGATGTCGTACATAGGGAGGATTGCAAATTAACAGATTAACCTTTTCTATGGGAGTGCTTTTGGTGAAATCTGCATTGAATAATTTGATATTATCTCCCCATATTGTACAAGCAGCGTTATAGAACTG
Organism: Ructibacterium sp.; assembly: GCA_045540375.1. Lineage (GTDB taxonomy): Bacteria > Bacillota > Clostridia > Monoglobales > Monoglobaceae > Ructibacterium. The sequence continues at coordinate 1,836 of JAZQHD010000169.1, read as the reverse complement.
CTCATCAATTTCGTAACCAATGGCAGAAACTTTTACGTTTTCTTCAACTTCAGCGAGCAACGCCGAATAGAATGATCCCGTTCCAATTGCAGGTTCTAAAAAACGGATTTCACTACTATTCAGTAGTTGCAGTCCAAATGATGTAATTTCTCTTGCCAGACTGTTGGGCGTTGAGAATTGTCCTAATTGACGCCGATCTGCGAGCGTCTTTTGTGAATCAATCTCATGTTGTATTTTTTCGCGAGTTGATTCTAATGCTGTTAGATTCCTAATTGATCCATATCGGATATTCGATGTTCCCATATCCAGTCAATACCTTCCGCTGCTTCATAGCCTAAATAGCCTGAATCAAAATAACCACACAAGAAAAGGTTATAACTTACATTTGCCCCATATGTATTGCGTAATTGCTGCATCTTAGCAGCTTCTTCTTTTCGACGTTTGTTGACATTTGTAAAATCGCCTGCAGATTTTGCTTCAATTAGAATTGGCATTGTGCCTGCGGGAGCATCAAGAGGCATAATAACAACATCAACAGGGATATTAACATATTGTTCTGCACCTTCTGCAACCTTCACTGGGACATTTGTATGATAAGAGAAGGTTCCAGGTTCCATTTGATTGTATTTCGTACCTTCGTCTGCTAATGAATAGCCTCTAGTTTGAAGATATGCTGCAATCGCTGCTAACTGACGCTTTTCCTGAGCGTTTCTAATTATTGGATCGGCAACAGCCCCACACAATCTATCTGCTACGATAGTTGCTGCTCTTTGAGTTTCCTCAGCATTAGGTTGTCTGCGATCTTCGAGCCAAGTAAAAATATCAGGATCAGCCATTCTCAAAATAGTCCTCGCTATTTTGCTTAGCTGATCTACCAGTACAGTTTCGTCTAAACGAGGCGAAACTCGTGGGTTTTCTTCGTCCTCCATATTTTCAACTAGACTCTTTCTTACGCCAGCCAATCCAACCAACCGATCTCTTGCGATTGGTGGACAAGTGGACATGCGAAGCATAGGAAGAACTTCGGGATGTTCTCGTAAAACTGCAACAGAAATATTCAGTAGATATCCTGTTTGTACAAGAGCATTTTCGACTTGTCTAGCTGTGGAAATGCGAGTTTCTCTAAACGCACGAGGTGCAAATTCCATAAACCAAGAATTGTAAAGGTCTACGGACTGACAAATGTCTTGCTTCCATAAATCAGGCTTATCTCTATTGATTCCCATAAATGAACCTCCACTCGCATAATCTACGAGTATTATACCATAAAAAACAGCAATGAAAAGAGAAAATTGTCAAAGGAAGTTGAAATGTTAATTTCAATAGTGCAATTTTCTATAATAGATGTTAGAATATATCAGATAAGACGTGGAGGTAGCGGGAAATGGCTGATGAAATTGTCTACAAGAAAGTAACTCGAAAAGCCGACAAAGGCTTGGAGGGAAAGATCATTGCCAAGCATGGCAAGCAGACCAACCAAAAGCTGAAGCCCTATGTGGTGTTGGAGTACCTGATGAAATACTCTGACGAAAACAACACCAAATCCGCTTACGACATCATCGGCTATTTGGAGGGCTGCGGCATTTCTGCGGAACGCCGCTCCATCTATCGTGACATCGAAGACATCAACAGAATCATGCTCATGCTCCAAGAAGTCGGATCGTAGCCATGTCGTTCTGTGAGCCAAGGAGTTGTCTTACCAGTTTGTCTTCCTAAGCCCGCTTGGCCTCCGACTTGACATCATCGGCTATTTGGAGGGCTGCGGCATTTCTGCGGAACGCCGCTCCATCTATCGTGACATCGAAGACATCAACAGAATCATGCTCATGCTCCAAG
>JAZQHD010000168.1:0-3088 GCA_045540375.1 Ructibacterium sp. | reverse complement strand
GTATTGCGGCACCACCAACAATAACCTCTTTACCAATGTAATGGTGCAGCATAATCTGGATCTGGCGATTCAGGCCGCATCGGATCTTAAAAAGAAGCGTCCGGAGCTTTATCGATCCCTCGGAATCACACAGGAAGAAATCGACCATATGGTAGTGGTTCGCAAAGCCATCAAGTGGCCCCATGATCCCGCTACCGGAAGACTCCGTCAGGATGAAACGCTCCATCTTCTGGAACCTGCGGACATGGAGAAAATCAAACTGGATGCCGGTGCCAGCTATCACCATGTTTGCTTCGACAGACTTCAGCGGTACAGGGTCATCAAGCAGGCAGATGTTCTGCTTCTGATGAGCCGGATGCCCCATCTGTTTACAGCCAAGCAGAAACATGAAGCATGGGGAGATTTCGAACCCATCTGTCTCCATGATTCCACCCTCAGCTTTGCAAGCCATGCGCTGTTTGCACTGCAAAATGGATACGAAGAACAGGGCTTTGATTATCTGAGAAAGGCTCTGCTTCTGGATCTCCGGGATGTCATGGGCAACACCGGTCACGAAGGTCTCCATCTCGCTTGCATGGGCGAAGCCTGGCAGGCGGTATCTGTGTTGTGACATATGTGCAAAAACTCAGAAAATTATATATTTGGAAAAACATAGGCTGAACCGATATACGCAAAGAATTATTAAAAGCCCAACCACATGGTTGGGCTTTTAATAATTGATTCAAATTCTTATATATTTTATAATTTCTTATTGCATCGATGTCGCATTTTATGATCCTTAATTGTTATATAAGTAGAAGGAGGTGCACGCCTTTGAACAATCGAATATATGAGTTGTATGAAAAATATAAGACTGGGATCTATCGCTACATACTTTCCATTACCCACGATCAGTTTCTGGCAGAAGATGTGTTACAAGATACTTTTGTTCAACTGCTGAATGATGGTATTTGTTTTGAACCTGGAAAGGAGCAAGCATGGCTGTACAAAGTTGCCCGAAATAAATGCTTCAATATTTTGAAGCGGCAGCAGAAGCACTCCGAGCTACATACGCCAACAATATCAAATCCGGCATCTCATTGGGAGTTTGTAGAGATGATCTCATCCCTCACAATGATTGAGCAGGAAATCGTAACATTAAAAATCATTGGTGACTTTTCGCATAAAGAAATTGCCAAGATAGTTGGTTTATCCGTCCCTGCAACAAAAAAACGATATGAGCGGGCAGTCCAAAAATTAAGAGATGAAATGGAGGTATAACGATGATCGAGAGCAAGCTTTACCAAGCAGCACAATCTCTACCGACACCTAAAACCAGCTTTTGTGATATAGAGAATAAGGCAAGGATCAACAGAAATCATCAGAATTTCCGCATTCGTAGATATCGTATGGTGGCAGCAATGCTGGCATGTGCTTTTCTTCTAATGGGTAGTGCGGCAGTGGCAGCCACAACCGAAGTCAACTATTCTGCGTGGGCAAAATACTCCAATGATGTTGATGATGCAAAGAAAATCGGAGAAAATATTGGCGTTATTTTTCCAGAAGCCTTGGATGACAGTCCTTTTTACAATATCACAACTATGTATGTTGCCCCTGAAGGTACAACATATTTAGATGCACTTACTAACCCAGCCTATCCTTGGTATGCGGTTGATTATGGAGTTGAAGATGTCGTGCGGGAATACGACTCAGACGAACCGGATAGCGGTTTTTCGGAAAGTTCTGTTGTCTATGACAAGTACTCTCTTTCTTTTGGCAATACAGAAAATGAAATGTTCAAGTATGTTTTCTCTTTGGATGAAACAGGAACACGAATTCTTGAAAAGGCACTTCCTGGCAGCTATCACACAGAAGAATATAATGGTATCACGATGCAAATCGTGACGGATGTGCAGTACGATAGAGATAATGGAAGCGAGGTTTTTGCCTATCATCATCGGATCATTTGGATTGATGCGGAAAATCACGCGGTATTTTGTCTCCATAAGTCTTTCTATGCCGATGAAAACGCAGCAGATCAACTGCCAAAAGAAATGATTGATTTTGCTAAAGAGATTATTGATATGAATTAAAGTGCAGCGTAAATTTACCGCAAATTCGCATTAGTTGAATTAATAAGGATGGCACCCACAATGAGTACCATCCTTGATGAAAAAGAGAAGCCCACGGTCTTTCCTCTCCTCACCGGAGGATTGGCTGTGGGATTCTTGCGTCTGTGGATATGTGGTCATAGAACCATTTTTCAGTTTGTGGGTACAAATGCAGGAACGAGCTTGGATTGTGCATGAAGACCTCCACCTCACTTACATAGGGGAAGCTTGGTAGGTTATTTTGCTCCGCAATAGTCCTTCATCCTTTCGACGCTTTTGTAAAATGTAACGCTTTTAAAGCCACTTTTTGGGTTTGACAAGGAATCGTATTACTCTTGCAAAATCACAGGGAAAAGTCGTTGTGCCGCAGTGCTTTTTCGGGGCAAAACCGTTACAATGTAGAAGCATAGAACCCCGTTTTTGAAGGGGGTGGTATTCTACTATTACCACATCCGTTTTTGGGAGAAAAGACCTTGTTAGGACGGAGCTTTTTACCCCCTATTTTTCTACGCTCCATGTTCTATTGACAGCATTTTTGATCGGTGGTATAATAACAACGCAACAGAATAACTTCGATGCAGACGCTCTTGACGGGTGTCTGCATTTTGTTTGTAAAGTTAATCGCCGGGTGGAACGGGCATAAAACATCCGGTGATTTGATAATCAAAATTTGAAAGGAAGTTTGCCATCGACCAACACCCTTTCGCACGTACCCAAACTGCACCTTGAAAACTAAATACTACCCGGAGGGATCAAAACTTGTGAGCCGCAAACGCAAACCTGTAAACAATTCCGGTATTCCGCAGCACATCATTGAATCAATCGCCCGGTGCATACTTCCCGATATTATCGCCTATTACGAAACCGAGGAAGGCCAGCGGCAGTTCCAAGAATGGAAAGCAATGCAAGAAGCGGAACAGACGGAAGGAAAGCTTGGTGAAAACGCCTAAAACTAAGGAGGCACCATCCATTGATGGTGCCTCCATTGCTGTATCTTT
>JAZQHD010000167.1:0-6184 GCA_045540375.1 Ructibacterium sp. | reverse complement strand
ACAAGCTCAACGCTTCCGTCTTCCATTTTGAGGTGCATCCCGGCTTTGATCTGTTTGCCGTTTTTGTCTTTGTAGTACATTTTTTGCCTCCGTTGGTTTTCTTATTTTTGCTTCAAGCACCAGGCGATGGCGTGACCGCCGTCTTCAAAGTGCTGTGTTGCCTCTGCAATCTTGGAAAGTCTGCATTCGATATCGCCGAGCCCGGTCTCTTCGGGATCGTCAACGAACTCGTAAATCTCGGCGGTGAAGCCGCCTTTCCAATGGATGTCGGTGACGAATACTCTGTCGCCGAACTTGAGAACCGCGCCGTAGCTTGGGGAAACCTTCATTGTAAGGCGTTCCATCGTGGTGAAGATATCGTTTGTCATCGTGCCGTCCTCCTTAGTTAATGCTTACTGCTTTGTAGTAGCCGAATGCGTCACGGGCGATGCCGTAGGTGCTTTCAATGCCGTTCTTGCGGTCATCCCTGGTTGCTGCCTTTGCCAGGGCTGTGGCAGCCTTTTTGCTTTCCTCACGGGTCATACCCTCGAAGCGGTATTCGCCGTCCTTTTGAAGTCTTCTGATTTGGTCTTTCATTGTGAAATCCTCCGTTCCTTTTGTTGTACACATATTACCATACTATCTTGATTATATCCAGTCATTTCGCAATAATATAGTACACAAAGATAGAGGGCTAAAACTGTGTATATTATGACAGTTTACAGCCCCCTCGGATCAGCAGACCCAATAGGAAATGGAATCGTAGTTCGGCTTGATTTGGTCGTAAGCGTAAGCGATGGCGGAGCGGATTTCTTCTTCGGTGACGATCTTGAGGTATTCTTTTTTTACATAATCGCTTCGCTTGTCGTAGTCGGTGTGTCGATAGCCGAAATCGTCACGAAGCCCGGCAGCAACGAACACGAACTTCCGCTTGCCCTTGGGCTTGACCCCTACATCGGAAATGCGGTATTCGATTTTGCTGTAGTCGCAGTAAATGGAGACCTCGATGCAAATCGTCTGTTCAGGCTTTTTGATAATGTACTCGTATTTCATAGCCTCTCCTTATATGTTCATCATTCGGATTGCGGGAATTCTCTCGTAATCATCGGTGAAGGTGTTTCGGTATCCGGCGTTAACCTCGGTGATACCCGCCATTTGGAAGCCGTACTTCTGAAAGGCTGCGAGGGTCTTTATCAAGCCGGAGTAGTTGGAGCTAATGGTAAATTCGCAAACACCGTAGGACTTGAGTTCGTCTGCGATGTCCTTGATCTCATCGTCCCAAATGACCTCCTCGAAGTTGATTTTTTCGTTGTCAACTCGAAGGCTCGTTTTGTAAGCTCCCAAGAGGGTGGGGTTGATGCCGATGGCACGTACATCTCTTACGCGGTCTGCGATTACCTGGTCTAAAATCTCGATTCTTTTCATTGCTGAGTCCTCCTTAAATGCCTTGGCCCCAGGCGATCTTCTTTTCAAGGCGCTTGAGAATCATTGCGTTGCGAAGCTCGTCGAACTGTGCGTGGGTGAGCTTGTAGGCGCTGTAAGCCTGGCAAATTGCGATGTGGGCATCGATGAGGTCGTTCTGCGTTTCAATTCTTGCGACCTGGTCTTTGAAGTTCTTGTAGGTTTTCATTTGGAATGTCCTCCGTTCCTTTTGTTGTACACATATTACCATACTATCTCGATTATATCCAGTCATATTCGAGATATATAGTACACAAACTTTCGGGGACGGAATTGTGTATATTATGGCTGGTATTTACGGGTATGCTCGTGGATCGTAGCGATGATTTTCTCTTGCTCCTCGGGCTGCACCCCAATGGAGGTCAAGGCTTCACGGATACCGCAATCAGGGCAAATAAGGCTCGTTCCGTCGGCTCTTGAAAGAGCCGGGGGAGCGTTGTAGGTCTCACCGCAAATGGGGCAGACAGCGGAAATTTTGGCTTCTGTGGGCGTTTTCATATTCATTCCTCCTGGCTATCGTATACGGCTTGAATCAAGCGGTTAACATCGAAATCGAAGTAAAGGTAGCCCCTTGCACACACCTTGAGGTAATAGTCGGACGGCTGTCCGAGAGGGCGATCCTCGTGCATTATGTACACGAAGGCTTGACGCTTACGGACTCTGCCCGTAGTGATTCCTTTGTAGGATATTTCGATATCCTTCTTGTAGTAGAAGTTGGGGTAGCCCTCGTAGTGGTCAAGGTGAAGCTCGTCTCGTTCTGAAACCTCCCATACGGCAACGGGAACGCTTGAGCCTTCCTTCGGTTCGATGGTGAGGTAAGACCCGGTTTTGCTTCCCTTGAAAAGAAGTGTCCATCCTTCGAGGGTTGCCGTTCCGACCACTCTTGCGTCGGGGCAGCGGTGTCTCATTTGCTCTACGTTGAGGTTGCTTCCGTAGGCGATGTAATAGCGTTTTGGCATAAAAAAATCTCCTTTCAAATTTGCCTTTCACCACCTAAAGACCGCCTTCAAGCGGTCGGTGGGCTTTGTCGGTGTTTACTTATCCGATCCTTCCGTTTCGGAATGCTGCGTCACCGTCAAGGCGATTTGTAAAGAGGTCTCTTGCAGTTTTGAATTCGTCTCCGATGAACCCAAGGCGGAGAAGCCAGGTTCTCATTGCGTATTTGGGGTTCTCGTTTTGCTGTGGCTTGGGGCTTGCGGTGCGTACCGTTTTTGCCATCTGTGAAAGGGCGAGGCAAAGCTGAATGTAGCTCTTAAGCTGTCCGGCGTGGATACCGCCCTTGCGTTCTGCCGTGGGGGCATCGAATTGGAAAAGCCTGAACTCGACCGTGCCTTTGGTGAAGGTGGCGTGGAGATTGAGCATATGGTATCTGCTTTGATTGTAGTGTTGGTTTCTGCCAACATTTGAAGGGTGTGAGCCGTACCAAATGTCCGCAAGTGCAGCCATCGTTTTCGGCTTTTTGTTATTCAGGCGTGTGAGGAAGGTCTTGTTGACCGTCTGGCAATATTGGCTGATTCGGCTGCTATCGAGGTTAAGTGCAGCGGAGAGGAGGCTTTCGTGGCTTGCCATTATGTTCGCCAGGTTGCGGAGCGTTTGTGGTGTGTGACCGTTTGCACCGATGTGAATGTGAACTCCGCACATTCTCGTAGGGTCGCTTTTTGCTCCTTTGTGTCGAAGCTGTCTGCAAAGTTCTTGCAAGCTCTCGATGTCTTCCCAAGTGAGGATCGGTGTTACCATCTCGCATTTTTCATCGTCGGGACCGCTTATGCTGATATCCCTTTGGAACTTCCACTCTCTGCCTTGGGCATCCCAAGCACTCCAACAGTAATAACCGTGGCGGTGTCCTGTATATTCGTAGCGACCCGTTCCGAAGTGGGTGGCTGCAACCCTGGCTGCGGTCTCCCTGGTGATGTTGTTCATCTCAACCTCAACCCCAATGGTCTGCTTCTTCATCTCTCGTATCTGCTGTTCAACTTTTGCGTTCATTTTGTGCCTCCGTGTTTATGTGTTTTCTCCCTTGCGGTGTACACATATTACCTCTAAAAGCACATAATATCCAGTCATTTTGCGATAATATACTACACGATCTTTCGCCGTATTTTTGCCCGTAAATTGTGTAGATTATGGCGCTTTTTTAGTCCTCGTCCTCTTTATCAAAGCACTCGGTTTTTCCTTCCATCAACTGAAATACGATGTTGGCATATCGTCTGCTTTCAGCCCCCTCGCATTCTTCCGCACCTTTCTTGTAGAACTTCAGGGCAGCGACTCGGTCATCCCAATACCTCGTTTGACCGTAGCAGGTGATTGCGACGGGTTCAAGCTTTCGGCAAGCATCCTCACCGTAAACTACGGCAAGGGATGAACCGATATCCCAACTTACGTGAATTGAGCCTGTGTCGTCTACAAATTTGACCGTTCCACGGCAACCTGGCACGAGGTCGGTTCGGTAGGGGTCGTTCATCTTGGTTAGTTCAACACGGCAGCCTTCAGGGTATTCCTTACGGAGCCTTTCAAGTGTTTCTTTGGGGATATTCCACATCATGCTTCTACCTCCTTCTTGCTACCGCTTTTGAATGCGGAGGAGCCTTCAAGGTTGCGAAGGAGAACCTTGCGTTCGTATTTGAATTCTTCGCCGATGAAGCCGAGGCGGAGAAGGAAGCAGCGGAATGCGTACTTTTCATTGTCGACCTCTTTTTCTTTGGCGGTGATTCGCTTCTGAGTCTTTGCCATTTCGCAAAGGGCTGTAAGGAAATGCGTGTATGCATTCATCTCTTGCTGATCGGCAAATGGTCTAAACCAAGGGAAGGAAATGTACTCTTCGGTCTTTACGATGGGGAGTTCGTCAGCCTTGAGGGCTTTCTTGATGAGGTTGCCTTTGGCTGCGACAAGGGCTTCAAGGTTCGTAAGGCTTGCTTCGGTGAACTGCGATGCGGGAAGCTGAATGGTGATGCCGTCAAGGTCTCCCTGGGCGGTTGCCGTTTCGGCTTCGGTCTCGGGTTCGGTTTCCACGTTGCGTTGGTCGATGTCGAAGCCCTCGTCGTAGAGGTGTTCCAGCAAACGCTCTACAACCGCGTTGTCGATAAGGTCGCTGAATGTAAGGCTACCGTTCTTTTCAACGGTGAAGCGACCGATCTCGTATGCGAAGGTGGGCGCGCCGCAGTAGCGGGCATCTTCGCCGAGCCACTCGCTAATGGTTTTTACCAGGCGCTTGCGTTCTGTTCCTGTTGCGTTGATTGTAATTGTCATTGTTATGACCTCCTTGTTTTTTGGTACTCACATATTAACTCTAAATGCCTGAAATAGCCAGTCATTTTCGACATTTTCCTATGTAGAATACGGGGGCCATAATCAGCCGTCATTTTGTGTATAGTACACGATGCCCGAGAGGACGAAGAAAACGCACGGAAGAGCCACGCCGTTGCCCCAAAGTTTATACTCGGCAGCATCGGAATGGGGGTGTTCGAGCCACTTGCGGACTTGCTTTTCGGTCTTGGGTTTGCATCCGCCGATAACACGTGCGTAAGTGTCCCATACTTCTTTCCAGTAGCGGACATCCTGGATTGCCGGGTACGGCTCGTCAAGACCGTAGCACCACCAATCAGGAAAGCCCTGAAGTCTTGCACACTCCACGGGGGTAAGTCGACGCACCGTATAATCGGTATCGATCAGTCCGTTTTGGTAACCGGGGTTCGTGCCGTTCACGATGGTGTTGGCTTTGCCTTCACGGGGAGATTGGCATTCCGCTTTCATCTGCGGATAGAACGAGATAGGTTCGGCAACAGCACCGGGACCTTTGGCAACGAGCGTGGGCTGAAGCTCCTCTTCGATGGTGGGCATAAACTTGGCGTTGGTGCCTTGGTTATATGCATCACGACCGATGCCGAAGGAAGGATCGGTTACGACCGATGGATCTTTATAATCTCTCGACAGAAGCGTAGGTGCTTTCTCCTCGCTGACGATGGCGTAGCTCCCGGTGGTAAGGGAGTAGACCGTCTTTCCGATCATAGGGTCTTTGGCACACACAGCGGGTTCGCCACCGTGGGTGCAGGTCAGCGTGGGGGACTTTTCTTCGGTAACGTTGCAAGCGGACTTACCACCGCCTTGGTCGACACATACAACGGCGATGCCGCCTTGATTGCAAGCCGGGTTTCCACCGTTGCCGTCGAGGGTACGTGAGGTGTTTGCTTTGTAGATTCCGCTGTGAGGATTGCCGGACTTCATTGCGTTGCTGTCGTGTGCGCTAATACCGAAGGGTTCGAGAACACAGTTGAAGTTGTCTTTATCGGGCATCCGCTGACTACCACCCGCGTTCTGCTTTGTAAGCGTAGGCGAGATTTGACCTCCGTCCCATGCAGAGGGAACGAACAAGGTCTGGTCATTGTTGCAAGCGAGGGTAGCGGATTTGTCCGTTTGAATTAACGCACCTTTGCCACCGCCCTCACAACCGCAGCGGATTTTCATAACAAGTGGTACATTGTTACCGCCCGTTCCCATTCGGGAAGAGAGGGTCTGTACCTTGCCATCGTCCTCGATCTTGATTCGACCATCATTGGGATGGTTTTCAAGGGGGATGGTGTCAAGGACACACGGAGGGTGGTGAGCTTCGGCACGGAGGGTGCAAGTGACATCGTCGGTTACATCCATACGGCTTCCACCTTGGTCGTTCAGAACAACACCGTTCCGACCCGTGGACATTCCGCAGTTGACACCGAGCGTGGCAGCTTTATCGCTTACGCTTCCGTTG
>JAZQHD010000166.1:0-6921 GCA_045540375.1 Ructibacterium sp. | reverse complement strand
TTTTGTTTCCGTAATGGATTTACAGGCATACACACACTCAGCCAACAGACGAATATCGTTCACATCGAACTTGCGCTGCCGGACATAGAAGCCCTTCTTCGACCTGTCATAGAGGATGGTTTTCAGTTCGGCAATTTCTTCTTCATCACCGGACTCTGCAGCCTCGGCTATCATCATGTCCGCCTCGTCCAATTCGATGTCCTCTTGAAGCATGAGCATAACACGGTTAATGTCCTCAATGTCCTTGTAGATGGAACGACGTTCAGCATGGATTCCACAGGTTTCCAGATAACCGATGATGTCATAGGCGGTTCGGGTATTGTTTTCGTCAGAGTATTTCAGGAGGTATTGCAGCACAAGGTATGGCTTCAACTTTTGATCCTTCTGCTTGCCCTGTCTGGCAATGACCTTTCCTTCCAACAGACGGTCAGCCTTACGGGTAACCTTTTTGTATTTTGGTTTCTTCTCCATAGCGGCAGCCCCTTTGAAAGTGCATTTTCAAAATCAGTATAGCATACCAAAAGCAAAAAGAAAACCACTCATTCCGTTGAAGAAATGAGTGGTTCTGTAATTAAAGTGCCGGAGGAACAGGGGGAATCTGCGCAAAGACTTCGTTCAGTTCACCGACTGCACCGGCCTTCTCCCAACCAGCCATGCCAGCTTTCCACACAAGACTTGCAGCGGTCAACTGTCCATTAGCAGCCATTTGCTTCAGCGTTGCCATATCGAAGGGGCCAGCGGCCTGTCCATTGATCGCCACATGATAAGCAACGGTAGGAATGGGAGGAGGAACAACACCGGGCTGCACAGGCTGATTTACGCCGGACATGGCATTGTTCATCACACCGGCAATATTCTGGCCCATCGCACCACCCATGGCCATGCCAGCCATCATGGCAGCGGGGTTGAATCCCATGCCGCCGCCCATGTCCACATTGCCTGCACCGTTGGCATTCATCTGTCCAAAGGCATTGGCTCCGGCAACGCCAACCTCTGCCTGTTTCTCAACTTGGTAAGCACCGAAGTTTGCGGTTCGGGTCTGCATCCGCTGGGCATACTGGCTTTCCTCACGCTGAATCCGCAGAGATTCCTCATAGTGTTCAGCCTCAATACGCTGCTTGTCATGGATGTTCTTGATATCGGCAGCAGTCTGAGCCTGTACCGTGGCAGTGGTGACATTGCGAGTCACAGCCATCAGACGAGCATAGCCATCGCTGCTCTTGTCGATCTCGATTGCGCCAATATCCACGCCGGATACCACAACGCCAAAGGTTTCCTTCAGCCGCTCGGCAAGGTCGTATTCAATAGCATCATTGATCTGCGCCGTTTTGCTTTCGATCTGGATAACGGGAATGTTGTTTGCAGCGGGGGCATTGGCAACAACATCCTTCACATAGCGGCTCACAGCATCCCGGATCTGCTTCTGGAAATCGTCCAGATTAAAGCTGCTCAGTCTATGTAACTTGATGAACTCCCGGTAATCGTCAATGCGGAAGCTGATGGTGCCTCTCACCGCAACCGGAACACCGAAGTCAGCGAACCGGGGATCGTACACATCGAAGAAGGGCACACCAAATCTGACCTGGATGATCCGTGCCAGATTGATGAAGTAGACCTCTGCTTGGAAGGGAGTGCCACCCTCATAGGCAAGGCCCACAATGCTTGCCAGCACAGGGAAGTTTGCTGTCTTGATTGCCTGATCGAAGGGGCCGACAATAAAATCCTGCATGGCTCCGCTTTTCTGCTTGTAAACAAAGACAGCCACTTCGCCATCCTTTACCCGTAGAGAAGATCCCCAGCGGATCGCATTTTCCCGGTTGCTTTCACCCAACTGAACGCCGGCGGGGTGCCACTTCCAAATCAGATAATTTGGTTCATCGCAGCGGATTTCATCCATGAAACCGCCTGTTCGACTCTTTCTGCTAAATAGTGCCATGTTTTATTTCTCCCCTCAGCCAATAGTAAGTGCCATTATACCAGCAATGAGTCCCAAAACTCCATAAATTATGCCAAGCGTTATCCAAATCCCATTTTTCTTAATCTTTATTGACTTTTTCTTTGCCGTATACAGCGAATACATGTTCTCTAATTCAGGACTATCGCCAAACATAAGTCGCCCCTTATGGTAAGCCTGTTCAAACTTAGAAATCCAAGCATTTGATATAGCCTGTTTTGGTGCGTTGTTATAAGGGTTGGACATACTCATCGTACTGAATGCATCCGGATCAACATTGGAGATAGCCATAACTGCAAATTCCATAATGTCTTCTTTTGCATTTGGAATTGGAAAACTCTGTATTAGATTGATTTTCTGCTCATCAGTTTTCGGAATATGGCCTTGTGTAAACGCTTGGGAAAATATTGAAGTTGCTTTTTTAGGAGGTCTTTGTGCTTCAATTGCTTCTAACCTCCGTGCCAATTCTTGAACAGAACTTGTAGCCTTTGTGCCACGGCGTTCATAGCCACAACTTTTGCATACTGATTCGTATGCATTCATTATGTCCCCGCAGTTAGGGCATTTGTGGATTTCCCCGTCATATACCGTCTTGCGTTGTGCTCCTTGCGATTCAGACGCATTTACTTTTGCACCACATTCGTAGCAGAATTTTGCCCCTTCTGCAAGTTGATGCCCACACTCAGTACAAAATGCCATTGTCTCACCTTCTTGTTAGCTATTATCTTTCTTCTTTCTCCTGCTAAAGAACGTTGCAATTGCAATAATTAGTGCTATTGGACGTGAGAAATCACCAAGATCGTAGAAAAATTCAAAGAACCCTTCTCTACCAAACATGGAACAAACCAAATTACAAAATATCGTAATGCCCAGGAATAGAACAGCCCACGCATATCCCGACTTAAAATACTTTCCGGTACCTCGCAAGAAACTAAGTGAAGAATTCTTCTTATTTAGTAACACCGCTTTTTCATACATTGATTTCAATCTCTGAAATTCTGGTGTTCCAGGAAAAGACAGTTCAGCCTTTTGATATGCCTGTTCCAGTTTCACCATCCAAGCATCAGTGTTCATGCCTCCAATCTTTACTTGGGACATTGCAAGCAGAAAAAACTCATGAATATCTTCTCGTGTGTTGGGGATATAGAATGTACGAATCAGCTCGTCCTTCTTCTGAGGATCAGAGGTATTCTCTAATTTTAATGATAACTCATGAACAACGCTTGTGGTTTTCCTCCCACGTATTTCATACCCACATGATTTACAAATCATGTCATAAGCATCAATAATTTCTCCGCAATTGGGACACTTGTGTATTTCTCCATCATATACGGAAGTTCTCTTAGAATTTTCAGCTACGCCAATAGATGTCCCGCAATTGGAGCAGAATTTTGCTCCATCTGGAAGCTGCTGACCGCAATTCATGCAGAATGCCATGGCTATTCTCCTCTCTTCAAATGTACTCTTGATCGCAGATCAAGCCTCTTATCAGATGATAGTATTCAAATTTTTCGTTTTTCTCTTTGAAAAATGTATCTTTATATCTGCTAAGTGGACAAAATTTACCGTATTGAACATTTCTCGGTTCAAATAAATCATAAAAAGCGTTTGTGTAGCCTACATAGCAAGAATCAATAACGGGAAATCTTTCAAAACCAACTTTGCCAATGAACTGATCTGCAGTAATATCGACTATTATCTCTCCATCAATCAAAATCCAGGTATGAGGATATTGGTTTTCGCCATAATCGTAGTAATAGTCTCCGTCACAGATTTCAATATTGCGAATCCCTTTCTCAAAAAGATACTGTGATAGGAGTTCGCTTGCCACTCCGCAACACCCTCTTGGGAAAGCATAATACGGACTGCGTTTGATTTTCTTTTTGGCAACTTCAAAGGCGCTTCGGAATTCATGTGCTAACTGGTAGATATATCTTAGCTTCATCTATTTTCCTCCCTTACTGCATCACAAATATCCCCGATATTACAATCCAGGTATTCGCAAATCCGAAGCAGAACCGAAAGGGCCACTTCCTCATTCCGGCGGAGCTTGGTCATGGTTCCGGTCGCAATATTTAGGTCTTTGCGTAAGGTTGCCTGGGAAATCTCTTTTTCCACAAGCAAGATCCAGAGCTTTTTATAACTCATTCGCATCATTGCCATTACCTCACATACAGAATGAATCTAATTTCATTATATGGTGCTTTGGGTCGGCTGTCAATTCCTTCTACCTAAAATCTACACCATATTCCGCAAGTTCTTGCGAATTTACGCAAAGATTAAGCGGCATCCAGATCGTTCTGAACGCCGCTCTTCTTATGATTCCAAAAGCTCAATGTACTTGTAGACGGTTGTCCGGCTCAGGTCACAGACCCTTGCAAGCTCTGACACATTCAGCTGCCCCTTCTTATAGGCCGGGTAGTGCCGGAGGAAGGTTGCCGGGATATTGTCAGCGGTCACTTGCGGCCGCCCGATATGGACACCTTTAGCGGCGGCGTTTGCCATGCCGGAGCGAACTCTGGCCCGGATCATAGCAAGCTCCAACTGACTGAACACGCCCGCCATCTGCAAGAATGCCTCACTCATGGGATCGGCCTGACCCTCCCGGCAATCAAGCGTAATACTGCCCACAATCACCAGCCGCAGCCGCTTTTCCCGGATCAGTTCGATAATCTCACATAGCTGCTGCGTGGAGCGGGCAAGGCGGGACACTTCCAGAACGGTGATGGTGTCCCCTGCCTCCGCTTCCGCAAACATGGTCTGCTGCTGGCTCTTCACCTTGGCATCTCCGTGCTCATACTCCATGTAGACCACATCGGCTCCGGCTTCCTTCAGTTCCCGGACTTGACGATTTATGTCCTGTTTGCCCTCGTTGGTGGAGCATCGGCTGTACCCACGGTTCATATGCTCCCCTCCAATACATCTATCATCATTCTTGCACCCATGCGGAAGCCCTCGATGAAGTTGTCACAGGATTCCGTGCAGCCCGCCGCCATGGAAGCCTCTGCGTACTCCCGGAAAACTTGATAATCTTCCGCAGACAGGTGGGCTTTCAGCGTATCATCGCATCGCTCCATGGTCTGCATGGCCTTGGCATATTCTTTTTTAGGATGGTATCGCCCCTCTCCAGGGGCGATATTTCCATTCCAGAACTCTTCGAGAAACAACATTTCCGATCCCTCCTTACCCTACCAGTTGCAGCTGCTCGTTGCAGTCCAGACAAGCCACATTGACTACCTTGGTAGCCCGGACACTCATACCGCAACAAGGACACATATACTTGCGGCTGCTGCTCGTCCGGGGAGGCAGACCGGCTACCGTGGGAGTACCGCTGTGGGTTCCGGTGCCAGTGATCTGGAAGCCGCTGAACTCGTTCCGGTTCAGAAGAATATCCGTCAGGTCATTGTCCAGGATGAACTCCAACAGACGGTCAGAGGGAGAAGTGATCGTCCAGCCGTATTTGTCATGGTGGTCTACGATCAGGCCGTGGGCTTCGGCTGCATCCCGGAACTTGCGGTTGTGGTAGGTGTTGCCCCGGCTGCAATCCTGAATGCCGTTCACATGGTTGTAGTAGTGAACCATCTCATGCAGCAGCGTTGCGGCAACCTCTTCGATGGGCCGGGCCAGGGTTCCGGCTCCAATGTTGATTTCATGGGTACCGCCGATCTTGGACACCCAGGTATCTTCCCGGAGGGAGAAGTGGCCGTATGCCTTGGGGGTGGACTGGATGGTGATGGTGGGCCTTGAAAGTGCATTTTCAAAGAACTCAGCGTTCAGCAGGTCGAACACCTTATTCAGATAGCCTGCGACACGGTTGTAGCTGGTCAGTTGTTTCATGGGAAATTCCTCCTTGATTTTGGAGGGGCAGAGGCTTATAATAAGCATACCCCGGATTGACTTGTCGGTTTTTCTTGGGCTGCCCCTGTCAGAGTTGCCGCTCTGACAAGGGCTTTTTTATTAGTTGATGGAGAAGCGGCGGCTGGCGGTCTGCTTGATGAAGCTCTTGTACACATCCGGCATGACCTTCTTGAATGCGGTGCTGTCGAACCGCTGGCTCAGAACGGAAGTCCAGCGAATGATGTACTGTCCGACCTCCATCTCTTCGGTGTTGCGGTTCAGCATCTCAGCCTTGATCTCGTCCCGGAGGGCTTCAGCTTCGGCCTTGGCCTCTTCGATCAGGGATTCCAGATCCTTCAGGGCCTCGATTTTGGAAGTGATTTCGATGGTAGACATATTGTTTTCTCCTTTGTAATGATTTTGTTGATTGCCGTCTCTCCGGCTGCCACCGTCATTTGTGTTTGTTGTAGGACTTACAATGGTCGGTTGGAAAATTGGCTGTCCTGTTCTTCATGTCTAAATTATATCACTAAAGTTAGTGATAATCAATTGTGAGTTGTCACAATATTTAGTGACATTTGTTGTGCATTTTGTCACTTTTATTAGTGATACTAAATAATGCAAACCATCTCTTGAATTAGTGATTATTATTTGTTATACTGGTAATAGGAAAAGGAGGTTTCGACTATGCCTATTGTTTATGATAAGATGCTGAAGCTGATGGAAGAAAAGGGAATCACCTCTTACGTCTGCAAAAGAGATAATATCATCGGTCAGGCCACATACAAAAAGATCAAAAGTGGTGGGGACATCGATACCCGTACCATTGCAAAGATGTGTGAAGTGCTGGACTGCCAGCCCGGTGACCTTTTGGAGTATGTAAAAGAGGAAGATGTTCACGAAACGGTCTGATTTCTTTCGTGAACAGAAACAGCCTTTGTTTGAACAGATTTCCAGTGCTGCGGGATGCTCCAGAAGTGTAGCCGAATGCAATTGTTTAATTGAACAGCTAAAACGGGAGGGACAGCTGCCATGCTGCCCCTCCCGCCGTTTCTTTCCAATATCTTTTATACAAGTTTCTCAGATCTTTTTTATAACTCTATAATCTGATTCTTTCAACTGCAAAACAA
>JAZQHD010000165.1:0-2860 GCA_045540375.1 Ructibacterium sp. | reverse complement strand
CCACTCTTTGCCGTGGTTGATGGCGGCATCCTGTGCATAGGCTTGGATTTGATTTGCCCACTTCACAAGGTCATCGGTGCGAGAGAGGATGTCCTCAATTTCGGCATCGGTGAGTAGCGGAGGAAGGGCGAATTCATACTTGGCAAGTTGGAGCTTTGCGTCCGCTCTTGCTCGGCATTTAACCGCTGCTTTGCAGAAAGTACACCATTCACCAGGGACACAATCACCCTCGCCTTTATAGGCTTGTTCTGCTTTGGGAACGAGGATGTTTTCTGCCCAGGCTTTCAGTTCGGCAACCGAAACGCTCCACGTGTCGATATTTTCACGGCGGGGTTGATAGATGCTCATCATTACCGTGTCGATGTCGTAGAGGTGGTCAAAGAGCCGAAGTGCGCCAAGTGCGTAGAGTTTCATCTGTGGGTTCTCCTCGGCCTCTACCAAGATGCCTTGACCATATTTGAAGTCAATAATATGGATGAGCTTGTCGCCAACGATGACACAGTCGCCAGTTCCAAAGCCTTCCGGCACATAGTTGGAGAAGTCAAGTCTCTGCTCGATCAGCACTTGAGGATCGGAGCAGTTTTCCTTGACCTCCTGGAGCTTCTCAAGAACGAACTCCACATACCCGTCGGTGTACATATCCATTTCGTCAGAATCGTACTTTGAGGTAGGTTTGCGAGAACGCATTTTCAGCGCCTTGCGGAGTTTATGCTCACATAGTGCGTGAGCTGCCGTTCCTTCTGCTGCCGCTTCCGTCTCGTGGTCTTCAAACTCTCGTTCAAGCACGGCGGAAGGTGTGCAGTTAGTCCAGCGGTGAGAAGAGGAGGCACTCAATAGAGCGTGCTTACTTGGTGGCATTGCTTTTTGCCCCCTTCCATCTCGGGTCATCAGGCAGCAATTGTGCCTTTGCATACAGCTCGGCATAGTGTTCCTTGCCGATTTTGCCGAGGTTGGTAACACCGAAACTGTGAACCAGCTCTCTTGCTGCATCGAGCATTTTTGTGCCGAGGAACTCTCGTAAAAACGCCTCTGTCAAAACCGGGGTTTCGTTTTCCGCTTCGGGGGTTTCATTCTTTTCGGTATCAACAACGCCTGTGTTTTCATTTTCAACGGGACTGTTGGGCGCGGACTCATTGTCTGCGATAGCTTCGGCCATTGCCTGGATGCTATCAGCCAGGGAACGCATACCCTCAACCACATCGAGGAGTAGTTTGACCTTACTCACCACTCACACCTCCTTCCTTTACTTCGCAGATAGACAGTTCGGAAACGCTGTCGCCAGGAACGAGGATGGTGACTTTATGCGGTAAGCCAAAGAGCAAACGCATCAGCTTTTCACGCATAGTCACCGTGCGACAGGTAACCACTCCATCCGTGCGAGGCTTTTTCGTGACACTAATGGTCAAGTTATGCTTCATAGCAATCCTCCTTCTGGAAGGGCGGATTTTTTACCCTTTCCGCTATACGCAGAAAAAAGGGTCGTTTTGGGGCCCCTCAATCGAAAAATTTTTTTAATTTTTCTTTTGCGGCCTCCACGGACTTGATTACTTTTTTGTGATCGACACCCTCACGGCGGGCAATTTCTCTGTAAGATAAACCGCCAGCGTAGAGCATCAATCTGCGTCTCTGTGTTTCGGTTAGAAGTGCCAGAGCAGTAGCGATGGCTTTTTTGTTTTCGCTTGAAATATAATCTTGTTCAGGGGTATGGGGGTCGGCATATTCCAAACCCTCAAAATCAATGGCATCATAGGAGTAGCAATGATACCTTTGTTTTTCTTGCTGTGCGTGTTCCGCCTTTCGGCTTTCGATGATAACGGCACCGACTTCCTCGGAAACCTCGACCTCCGTTACTTCACCATTTGCAAACTCGTATCTGATTTTCATAAAAAGACTCCTTCCGCGTCACCGCAGAGGAGCCTTAAATAATCCGTAGAACTAAAAAAGACGACCGAGATACATCTCTCCCCAAAAAGGGGAAAGGATGCATCCAGGCCGTCAAGCAGCTCTGCGGATACCGCTATTTTTTATTTTGATAGTTTGTTACGCTTTACGCTGCGTGAGCGTGGCTTTCAACCTTGAAAGCCGTGGTGCTGATTCTTGTAATCTTCGTGATTACATCGTCTCTTTCGATGGTGAATACACCACCAACGGGTAACCGGGTGCGGGTCTTATGACCTTTATAAACCGTTTCGATGTCCCCGGTCTGTGCGTTGCCTTTACAGGCAATCCTGTTTTTACAGTCTCGTATCACATCCACGATACTCCTCCTTCCTTGCTTTACTGATAGGCATCACCTCCATATTAAGTTGTAAGCGTGTTAGCAAACTTGCTAACACTACGGGTAAAAAAAGACAGCGGGCGGTTAAACCCGCTGTAATTTACAGAGTTAGGTGGTTACGATGGGGGCAAAATCCATAAAGGCAGACACAGCCGCCTTATCGGTTTTCTCATCTTTAGGAATATAACCGAGTTCCTTGAGACGATACGTTGCCGCTTCGGCAGAAACATTGAAAGTGTCAGCGGTGTGCTGAATCAAGAAGAAGCGGTCTTTTAGGCTTTTTAAGGATTTGGGATGTTTCTGTGCGAGTAGTGCAACAGCAGAGATGGGCATAAGGATGGCTGATGCCAGGCGGTTTGCCTGCCATTCCATCCAGTCGTGGTCATCCCAATATTTTGTATCGGCCTTGCGAGGGGTAGAGTTATCCACACGGCATTGAATCATCGGAGCAAGGTCGAGGTCAAACATAGACAGTTGATTCGGGTTGTACGAAAAGAAACCCGAATGTAAAATGTCGTGGCTACCCTCATGGCAGAGGGTAAAACGATAGCGGTGCTTCTGATTGTCTTCAAGCAGCCGATT
>JAZQHD010000164.1:0-6288 GCA_045540375.1 Ructibacterium sp. | reverse complement strand
ATTGCATCGAGTATCCCTCCAATTTGGGCGGCTCGGTCAATGCAGTAAACCGAAAAGCCGAGTTTTTCTAACTGCCTTTTTCTGCGTACTTGCAGAGGGCGCAGTTTTTTGCCTGTTGCCTTCAGCTCAATAAAGGCGATTTTTCCTCCGGGGAGGAGTACCAAGCGATCTGGTACTCCGTCAAGACCCGGACTTACAAACTTGGGAGCTATACCGCCTTTTTCCTTGACGGCTTTTACAAGTTTGGATTCAATGTTTTTTTCTCTCATAAATTCTCCTTGTTGCCGATTGCTGTTGCCGATAAGGGTTCAACCTTTTCTCCCGTATGCGTATATACGTGCTGCTGTTTTACCCCTTTTCTTTAACCCACAACCTTTAATAAGGTAATCGGCAACATCGGCAACAAAGTGGCGAACTTGCCTAACGGCGGGCATTTGGGGTGTTTCCAGTAGGTGTTGCTGATACCCCTCATCGGCAATCAGCGGAAACAAATCGGCGTTAACGGTCAGTCTTTATCGGCAACACGGACATAGGCTTTCTGTACTCCATAGCCTGGGATACGCATTTTGCCCGTGGCATTATCGGAATAACGTTTCCACCCGCCGAGCTTAAAGAGGATGCTTTCAATCTCGTAGGAGTCGGATTTCTTGAGGCTTTCACGGGGTTTTCCGAAACACTCGCACCAAACTTCCATAGCACAAACACGGGTACGCTTGACCGTTCCCTCGGCTTTCAGTTCACCAAAGTCGCTGCCGTTAAGGAATGCACGGCGCTGGAAAAGGTCATAAGTATCCCAGTCTGCAGGGAGTAAGCGGTTGAGGTACTCGTCAACGATGCCTTCACGGTCGTCCGTTTCCATAGCCTCACGCTGTTGGTTATATGCCTCAATGGCAATGTCATCTTTGAGGAACAATTGCTCGCCATTGCGGTAGTATTCGATGGCTTCCGCCCATACCTGGTCAACGTCCTTCAGCTCCCACGGCTTATATTTGCTGTGTCCCGAAACACGGACAGGCCAAAAACGGCGGTTACCTGTGATGTCTCGGAGAAAACCACCATCGCTGTTGGTCGTTCCTACAATTACGCAATTGCGGGGATGACTCTCGACAGATACACCATAAGCCTGGCGGTATTTGTCATCGGTTCTGGTGATGAATGACTTGACGACCTCAACGTCCATCTTTTTGATGCCGTTAAGCTCGGAGATTTCAAGAATCCAGTATCCCTGGAGCTTCTCCGGCGCGGTCTTATCTTTCATATCCGAAATGGAGAGGGAGTCAGAGAACCATTGCTTTCCGAGAATTGCGAACAGCGTGGATTTACCCAACCCCTGGGGACCGTTTAACACGAGGATGGAGTCAAACTTAACCCCTGGCTTATAGATGCGAGCTATAGCTGCGACCAGCGTTTTTCTGGTAACAGCACGGACATAGGGCGTGTCTTCTGCACCGAGGTAGTCGATCAGTAGGCTGTCAATACGAGGAACTCCATCCCATTTGAGAGTAGATAAGTATTCCTTGATGGGGTGATAGAGTCTCTCTGCGGAGGTTACCGCCAGGAGAGCGTCCTTGAATTTGGTGGGCGACCAGACTCCATAGGTACGTTCAAAATACAGCTTTGCACAGGCAAGGTCGGTGTCGTTCCATCCGGGTTTAACTTGAGGCCAAGGCAACGGACTGATAACGTCGAGCATACTTTTGAACTGGTTGAACACGATTCCCTGGAGGTTTTTATCGCAGCGGAGAATGGTACAAATATTGCTCAAGGTATCCTTGACATTTCCGGCTTTGTCGATGGCGAGTTTTGACTCCCAATCTTCATCGTCAAATTCAGCCACAGCCTGTGCTTGACGTTCTTCTGCAAACACAGCCTTCACCTTGGCATCCTCCAAAGCAAACTCGCTCATAGCCTTATAGGACGGGAGCTTGCCAACGGGAGTGTCAAGGGGCATCTTTTCATCCAGATCACCGAAGCGGTGGAGTCGCACCAAGTCAAATGCGTTCAGCAGTTTTCCGCATACGGGGTCAGTTGCGTGATGGCTGTATGCGAACTTACCATCATAGACGACCACACCTGCACTACTGTCGGCGGGAATGTAGTCGTATCTTCCGTTCATAGCCGAGGGTTCATAGATTTCACCAAGGAAGGTCTCGATGGCTTCTTCCATCGTGTAAGCACGGCAGAAGGTTCCGATAATTCCGGGTTTGGTGGTGGGGTCTGCCTGTTCGGCAACCTGTCGGGTTACAGCCTCCGACTGGCGAGAGGACACGGGCCAGGTCGATGCATCGTGCCAATCGGCATACATAGCAAGGTACTTGTCAGGGTCGAGTTCGTCTCCATCCTGCTCATCAAAGAAGAACTCACCATTTGAGGAAGTGGACGGCCAGTACATCAAACGGCAGGCTTCATAAGTTGTGTCATCGAATAGGTCAATGCCGATTTCCTTGGCAACCATACGAGCCACAGCCGGATACTCTTCTTCGGAAATATCACGGGTAAGCGGTACGATGAGTCGGAGTCTCGGGTTTTCGGGTGTATGTTTATGGGTTGAATAGACGCAGCACTTGAAGTCGAAGAGCAGAGTGATTCTTTCCCAGCTACCGGGTTCTGCGTAGTCCATGTCAAGGGTCAATGCGGAACGGCAACGCACCATTCCGTTCTTGCGGCGACCTTCTTTCAGCTCACCTGCAACAAAACCACCTCGGTCTTTGATGTTGGCTTTATCGCCCTTGTTCATCTTTCGGTATTCTTCCACAGTTTCTGTGGTGCGGATGGTTGAGCTACACCGTTTGGTGAACTCCTCCCAGGACATCTCTTTGTTTTTCAGCTTCTTATCGGTTCTGCTATTGGCTATAGCAATTTTCATCGGTTCTCCTCCTTGCAACTGTCTGTGAAGTAGCGAATTGGCATACCTCTTCGCTTGGCTTTTTCGATTTCCAGGCTCATCCCTGTGGAAATCCTCTCACCGAACACCCACAGTTCTGCACATTTGGTTAAGAGAACGATGTCCATAAAGATTGCAAGGTTGCGTTCTTTGGGGTCATCGTCCCTCATAAACTGTGGGAAGAACAGATGCGGTGTTATAGGGATGCATCCGCTGTCAACCGCAAAACGGCTGTAACGGCGTGCGTTTTCAATGTTGACCTCAACGTCCCCGGAGAAGGGAGAGCATACATATACCAGGGGACGAAAGCGGTCTTGTTTTTCTTGTTTAACAACAGCGGTAAGGGCTTCATAAGCGGTAGGATCGAAATAACCCTCGCTGTTGAATTTATTGATACTACTCATAGGTCACCTCAATCCTTTTTATAAAAATCACATACATAACCATCAGCACGGAGCAACAAGCCTTTCGCCCATACAGGGGTATTGCCCATAATGGTGCAAATGTCATCAAGGCTTGTTTCGGCAGGGGCTTCAATTACAGCCTCATCGTGAACGTGCATAACGATTTTGTATCCGGCATCGGTAAGTCGGAGCATAGCCTCTGCCAGGATATCTCTGGCGGTTGCCTGGACGATGTTTTCTACGAACTTGGGACCATAGCTTTCCAGGCGAGTCCACTTTTTCTGCTCACCGACACCTTCATAGGTAACGGACTCATTTCCATAGCGGTTGAGTCCCATCTTGGGTTTCACATAACAGAGGTTTCTGCCGGAACGAAGGGTAACGAACATAATTCCGCTTTGGTAAGTGAAACGGATGCCGTGCGTTTCGGTATTGGTTTTATCACGGACACAGGTGGATGCAGCACGGTCAACATCCCACCAAAACTTCACAATGTGGGGGTTGGTTTGTCGCCAAGCATCGACCAGGGGTTTCAGTTCATCTTCTTGCAATCCCATATTCAAAGCGCCCATTGCTTTCAAAGCACCTACCGAGCCACCATAGCCAAGAGCCAATTCAGCAATCTTGCCTTTCTGGCGAAGGTGTCCATTGACTCCGTGCTTTTCAACTGGGACATGGAACATTTGAGAGGCGGATGCACAGTAAATGTCGCCACCTTCGGAAAAGACCTTCTGTCGCCATTCTTCACCTGCGAACCAGGCTATGACTCTTGCCTCGATGGCTGCAAAGTCAGCTACAAAAAAGCGAGTACCGGGTTTGGGTACGAAAGCTGTTCTGATAAGCTCGGAGAGAACCATAGGAACAGAGTCATACAGCAATTCAGTCATTTCAAAGCACCCTTGTTTTATAAGGGAACGGGCAAATTCCAAATCCGGCAGATGGTTTTGAGGGAGGTTTTGAACCTGCACCAATCTGCCTGCATATCGCCCGGTTCGGTTTGCACCATAGAACTGAATCAGTCCTCTTGCTCGGCTGTCTGTACCGACTACTGACTCCATAGCGGTGTATTTCTTAACGCTACTCTTCGCCAGATCTTGACGCAGCAGTAACGCCATTCTGACGTCACCATCTGTCTCCTCAATAAGCTCTGCAACGGCCGCTTTTGAAAGTGAGTCGATTTCGACCCCTTTATCATCGAGCCACGCTTTGAGCTGTGTTGGGGAGTTTGGATTGTCCAGTCCCGTTACGTTACGAGCGGTTTCCATATGCGTTGCCTTGAACTGGTCATCGCAACGGATGGCTTGGCGGACAAACGGGATGTCGAGCATTATGCCTCTATCGTTGATGTCCTGGTCGAGATGATAATTGACCCACTCCGAGGGGAGAACGGGAAACTTACGGAGCTTTTCTTGGATGCTCATTTCCGTTTCAACATCTCGGTAGTTGTATGCCTTGAACTGCGCCCACTTTTCAGGAGAATCAGCCGGATAGTGGCGGAGTTCCTGTCCGTCTTTTGTTTTGTAAGGTGTGCAAAAATATCGAACCAGGTCTTTGCCTTCCTTGAGCTTTTGCTTTTCCAAGCCAAGCACGGCACCGACACCCTCAAGTGAGAGAGGTAAGCCGAGCGTAGCCGACCAGACCATCGTGCAATACCAAGAGGAAGGGTCGATATAGTGGCCAGGCTCGAACCCCAAGTACCGAGAGAGACATACACGCTCAAATTGAGCATTGAATGCCCATTTCTCAATGGCGGGGTCGGTTAAGGCAGAGATTATTTCTTTAGGTATAACTTCGCCCGCCGTTAAATCCACAACGTGAACGGAGCCACCGTTGACCGAATAACCGAACAGCAGAATTTCAAAGTCCGGGGATTCGCAGTAACGATGCACACCGCTTTTGGGGAGGCTCACGGAGGAGAAGGTCTCAATGTCGATGTTTATCTTTTCAATTTTCACGGTAACTCCTTTCTGCGGGTTAAGGGCAGCGGAGAAAGCTCTCCGCCACCCAAACCGCTATTGATTTAGGAAAGGAAATCGTCGTCCAGATCGGTTGCGAAGTCAACGGCTGCGGAGGTCTTACCACCGAGGGGTTCGCCATCGCTGTACTTCTGGATGTTGCCAAGACCGCAGGCAATGCCACGATTGCCGTTTGAGTTGAACGCATAGAAGTTGATGCTCACACGGGCATAACAGCCGGAGTATACTTCATTGCGGTCGATGATGGGCTGCACCGCACGGTCGACAATCTGGGGAGCCGTGGTGCTGTTGGCATTCACGAAGAACGCACCCTTGTATGCCTCATCGTCACGCTCGGTATCGCCGTCACGGAGAGGGAGCTTGAGAGCTGCCTTGTTAGGCTTTTTGCCACCGAACTTTGCGATGCCTTCTTCGATGGCTGCATCGATAGCGGCGTTGATGGCGTCAAGGGTCTTGCTGTCATTCTTGGGAATAATCAGCGAAACGCTGTACTTGGGGGTGCCACCATTGATGGAGGTAGGCTCCCACACATTTGCATAAGAGAGGCGAACAACGCCAGTTACTACTTTCGTACTTCTTTTCTTGTCAGTCATAATCACATGTCTCCTTGTATTTCAGTAAAGTCTTGTTTGGCACCCGTGGTCGTAATAGCCGGACGCTTGTCAGATGCCGGAACGAGCGTCGGTTTGCCTTGGGGTTTCTCAACCAGTCCACCAAGGACTTCTGCGAATGTCTTTTTACCCATCAGGCGTTCCATTTCGGTGATGGATATGAGGCTGTGTTTATAGATGTCGTGGTAGCCTGCGGCATTCGCTGCCTCTGCCACCGCATCTTCATCGGTGTACTTACGATTGGTACGACTTTCCACCAACTTGAACCCGTGCCACTCTTTGCCGTGGTTGATGGCGGCATCCTGTGCATAGGCTTGGATTTGATTTGCCCACTTCACAAGGTCATCGGTGCGAGAGAGGATGTCCTCAATTTCGGCATCGGTGAGTAGCGGAGGAAGGGCGAATTCATACTT
>JAZQHD010000163.1:0-44540 GCA_045540375.1 Ructibacterium sp. | reverse complement strand
TATGACATAAACCATCCTAAACCACTTAAATTAGAAACATTTATAAAAGGACTGCTGTAATAAAAGCAGTCCTAAATCTTGTAATCTAATAGTATTTGAGTTATAATATGAATAGAAAGTAAGTGAGGTATAATATGAGTGAAAAATTAAAGAGTCCTTCCAACTTTTTTAATAATATGGATGAGGTAAGGGAATATGCTGAAAGTCTAAAAGATAAGGTATCAGAAGAAGTCTATAATGATATTTTATTTCTTTTAGGTTTAGAGGAAAACAAAGCAATAACAAAACCTGTAGAGATAAATGGTACAGAAGTTCCAATTGATTATTATATTTCTGATTTGGTAAAGTATCTTGAAGAAAAGGGTTATTATCCTTTGGCAAGTTGTTCTGGTTTGCAGGAAGAACATCAGCAGTCAATACATAGACCAAAGCAAGGTTATTTGGCTGTTAAGTATTATGATAATTACTATAAATACTTAATTGATAACTTGACTGTTGAAGGTATTGCAGTAGAAAAAAGTGAGTGTTATTTACAACCATCAATAAATATAACTGTAAAAGGAAACACAGATGAAGAAATAAAAAGGCTATGGAATATGCTTGTTGAGTTTATTAAGAAGTAAAAAGAAATAAGAAAAGGTACAAATGAGATGAAATTTCATTTGTACCTTTTATCTTTAAGCAATATATTATAACACACGTTATGAAAAAAATCAACCCAAAAATACAACTATTTTTCATTTTCTCTTGCATTATTGATATCAAAGTGCTATAATATTAAGTTGAGAATGAATATGTTATTTTAGAGGAAATCTGCAATACTTCAATCTGACATATCTTCGTTGTAATTTTTGAGGAATAAACTATGGTTAGAATAAATGAAAATTTAAAATATCCGTCAGTAGTGGTCTTGTTTTATGGTGAAAACAAGGTGGTTTTTTCATTTTATAAAATTGGAAAAAAGCCTTGCAATCATAAGAAAACAACAACCGTGTATATGTATTCAACTATACTCCTGATTGGTCCTCCCGGTTCGGGAAAAACCATGCTGGCACAACGGATTCCCTCTATTCTTCCCGACCTTAGTTTCGAGGAGGCTCTGGAGGTTACGAAGGTTCACAGCATCGCCGGACGGCTTCAAAAGGAACAATCTATGGTGCTAACTCGTCCCTTTCGGAGTCCTCACCATACTGTCTCCCCGGTAGGACTCACCGGCGGTGGCGGGAATCCCAAGCCCGGCGAGGTCAGTCTTGCCCATCATGGGGTGCTATTCTTAGATGAGCTTCCCGAATTCCAAAAGCAAACTCTGGAAATTCTCCGTCAGCCTTTGGAAGACGGGGTTGTTACCATCACCCGAGCAAGTGGCACTTACGCGTATCCCTGTAATGTGATGCTGGTTGCCTCTATGAACCCTTGCCCCTGTGGCTATTATGGAGACAAAACACATTCCTGCAGTTGCTCCTCGGTGCAGATTCACCGATATCTGGGGAAGGTCAGCGGCCCCCTCCTTGACCGGATTGATCTGCATATCGAGGTAGCGGCAGTTCCCTATGAAGACCTGGAGCAAAAACAGGAAACGGCAGAAACCTCTGCCACCATCAAGGAACGGGTAAACCGTGCTAGAGAATTACAACGGAAACGATATCAAGGCCGTGGCATCTATTCCAATGCCCAGTTAACCCCCGCCATGATGGAGGAGTTTTGTCAGGTGGCACCTGATGGTAGAGAACTTCTAAAACAAGCCTTTGAAAACCTAGGGCTCAGCGCCCGGGCACATGATCGAATTTTAAAGGTGGCTCGAACCATTGCGGACCTTGCCGGAAGCGAAACCATCGAGGCACTTCATGTTGCCGAGGCCATCCAATATCGGTCTTTAGACAGAAAATTTTGGACATAAGAAAGAAGGTCATATCCTTGCATTTACATATTGTATTGGTAGAGCCGGAGATTCCGGCAAATACCGGAAACATATCCCGGACCTGCTCGGTCATTGGAGCAGACTTGCATCTGGTTCATCCCCTAGGGTTTGACATCAGCGAAAAACAGGTGAAACGTGCTGGGCTTGACTACTGGGACGAGCTTCGTCTCCACGAGTATCAGAACTTTGCTGAGGTTCAGGCTTCCTATCCCGACGGTGTTTTCTTCTACTGTACCACCAAAGGTACCAACACCCACAGCGACCCGAATTACACTGCATTTTCGGACAAGGACATCTTTCTGGTCTTTGGGAAAGAAACCAAGGGGCTCCCCGAAGAGTTGCTCCGGAAAAACCTAAAAACCTGTATTCGGATTCCTATGCTAAAAAACAAACGGTCATTGAATCTGTCCAACTCGGTGGCAATTATTGCTTACGAAGTTTTGCGACAGTTCGAATATGAAAATTTAACGAAAGAAGGTATTTTACGATGATTAAAATTATGGCAGATACAGCAGCAGATATCCCTCGCGCCACGGCGCTAGAACTGGACATTACCATTCTTCCTTTTATGATTCACTTCAGCGACAAATCGGTACGTGCCGATGTGGATCTTATCCCCGATGATTTCTACAGACTTCTCCGGGAAAAAGATGAGATTCCAAGTACCAGTCAGATTAGTCCTGCCGATATCGAGGAACTCTACCGTGCTCAGGGCAAGGAAAATTCGATTATCTATATCTCCATTTCCTCCAAGGGAAGCGGCATCCACAATAGCGCTTGTCTGGTTGCCAAGCAGCTCAACGAAGAAGAGGGATTTGACATCACAGTGGTGGACTCCACCATGTTCTCCTACCCCATCGGTTACTCGGTGGTCAGAGCAGCAGAAATGGCAAAGGCAGGAAGC
The DNA here is from genome assembly GCA_045540375.1 of Ructibacterium sp. GTDB lineage: Bacteria > Bacillota > Clostridia > Monoglobales > Monoglobaceae > Ructibacterium. The sequence goes on along the minus strand of JAZQHD010000163.1, from coordinate 41,718 downwards.
TCTAAAGAAGAAATCTTAGCTATGCTTAAAGAAACCTACACCAGAGACACTGCCTACTTTATGGTAGATGATCTTGCATTTTTAAAAAAGGGCGGGCGAATTAAAGCTACCACCATGGCAATCGGTACCATGCTGGACATTAAGCCCATCCTGAACATCAACGACGGATTGGTAGAAGCCTATAAGAAAGTCCGCGGCACCAAAAAGGCCTTGGCTACTTTGGTTGACTATGCCGCAGAGCGGATGGAAACCCCTGAAGAGAACGAAGTCGTTCTCCTCCATGCTGATGCTCCCGAAAAGATGGAGATTCTAGAAAAGATGGTAACTGAAAAGGTGAACCCCAAGAAAATTTCCATCTATCAGGTAGGACCCATCATTACCTCCCATGCAGGCTTGGGCGTTATCGGCATCTACTTTAAGCATAAGCAACCCTACGAGACCTACGAGACCAACTAAAAGGCGGTGTTTTCATGTTTTTAGAGCGGGACGAGATGAAGTTTGCCATTTTGTACACCCTAAAGCGGTATGTGGAACCGGCAACCATGCCCCAATTATCAGAAATTCTCACCTGGGACAACAAGGTGATGGGATACTTTGACCTTGCCATCATGATTAACGAGCTGATTGAGGATGGTTACGTGGAAAAGACCCACTATCGAAGCATCGAAGCTTTTCTCCTGAGTGAAAAGGGCAAGGATACGAACGACTTCTTTTTTGAAAGAGTCCCGGGCAGTATTCGGCGGCATATTGAAGAAACTGTTGCTTCTATGAAATATCAGGAGCAAGTGGATCCTCATGCCATCAAGTCCGAAATTCTTCCCGTAGCACCCCAACAGTACATGGCTTCCTTACAGATGTTAGATGGAGGTACGCCTCTTTTAGAATTGCAAATTTTCTCCGGCTCCCGTGCCGAAGCAGAGCAAACCGCCAAGGCTCTAAAAAAACAGGCGGCAGAAATCTATAGAGACATTATTCATCGGATTGGCGGAACCGACCGAAGTCATTTCGACTCCGCCACCGAGAAGGAATAGCTTAGAAAGGTTGTGTTACAAATGAGTAGTTGTACCCATGATTGTTCCAGCTGCGGTGAAAGCTGCAGCGAAAGAAAGGAAGCTCAAAGCTTTGCGGCGCCTGCCAATAGCATGAGCAATGTCCGGAAGGTTATCGGCGTTGTCAGCGGTAAGGGCGGGGTTGGAAAATCCCTGGTTACCTCTCTCCTTGCCTCCGGTATGCAGAAAGCCGGATACCGTTCAGCCATTTTAGATGCGGACATTACCGGTCCCTCCATCCCCCGGATTTTTGGTGTTTCCGGTAAGGCAAAGGGCAGCGAATATGGGATTCTTCCCATGATTAGCAAGTCTGGTGTCTCCATAATGTCCATCAACCTCCTCCTGGAGAACGATACCGACCCGGTGGTCTGGCGAGGACCTGTTATTGGCGGAACTGTGAAGCAGTTCTGGTCTGATGTCGTCTGGGCGGACGTTGATTATATGTTTGTGGATATGCCTCCCGGAACCGGAGACGTTCCTCTCACCGTCTTTCAGTCTCTGCCGGTAGACGGCATCGTTGTGGTAACCTCTCCTCAAGAGCTGGTTTCCATGATTGTAGGGAAGGCTGTCAAAATGGCTCAAATGATGAACATTCCCATTCTTGGTCTGGTAGAGAACATGAGCTACATCAAGTGTGGAGACTGCGGCAATAAAATCTCGGTCTTTGGAGAAAGTCATATTGACGAGGTTGCCAAAAGCTACGGTCTGGATGTGTTGGGTCAGATTCCTATTGACTCTGCCATTGCCAAGGCTTGTGATATGGGAGAAATTGATACTGTGGATGCAGAGCCATGGCTGGCTAAGGCATTCGATTTACTAGAAGAACAGTATAAGGATTAAGAAATTAAAAAAAAGTGCAGTCTTACGACTGCACTTTTTTTAGCTATCTCTTATTTGTTACGATTCCGCAAGAAAACAGGAACATCAATTCCATCGTCATCACCAAACTTGGTAAAATGGCTAGCGGAAGCCGTACTTGTTGCGGTCTCGGTAGCAGGAGCCGGCGCCGCAGTTGCGGTCCGGTTCGCATTGCCGCCATTACCAAAACGGCTCAGGAAACTGTCGAAAGGATTTTCCTCTGCATTTTTAGGTTCGTTCCCCTTAAAGCCGGTAGCAATCACCGTAATCTGAATTTCATCGCCCATCTCTTCATCAATAATAGCACCGATGATGATGTTTGCATCCTTATCTGCTGCCTCTTCTACCAGTTCAGCAGCGGTCTTAACCTCTAAAATACCCAGGTCGCTACCACCGGTTACGTTCAGGATTACACCCTTAGCACCCTCGATGGTGGTCTCTAAGAGAGGACTATGTATTGCCTTCTTAGCTGCCTCTTCTGCACGGGTCTCGCCACTGGCACGGCCAATACCCATATGAGCAAATCCTGCATCCTTCATGATGGTCTTTACGTCCGCAAAGTCCAAGCTAATGAGACCAGGTCTGGAAATCAGGTCAGAAATACCCTGTACACCCTGGCGGAGAATATCATCTGCCATCCGGAAAGATTCCATCAAGGGAGTACGATTTTCTGCAACCTCGAGAAGCTTATCATTGGGAATTACTACTAAGGTATCTACTGCGCCCATCAGGTTCTTGATACCCTCATCGCTGTTCATCTGGCGGGTCTTACCCTCAAACCAGAAGGGCTTGGTTACAATACCAACCGTCAAAACGCCCATCTCTTTTGCAACCTCTGCAACGATAGGCGCTGCACCTGTACCGGTACCACCACCCATGCCGGCAGTTACAAAGACCATGTCTGCGCCCTTAATTGCCTGAGCAATCTCATCCCGGCTTTCCTCAGCCGCCTTTTTCCCAACCTCAGGGTCTGCACCTGCGCCAAGACCTTTTGTGATTTTCTCACCAATCTGTATTTTCTGAGATGCAGTAGATAAAGTCAAGTCCTGCTTATCGGTATTAACAGCCACGAACTCTACACTCTTTACCTGCGCTTCAATCATTCTGTTGACAGCGTTATTACCGCCACCGCCCACACCAATTACCTTAATTTGAGCGGGGTTTACATTCTCTGTATCAAACTGAAACACGTTATTTCCTCCTTACAATTCCCTTTTCTTCCGCACATTCCATGCTGCTTTTTCTCACATTATCTTCTATTATACCACATATTTTGATTTTGTAAAGTTATTTTTCAATTTTTTTAAAAGAATATTACAGTTTTGTTACACACCTATTCTTCCTCCTGTGATTCCTCGGTTGTTTCCGATTCCTCCTCCGGCATGGGGACCTTTCGTTCCTTTCCGTCCTCGGGTTGGCGAACATAAATATCATTGGTCCGGTAATCCATAACAACATGCTCCGTTGCCGAGATTTTTTCCTGAATGACCGTGGCTAAAAAGGTAGAACGATACTCCATATTATGAAGTTCTCCCAAATGAATCTCCAACCGATTCTCCACCACCAGAACCACATCGGTCAGGTCAGAAACATCCATATAGGTAGCCCTGCTTAACAGGCCTGCCTTTTCTAATGCCTGAAAGGTTTCCTTTACAGTGGCAAGCTTTTCCCGTTCCTTACTGTTCACCACTTTTCCAACCTCAGCCTTTTCGGGTTTTAACCCTATGACAAAGGGAATGCTATAGGGACGTTCTGGCTCTGGAACTTCTACAACTTCCTGTTGAGCATTCGTCTGTTCGGCGGTCATATCCTCCGCCGGTTCGGTCATCTCTTCGGCACTGTCAACGGCATCTTTGGTGGTATCTTCGCTGCTCTTTTCCACCTTGACCGGGGTGTAAAACTCCTTATACTGAGCCACCCGTTCATCTTCCATGACATCCAAGATATATCCCTGCAAATCCATAACCACACACTTTCCCTCTCCATCATAGAGATAAGCGGCGGGAATTCGTTCTCGCACCCAAATCTTAATTTTATTGGGAAAAACTCGTCTGGTTTTTACCTCATCAATGATGGGAATTTCACCCACACGTTTTCTTGCCTTGGAAAGACGTTGCAGCAGAATATTTTTGCCCAAGGGTATCTTTGCTGCCTCAATAATCTCCTCCTGAGAAACTCTGACATTTCCCTCACAGTAAACCTCTTCTACGGCGAGAGGAGGTGCAATCAACAGACCAACTCCTATCCCTATCACAACGATCAATGTAAACAAAATAGCGGCTCTTGTCTTGGCCGACATCCTATTTTCTCGTCTTCTCTTTCTTCTCACACCATTCACTCCTCTTCCCAAAGCTTGTCCCTTTGGACGGGCGAACCCCGTCCTGCTTATTCTTCCATTAAAACTACATCCCCACCCAGACTACGGAAACTATCTGTTATGGAAACATAACCTCGTTCAATATGCTCCACGCCCTCAATCCGGGTTCTTCCGTCGGCACCCAGCGCTGCAATTACCAATCCGGCACCACCTCGTAAATCTGCCGCGCAGACATCGGCACCATGAAGTCTACTAACCCCATGAACAATGGCACTGACTCCCTCTACCTGCACATCTGCACCTAAGCGAAGAAACTCTCCCCCATGGCGAAACCGATTTTCGAAGATGGTTTCATTAAAAACAGTACTGCCACGGCTTTTGAGCACTGCTGCCATCAAAAGTGGCTGCATATCGGTAGGAAATCCCGGATAGGGCAGCGTTTTAATCAAAGGGATAGCCCCTACTCTGCCCCGGGAACGCAACCAGATTTTCTCATCTTCTTCCCGAATTTGAACACCCATATCCTGAAGCATGGCCAGAAACAACCGCATATGTTCCGGTTCCACCTGCCGAAGCAAAATCTCACCTCCAGCGGATACCATTCCGCAGGCATAGGTTGCCGCCACAATTCGGTCTGGAATTACACGATAACTGCATCCGTGAAGCTTTTTAACACCGCGAATCCGAATGCAGTCGCCTCCCGCTCCTGCAATATCAGCGCCCATGGAATTTAAAAAATTCTGCAAATCCACAATCTCCGGTTCCCGGGCCGGATTAACCAAAACAGTCTCCCCAGGCAGTAGGGTACAGAGCATCATTACATTTTCGGTAGCCCCCACACTGGGAAACATAAACGTAATGGTCTGGGGTAGATACCGCTCCATCCGGCATTGAATATATCCACCGAGTTCTTGCAGGTTTCCTCCCAATTTGGAAATAGCCCGCAGATGTATATCAATCGGTCTTGCACCTAGCTCACATCCACCTGGATATCCAATCCGCACCGACTTATTTCTTCCTAGAATAGCCCCCACAAACATCACCGAGGATCGCATCCGTCGCATTAGCTCATCTGGAATGGACGTTCCCTCTGCATGGGCGGGATCTACTACTGCTGTTTCTCCATCATAAGAGACCCGACAGCCTAAGCTCTCCAGGATCTCCAGAGCCGCCCGGACATCGGTCAGGTCCGGACAGTTTTTTATTTCACAGGGTTCCTCGTTCAGAAGAGTAGCCGCAAGAATCGGCAGAACCGAGTTCTTGGATCCCTGAACCACAATTTCTCCCCGTAGCGGTTTTCCGCCACTTATGGCAATCCTGCGCAAGTTTTTGCACCTCCCAACTCTACATCATATTCTATGTGGTTGGGACGATTTTGTGCCAGTCCTTACTTCTTCTCCCGAATGCTCTCCTTGATGGTTTGATAAAGAACCTCTAAAGCATCAACATGGCCCATTTTTCCGGCGTTTCTTTGCATGGTCCGCAAAGCTTCTTTATGCTCGGTCAGTCGATGAATCGTTTCGTCCAATCTATCAGGGGTAAAGTCTTTTTCCAGAATAACCTCGGCACCGCCACCCCGCTGAACTGCTCTGGCATTGTGCTCCTGATGATTTCCGGTTACATAGGGCGAAGGAACCAAAATAGAGGCTTTTCCTAGTGCTGTCAGTTCGCATAGCGTACTGGCTCCGGCACGGCTGATTACCAGATCCGCTGCCGCCATGGCAACATCCATATCGTAGATATACTCACAAACCTTCACATGGGGAATCTTTCCGATCTCCACGCCATGTTCCATAAATCTTGCCATGACCTCGTCATACTGGTTGTTCTTTCCCGTTCCCATGAGAATCTGATAGGCTCCAACCTTTGCGGCTCGTGAAATCCAATCCGCCACCGTTCGATTAAAATCCCTAGCCCCAAGACTTCCGCCAAAGAATACCAAAAATGGTCTCTCATCCAGACCAAGTTGCCGACGAGCGGCAAAGGAATCCGTTTCCAGCAGCGAGGCACGAAGGGGGGTCCCCGTTACCAGAACCTTCTTTGCCTTTGGCAGGTATTGTTTCGCATCCTCAACACCCAGTGCGACAGTATCTACTCTGCCTGCCAGAAGCTTAGTGGTAATTCCGGGGAAAGCATTCGATTCATGAATCAAGGTGGGAATTTTCATCTGCGCCGCCGCAAGGAGAACCGGCCCGCAAACATAGCCGCCGGTTCCAATGACTGCATCTGGTCGAAAACGCCGAAGAATCTTCTTAGCCGCACGAACTGCTCCGGGAATCTCTGCAAGATTCCGGAGATTTTCCAAGGTTAAGCTCCGGGCAAATCCATGAATTTTAATATATTCAATGGGATAACCGCATCGAGGCACCAGTCCGGTTTCCAAACCTTCTCTGGTACCTACAAACAGAACCTCACAGCCTGGTTCTTTTTCACAAAAATAGTTGGCTATGGCAATCGCCGGGTTAATATGTCCCGCCGTTCCGCCGCCTGCAAACACTAATCGCATGAAGTCTCCCGCCTTTCGTTTTGCTATAAGAGATCTTTCGATTGTCTGGATACATTGAGAACAATTCCCATTTCCGCCATAGTAATAACCAATGCCGTACTTCCGTAGCTGAAGAAAGGCAACGGCATTCCGGTAACCGGAACAGAAGAGGTTACCACCGCAATATTAATCAACGCCTGAATTCCAACAATTCCTATAATCCCGGTAACCAGCAAGGTTCCAAAAAGGTCCGGAGCTTTCAGTGCAATCTTAACACCCCGATAAAGCAGAAAACAAAAAAGTACAATCAAGACAATTGCACCCAAAAGACCCAGTTCCTCAGCCAAAACTGAGTAGATAAAGTCGTTCTGTGGCTCGGGCAAAGACTGGTATTTCTGTCGGCTCTGACCCAGACCCAAACCGAAAATGCCGCCGGAACCAATGGCATAAAGAGATTGTACAATCTGCCATCCGTCTCCCTGCTTATCAGCAAAGGGGTCTAAGAACGAAACAAACCGCGCCATACGGTATGGTTCCATAATAACCATCATAATCATACCCACAATCGCCGGTAAACCAATAATGAAGAAGTGCTTTATCTTAGCTCCTGCTGCAAAAAGAAGAATCATGCCAACAGCACCGATTAATACAATACAAGAAAAGTGTGGTTCCAAAGCAAGCAGGACGACAAAAACTCCAAGCACTCCGATATAGGGACAAAAACCCCGGAGAAAATCGGGGAGTATTTTCTGATTCTTTGACAGGCTAAAGGAAAAGAATAAGATAACTGCAACCTTCGCAATCTCGGAGGGTTGAAATCCAAACAACCAACGAGTCGCCCCGTTTCGGGTGGTACCTACGCCGGGAATAATAACAAGAAGCAACAAAAATGCACTTCCCGCCAGCGCAACGGCAGCCCATCTTCCCCAATCATGATAATCTACCTTAGAAAACACAAGCATAGCACCGGTTCCTAAAATAGCACCGCCAAGCTGATTTTTAAAATACCAGAGACTATCGCCAAAATTGGAAAACGCCCTGGCGCTTCCGGCACTAAAGAGCATAACCAAGCCATAGGCAAGAAGAAGTCCCACTGCCAACATAAACGGATAATCCATCTCTCCGTCTGTCAGGGTAAATCCCATTACCTTTTTCTGCTTCTTGATAGTCTTCCCCTCGGTACGGCGGGAGTCTGCTGTCAACACCCGAAATGGCCTTCGCCGATTTGACCCAGTTTGATCCTGTTGAGCCATACCGCCTCCTCCTTCCTTCCTTTATGATCCAAAGAAAAACATTAATGCACTCAGCACTGCTGTTACCAAAGTAAATACCGCAACAATTTTTTTCTCGCTCCATTCGCACATCTCAAAGTGATGGTGAATGGGACTCATCTTAAAGATTCGCTTACCGGTCATTTTGAAGGATGCCACCTGCAAAATAACTGACAGCGATTCCATCACATAAACAAACCCTACAATCAGTAAGGTAAGCGGTTGCTCCAGCAAAAGAGCCATAGCACAGATAGCGCCACCCAGGGCCAGAGAACCGGTATCTCCCATAAAAACCTTAGCTGGATGCCAGTTGTAAATCAAGAATCCCAGCAATCCGCCAATCAGGGTAGCCGCATACAATGCAACCGCTGTATTTTTGACTCCACCCAGGGTAGAAATCAACAAATAGAACAGTGCTACCACCAGGGTTACACAGGCAGCAAGGCCGTCCAGACCATCGGTCAGGTTTACACTATTGACGGTGGCAACGATTACCAATACCGCAAAAGGAATGAAGAACCATCCAAAATTCAGTACCACTCCGGTAAAAGGAATGGACACAGTAGGCTGAATACTTCCGCTTAAAACCGCCCATGCGACAAACCCTACCGCCACCAGAAGCTGAAGGCCAAACTTCTGTGAAGCGGTCAATCCCAAGTTTCTCTTTAAGATAACCTTGATATAGTCATCAATAAATCCAATGGCACCATAAGCCAATGTCATACCAATGAGAATCCCTATCGCCCGAAAATCCAGCTCTTTTCCACGAATGATTGCTGGAAAAATTAAAGCAATTAAAATTCCTATCACGAAAATAAATCCGCCCATGGTAGGAGTACCAGACTTTTTTTCATGCCAGCTAGGACCTTCTTCCCGGATTTCCTGTCCAAACTTGAGCCGATGCAACAACGGAATTAAAAACTTTCCACAAATTGCTGCAACAACAAATGCGACAATGCCGCCAATCCATAATATCTCCATAGGGAAACCTACCTTCCTATTTTTCTGCCAAGGCTTTCATGGCCTCTACAACTTCTTCTAATCGCATACCCCGGGACCCTTTCACCAGAACAACGTCCTCTGGCTCCAGCAGTTCTGGAAGCTTTTCACATAGCGCTTGATTGGTTTCAAACTCGTGAATATCGGCAGGTTTCATCCCCGCCTCTACTGCCCCGCAGGCAATCCAGTGAGACGCCTTGCCTACCGTAATCAAACAATTCACACCAAGCTCTGTTACCAACCTTCCGATCTCTCGATGGGAGGATTCAGAAATCTCTCCCAGCTCCAGCATATCCCCCAGACAGGCCACATGCCGCCCAGAGGTTTCGGTCAGCATCAGAACCGAAAGCCCGGATCGCATAGAATCGGGACTGGCATTATAACAATCCCGGATCACCCGAAAATTGGGAAGCTCGATTAAGGTCTGCCGCAAACCGCTTGGCAGAAACTCCCGAACTCCCTGCCGAATTGCCTCAATGGGAACCCGGTTCCGGATTCCAACCAGTATTGCCGCCAAGGCATTGTACACATGATGAATTCCCGGAACTCGTACCAAAAATTCGTATTCCTTCCCCTCGATTTTACAGGTAAAGGTGGTACTATCCGAATAAGTACAGATATCTCTGGCAATCAAATCACAATTTGGATTCTCGATGCCATAATAGAGAGTTTCGCAATCCATCTCTCCTCGGGCATCCCAAAGAAGAGTATCGTCCCCGTTTAACACTACGGTTCCGTCCATCTGAAGACCCTCTAAAATCTCTAATTTTGCCTTTAAAATTCCCTCACGGCTTCCTAAATTTTCAATATGAGAGACGCCGATGTTGGTAATCACCGCCAACTCCGGTCCTGCAATCTTTGTCAATCGGGAAATCTCTCCGAAATGACTCATTCCCATTTCCAAAACCATGGTCTCATGGCTTTGCTCCAGTTGAAACACCGTCAGCGGAAGACCAATTTCGTTATTGAAGTTTCCTTGTGTCATATGGGTCTGGTAGCTTTGTTTTAGTACCGATGCAATCATTTCCTTCGTGGAGGTTTTTCCTACACTGCCAGTAATACCGATAACTGGGATCGAAAACCGCCTCCGGTAGGCCGCAGCCAGATGTCCCAATGCCAGTTGGGTATCTTCTACTACAATAACCGGCATCTCCTCCGGCACCTGGCTATCCTTTGCTACAACACAACAGATCGCACCATTTTCCATGGCTATCTGAACAAACTTATGGCCGTCAAACTGATCTCCCCGGAGGGCAAAGAACAACGCACCCTGCTGGATGGTTCTGGTATCGGTCGAAACCGAGGAAATCACCCTATCCTCATCACATCCGCAACAAGTTCCACCCATGGCCTCTGCCGCCTGACGAATTGTCAAAATTTCTTCCAATGAAATCCCTTCTCTCTTCTTCCACTACTCTCCAGAGGGAGCATCCAACAGTTTCCGCACAATCTCCCGTTCGTCAAAGGTGATGGTACGGTCCGCCAGAATCTGATATGTCTCGTGGCCCTTTCCGGCTAGCAGAATGATATCATCTTTCTGGGCAAAATCCAATGCATACTCTATCGCTTCAAACCGATTGGGAATTACGGTGTAGTTTCCTCCGCCTTCCTTAACTCCAACCAGCACATCATTGATGATGGCATTGGGGTCCTCGGTTCTGGGGTTATCTGAAGTTAAAATAGAGAAATCGGATAATTCTGATGCAATCCTTCCCATTTTGGGGCGCTTGGTCTTATCCCGATCTCCGCCACACCCAAAGAGGGTGATTACTCTTCCCTTGGCAAAGCCGCGAATGGTCTGAATCACATTCTCCAAGCCGTCCGGGGTATGTGCATAGTCAATAATCACACTGAACTCTCTGCCGGTCTCCACCAGTTCCACCCGTCCCTTAACACCTCTGGCTTTCTTCAAGCAATGGACCGCTTCTTCCATAGGAATCTGAGCCGCCGCAAGACAACCCAACGCTGTCATGGCGTTATAAACCGAAAACTTGCCCGGGATTCCCAATTCTACTTGATGGGTCTTTCCCTGATAGGTCAAATCAAAAAAGACGCCGTTCTCTTTCAATTCAATATTAGCTACCTGCAAATCACTTTCCGGTGCTTCTCCGTAGGTCAGCAAGGGACTACAGGTAGAAATCTCTTTCAGGCGGGTTGCACTCTCATCGTCCGCGTTAATAACACCCCGCCGGGAAATCTGGAAGAGCATTCCCTTTGCTTCTAAATATTCTTCCATGGTTTTATGAAAGTCCAGATGATCCTGCGTAATGTTGGTAAAGGCTCCCACATCAAAGGTGCAGGCCGTTACACGATCCAGAACCAGGGAATGAGAGGAAACCTCCATAACTACATATTCAACCTCCGCTGCTGCCATTTTAGAAAACAACCGCATCAGTTCTAAGGAATCGGGGGTGGTTCGCTTACTGGGGATAATTTCGTTTCCAATCATATTTTGGTTGGTTCCAATCAAACCTACCTTTTTCCCCATAGCCTCCAACACCGATTTTACAAGATAAGTAACTGTGGTCTTTCCATTGGTACCGGTGATACCAATCAGGCAGAAACTCCGTTCTGGATGTCCGTAGTAATTTGCCGCAATCTGGGCCAGTACTGCTCTGGCGTTTTCTACAATAATACAGGTAACGCCTAATTCCCGCAAATCCTTTTCACAAACAATTACTGCAGCACCTTTCTCAATTGCCATAGGGGCAAAATCATGACCATCGCTTTCAAAACCACTGATGCAGACGAATAGGTTTCCCGGCTGAACAGCCCGAGAGTCAAAGGAAATTCCGGTAACAGAAAGTTGGGGATTTCCAATTATTTCTTTGTATTCAACTCCATCTAACAATGCAGAAAGATTCATCACTAATCCTCCTTATTACGAAACCCTAGTTCCGTATCCTCGTTCAATCTCTTTGGTATTCGCTTAATCTGTGGCACCTTGGTAAGTAAAGTCTATAGTAACCACCGTACCCGGCTCTACAATAGTCCCCGCTCCCGGAGACTGCCCACTGCAGACCGCAGCACCACCGCCCGGAACTCCGCGGATTTTAGCATTTAATCCGGCTTCTTGAATCATGGTTGCAGCCGTCGAAGCACTCTCGCCCACCACTTTGGGAACCGTAACCGACCGCTCCGCTTTGGTGTTCTTCATATATGCAACCACCGTGGAACCAGAGGACAATCTGGTGTATGCCTTTGGAATCTGGTCAATAATAATACTACTCTCGTCTCCCTTGACCCGTAGTTGGAATCCGGCCTCGCCCAGTACCGTCATGGCCTCTGCCATGGTTTTTCCAGACAGATCCGGAACCTCAATATCCACAAATTGCTTTTCATCCAGATTGTATTTGGGCTGAACTCCTAAATACTGGAGAGTCTCCTCCATAATATTTCGGACCACAGGTGCCGCAATCATACCGCCGTAGTAAGGCATTCCGCTTTCCGGCTGGTCCAGGATAACCAAACAGGCAATCTGGGGATCGTCCGCCGGCGCAAAAGAGATAAATGACGCAATATACTTTCCTTGTCCACGGGGAATTTTCTCGGAAGTACCGGTTTTTCCGGCAATCCGGTATCCGGCAAGGTAAGCATTCTTACCACCACCCTCGGAGACAACAGATTCCAAAACCTGCTGCATAATTTTACTGGTCTCCTCGGAAATAGGTTGCCGCACCAGTTCCGGCTCTTTTTTCTCTATGACAATATTCTCTGAATTAACAATTTCCTTAATAATGTGTGGCTTATATAATTTACCGCCATTTGCCACCGCGCTGAACGCCGTAATCATCTGAAGCGGCGTTACCGTAATGGACTGTCCAAAGGAGGAGGTAGCTAAATCCAGTTCCGTAAAACTATCCAGAGTAAAGCCTGCACCGACGGCTTCGCCAGGAAGTTCAATTCCGGTTTTTTCAAAAAATCCAAAGGCCTTGGCACCGGTAAGGAAGTCTTTTTTTCCGATTTTCTGCCCTATCTGAATAAATCCGGGGTTGCAAGAATTCTGCACTGTTTGAGCAAAGGTCTGGGTCCCATGTCCGTTCCGGTTAGCACAGTGAATTCTCTCACTAAGCACCTGCTGAGACCCTGTACAACTAAAGGTATCCTCCGTCAAAACCGATCCTGTTTCCAACCCCACAGCCGCTACAACTGCTTTAAAGGTGGAACCTGGCTCGTAAGAATCTACCACCGCCTTGTTCCGGCGAACCGTTTGAATTACCTCGTTGTAGCGTTTCGTGTATTCCTCACCCTCTAACGCCTTTAATTCCTCGTCAATGCCCTCGTATTTATCCCGAATGGCGTCGGTAATCACAAAGGGGTCGTTCAAATCGTAGTCCGGTTTGGAGCTCATGGCAAGAATTTCTCCGGTATTCACATCCATAACAATGGCTGCCGCCCCCATCTCCAGATGGTTGGCAATTCGGGCGTCCTCTAAATGTTTTTCCACATAACCTTGAATTACCTCATCAATGGTCAGCACCACACTGTTACCATCCTGAGCTTCAATGTAGTTTTCGTAATTGGTCCCCGATTCCAGTCCGGTGGATTGCCGTGTGGTAACCACCCGCCCAGGGACTCCGCTCAGAGTATCGTCGTAGATACTTTCTACCCCCTCCAGGCCCTGATTATCCTCCCCAACAAACCCTATGATATGGGAGGCCAGGTTATTATAGGGATAAAACCGCTTCACATCCTCGGTAAAGCTGATTCCGGAAACTTTATAGTCCTCGATATAAGTTCGAACCTGATCGGCAACATCTTTGTCTACTTTCTTTTTTAAATATTCAAAACTGCTTTCCCGATTAATCTTTTTCTCTACATCCTCAGCTTTTAAGCCAAGTTTCTCCGCCAGGGCAGTAGCCACTCGGGAAACCGTTAACCCGTTTTCCTCAATGCTGTCCCTCAGCTCTGCCGGAGCAATACTGACGGTCTCCACCGAAACGTTACTGGCCAAAACCTTTAGATTTCGGTCATAAATTTTACCACGCTTCGCACTCACCGTCTGATCACTGGTTTGCTGTTCCAAGGCCGCCCGGGAAAGCTGGTCTCCCCGTACAATCTGAATCCAGGCCGTTCTTCCGGCCAAAAGACAAAAGAAGAACAAGAAGATTCCCAACATAAGCAGAATCCTGTTGTTCTGAGTTTTCCCTCTCTTTTTCATTGTTGCAACCTCCATCTCGCAAACTTGTCTCCAGACATAAATAGCGGAGACACCCAAACCGCGATCCCCGCTATTGCAATTTTCTAAATAATTCGATAAAACAAATGCATCAGGGTTTCTTTTTTAGTCTATGTCAGAAACCTCTATTTTAAAACACGAATTGCATGAACCAACGCACCTGGAGCTCCCTGCAACGCCCGATTCTCCTCTATGTCGTCCTCGGTTACTGTAGTATCTTCCATGGTGATATTTACATAAAACACCTGGCTGGCATCGGGGCGAATCATTCCCAACTCCTCGGTGGCATAGTTCTCCAGAACGCCCAGTTCCAATGCACTGTCTAATTTGGTTGCCAAGAACTGTGTATCGTATTCCATATCTGCAATCTGCTGGGTTAACCGGGTAATCCGATCGTTGCTTTCCAGAATCATGGCATAGCGATAAATCATCAAAAGACACATAACAAAAACCCCCGCAATCAGACAAAAGGTCCTTGTAATCTGTTTTCTTTTCGCCCTGCTTAAGGTCTTATCTGCTACCTTTTCTGTAACAGCCGGTTTCGGTGTCATCTTAGGAACCGGGTTAGGCATCCGGCTAGGGTATGGTCTTGTATAGTCCGGAACGCTGACTGTAGCACTGGCCGTTGTCATGTCCCGATAACCCTGACGGGGACGGCTATTTGCAACAGGTCTGTATCCGGTTGTTCTCTGTCTTTCCATGGTCGGTGCCGCCACAGTCCTCATCCTTTCTCTTATATTTTTTCAATGACCCGAAGCTTTGCGCTGTGGGCCCGGTTATTCTCCTGAAGTTCCGCCGCTCCGGCCAGGATCGGCTTTCGATTTACCAGTTTGACAATAGGTTTTTTTCCGCAAACACAAACTGGAAAGTCCTTGGGGCAGGTACACCCATTGGCGAGCTCTGTAAAAACACGTTTTACAATTCTATCTTCCAACGAGTGGAAGGTAATCACTGCAAGTCTGCCTCCCGGCTTTAACACTTCTGCAAAATCACGGATGGCGGCATCCAATCCCGCAAGTTCTCCGTTCACCTCAATCCGGATGGCTTGAAACGTCCGCTTTGCTGGATGCTTGTCCCCGAACCTTGCCGCCGCTGGAAAGGCCTGTTTAATAATCTCGGAAAGCTCGGTCGTTGTCTCAACGGGTTTCTCCTGTCTCCTCTTGACAATTGCCGCCGCAACTCTGCGGGCAAATTTCTCTTCCCCATAGGAAAAGATAATATCCGCCAACTGTTCCTCGGAGTAAGTATTAACTACCTGATAGGCATCCAGATCCGCATCCCGATTCATCCGCATATCCAGGCGTGCTTCCATGTTATAACTGAATCCTCGTTCCGGGATATCCAGCTGCGGAGAGGAAACACCCAAATCTAAAATAGCTCCATCCAGTTGCCCAATCCCGGCTTCTCGCAGAATCTCCTTAATCTCAAAGAAATTCCGGTGGAAAAACTTCTTCTGACAGGAATAAGGTTCCAGCCGTTTTCCCGCCGCCTCGTGGGCCATGGTATCCCGATCAATTCCAATCAGGCATCCGTTTTGGTTCAACTTTTCGCATATTAGCGAGGAATGTCCGCCGCCGCCTAAGGTGCCGTCAGCATAAACTCCGTCGGCTTTCACCTTAAGTTGCTCGATACTCTCCTCAAGCAACACAGAAATATGATGAAACTCCATCCTCTGCCTCCGATTCCGCCTACATTCCTAACTCTTCCATAATCTTAGCAACATTTTCGGTCTCAAACTCAGGACTGCTAATATAGTTCTCCCAATCCTGACGGTTCCAAACTTCCACCTTCTCGGTGTCTCCCACCACAACAATCTCCTTCTGGAGACCTGCATGAGTCCGAATTTTCGGGGGGATTACCACACGTCCCTGGCTATCAATAGCACATTCCTCCGAACCGCTACCAAAGAACCGCTGCAGGGGCCGCCGTTGACTGGGCGGAATGTTCTTGAGCAGTTCTAAAAACCGCTCCCATTCTTCCTTCGGATAAATACTAACACAGTTATCCAGACCTTTGGCAACGACAAAGGTCTCGCCTAAGTCATGACGGAACTTGGACGGAATATTAATTCTGCCCTTATCATCAATATTCTGAAAATACTCGCCTACCAGCACCTTTGTCGCCTCCTTTGTCCTAATTTTCTCATCTGGAAAAATGATGAAATATCGGCCTGGTTTTCATCCACTTCGATACATTTTCATCCACTTCGCTCCACTTCTTCTTTATTCTAATCCATTTCTTTCATAAATGCAAGAGTTTTTTTAAAATTTTTTTAAGTTTTTTTTACAAATTTCTAATTTATGGAACGATAACCGACGAATTATCCTTACTTTCTCCTCTGACATTTGCGTTTTTTCTCTTTTTTTCGGTTTTTAGAGACAGACCTACGGCATTTTACAGATTCCAATGAAAATTTCCGGCAGGTTTCCCAAAACCCGATTTTTTTCCGCCAGCATCCCATGTGTTTTTCTCCAAAAAGAAAAAAAGTGCGAAGAGAAGATATTTTCTTCTCTTCGCACCGAAATTGGAACGAAAATTTACAGAGTTGTCGTTTCTTTTCTCTTTTTCTTTCTTTGATAGATTATGATACCAAGTCCCACCAAGACCGTCAGAACAGCCAGCATCTGCGACACCCGTAGTCCGCCTATGTAGAGAGAATCTGCCCGGAGACCCTCAATCCAGCTACGACCCAAACCGTACCAGACTAAGTATCCGCAGAACTCCTCTCCCTCGAAACGATGAAATCGCCGATAAAACAACAACACCAAAATACCAATGCCATTCCACAAAGATTCATATAGAAAGGTAGGATGAACCTTGGTCGCAATCACTGTGAAACCCTGTTGAATACTCATCGCCCAAGGCAGGTCGGTAGATGTTCCAAACGCTTCTCCGTTAACAAAATTCCCCCATCTTCCCACAGCCTGACCAATCAGGAGGCCGACGGACAACACATCCAGCACAACTCCTAAAGATAGTTTTTTCTTTCGGCAGTAGGATACCAGCACCAACACCACGCCGATAATTCCGCCGTAAATCGCCAGGCCTCCTCCGCGAATATCAAATACAGAGAGCCAATCCCCGGCATAATATTCCCAGCTAAAAATCACATAGTAAAGTCTGGCAAAAACAATGGCAGTCGGAACAGACAACAGAATCATGTTAAATACATCGTCCTGGTTTAGTCCCACCTGTTTGGTTCGAGGAATACCGTACAAGACTGCCAACATCAACCCCAGTGAGATCAAGATACCATACCAGTAAACAGGAATACCAAACACCTGAAAGGCGACCCGATCTATGGCGAACTCCAGACCCAATCCGGGAAAACTAATCAGATTCATCTTTCCTTCCTCCCCTTAATCCTCTACCGGTCGAACCACGGAAAGGACCGCATTTCCGGTGTTAAAATGTTCCAAGAGTTGTTCCATCACCATCTGATCCGTTACCTGCTTTACTTCGTTTGCAAATTCCAAAGGCTGATATCCTGCCAAAATATGCCGGATAAAGGCATTCCCCATCCGTTCTACACTGTTGTACATCCGGATATTCCCCGAAATCAATACCTTTCTAGCTCTGTCCAGTTCCTCTGCGGGAATCCCTGTTTTCTTGAGAGCATCCAGCTTTGTCTTCACTTTCTCATAGACTGTCTCTGGCTGATTAGACTCGCCCCCAAGCAGTGTAAACCCATAGGTTTTGGCAATCTCGGTCTCGGCACCAAAGGAGTTGTCAATCAGCCCCTCCTCATAGAGTTCCATATAGAAATCACTGCTCTTACCAAAGACCGCCTCTAAGATTAATTCATTGGCAATCTCTCGGCGAAGCCGGGATTCTGCATCCCAAACCGTGGCCGTCTCTTTAAACCCAATCCGGAAGAGCGGTCGGGAAACCAGAAGTTTCTGCTCTACATACTCCTGTCTTCTCTCCTTAGGCTCGCTGACCTCCCCCCGGGGAATCTGTCCCAGGTTACGATCTGCATCCACATGTTTTTCCACGTATGCCATAGCTTTTTCTATATCCACATCGCCCACCATCACCAGAACCATGTTAGCAGGGTTATAAAACGCATTGTAACACTGATAGAGAAGCTCCGGGGTAATATGAGAGATACTCTCCACCGTTCCGGCAATATCAATCTTCACCGGGTTCTCGTGATACATAGCAGAAAGAGCGTTGAAAAACACACGCCATTCCGGGTCGTCATCATACATCTTGATTTCCTGCCCGATGATTCCCTGCTCCTTTGCCACATTCTCTTGGGTAAACCAAGGATGGTTAACAAATTCTAGTAAAATATCTAAATTTTCGTAAAACTTCTCTGTACAAGAGAAGAGATATGCCGTCATGTCAAAACTGGTGAAAGCATTACTACTTGCACCGGTCTTCGCAAAAAGATCAAAGGCATTTCCTCCATCCTCCTGCTCAAAAAGTTTATGTTCCAAATAGTGGGCAATGCCGTCAGGAACTGTGGTTAACTCCTTCTCCCCCGGCACCTGAAAGTATCGATCAATGGACCCATATTCCGTACCGTAGATGGCATAATACTTGCTAAAACCTTTCTTGGGGAAGACATAAACACGAAGTCCGCTCTCATGGACCGCTACCTGCATTTCTTCCTGTAATTGCTCATTAAAAATCCGTTTGATTTCCATCTATGCTTCCTCCTCTCCGCCGCCAATTCCTTTTAAGAAGTAAACCGTATCTAATGTTATCTTCTGCATTACCGCAGCAATTTCTTCCTTGGTAACCGCCGCAAGACAGGAAAGTAACTCTTCCAGACTCTGCTCCTGACCCAAGATAGCCTGACTTAAATAATAATCCTCTTTCGCCCGGAGACTGTCCTCCATAGAGCGAAGGCCATTCTCCAGATACTTCTTAGCTGCCATCAATTCAGCGTCCTCAATTTCTCCTTGTCGCATCTTGTTCAGTTGAACCATAATTTCGTCATATGCTGCCTGATAATTCTCGGTCTGAATTCCAGAGCTAATAATCATCACACTCTTTAAGCGATCGGTTCTCGCCGCCACATAATAGGCAAGGCTGAGTTTTTCTCTTACATTATTAAACAGCTTAGAGAAAGGACTTCCGCCAAAAATACAACTGCCCAGCATCAGGGCATAATACTCCTGTCCAATAGGATTCACTCCACAGCAAAGACCCATGGCAAGCTTACTCTGGGACGTCTGCATCTCCTCGACAATATTCTGAACCTCTGTCCGCTTTGACACCGCCGGCGTAGTTTGGGGATAATCGGCATTTCTGGGCATAAGAACACTGCCCAAAATCGTTTCCACCTGTTTTTCTGTCTCTTTTGTAACAGTACCACCCAGAAAGACATCTACCTTCGCAGACGTTAACAGTTCCTGATAAAAATGGTAGAGATTTTCCGGCGTAATTTTCTCCAAATCCTCCACATATCCGGCCTCAAACATACCATAGCCATCTGCCCCAAACATTGCCTCCCGACACTTTACATCGGCATATTCCTTTTTATCATTAATCAATCCCAAAATTGACTCCCGGAGATTCTCTTTTTCACTCTCCACATATTCCGGCAAAAATCCGCCTTTCTCCACCTTGGGAGAGAAGATAAATTCCTTCAAAAAATCCAGAACCTGCCCGGTAAGGTTTTCACCAATATATTGATCGGCAATATACTCCATGGTAACATAGAGAACCTCGCCATCCCCTTTCATCCGAACACCCGCACTACAAGAGGCGCTATATAAATCCGCCAGATGCCGTGCCATATCAGAGAGCCTAGGGTATTTTTCCGATCCACGCTTTAACACCGACGGCAGAAGCGCCGCCATGGTTACTGTCTCCCTCTTTAAAGGGAGATGAAAGAACAGACTCAAGGTATTCGTCTTAAATTTAGTGTTTTCTAAAATTCGCAAGTCCACACCATCGCAAATTCGTTTGGTTCGCATAAAGGTTCCTCCTTATTCCATACTTTACCTATTGTTCCAACTAATCCGCAGAACATACACGATAGGAAAAGCGGACACCAAAAAGAGATGTCCGCCCCTGTTTCCTTTGGTTTAGCCCGGAGGCCAGCCTAAGTTTCTTCCCGCCAGAACATGAAAATGGAGATGTCCCACTGTCTGTCCGCCATCCTTACCGCAGTTATTGACAATCCGATAACCGTCCTCTGCAAAGCCTTGCTCCTTGGCAATCTTTGCAGCAATTGCAAAGATATGACCTACCACGCTTGCCGTTTCCTCGGTCAGCTCATTGGCAGAAACAATATGTGCCTTCGGGATCAGGATAATATGTTTCGGTGCCTGAGGTTCAATATCTAAAAAGCCGTATACCAATTCATCCTCGTATACCTTGGTAGAGGGAATCTCTCCTGCTGCAATTTTACAGAATAAACAATCCATCATTCTTCCTCCTATTTCACCTGAGTTTCCACGATACCCGCAACCAGATTAAGTGCTTCTTCTGCTTTCTCTGGATTCTTGCCTCCTGCCTGAGCGGATTCCGGCTTTCCGCCGCCACCGCCGCCCATAGCCTTGGCTACCTCAGAAATAATCTTTCCTGCATGAGCACCCTTGCTCACCGCACCGGGCGTTGCCATCGCAATAATGCTAACCTTTTCGCCGCCCTTGGACGCCAGAACAATCACAGCGTTTTCCTGATTCTGTTTTAAGGTATCGCCGGTTTCTCGCAGGGTGTTCATGTCCATGTTGTCTTCCATAAGTTTTGCTACCACTAAGATACCGCCAATTTCTACCGCTTCATCCATCAGGTTTCCTGCCGCTGCAGATGCCATCTTGCTCTTGAGACTCTCTACCTCACGGCGGCTCTCTTTCAATTCCTCCGTTAGCGTTTCAGCCTTATGCTTCAATTCCTTGGGATTTGCCTTCAATACCTGCGCCGTTTCCTGAATCAAGGATTCTTTCTCTTCTAACAACTGGAGTACACCCAAACCGGTAACACCCTCGATTCTACGAACACCTGCGGCCACTCCGGATTCGGACACAATCTTGAAAAGCCCTAATTTTCCAGTAGATTCTGCATGGGTACCACCACAGAGTTCCATACTGTAATCACCCATTTGAACCACACGAACTGTTTCTCCGTACTTTTCACTAAAGAGTGCTACCGCACCCATCTTCCGAGCCTCGTCAATGGTAGTGTAATGACATTCGATGGACAGGTCATTTAAAATCTCACGGTTTACCTGTTCTTCCACCGTCTTAATTTCCTCCGGGGTCATGGCCTGGAAGTGAGAAAAGTCAAATCGCACTCTATTCTCGTCCACATAAGAACCTGCCTGAGCAACATGATTTCCCAAAACATTTTTCAGTGCCGCCTGTAGCAAATGTGCCGCTGAATGATTCCGACAAATCTGCTGTCTGCGGTTCAAGTCGTATCTGGTTTCAACAACATCGCCGGCCTTTAATATTCCGGACTCTACCACACCCTTATGGAGGAACTTACCATTCTTCTTTTTCGTTTCAGTGATGCGAACTGTAGCATCCTTATTTTCCAGAATGCCGGTATCTCCCACCTGGCCGCCACTTTCTGCATAGAAGATGGTCTGCTCCAGAACTACAATAACCTCATCTCCGGCAGTTGCACTTTCTGCCAACTTTCCATCCTTACCGATAGCAAGCACCTTGGTTGCAAAACTGCTTTTGATGTATCCGTCAAAGACAGTATTGCCCTCGATAACCGCAAAGATATCCTCTTCCCAGGCCGCATCTTCCATATCGCCTCTGGCGGTTCTGGCACGATTTTTCTGCTCCTCCATCCGGATTCGGAAATCGTCCTCATCTACAGAGAAGCCACTTTCTTCTGCAATTTCTCTTGTCAAATCAATGGGGAATCCATAGGTATCGTAAAGTTTAAACGCCTGCTCGCCAGAAACTTCCATCTTTCCAACATCCTTATTTTCCTCCAGATAGCCTTTTAGAATTTCCAGACCCTGGTCGATGGTCTCAGCAAATCTGCCCTCTTCGGTCTTGATGACCTTTTCGATATATTCAAAGTTCCGAGCAAGTTCCGGATATGCACTTTCGCTTTCCTCGGCAACTGTCTTTGCAAGGGTATATAGGAAGGGCCCCTCTATTCCCAAGAGCTTTCCATGGCGGGCTGCTCTCCGCAGGAGTCGGCGAAGAACATATCCCCGCCCCTCGTTGGAAGGAAGCACACCATCTGATACCAGGAAGACCGTACTACGGACATGGTCAGTGATAACGCGGAGAGAGATATCCGTCTCCTTATCCTTACCATATTCCACCTTTGCCATGGCAGCTGCGGTGTCTAAAATCTTCCGAATGGTATCAACCTCAAAGATAGAGGTAACACCCTGCATGATACAAGCCATTCTCTCTAAACCCATACCAGTATCAATATTGGGGTTAGCCAGGCGGTTATAGTTTCCGTTTTCGTCCTTATCAAACTGAGTGAACACCAGATTCCAGAACTCTACAAACCGATCACATTCACAACCCACTGCACAGTCGGGACTACCGCAACCGAATTCTTCACCACGATCAAAGTAAATCTCCGAACAAGGACCGCAAGGGCCGGTACCGATTTCCCAGAAGTTATCCTCTTTCCCAAGATAAACAATGCGAGAGGGGTCTACGCCAACATTCTTTACCCAAAGTTCGGTAGTTTCCTTATCTTCTTCGTAAACACTGACCCAAAGACGGTCCTCGGGAATTTCCAGCACCTTGGTGATAAATTCCCAGGCCCACATGGTAATCTCTGTCTTGAAATAATCTCCAAAGGAGAAGTTGCCAAGCATCTCAAAGAAGGTACCGTGGCGGGCAGTCTTCCCTACGGATTCAATATCCGGAGTCCGGATGCACTTTTGACAGGTAGTAACCCGTTTACGGGGAGGAGTCTCTTTTCCCAAGAAGTATGGCTTTAAAGGCGCCATACCTGCATTAATCAAAAGTAAGCTGGCATCACCCTGGGGCACCAACGGAAAAGACGGCAAACGCAAATGCTCCTTACTCTCAAAAAAAGCAAGAAATTTTTCCCGAATTTCATTCAATCCCAATTTTTCCATTTTAAATTCCTCTTTTCATCCGTTAAAACAGTGTTCTAAAAGCCACTAAAACGGGAATTTTCCTATTCTAAACATTATAGCAAGAAAACCTTGCTCCGTCAAGAGCAAACCATTCTTTTGATTTTGTTTTCCTTGACAAACTCATTAAATCATGATAAAATGAGTAAGTCTTGCGGGCGTGGCGGAATTGGCAGACGCGCCAGATTTAGGTTCTGGTGGCAACCCCGTGCAGGTTCAAGTCCTGTCGCCCGCACCAGTTTGGGTGTTCGTAACGTGTTTATGGACACCCTTTCTATTTTGACACGTTATGAACACTCGTACCAAAAAAGCGATAGGAATTTCCTATCGCTTTTTCTTATTCTTCTTCTAAGCCGTCCAGACCAACGCTGTGAAGCTCGTTCCGGTACCGCTGAACATCTCGCTTATTGATTCTCTTTAGCCGCTCTGCCTGACTTCGAATGTTATCTCGTTTGTAAGCCACAGCCTCCCACCAGCGTCTTGCCCAATAGACGGGAAGTAGATAGGGTCTCTTGTGCAAGATAGGATACTTTACCTTCATCTTAGCAAGGGGCATGAACACAAGGTTCCAAAAGCTGTCCAGCTTTGCAGCGAAGGTATTGGCGTGTTCCTCTGACACCCTTAAAGCGTAGGCATAATTGCCCTTCTCCTTGTTTCCGTAGGAGCCGCTTTGAAAAATAGTTCCGGTAATAATCCGGGTTGCAAGAGTCTTTTCCGCACCATAAAACCATGCATTAGAAGTTTCTACTACATTATCATAGAACTTATCCAGATGGAGTTTTTTCAGTTCTTCCAAGATATAGCTTTGATCCATTTCCGGATGCTCTTTCTGATAAATCCACAAATCTACCAAATGACGGATACCGATTCCGCCATCCCGGTAGTGCTTGGAAAAGTGCATCAAAAGATAGACAAATTCATCTTCCGGAGTCATGCTATAACGACTCCCCTCCGCCTGCTTCATCCTACTCCACCCGGAACCGTAATAGGCGTAGAAGTTCTTATTCACTGAGGGAACCATTCTCTTATGGAGTTCGATGCACATAAAGGGAGACTTCACCCAGATTAATTCGTGATCCGTTTCTCTCCATTCCCGATATCCCATCCTTACCATAATTTCCTTAATGGCATCATACTGCTCCGTTTTAATCAAGACGTCGATATCGCCCATAGACCGAAACATACTGTCTGGATACAGGTATTTGATGGATGCACCCTTTAAAAGAGCATAATCAATCTTTTTTTCTTCAAAAGCAGTTACTAGTTTCTTCTGTTGCTCTTCCTGAACCTGGTCCCGAAGCACCCGCTTTAACACATGATCCCGCAACTGCTTCTTCTGCTCGGCAGGAATACTACACTGATTTTTTTGGATGGCATCATAGATCATGGTTCCAATCTGTGCTTTCCGGCTTAAAACAACGATTTCTTCCCAATCCACATCTTCCGGCACCTCGGCCTTGGTTCCAAGCAAACAACTCCGGACCAGAGAAAGAATTGCCTCTTGGACAACTTCGCTGTTTTTCTCCTCTTTTACCGGTTTTTTCTTCCTTAAAGCAGAGAATACTTTTTTTACATTTTCCCGGGCAAACAACACCTGAATTATCACAAGGTCAGTACCACAGATGGCAGTTACAACAACCGCCTTCCAAATCCAAGAGATAAAACTGTCGGCACTCATATCAATCCAACCTACCGTTAGAAGCATCACTGCCACAGAAAGAATATCAACCAGAATTCTCTTGACTGCAATCCGTTTTTGCTGGAACACAATGTTTTTAGACAGATAACAAATCAGATAAATACCATAGAACAGCTCTGCCGTCATGGTTCCAATGGCAACACCAATTAATCCAAATCGAAAGACAAGAACAACGGAAATACCTAAATTTAGCACGGCTTCCAGCAAGGATGCCACCTGGGTCTGCTTATAATGTCCCGCCGAGCGAATCAACACATACATGGCGTTTCGTATAGTGTAAATACCATACGCCACTGTAATTAAAGCAGCGAACAGCGGTACGTTATAATTCGCATCGTTGACATTTTGAGTATAAAGCAGAACAAAAGGTACAATCAATTTTCCTGCAACCACAAAAAGCAACACAGTAGCACCATGCATTAACCACTCATAAAAACCGTAGGTGTCATGTAATTTTTCCTTCTCCTCGTTGGCAATCATGTTCCCGAACATAGCCTGAACTCCGGTAGTCGCCGCATTAATCAAAGTCTTTACACTGTTTAGCACCAAGAAGTAAACAGAATAGATTGACACATTGGAAAGGGTAGAAAAAATGGTCAAAACCGCCACATCTGTATTTTCACAGACAATATAGGAAATATGCTGAATAATTCCACTTCGCTTTTGAGGGACCGCATTCGCATCTGCTTTTATGGTATCATCAATTTGATAATTTTTCTTTACATAAAAAGCCATTAAAATGGGTCGAAGAAGATAAATCAAGGATGCCACCAGTTTTACTATATGGATTCCACCGCCCAGCACCATAATCACAACACTGAGTACGGTATTGGCAACCAAGGTCCCGCCGTTGATGATCAGTTGAACATAAGAACGCTGATCCGCATTGAGAAGCAACTGGTAGGAATTCCCCAAAAAGTACTGGGAAAAACTTGAAACACTCATGCAGATAATCAAAAGAATGGTATACACTGCACCAAATTGCTCTTCAACCAACTGGGGGTACACAAAAAGAAGAACCAGAACATATCCAAGCAAAATATATCCAATTCCACGGAAAAATTTTTTCGAATAAACAAAGACACGGCTAATCATTCCATAGTCCTGCTCCGCCAAAGGCTTATAGAGTGCCGAAGAAATCACCGTGCTGATTCCCATATCACAAATATTGATAAAGGACAAAAACTGGGTGATAGACGAGAGCAAACCATTGACTTCTGAGCCGTAAAAGGCAAGGTAACACCGGGGAAGAATCAGACCGGTAATAATCAAAATCCCTTGATAAAGAAGGGCAATGGTAGAATTAAGTCGCAGTCTCCTCAATCTCTCCGACATGGACCTCATCTCCTTTTTCCTGTTCGTTTGTACTTCCGTAATAATAGGCAAGAGCAAGCAGAATTCTGAAAAATGCATTATCGTTATTTGCCTCAACCAATCCGTTGACCATACAAATGAAAATAGCGATAAACAAAACTCTCTGTATGGTGTTGTTCATGTTCAATCTACTAATTGCCTTTGTCAGATACCGAATATAGAAAACAAGACCCACCACACCGGTTACATATAATACCTGAAGGAACATATTGTGAGTTTCATAGCCGGGAATCCATATTTCATCCAAACCCAGGTAGATAAATTTTACACCACGTCCATAACCAAGCAGCCAATGGCTTTTAATCATATTAATCGTTGTTTCCCAGATGGATGTTCGACCCGTCATAGAAGCATCCTTGCCCAGCCATTCGGTAAAACGCATCCAGGTTTCGGTCTTCATAAGTTCGTTGTAGCCGAATAATAAAAACAGATTGAGTAATACCAGCATAACAAATAACATTCTTCTATTTCGAACCGCTTTATTCGATACAAACAAAACAACCGCCAAAAGAGTGCAAACAATTCCGGCTCCACTTGCACCAATTAAAATACTGCATACGATACAGAATAACGTAGATACTTCAAGAAAATTAAGCATCTCTCGTTTCTGAAATGCATGAATAATAATACATGCCGCCGCCGGAATCATAAACATAGAAAGATGATTCTTTCCACCAATAAAAAACCTTTCTGACACACCGGAAACATATCCAATCACACTGATAAGATTAAGGTATATAACCCCCACAGAAATAATTGCAAGCGCTCGAATAATCTCATCCCGATAAAACTGTATCGATATGGTAATCAAAATAAAAAACATGGACACCACAAAAATACCAAAACTAAAAGACGAGTAATAGGCAGTTACTGCGGTTATTAAAAACTCGACCATTGCCAATGCAATCACAAAGGAATCCAGTTTTGCATATTTTGCTTTCACGAGAACAATAATTACGAGCGTGTACATACTTCCTGCCTGCCATACCGGATATAATCCACCTGCAAAATTTCGGACTCCCGAAATTCCAAAAAAAGGGAGCATCAGCATGATATAGAGTATTACAATACCGTTCTTGACCTTTTTCTTTTGTAATTCATCATATTTCATAACTTTGTCCTTCTTCTTATCTTCTTAAGGAATCGATTCATAAAATACAAAACTTTTCCCGCAAGAAACTTGCCGGAGCTTACATCAAGCAACGCTCTTGCCTCCTTGCCGGATAACCCCTTTTCCTTAGCAACAATCGCAAAGTAACCAATCTTCAACCATCGGTAGGGGCGGGGTATTACTCTGATTTGCAGTTTTGTCCAACAGGTAAAACCCTGGAAATTTTTTGCATAAACCGCAACATCCGTCCCATGTGTCAAACCATCCTCTAAGTACTCGCACCGATATATAATTTTATTGAACCACCGAACTTTATACCCAGCCTCTGCAATAGCATCCCAGGAAGCACTTTCCCGAAGAAAATTTTCACCCTCGAATTCGGGGAAAGGATATTTCTTTAGCATCTCGGTTTTATAAACCTCTGCCTTGTCCCCTTCTAAGCCATACTTTACTCTCTCGGAATTGAGAGCATCGATATAGTCTTTCTTCAAAAAGCTTCCAATAGCACCTTCTCGTTTCATCCATCCTCGAAGACCGGAAACCCCGGCAAATCCTTCTTTTCCGTCAATGGTGGCAATCCATTCATGAATCACTTCTACTGCATCAGGTTCTAAATAATCATCACTATCCAAAACCAAAAGATAGTCATATTCCGCCATCAAAACACCACGATTGACGGCACGATGCTTTCCACCATTTTTTTGTTTCTCATACCGAAGGGAGAAGGGCAAGTTTTCCGAAATCCATCCTTTTACAATCTCCTCGGTATTATCTGTGGAACCATCATCCACAATAATCCATTCAAAGTCAAAACTGGTTTGCGTCCGCAAAGACTGAAATGCTTTATCCAAAATATAACCCCGATTATAAGTTGGTGTTACAATCGTAATCATATAACTTCTTCCCCTTTCGATGGCGGTTATCACTTAGGGATTACTTCCTTCCCTCTTTTCGATACAATCGACTTCCCCGACACATTAGCTGAATTCCACGCCAAATTCCCATATCATTTTTATATCTCTTATACTTTCGAATCGCCCATTGCAATATCAGAAAATAGGCCATATTTTTATCCATAGCCGTAAAGGCAGCTCCTCTGCCAATAAAATACTCCTCCGTCCAACCGGGGAACCAACAAGAATTATCCATATGGAGATTAGCAATATGAACAGGCTGAAACCATACACAAAGTCCCTTTTTCATACAGTGGAAAAGAAAAGCATTTTCCTCACCCATCAAATATTTTGTCCCTGCACCAATTCTCTCGTTAAATGTAATACCGGATTCCACAACGGATTTTCGGCGAAATCCCATCTCCACCGATGCAAGCTTCATAGATCTCAAAATTCCTACCCGGGTGGGTTTTGTTTCTTTATAAATTTTCCATTTCCGTTCAATTCCGAAAACTTCAAATCCAATAATATCCGCATCGGAGCACTGCCGAAAGGCTTCTAAAACAGCCTCACCATAACCGTCCTCATAGATGATGTCATCATCTGCAAGGACACAAATATCCGCCGTGGCATTTTTGATTGCCATATTCCGGCTTTTACTTAACCCTCGCTCGGTTGTGTTAATCCACAAAACCTCATGCCCCCGATGGGTTATGGTTTCTCTCCCTTCGATATCACACTGGTTAATCACCACCGCCGGAGTGGATACATTCATTTGTTCCAGAATCGCATAGTCCTTCCTATGCATGGTGGAAATTAGGGTTTGTATGGTCATGGTTGTCCTCCCTCAACTATGGTTTTCGACACAATCCATTCCGGGCCGCAGTAACATCAACCCTGATGGTTTAAATCACTCTTGATTTGGGACGAGCTAATTTCAGGTGTTCTGGGCAGATACACAACTTCTACGCCTTCCTCTTTCAGAAAATCAAATTTCCCTCTCCAATCATCACCCATCACAAAAGTATCAATATGATATTCGTGCACATCTGTTCTCTTTTGATCCCAATTTTCTTCAGGAATCACCAAATCCACATAACGAACCGCTTCCACCAATGCTTTTCTTTGCTCAAAGTTAAAATAACACTTTTTCTGTTTTTCATTCCAGTTAAATTCATCGGTTGATACAACCACTACAAGATAGTCTCCCAATTCTTTTGCTCTTTTCAGCAAGTTAATATGCCCGTAATGAAGCAAATCAAATGTTCCGTATGTAATTACTCTTTTCATCTTTCATTACTCCTCTAAATAAGATTTGTTCAAGTCGATACTGATAAAGTCGTGATGGGTAACCCGCTTTTCCACCGGCGGCAATTGCATATAGTCTCCGTACATTCTTGTCAGATATCCGTCATGATTCTCCGGTATATAAATTTGAGTGTCTTCGAACTTACACAATACCGGCTTCTCCACCCATTCCTTATCCATAATTTCTTTTTCGTGCCAATTCCCGCATAAATTAGCAACATATTGACATTTGTCATAATCATAAAGCTTACTCATTCTGTCAATATCCTTTATCATTTTTACGGAATTCCAAAATGGAATGTTTCTTAACAATATAACTGATAGATTCTTATACCATTTTCTTCCTTTTCGCAATCCGCATATTTGGGTGCAAAGCAGATTACGCTTGTGATCCACTCTTTTGAAGTTTTTGACGCTTTCCTCCATGGTGTTCCCGATTCCATCAATGGGAAATACATCAATGTAGATTCCTCTTTTGGTTTTATATCTGGTATTTTCGATCAAGGTTGTTTTCGTGTCATAAACCTTGCAAAAAGGATATACAAACTCTCTGTCATCACCGGGAAATTCTATCTGATATGGGGAATTACCATTTACTTTCTCGGATAGCTTTTTAAGACTTTCATAATCTTTTCTTGGCATACCAACATCAAGGTCATCATCCCAAGGTATAAACCCATTATGTCTGACTGCGCCTAACGCAGTTCCTCCCTGTGCGTAGTATACTAACCCTTCTTTTTCGCATAACTCGTGAAACCATTTAAGGATTTCAAGCAGTTTTTCCTGCATTTCCGTCATTTTCGTTCCCCCCGCTTCGTTCTTCACAAAATCTATCCTCATATATCCGTTTAATTACGCTTCAGTATCATTTTCACACATTCGATAGGTGCATAGCAAATTGATTTTATCCCCTGACTGACTGCTCCGCCATACTTTCCCATCCTCAAATATGCAAAAGCCAATACTGCATGATGTCTCATCTTAATATATCGTACGGTGCCACAATCCAGTTCGTCAAAAAACTGTTTTTTGTATTCATGCAGGTTATTCTCTCCATCTATTTTTGTTTTTCCGCTGGAAAGTCCGCCTTCTCCTGTATGAACATAGGCTTTCACATCACAGACAGGCAAATATGCAAAAACTCCCTCAAAACTAATCGCCTTGACCATCAAATAGAACTCATCACCCACATCAATTTTATCAAAGTAATTTATCTTCTCTAGATAGTCCTTCTTAAACATCATTGTATCGGTTCCGGTAATGTGATACTTCAGATGATATTCCAGCATAGATTTTTTGTCGGTTTTTTTAATAAACTCTCGTTTTCTTACTTCCTCTATTTTTCCGTTTTCCTTGTATAAAATTAAATCAGTGATAGAATAGTCTGCCTTGGTTTTCTGCATACATCTTACTTGGTTCTCTATTTTTGGGGGCAAATATATATCATCATCATCCAAAAAAGTGATATATTCACCTTTTGCTGCTTTTATCCCAATATTTCTCGTCTCCGCAGAACCCATATTCTGCTCATTTTTTATATAAACAACCTTCTCATCATCCAGAAATTCTTTCATAACATCAAAAACCTGTTGATTCCATTCAGAATCAGCATTGTCATCTACGACAATAATTTCTGTATTCGTGTAGGTCTGGTTACAAACAGACCAAATAGCATTGTACAAACTTTCTGTTCTTCTATATGTAGCAATCACTACCGAAACCAACGGATTATTCCCTTCCATTGTTTACCATCTCCTCCTTGACAGGACTGACCTTTGTCTCACTTCCCTCAACCACGCCTTCACTTTTAAGCACCTTTAAAATCGTACCCATAAAGCATTTGAAATCCATAGAAAATGCTTTCAACCCGCCACGATTCAGCCATTCTACATACTCACCATCATATTCCGCTTTAATTACAATCGGCAATTCATCTCTTCCGTTTATCTGCGCCCATCCTGTCAGACCGGGTCTTACGTCATTTGCACCATATTTATCCCGCTCAAGAATCAAATCTTCCTGATTCCACAATGCTGGTCTAGGGCCAATAATGGACATCTTCCCGATTAAAATATCATACACCTGAGGAAGTTCATCAATGCTCAGTTTCCGAATTATTTTCCCAACCTTGGTGATATACTGAGTCGGATCATTGAGCAGATGAGTTGGAACATCCGGCGTTTTCACCTTCATACTTCTAAATTTATGTAACCAAAACAACTCCTTATTTTTCCCCACTCTTTTTTGTTTAAAGAAAATCGGGCCCGGATCATCAATGTAAATCACAAGTCCAACAACTGCAAAAACCGGACTTAGAACAATAATTCCAATGAATGCCAAAAAAAAGTCAATCCACCGTTTCACACAATTCTTATACATTTTTCATCCCTCATTCCTGCTTGTTTTCTTGACTTTAAACACGATAATGCTTTAATTCGTCCAAATCTGCTTTCTGTTTCTCAGCACTAAAAAACAAGTCCATTCCTTCAATGGCATTACGACCAAAAACTACACCGCTGCCAATATCTGTTCCTGCCGGGACCAAGGTATAAT
Source organism: Ructibacterium sp. (assembly GCA_045540375.1). GTDB lineage: Bacteria > Bacillota > Clostridia > Monoglobales > Monoglobaceae > Ructibacterium. The sequence continues at coordinate 9,576 of JAZQHD010000163.1, read as the reverse complement.
CCGCTACCGTACCATTGCATTCTATATGTACTCCGTTACAACACATACTATAGTGATTCACAACACTTCCGGCGCCTACGATACAGCCTTCCGCTATCACAGATCCGGTATTGATTGTTGCCATCGCTTCTATGATGGTTCCTTGCATAACTCTGGCAGAAGGCGATACATATGCCCGTGGCGAAACGAGTGTTGCTATTTGATATGTTGTCTCAAGTTTTATCCGCTCAAAAAGATCCGCCTTTTTTTCCGCATTCCCCATGGCTACAAAAATATGACTATACTCATTGGCATAGTTCTTAAACTCTTCAGTTTTTCCCAAAACACTACAACCGTCCGGAGTTTCTTTCATATTGTCATCAAGAAAATCTATTTTCTCAAAACACCCCATGGATACTGCAATTTCTTTTGCTGACATACCGCAACATCCTGCCCCGATGATCAACAAGTTCTTTTTCATGGTTTCTTTCCCTCTTGATTACAAAAATACATACGTTTTGATTATATCATAGATTATCGTAATTTTCAACTGTTTTTTACCGCATTCTGTACTGCATTTTGACAGAAAAAAAGTGCCTTTTTTAAGGCACTTTTACTTTTCTTTAATCTTGTCCCAGTATTCCTTGGCGGCTTGTTCCACCTTATTCTCGCCATAGTGGTAATAGGTCTTATCTTTGATGTTATCCGGGAGATACTGCTGTTTCACATAATGATCAGGATAATCGTGGGGATAGAGATAATGCTGTCCTTTGACCTTTGCTCCCTCACCGTCATAGTGCTTGTTCTGGAGCTGTCTTGGAATGGTTCCGGTGTCCATACTCTCAATATCCGCCATTGCCGCCGCCAATGCCATATAGGCACTGTTGGATTTGGGTGCGGTGGCAAGTAATAGCGTCGCCTGTGCCAGAGGAATCCTCGCCTCAGGGAATCCCAGCATCAAAGCACTATCCACACAAGCCTTCACCACCGTGATAGCCGTGGGATGAGCAAGTCCAATATCCTCACAGGCAATTACCATCAGTCGCCGACAGATAGACGCCAGATCGTCCGCCTCCACCAATCTTGCCAGGTAATGTACTGCCGCATCCGGGTCGCTGCCACGGATGGACTTTTGAAAACCGCTCAAAATATCGTAGTGGCTATCCCCCTTTTGGTCATACCGAAAGGCCTTTTTCTGGCTGGACTGCTCTGCAGAATCCATCGTCAAACGAATGGTTCCATCCTTTTCTGGCAGGGTATAATTAGCGGCAAGCTCTAAGGAATTCAGTGCCTTCCGCACATCTCCCCCGGACATTTCCGCCAGTTGGAGCAGAACCCCATCTTCTACTTTGATGGGATTCTTGGGGAAATCCTCTTCCTGCAGAATCTTCAATGCCCGCTCTAAGGCTTTGGCAATGTCCTCTGCGGTCAATGGTTGAAATTCAAACACCGTACTCCGGCTCAGGATTGCATTGTACACATAGAAATAGGGATTTTCGGTGGTACTTGCAATCAGGGTAATCCTGCCATTTTCGGTGTATTCAAGCAACGATTGTTGTTGTTTTTTATTGAAGTTCTGAATCTCGTCCAGGTAGAGTAATACTCCATCCTGTCCGAGCAACCCCTCGCTTTGTTTCACAATTTCTTTCACATCTGCCACCGATGCATTGGTAGCATTCAGGTGATAAAGTGGCTTGTTGCTCATCTTCGCCGCAATGTTTGCAACGGTAGTTTTCCCGGTGCCTGATAGTCCGTAAAAAATCATATTGGGAATCTTGCCGCTTTCAATAATATTTCGCAGAATCCGGCCCTTGCCCAATATATGTTGCTGACCCACAACCTCGTCTAAGGTTGTGGGTCTGATTCTGTCCGCAAGTGGCTTATTCATACAGAGGGTGCTTCTCGCAGAGTTCCTGCACCCGTTTTTTCACTTCTTCTTTATTTCCCTCAAAGTCATTGATAACCATAGCAATGAGTTCAGCAACCTCTTCCATGTCCTCTTCCTTGAAACCGCGACTGGTTACCGCCGGAGTACCCAGACGGATACCACTGGTTACGAAAGGACTCTTGGGATCATTAGGAATGGTGTTCTTATTACAGGTAATGCCAACCTCGTCCAAATTATGCTCTACTTCTTTACCAGTCTTGTCCTGCTTGAGCAAGCTTACCAGCATTAGATGGTTGTCGGTACCGCCGGATACAATATCTATCCCCTTTGCCATCAAAGCGTTTGCAAGAGCGGTAGCATTCTTCTTTACCTGCAACTGGTATGCCTTAAACTCAGGGGACAGGGCTTCTTTCAGGCAAACTGCTTTACCTGCAATTACATGCATCAGGGGACCGCCCTGGTTACCGGGGAATACTGCCTTATTGATGGCAGCTGCGTGTTCTTCCTTACAGAGAATCATACCGCCTCTGGGGCCACGAAGGGTCTTGTGGGTGGTGGTGGTTACAAAATCCGCATAAGGAACAGGAGATGGATGTAGGCCTGCCGCAACCAGACCTGCAATGTGTGCCATATCTACCATCAGGTATGCGCCAACCTCATCAGCAATCTCACGGAATTTAGCAAAATCAATTTCCCGGGCATAAGCGCTGGCGCCTGCCAAAATCAGCTTCGGCTTATGCTCCAAAGCAAGGCTCCGCACCTCGTCATAGTTAATCCGATGGGTTACATCATCCACACCATAGGGAACTACATTAAAGTACTTACCGGAAATATTCACAGGAGAACCATGGCTTAAGTGTCCGCCGTGAGCTAAGTTCATTCCCAGGAAGGTATCCCCCGGCTCCATGGTAGCAAAGAATACCGCTAAGTTTGCCGAAGCACCGGAATGAGGCTGAACATTGGCAAATTCAGCACCGAAAAGCTCCTTGGCTCTCTCTCTTGCCAAGTCCTCAACAATATCAACATATTCACAACCGCCATAGTACCGCTTGCCAGGATAACCCTCAGCATATTTATTGGTCAGGGGAGTACCCATAGCCTCCATGACCGCAGGGCTAACAAAGTTCTCGGATGCAATCAGCTCAATTTTGCTCCGCTGACGGCCGATTTCCAAATCAATGGCTTTGGCAACCTCGGGGTCGGTTTTTCTTACGTGTTCTAATTCAAACATAATAGTCCTCCTATATATAATCTTTAGTATTACAAATCCAGAAAAGAAATTCTGCAAAACAAAACTTGCATCCTTCCTCAGTTTATATTATAATACGAATACCGACATTTTGCAAGGGGGAATTTCCATGAAAGAGAGTCAAACCGCAAAAAAAGAACGACTGATGCAGATTCTTTCCGTCTTTCGGGAAGTTTATTCAGACGCCGATTGTACCTTGGATTACGAAAATGCTCTGCAACTGCTGATTGCCACTCAGCTTGCGGCACAGTGCACTGATGCCAGGGTGAATTTGGTTACCCCCAACCTCTTCCAAAAATATCCCGATGTCTATGCCTTTGCAAACGCCGATGAGTTGGAACTCCAGGAGGATATCCGGTCCACCGGATTTTTCCGGAACAAGGCAAAAAATATCATTGGCTGTTGCCGGATGCTGATTTCTGATTACGATGGTGAAGTCCCCGGAACCATGGAAGACTTACTCCGGCTTCCCGGCGTGGGACGAAAGACCGCCAATTTGGTGCTGGGAGATTTCTTTGGGATTCCCGGTGTCGTAGTGGACACCCATGCCACCCGGCTTTCCAACCGGATGGGATTTACCAAGGAAAAGGATCCTTACAAGATTGAATTAGATCTACAAAAGGTGATTCCCCAAGAATTCTGGGCAGAGTTCTGCCACCAACTGGTTTACCATGGTAGGGCCTATTGCGACGCCAGAAAGCCATTGTGCGACGCCTGTCCCATCAGCCATCTTTGCCCCAAAATCGGCGTGTAAATAAAAGTAGTAGAACCCTCGAAAATGCGAGGATAAGTTATGGGTTTCGAAATTATAAAAACCGAGTTTTCCATCATCGGAGAACATAGTTTTAATATCTGCATAGATACACCATATTCGTATTGCATTTTCCCTATAAAAATGATATGATGCGTACAATATAAAATTCTTAAAAGAACGGAGGCATTCGGTATGAAGTTCAAAGAATTCCTGAAAGCCTTTTACGTCAATGTCAAGGATGGTATTTTGAGATTTTCCATCGCCTTTGCCTGTACAGTGTTGTTTTTCATGACGCTATCCTACGAAATTCTTTTTGAAACGAATTCCGGCGAAGTCATGATTCCCCTTTGCATGACCTATGCACTAGTGGCGGTATTCTCTGTTCTTCTCAAGGGGATACAAGAATACCTCTTTTCAAAGCTTGGTTCTTTGATACAATATATTCTTTGCGGAATTGTGGGCGTGGTAGGTTTTATTCTGACCACAATCCATTACGAATCCCTCTATATGATTATGGCATACGTTGGTATTATGATTGCCCTGGTATGTTTCCTTTTCTTCATCCTAATGCGAGGAGAACATCGAGACCTTGCCTTTCCAAGACTGGTAACCTCCCTGATTTTCTCCGGAGCAATCTGCGCTGTGCTTTCTGCCGGATTGTCCACCTGCATTGCAGCCGTTCAGTTTCTTATCTTTACCTGGAATAACATCCACAAACTGTATCTGCTTGTCAATCTTTTCATCTGGGTGGTTGTTTTTGTCAACATCTTTCTGTCTTTTATTCCCAAAAAGGATGTGCCCGCACCCCAATCCAAACTTTTTCGCACCATTGTTCTGTTTGCAGGATTGCCCTTATATATGCTCCTTATCACCATTTTACTGGTATATCTCGCAAAGATTGTGATTACCTGGAATATGCCGGTGGGTGAAATCAACTGGTTTGCATCCTTTGCATCTCTGTTCTTTATCTTCTTCCTTTTGAGTGTGATGCAATACTCTGAAAAATTGGCAAAGCTATTCGTGAAATTCGGCGGTTATTTCCTTGTTCCGGTGCTGGTTATGCAGGCGATTGCAGTGTTTGAACGAATCAACGCCTATGGACTTACCACCCCAAGAACCATTTCTCTGGTGTTAATCGCAATCAGCATCCTCTTTATCGTAGGCTCCATCGTCATACCAAAGCATTTAAATAAGATTGCCTTCCTATCCGGTGTGATTGTTCTGTTCGTTACCATCACCCCTTGGAACGTCATCGATATGCCGGTAGCAAGCCAGACAAACATCCTGAAAACAACCCTTACCGCAAACAATATGCTAAAAGATGGCAAGGTCATCCCGAATCCGGATGTCAGCGAGGCTGACGCCCAGAAAATTTCAAGCTCCTACGAGTATCTCAAGTACAATGCAAAAAAACTTCCCGACTTTATCCCGGATTCTGACCAAACCGAGTTGGAGCTTTTCGGCTTTACAAACAACATCAGGGAAGAATGGAACTATTCTTATTGCAATTACGAAACAAAGGATTCCGTTGCAATCACAGATTATGACAAAATGATTAGCATCTATGACGATAATAATAGATTGAACTTTGAGCATCATGGTTCAGCCTATGACATCGACTTGATACCGATTGCCAAAAACCTTTATGCTCAATATGGCAATGAAAAAGCAGACCTGGAACTTTATATCGTTGATGAAAATACTGCCCTGTATTTTGATAATTTTAACTTCAATATAGAAAACAACGAAGTTTCCTACTGCTACTTTAATGGGTATGTACTACTGAAAGACTAATCCTAAAAAAAGAAGTTCGTTTCACAACGAACTTCTTTTTTATATCAAGACTGTATCATCTGGATGCCAAAGTTTTTAGCATCAGACTCATGCCAAGTTGATCAGGAAAACTAAACATTAACTGAATAATCCTTTTTAAATCCATGTGCCCCATAAATTTGCCATTTCCCTACACCCAGTCTTTGTATTATCGCCTTTCGCTCTTCTGCGCAAAGCTCAGAGTTGGTATCAACAGATGTCATAAGTATAGGCGCATATTGGTTGTATTCTGCCTGTTCCCGTGTTAGTCCGTGGACATTAATATAAATATCCCCGGTAATTGCAATATGATTTCGATAGTCAATAAGAACTATTTCTCCAGGAAGATGTCCGCCTTGCCCCTCATATACTTCAAAATGGAGTTCTCCAAAATCGAAAAAACCAATTTGAGTAAGAGGTTCTTTTGGATTTTCCACATCATCCCACAATGTTATAACCTTATCAGGATTTACAGTTTTGTATGAGGTAAGTAATTTGCAAATATTAATATAAGGCTTGTGCAGGGCATTTTCCTCCCTATAACCGTTTTTTCCATTATATTCTTTGTTTAAGCACATTGCGGTTTTATGACTGGCAATAACCTCGTCAAACAGTGGCAATAGTCCGCAATGGTCAACATCGGCATGCGTTATAAGTATTGTTTTTTTAATTTCATCAAATTCAGGTATAATCTCTTTAAATACGCTTAACATTTCTTCTTTATAGCAAGCATAACCGCTGTCTATAAACAAATATTTTCTGTCGCTGTTTATAATGATTGTATTACTTCCGCAAGGAGGTTCTATCAATATTATCTCGGTTTTTTCAGTAATTTTGTGTTTGGTTATACGCGGAGAAAAATTCCTTCCTTTTGAAGCACCAAGCAGTTCTGCAAATTTGCTTATACTGTCAAAGGTGCGATATGGAGACAACCCCTGCTCGTCCAATGTCTGCATAGCAAGATTTACATGTACCAAAAGTTCTTTGCTTATATCACTGGTCAAACCCATAATCTGAGCCAGACCCATAACATATGTATTGTAAAAAATACTGTTATCATAAACCTTCTCTGAGCTGTTATAGTCTATCATCCTGACTTTACATATTTTTTCAACTTCCTTCAAAAACTCAGATATTTTTTGCAAATCATCGACATACAAACCCATCTTAAAATACTGATAATTTGTTCCATTCTCTTGTGAACTTATATATCATATATTAAAATTGAATCTGTCAATAAGGGTCAAAACATCCGTAACAGTTCCCGGAACATCTTTAAGACAGAACTCCAATAAAACAATGCTTGTTTTTGAGGTGTTATTTTGAAGATAAGCAATTTTTTGAAGTTCGGTATCTGCATTTTTCAGCTGTTCCTCTGTTCCTTCTGCATCTATAAACAACGTATGCGAATCTACAGCCTTATTGTAACTTACACGTGTAATGTTAATTCCTAATGCCGAAAAACACTTGCTCGCTTTTAAAAATGCACCAATATGGTTTGGCATTGATGTTATATATGTTTTTTTCATTCATCTTCCTCGCTTTCGCCAAGCAATTAAAAAGTGATATATAGCAAATTCCGCAAGGACTTTATGTCACTTAGTTCAAGTTTCGCTTTTACTAATTATATCACAGCCATTCCTACAATTCAACATATAAACAAAAAAAGAGTGCGCCTTAAGGCACACTCTTTAAAACTTTAGTTAAGTTTGTTAATTATTCGTTGATTTCAGCAACAACGCCTGAACCAACTGTTCTACCACCCTCACGGATAGCGAAACGGAGACCCTTTTCGATAGCGATAGGAGTGATAAGCTCAACCTTCATATCAACGTTATCGCCGGGGTTGCACATTTCAACACCGTCGGGAAGGTTGATAACACCTGTAACGTCAGTTGTTCTGAAATAGAACTGAGGTCTGTAGTTGTTGAAGAAGGGCTTATGACGTCCGCCTTCTTTTTCGGTAAGAACGTAAACCTGACCAACGAACTTGGTGTGGGGGTTGATGGAACCGGGCTTACAGAGAACCTGTCCTCTTTCGATTTCGTTCTTCTGAACACCACGGAGAAGACAACCAACGTTGTCACCAGCCTGAGCGTCGTCCATAAGCTTGTGGAACATTTCGATACCGGTGATAACGGTCTTACGGTTTTCCTTGATACCAACGATTTCAACTTCGTCATTGAGCTTGAGAACACCACGTTCTACACGACCTGTAGCAACTGTACCACGTCCTGAGATGGAGAATACGTCTTCAACAGGCATAAGGAAGGGTTCATCAGCCATTCTGGGAGGTGTAGGAATGTATGCGTCAACCTGAGCCATGAGTTCCTTGATAGGAGCGTACTCGGGAGCGTTAGCATCTGTGCTAGCGGATTCAAGAGCATCTCTTGCAGAACCGCGAACGATCGGAATGTCGTCGCCGGGGAAGTCGTAGTCAGAAAGAAGACCACGGATTTCCATTTCAACGAGTTCGAGAAGTTCTTCGTCGTCTACCATATCGCACTTGTTGATAAATACAACAATTGCGGGAACGCCAACCTGACGAGCGAGAAGGATGTGTTCACGAGTCTGCTGCATGGGACCGTCGGTACCAGCAACAACGAGGATAGCACCGTCCATCTGAGCAGCACCGGTGATCATGTTCTTAACGTAGTCAGCGTGGCCGGGGCAGTCAACGTGTGCGTAGTGTCTGTTTTCTGTTTCGTACTCAACGTGTCTTGTGTTGATCGTGATACCACGTGCTCTTTCTTCGGGAGCGTTGTCGATCTGGTCGTATGCCATGAATTCAGCGCCGTTGCCGAGAGAGAGATACTTTGTGATAGCAGCGGTAAGAGTGGTCTTGCCGTGGTCAACGTGACCGATGGTACCAATGTTAATATGGGGTTTTGTTCTTTCGAATTTTGCCTTTGCCATTGTTAAATCCTCCTGAAATTTAAATTTAATTATTTTTTTATTTATAGTTTACGCTTTTGCTTTTCCGGATACTATTGAATCCTGAATGCTCTTGGGAACTTCAGTGTAGTGGCTGGGTTCCATGGTGTACTGACCGCGTCCCTGTGTCTTGGAACGGAGGTCGGTAGCATAACCAAACATACATGCTAAGGGCACGAATGCGTTGATTTCCTGAACGCCTGCACTAATCTGTTCCATACCCTGAATCTGTCCACGGCGAGAGTTAAGGTCTCCGATAACATCTCCCATGTAATCATCGGGAACTACTACGACAACCTTCATGATAGGCTCGGTAAGAACAGGATCAGCCTTCTTCATACCTTCCTTGAATGCCATAGAAGCGGCAATCTTAAACGCCATTTCAGAAGAGTCAACTTCGTGGTATGAACCGTCGTAAAGTGTTACCTTTACGTCAACTACGTTGTAACCTGCAATAACACCGGACATCATAGCGCCCTGGATACCTGCATCAACTGCGGGGATATATTCCTTAGGAATGTTACCGCCAACAACCTTGTTGATAAATTCATAGCCCTTGCCGGCTTCGTTGGGTTCCATGATCATCTTAACGTGACCGTACTGACCCTTACCACCGGACTGACGTGCATACTTATGGTCAACATCTGCACTCTTGCGGATGGTTTCCTTATATGCAACCTGAGGCTGACCTACGTTTGCTTCAACGTGGAATTCACGGAGAAGTCGGTCAACGATAATTTCAAGATGGAGTTCACCCATACCTGCGATAATTGTCTGACCTGTTTCTTCATCTGTATAAGTCTTGAATGTGGGATCTTCTTCTGCAAGTTTTGCAAGAGCGATACCCATCTTTTCCTGACCTGCTTTTGTCTTGGGCTCAATTGCTACACGGATAACAGGTTCCGGGAATTCCATAGATTCAAGAATGATAGGTGCATTGTCAGCACAAAGTGTGTCACC
>JAZQHD010000162.1:0-46768 GCA_045540375.1 Ructibacterium sp. | reverse complement strand
GAATCAGCGAAATTAAAAGCAAGGGAGAAAAGAAGAAATGGAAGAAATGGTGAACGTATTTGATAAAGTTGTTAGCGAAATGGTGACTTTACAAGATTGGCAGTTTATGTCAATTATGTGCTCATTGTTTGATGAGTATCATGCTAATCATCCAGATTGTAATTCAGTAGAGATGGCTAAGACATGCGCTGATATGGTAGAAAAAGTGAATTCAGAACTTGGAGTACATGAATATAATGCGTAAACACAAGAAAAAAAGAAAAGAAGTAATACGCTGGTATCACTTTACGTTTCTGGGAGTTATGTTCGTAATATCTATATACTTTGCAATAAGCGATGCTCAGAAGGCGGAAAAGGCTTATTTAAAAGAAGAAGAAATAAGGACTAATATTTCTACGGAAGCCGTAGAAAAAGCCGTAAAAAGCAGGAATTTCGAAGCCACAGAGGCATCTAAGCAATGTACGGTAAGCGAACAGGAGCAAACAGAAATTGAATCGTCTGAAACAGAAACAGAAACGGAAGTGGAAATCATCGAAACGAAACAGATTGATGATACTCCGTATTACTGTTATAAGAACAGAGATTTTTTAGATCATAGTTTACAGTATCATTTATGGGAGTTGTGGAAACGATTTGAAATGCCTGAAGATTGGTATGTGTATATGATTGGTCTTATCTATCAGGAATGCTCGTTCACGCCAAATCCTCATTATAACGCTGATGGCTCAGTGGATATTGGGTATTTTCAGTATAACAACAAGTGGTTTTTCGATAAAGCCGTAAAAGTAGGACACCCGGAATTAGACATAAACAATAAGTATCATCAGGCATTTTTGTTCGTGCTTGAAACACGGAACAGAATGTTGCAAGGTTTTTCAATAGAAGAATGCATAAGTAAACATAGAACTGGTGATTATGATGCATATAATCCAGAATATGTTGCATTAGTAAAAGAAAGGACGGACGCATTAAGAAATGAGTGAAAGAAAATTTGTTACTGAAGAAATCGTTGAGCTAATAAAAGAGCACAGAGATAATGTTGGATTTGATAATGAAATATATAAAATGGCATGCAATCATCTGATCGAATTATTTGAATTAGTAGGCGGAAAGAAAACACTTGAGGATTTAATTGATGAAAAAGGATTATAAGTTAAAGTTATGTCCATTCTGTGGCAGTAAAGCAATAATTGACGATTGTGGAGATCACAGATATTTTGTACGATGCAGTAAATGTAGTATAAATCAGGATAAATTATTTCACCAAAAAAACGATGCAGTAAAGGCGTGGAATAGGAGGGTTTTATATGACTGACGGTTTACTTACTCCAGAAGAAAGAGCAGATTTGCTGAATAAAATAGTCGATTTACTTGACGGAACGAATCTGCAAGTATTTGGATATGACGATTCAGACGGGGTATTTTTTAAGATATTGATTGGAAGGGAGGATATAGATGAGTGAAGATTTGATTTCAAGACGGGTTGCGATTGAGGCGTTGGGTGAAGAGCCTGAGGTGTGGAATGGAAAAGACGAGTACGAAATGGGTCTAAATAATCAATGGCATTATGACAGAAATGCGATTATGGAAGTACCCGCCGCCGAGCCTCGATGGATACCAGTGACGGAGCGTGTGCCGGAAAAATACGGGTGGTATTTGGTAACAGTTGAACATGGACTGGTTTACAAATGTTTTTATCAAGAATATTGGGTTGGGTGGAAAGTCCTCGCATGGATGCCCTTGCCGAAGCCGTGGAAAGGAGAAAGTGATGGCTGAATATCATGTTGGTTGTGGTGCTTTCGGCATTTATGCCGGAACGCTTTCGAAGCCGAGAAAAGACGGTTCACAGTTATGGCGTGACAAGTCAAATGTTACAAAAGAAGCGTGTGATTCTGTTGCTCAGTATATGTTAGAACATGACATGGCAATGGAATTTACATATCGAGGCAAACGCTATTTGTTAAGCGTACAGGAAAGGAAAGAGTAATGCGAACGATAACAGTTAAAATTGAAACCGATAGTGAAACATCGTTTGATCTTATAAAAGATGATATTGAACAAGAATTATCCTGTTGTTGGAATTGGCTTAGTTTTAACAGGGTTGAAATATCTGAAGAGATAAAAGGAGAGAGCATAGAAAATAACGTAACAGGAACGCCGACAGCATTTTCTCACTCTAATTATTGCGAGAATAGATTACCGTGTGGTGTATGTAGGCTAACGAACTCGATATGTCCAATAGGAAGTGGATGCGGACAGTCTCCAAATCCGTGGGGGATAACTTGGACGGCATCCGAAACAACAACTGGACAGATCAAAGGAGAAAGCAATGCGACTGATTAAATTGACTCGCTCAGCCACTGGGCAAGAGATTTATGTGAATATAAATTGGATTGTTGATATTTTCAGTGATGAAGATAGCACTCTTATTGCGCTTCCAATGAAAGATACTTACATTCCTGTGCTTGAAAGTCCAGAATCTATTGCAAACATGATAATGAGTGGAGACGAACAACCAGCCGCCAATGTTCCAGAAAGAAATGTCGGAGAGTGGATTAAAAATAAATGGGATGGTGGTTGGCATTGTTCTTGTTGTAAAGAAACAGATGTGTATGCATTTGCGTATGATGATAATGCAGAAACGCACCTTGTTCTTCAGGATTTATATTGTCCTAAATGCGGTGTGAAAATGAAAAGAGAGGAAAGAGAGGAATGAGTAATGGCAAAGATAACAGATAAATCAGTAATTGAAAGATTGAATGATCAAATAAAAAAAAAATAGGAAATAAAACAAAATCGTTAAGATGTTGGCTTGATGATATTGGATTGTCCTATGCGGGATATGAATCAAGATTAAGGAGGGGGTTAAGTGTTGCAGAAGCACTCACAATGCCGAAGCATGTTTTTAAAAATAATGATAATGAAAAAGAAAAAAAGATTGTTGCAAAAAAGATGGTATATAAATTCGTAAAAAACGGAAGTGCGGCTGGAACATGGAAATGGGTTGAAGAATGAGTGCAACTTGGATAAAGAAAAAAGACGGAATATGGGCTTGCTCAAAATGCGGCAAATGGGCATATTATCCGACAAAGAGTAAAAATTGCGGGTATAAATATTGTCCTAATTGCAGAGAAAAAATGGATGATAAACCGTATGTATGTTTTATAAAAACTCTTGCGTTGTCAGAAACAGGAAAAACAGTTAAATGTTCTGATTGCCCTTTTTCAAATAATTGTAAATACACATAAATGATACGAAAATGCCCTTTTTAGGGCATTTTTGTATTTAAGCATATAAATTATAATCGAAGTCACGAGAGGTAATCTATCGTGGCTTTTTTATTGTTTAATCCAAATCCCAGAAACGCTCGTGTGGGCGATTGCGTAATAAGAGCATTGTCCATAGCGACAAGAAAAAGCTGGGAAGAAATTTATACTGCTTTAGCAGTCTACGGATTCATGCTTTGCGATATGCCGAGTAGCAATGCCGTATGGGGGCAATACCTTAAAGATTTGGGCTACCAGCGGAATATCGTAACTGATACTTGTCCTGATTGCTACACAGTAAAGGACTTTTGTCATGATAATCCCTCAGGAACATTCATTCTCGGAACTGGAACCCATGCTGTTGCAGTAATAAACGGCAATTACTGCGACACATGGGATTCCGGTGATGAAGTACCTATTTATTTTTGGAGGTTATGATTATGGCTGGCTATCCGTATTATTCACAAATGCCGTATTACGGCAATATAAATCCATATTATCAGCAACAAATGCAGATGCAACAGCAGGCTCAACAGCAACAGCAACCGTCACAGCAAACTATTCAGCAGAGCGGATTTATCCTTGTTCCGTCTGAAGAAGAAGCAAGAGCATATCCAGTAGCACCGGGGAACTCTGTGACATTTAAAAACGAGTCTCAGCCGTATTGCTATGTAAAAACAATGGGTTTTAATCAATTAGATCGTCCTGTTTTTGAAAAGTACAGACTTGTAAAAGAGGATGATCCTGCTCCTACTCAATCAAAAGAACAACACAAAGAAGAAATCCAATATGCGGCGAAATCTGATCTGGATGCCGTGTGGGATGAAATAAACGCCATTAAAGATAAATTAAAAGCGCAAAAGCGAAAAGTAATAAAGGAGGAATATGACGATGATGATTCCGAATAATGTTCTGCAAATGCTCGGTGGAAATGCTCAGCAAACGCTTCAGGAATTACAGCGAAATCCAATGCAGATTCTTCGCAAACGTGGATTCAATATTCCAGACAATGTAAATGTTAATGATCCTAATTCAATTATTCAGTATCTTATGAACAGCGGTCAAGTTACTCAAAGCAGGTATAATCAGGCAAGACAGTTCTTGTCTCAGTTCAAAAAATAATTAGTACATTTTCGATGGGTGCACACTTCGATTTTGTAAATAAAATTTCGAAAGGAAAAATCAAACAATGGCTCTTACAGATGAAAATGGCGGAATCGGTGCTACGATGTTAGTTGGCCCGACTGGCTATGGCGCTCCGATGTATCAGGGCGGTGGTTTTGGCGGCTTCGGCGGTGATTGGGGATGGATCATCCTTCTGCTTCTCGCTTTCAATGGCGGCTGGGGCAATGGCTTCGGTGGCGGTTTTGGAGGCGGCTTAGGCTATGACTTCCCGTGGCTTCTGAACGGTCAGAACGGTATCAATAACAATGTGTCTGATGGCTTCCGTGATGCACAGTTACATGATTCTGTAACTTCCGTCAGAGACGGAGTGAGCAATCTTGCTACGCAGTTATGTGGCTGTTGCGGTGATATGCAGATGTCTCTTGCTAATGGCTTTGCTGGTACAGCGGCGGCTATTACTGGTGCACAGAATGCAATCAGCCAGCAGATGTATTCCAATGAGCTTGCAAGCCTGAATCGCTCTTTTGCTGAGCAGACGGCTAATACAGCAGGATTTACTGGTGTTAATGCTGGTCTTGCTGATCTTCGGTACACAGTTGCTACAGAAGCGTGTGCTGATCGTGCGACTGTTAATGATGCGCTTCGTGATGTTATTGCGGCTAATACTGCAAGCACTCAGCGGATTCTTGATCAGTTATGTCAGGATAAGATTGATGCGAAGAATGATGAGATTGCTCGTCTGCGTCAGGAAATTAACATGCAGTCTCTTGCGGCTTCTCAGGCGGCACAGAATGCATTTATTTCTCAGGGCTTCGCAAATGAAGTTGATGCGCTTTACAATCGTCTCAATTCTTGCCCTGTTCCGACCACTCCTGTTTATGGTAGGACTCCGATCTTTACATGCAATAACGGGTGTGGATGCAACGGTAGTTTCTAAGGAGATGCGTTATGGCTTGTGAATTTTTGTATAATCCGATTCAGGAAGTGGCGCTTAATGCGCCAATCCTGTTTGATACATCTATTCCTTGCTCTCGTGGCAATGTATATCACGAAGGTCAGACAGGGAATTTTATTCTTAAAGGCGCAAACTCAAATCAGGGCAACTGTTGCAATCAATTTGCACAGTATCAAGTGACTTTTAACGGCAACATTGCTATTCCTGAAGGTGGAACAGTAACACCCATTGCTGTGGCTATCACGGTCAATGGTGAACCGAGATTAACAAGCCGTGCGATTTATACGCCAGCGGCGGTTGAAGAATTCGGAAATGTTACAAGTACGGCTATTATCAAAGTGCCGAAATGTTGTTGTTTCAGTCTGAGCGTTGATGCAGTACCTGCAACAACTGATCCGACAGTCACTCCTGCTCCTGTAATTGAAGTACAGAACGCAAATCTCACAATTACACGTATTGCATAAGGAAGGAGATAGGATATGCACAAATTGATTGAGTATATTTGTGATGAACTTGATGAACTTGAGCGCAAAACCGAAAAAGAAGGCAAGTTATCCATGGCTGAAATCCAATATGCTGATGTTCTTGCTCACATGAAGAAGAACCTTCTGAAAGCAGACGAAATGTGGGAAGATAGTGAATACAGCATGGATAATGGCATGTCATATCGTGAATCGTATGCCGAAGGCGGGAATCGTAGTCGGTCTAATCGTGGCGGCTCTTATGCTCGTGGCAGAGGTCGTAATGCTCGCCGTGATCGCATGGGCAGATATTCTTATGAAAGAGGCGGATATTCTCGTGCCGAAGACGATATGGATGATATGATCATGGAGCTTCGTGAAATGATGGGCGATCTTCCGCAGGAAAAGCAGAAAGAAGTTCAGCGGTTCGTTCAAAAGATTGAACAGATGTAAGGAGGTGGCCTCTTGTGATAACTGAACAGGATTTACAGGAGGCCATTGCCGAATGTAAAGGAGTAAGAAATCCAAATGCCAGTACGTGTATTAAACTTGCGGCGTTTCTCACAATACAGAAGGAATTATATGGAAAACAAAATCAGGATGAGGGAATAGCTCAAGTATATGCTTCTGTTCCGTATGCTTCACATGATGCAGGAGCGGATGATTTTATAAGTTATTTATCAGACACTGATTTTTCTAAAGAAGTAAATGGATTGCCTCAGTATGATGTGATGAAAATAATGGATGAGTTAATGTCAACGCTTGAAGTTGTGCAACCTCGCGTATATGCATCTGTTTTAAGGAAGATTAGAGAAATAAGTTGACAAAATATGTATAATGATGTAATATGATTTCAGGTCATCTGTGTTGCTTTTTTCAATCTTCTTTTTTCTTTATTAGGAGAAGGTGAGAGGTTTTTAAAGCCTCTCATCTTTTTTTGTTATTTTTTGTAAAAAAATGTTAAAAAACGCTTGACAAAACTATACTTGTATGATAGGATATAAGCATAAGAAAACAACAGAGCCCATAAGGAGGTCGGAAAAATGGAAAAGAAAATTTGGACAGAGCTTGAAATCAAAGATTTAGTTCAGACGAATGACAAGGTTTTATATGGAGCATTAAAAAAGTTGTATGCTTGTCAGACGGAAGACGAAAAAATGTCAAAAAGCACTCATGAACACAATGGACAAGGGTTTAACAGTATCGATGCTGAAATCCTTACAAGTTTTTGTGAGTTCTTGTTAAGGGCTGGATTTTTGACGGAAAAGCAGAAAGTAGTTGTGAGAAAGAAATTAGTTAAGTATAACAAACAGCTTACAAGACTTGCAAATGCATAAGGAGGAATTATGAGCGACAAAGTAGTACTGTCTAATATATTAGATAATATGTCAGAACGTGATCTCGTAATGGTATGGAATTATTATTGCGAAGAGAATAACTTGTTTGACGATTATATCTATTATTTATATGGATGAAATCGATTATTTGTTTTATGGCAAAAAGATTACAGAAGTATTGAGTTATTTAGATAATGATTTTAATGTTAATGACTCGTACTTCAAAGATGATGTATACGGGCTTACATCATTTAATGACTTAAAAGATTTGATTGATATTGATGATCTGGTTGATTATATCATTGATAAAAACGATGATTGTAATAATTTTGAGATTAAGAACTTTTTGGAGGTGGAAAATGATTAAGGTTGGTGTGTTTGATGAAAAAACACGGGAATTTAGTATTATGGAAATCGAAGACAGTCTTGATGATTATTACAAGATTATTGGTTGTAATTACATTGATATTGTAGAACGAAAAATCTTCGGAAAATGGTTTGATGTTATTTGTGATGATGAAGGATTATTAAAAGAGAATCCGACAGTTACAGCTATTGATGCGGGATTTAATCCAATGTTAGTTGGAACGCTTATTTTCGCTCATCATGATGCTGAAGGTCACATGACAAGTATTGAAGATGAGGAAGAAGCAGTGCTTGAACTTGCGACACAAACTGGATATGTATGGCCTTGCGAATATTTGTAAAATAATGTAAAAAAAATATTGACAAAAATGGATTTATATGATAGAATAAGAGAGTAGGATGTACCATAATCATACATTTACATATTTTATTTCCTATGTTTTATTTTTGTTTAAGAATTAAATATATATAATGTATCATTATCCTACATCCTACATAAGAAAATAAGTATATCATATAAAGAAAGGAGGTAGATATGAATGAATGAGTTCAGAGATCGTGTAAGGTCGTATAGGCTAAAAAACGGAATCACTCAGCAAGAATTGGCTGATCGATGTAATTTAAGCAGACAGACGATTGTTGCTATTGAAAACAGAGATCATTATTATGTAAATCTTATCACGAGACATAAGATTGAGTCAGTTTTAGAAAAAGGAGAAAAAGAATGATTGAAGTAAAAATTGACAAAGACCATTTAACACAGATGACCGTTACTGGAAATGTAAGTCAAATTGCAAATGATGTTATAGTTATTGTTAAAGCTGTTTATGATGAGCTTGCAAAAGCAGATAAAGATACAGGAGACTTTTTCAAGGATATTATGAAATCGGCTTTAATGACTAATTTAGCATTTGGTATTCCCGGAGAAATCGCAAAAGATTACATTGATATTTCAAGAGAATACGCTGAAATTATCGACAACATGCAACTTAATGATAATCCGCTTGCAGGAGCTACGGAATGGTAAGAGCAAGTTATTCGAAAATTCAATGTTATAAATCATGCAGGAGACTGTTTGAACTTAAATATATTTATGGACTTCAGTCTACGCAGAGATCAGAAGCATTGGAACGTGGAACGAGTTATCATGATATTGTAGAACAGTTATTGAAAAACGGTCAATATAGCGGTAATGTGGATGTTGATCCGAAGACGCTTGCTATGGCATCTGCTTTTGAAGATTATATCTTACCAAAATTAAAACCTAAGGCAGTTGAAGAATGGTTTAATTATGATACTGAATTTGGCGATAAGTTTGTTGGGAGAATCGATGCTTTAAATGAAGATGGCGGGATTATTGAGCATAAGACAACGAGTGTAGATATTGATGAAGAGTATTGGTATACAAGAGAAATGGATGAGCAGTTGATGACTTACATGTATGCTTATAATACTCGTAAGGCTTATTACACAGTATGCAAGACACCTACTATCAGGCAAAAGAAAAATGAAACGGAGAACGATTTCTTTGATAGATGCAGAGCGTGGTATGATGAGGACACGGAAAGTAAAATCGCAATGCGTGAGATTTATCATACAGATGAAGAAATTGAGGCGTTTATAAAAGAACAGGCGTTAACGATTCACGAAATGAATGAATGCAAGTTGTTTTACAAAAATCAAAGTTATTGCACGAAATGGGGTAAGATGTGTGATTTCGCTCCTATATGTCAGCATTATGATCCGGAACAGGAATACATTGGATTTGTAAAGGAGAATAAATAAATGGAAATCAAATGGAATCTGTGTTCAAATGAGCAACCGAAAAAGGATGGATATTATTTAGCCGTTTGTTCGATGGAAGGCGATCCAGATTGGCTTTATGGTGTTGGAGAGATGAGTTATGTAGCCGATGAAGAAGGCGGATGGAATTGCAATAGAGTTTTTAACAGAGAAACAGGAGAATGTAAAATTCATAATTCTTCAAGAATTACAACTGTTTACGCTTGGTCGGATTGCATAAAGGCAATTCACGAAGAAATAAAGGAGATGAAAAAAAGATGATTAACTTAACAGAGGCCGTAAAAGAAAGGCCACCAGTAACAGCATTGTTCTATTGCGCTCCGGGCGTTGGTAAGTCAACAGCACTTGGAATTATTGCAAATCAAAGCAAGGGAAGAACGCTCGTGCTTGATGTGGACAGAACATTCATCAATGCAATGCGTAAAATGGCGGATCAGGTTGATTTATCAAAAATTGATGTAATTCAGATTGATAACATCAATACGTTTGATGATTGGACAAAGCAGTTGGTTGAACTTGATGCGAAATTCAAGAGCGGAGAACTTGATTATGAGAATATCTGCGTAGATAATATTAGTGAACTTGAAAGATGCATCCTATCCGATCTCGGAAGTAAAGGGAAAAACAAGGGCGTTCCTGCTCAGGCTGATTATCAGTACATGCAGTTTAAGTTAGTAAACTCGCTCAGATTTATGAAACAGTGGGGCAAGAATATTTATTGGACTGCGTGGGAGACAACAGAGACTTTTCAGAACCCGGATGGATCAAATTACAGCAGGCTTTATCCGAAGATGAGCGTAAAGATCGTTGATAATATCTGCGGATTGTGTGATGTTGTTGGCAAGATTCTTGTGAAGCAGGATGGCACGAGAGGATTTATTCTTGAAGCCATGCAGAACATTTACGCAAAAAATCAGATGGATGATCGTAAAGGATGTTTAATTGAGGAGTTTGTAAAATGAATTGGACAGCAATAATTATTACTGCTATTATATGCACAACGCTTGTAGTCATTTATGTAATTGATAAGGAGGGAAAATAAGATGGCTTGGCAGTACAAAAGAGAAGAAACACAATTTGAAGTAATCCCTGAGGGAAGATACCGTGCAATAATTGAAAGTGCGGAAAAAGCAATTTCACAGAATGGAAATGACATGCTGGTAATTAAGATGAGAGTTAGCGGTCAGACTTCATCGATTTGGTATTACGTGTCATTCCTTGAAGATCGGCCTGAAATTACAAACAGAATGCTGACACAGTTGTTTGACAGCTTTGGGATTGAGGAAGGAAACTTTAATCTTGCAAGTTATGTCGGCAAGGCTGGCGGTATTAACGTAAAACACGATGATCAGGGCAGAGCAAGGATCAATTATTTGTTAAGTAAGAGACAGCAGGAAGAATTGCCGCCCTATGTTGGTGATCCTGTAAAAATGCCGCCAAGAGTAGGCGAAGATGGATTTATGGAAACGCCTGAAGAAGATGACGGAGATATTCCGTTCTAAATAAATACGGGGGAAATCGCATACGGAGAATGGTGAGGTAGGAAACTCCAATAGACTGTGGCCGTTAATCGATGCATCGGTGCGAAAGTACCCTGTAATATTGGAATGTAGCTCAGTAGGTTAGAGCGTCGGCCTTATAAGCCGCAGGTCAAGAGTTCGAGTCTCTTCATTCCAATCAATGCCCCTTCGCCAAACGGAAAGGCATCGGATTTTGGTTCCGATATGTGCAGGTTCGAATCCTGTAGGGGCTGGACAGCCTATCCCCAATAACTGATAAGGCGTAGGCTGTGATTAAGAGATTATCAGAACGAAAAGGGATAATGATATTCTCGTATCTCTGTGGTGGAATAGGTAGACACACGGGAATGGCGCTTGTTGGATTGGGAGTTATCGGAGAGTGCTTTGTAAGGTGCAAATCCTTACCAGAGATATAGGCAAAAGATGAAGCCGATAAAGACCAATTCGGTACGGTGAGATAACCGTTGTAAACTCCTTTTTTGTCCCTCTTGAGATAAGGGGCAGAGGTGCTTAGAGGTATGCACGAAAGTGGAAGCGTTTTGACCTCTTTAATCGCTCGAAACGAAACATCCCCGGTGGCGGAAAAGGTAGACGCATATTTCGTAAGACTGATTTCTTATTGATGTGACTTGCAATAAGCACAATAAGGCGTGAAATTTCAGTCATGTAAGGTGCAAATCCTTACCAGAGGTAAATAGGTCTGCTGACGAGCAGATGGGTGCAGAGGTAAATAGAAGTAGCTCTGCGTGAAGCAAGGTGTTTAACGGGCGGGCGACCTTGCAATCCTTCGTGGCGGAATAGGTAGACGCTTAGATCATAAGGTCTGATGGTGGTCGGGGCAGAAATGTCGGAGGACGCCTGTAGGAATGCAGATTATGCAGGGTGCAAATCCCTGTCGAAGGGAAATAAGTCTGAATATGGAGTGTAATTTATGGGAGAAAACATGATTGGGTTATTTATTGGGCTTTTTGTCGGAGCTGTGTTAGGTTTTCTGGCATGTGGTTTTGTTATTACAAATAGCGAATCAGAAAAATACGATAAGGAGTTGAAAGAAGAAGATGAATAATAAAAAAACTGGAATGCAATTTGAAAAAGAGTTCCTGAAATATCTCGCAGATAATGGGTGGTGGGTGCATTTTTTAACGCCAAATTTAAGAGGTCAGCCGTTTGATGTTATTGCAATCAGAGGATCAATAACTTATATGATTGATTGCAAAACATGTGCGACTGATAGATTCCAGTTTAGCAGGATAGAAGATAATCAAGCGCTTTCATTTGAGCAAGCCGTATGGAAAACTCAGGCGCAATGCGGGTTTGCGATCCTGTATAATGACGAACTGTATTTTTTGCCTTATGAAGATGTAATGGTTGAAAAGAAAAAAGGAAATGTTAGCATTAAATTGACGGAGGCTATGAAACAAGGTGCGTGCAATCGTTTCGAATGAGATCAGGATTGAAAATCCAACGCCTGAATGTCGTGCAAGATATGTTGGAATGCTTACATTTGCAAATCCTGAATTTGTGAAAAAAGAACGAATGGGATTGTGGACGGGGAATACGCCACGAGTAATATCATTGATGAAATCAGGCCCTGATTGGATAGATATTCCTTTTGGAATGCTTTATGATGTTTTTAATCATGCAGAAGATTTTTCGGAAATTATAAATAAAACAAAGATTAGGAATGAATGCATTGATTATCAATCAGAAATAAAGCCGTATGATTATCAGGAAGCCGCAATAAAGAGGGCTATTAAGTCAAAGAATGGAGTGATTGTTGCTCCATGCGGAAGTGGTAAAACGCAGATTGGCATGGAGATCATATCAAGAATTGGTAAACGTGCTTTATGGCTTACTCATACTGGTGATCTATTAAAACAAAGCATGGAACGTGCAGAAGCTGTATTAGGCATTTCTAAAAGTACTTACGGAACGATTACGGATGGTAAGATCAATATAGGACAATCAATCACTTTCGCAACTGTTCAAACGATGTGCAAAATTGATCTCGATGAAGTAAAAAATGAATGGGATGTTATCGTAGTAGATGAAGCTCATCATATAGTCGGAACTCCGACAAAATTGCAGATGTTTTACAAAGTAATTTCAAAATTGTCTGCTCGATATAAGTTTGGGCTTACTGCGACACCGAGAAGAAGTGACGGGCTTATCGCATGTATGTATGCATTGCTTGGCCAAAAAATTTATGAAGTAGATAAGAGTCAGGTCAAAGATAATTTGTGTCCAGTAAGAGTGTTTATGAGGGAAGTAAATTATATGCCTGATTTCAAAACGATTTTAGCGCCAGACGGAACATTGCAGTATACAAGTCTTATAAATGATCTAACGGCAAGTGAAGATCGAAACGAACAGATAGTAAATGATATTGCATTTAATTCTGTTAATGGTAAGAAGGGATTGGTTCTTACGGACAGAGTTCAACACGTTGAAGTGTTATACAACGCATTGAATGCATTAGGATTAAGATGTGCAACGCTTTACGGAAGTGTTAAAAAGTCTGTTAGGAAAAACGTAATTAAAATGCTGAAAGACGGAGAAATTGATTTAATAATTGCTACGTTTTCATTGGCAAAAGAAGGGCTTGATATACCAAACCTTGATAATGTGTTTTTTACAACGCCGCAGAAAAATGAAACAATCGTTGTTCAATCAGCAGGGCGTGTTGCTCGTAAATGCGCTGGTAAAGAATGGGGCAATGTGTATGATTATGTAGATAGTTTTGCAATGCTTAGGAGCTGGGCATCAAAAAGGAGGGGTTATTACAAAAAGTCTGAATATATTATTGCACAAACTACATAAAAGTGATATAATATAGGCAGAGGTTTTCGCCTCTGTCTATTTATTTTTTAGGAGGAAAAAGAAGAAAAATGTACGAGATGATACCTGATGAATTGAAGCGTGTAAAACAGTGGGTATGTTGGGATGGTACAAAGTTGCCGAAAAATCCGTATACTGGTGGAAACGCTCAAAGCAACAATCCTGAAACATGGAGTGATTATGAAACAGCCTTAAAAGCGGTAGATAAATATCATTTTGGCGGAATCGGTTTTATGTTTGCGCCGCCGTATTTCGGAATTGATCTGGATCACTGTATTGATAATCAAGATTTCGTAGATGAGTTTGTTGAAAGTCTGCAAAGTTATACAGAATATAGTAAGAGCGGAACTGGAATCCATATCATCTGCAAAGGCAAGTTACCAGATGGAGCAAGACGGCGTGGAAACGTAGAAATGTATTCTGAACGAAGATATTTCATTATGACCGGGAATATCTATAATCAGAATTATACGGAAATCATTGATTGCACTGAAAAGGTAAAAGTTCTTCATAGTAAGTATTTGTATTCTGAAACACCAAAGGTTGCTCCGAAAGCGTTTGAGAAGATCAGTATGAATGATATTGATATTCTTGATAAAGCAAGAAATTGCAAGACGGGTAATTTGTTCCAGTTATTGTATTCAGGTAATTGGGAGGGGCTGTATCCTTCGCAGTCAGAAGCAGACTTAACGCTTTGCAATCATTTGGCATTCTGGACGCAGAAAGATGAGCGGCAAATGGATAGAATTTTCCGATCATCAGGGTTGATGCGTGAAAAGTGGGATAAGAAAAGAGGGTCGCTTACTTACGGGCAGATTACGATACAGAAAGCGTGTGCTAATTGCACAGAAGTTTATGAGCCAAAATTAACAGAAGATGATACAAAGCTTGCGATTGGAATGTTCCGCAACGGCAATGTTGGACGGCAGGATTTGCCAAAAAATCAGTATGATATGACTGACACGGGAAATGCGCAAAGGCTGAGGGATAAGTACAAAGGCAATATTAGGTATTCGTACACAAGAAAGAAGTGGATGTATTGGACTGGTAAGGCTTGGAAGTTTGATGATACTGGTGAGATTAAAAAGCTTGCTGATATTGTAGTAGAAGATTTAAAAAAAGAAGCATTTGATGTGGAGGATGAGAAAGAACAGGAACAAAGGTTAAGGTTTGCCGCAAAGACTGCTAATTCATCAGGTAAAACGAATATGATTGTAGAAGCACAGCATCTTGAGGGCATTCCAGTAATGATAGATGAATTAGACTCGTATACGGATTACTTGAATGTGCAAAACGGAATCATAAATTTAAGAAATGGTGAATTGATGCCACATGATCCAAATTTTATGATGTCTAAGATTTGCAATACAGAGTATGATAATGTTTCAGGTAAAAAGCCTGTCAGATGGTTGAAGTTCCTTGATGATATAACGAACGGAGATAAAGAGCTTCAGCATTATTTGCAGAAGTGTGTGGGGTATTCACTTACTGGATCAGTAAAAGAGCAATGTGCATTTTTCCTTTACGGCATCGGAAATAATGGTAAATCGACTTTTATTGAAACGCTTGCGGATATGCTCGGTGATTACGCAAGTAATGCACAGCCAGAAACGATCATGATGAAGCGTGATGGTGGTAGCGGCATAAACTCAGATATTGCTCGTCTTAAATCCGCAAGGCTCGTCAGTACAGAAGAACCGACAGAGGGTGTTAGATTAAACGAGGGGCTTGTAAAGCAATTAACAGGCGGCGGAAAAGTAACATGCAGATTCCTGTTCGGTGATGAATTTGAGTATTCACCGGAGTTCAAGATTTGGATTGCTACAAACCATAAGCCTGTAATACGTGGAACGGATGTTGGTATTTGGCGTAGAATAAGGCTTATTCCGTTCGAAGTAAATATTGAGCATCCTGATAAACAGTTAAAGTATAAGATGCGAGAGGAAATGCCGCAAATTATGAAGTGGGCTGTTGAAGGATGCATGATGTATCAAAAAGAAGGACTTGAACCGCCGGAAAGAGTTAAACAGTCTACGGAAGAGTATAAGTCGGAAATGGATTTACTTGAAACCTTTATGGATGCATGTGTTGTTATCGATTATACGGTAAAAGAAGCAATTCCCGCAAATGAACTGTATTCCGTTTATCAGAATTGGGCGAATCAAAATAATGAGTATGTCATGACAAGCAGAAAGTTCTTTACGGAAATAGCAAAGAAAGTTCCTGATAAACAAAGAGTAGCCAAAGGGATAGTATATAAGAACAT
Source organism: Ructibacterium sp. (assembly GCA_045540375.1). Taxonomy (GTDB): domain Bacteria; phylum Bacillota; class Clostridia; order Monoglobales; family Monoglobaceae; genus Ructibacterium. The sequence goes on along the minus strand of JAZQHD010000162.1, from coordinate 30,831 downwards.
AAGGTTTACTGATCTTGCTCAGGATAAATTTAAGAAAAAGAATTTTTCGCTTGCAATGTTTAATTAAACTTGCAACTAAACTTGCAACAAGTTGCAAGTTGTTATATCAAGTTTTAAGTTGGTGTATCAGTTGATATACCAACTTTTTTGTTAAATATTGTAAAAACTTATAAAAAACACTTGACATAGGTTTCTGTCTGTGATAGGATATAAGCATAAGAAAACCAAATGGGTAGCACCCAGAAAAAAAAGGAGAATGAGAAATGTTTACATCGCGCAATAAGAAAATGGAAGACTTTTTAAGAATGGCGAAACTGATGGGATTTTTAGAGACATCTACTAACAAAGCTGATAAAGTGCTCGAAATTAAAATGGCTCGTGAAGATGGGTTAATTGATGAGGACGAAGCAGTTGAACTTGCAATCGAGTTCTGCTAACATACAGCATGACCTAACGAGCATACAGGGGAAAGGAAAAGCAATGTTAAGAGTGAATTACACCGAGCTGAAAGATGGGTACGAAATCCTTTGCCGACATAGTGAGTATTGGGAGTTTGACAACGACTACAATCGAGAATTTGCAATACTGAGCGACGCAGTTAAAAATTGGGAAAAAGTGAGCTACGAAAGTAAGCCCTATGTAATGGACGTTCTGTACTATATGTTAAGAGCCTCGCAGAGAATATTCAAAACCGAAGTGCCTATTTTAGAGTAAAAGGAGAAGAGAAAAATGAAGATGACATTGAAGCAGGCGTTAGATGCGATTGATCATGGTGAAACACCGGAACAGTATGAAAAGCGAATGAAGAGAATTAGACGGCTTGCGAATGAGCGAGATGCGCTGATTGATGCTATAAGCGTTTTGGAAGAAGAGCCGAGAGATCCAAGAGTGGATAAAAAGAAAGAGCGTCTTTACAAAGTGCAGGTAATGCTTGAACAGTTGAGGTGATGTTATGGGAAATCTGTATAGGATAGTATTTGAGTATGCTGATGCATTGTCAGGGTACGGATGGCGGAAGCAGGAATGTCAGTTATACGGGAAAGATCCAAATAATGCCGTGGAAAAGTGCATTGATCTTTATGGGTTAGGCAAAGATTGTGATTTTCATATCATAGAAGTCGAGATGGTAAAATAAAGTAAATCTTTGTAATTTTTTTTTAAAAACACTTGACAAACAAGAAGGACTGTGATAGAATAGAAGCATAAGAAAAAATGAACCCAAGGAGGTCAAAAATGAACGTTTTAAAGAGTAACTTAACAGATGATCAGATCAGAGAGATTAAGTTCGTAGTCAACAAGTTCAATTTCCATTCAGGAATGAACACTGGATGGGGGTCTAATGCGAATGTTAAAAAAGCATTAGCCGTTATTGAAGACGAGAACTACAACAGAAGTGAATTTGTTTCTTTCATCGATAAGTACTGTCAGGCAAATGGAAGTGAAGCAAACTTTGAAGAATGCTGTGACGGATTTATCATTGAGATGGCAAAGAAATCAGTGAATAAGCAAGTTGAATTCGATACAAGCACTGCACTGAATTTCCTTGGCGGCGTTGTTACAAGCATGCTTTCCAATATGAAGATGGACGAGATCAGGGATCAGGTTTCAAAGTCATTGCAGAATGATGTGAAACAGTTCATTGCTGATACTTATGGCCCAATTCAGAGGAAGATTGAACTTCAGGTCGATGATCGAAAAGTTAAGTTAGAAGGAGTGCTTCACAGCAAATTTGATACAGTTCTGAAATTCGTAAGCGCAAATGAACCTGTGTTTCTGACAGGTCCTGCCGGATCAGGTAAGAACGTTATTTGCCAGCAGGTTGCTAAAGCACTTGGACTGAACTTCTATTTCAGTAATGCAGTCACGCAGGAATATAAGCTGACAGGCTTCACTGATGCAAACGGTACATTCCATGAGTCACAGTTCTATAAGGCATTTAAGAACGGCGGAGTATTCATGCTTGACGAAATGGATGCAAGTATCCCGGAAGTACTGATCATTCTTAATGCGGCAATCGCAAACAGATATTTTGACTTCCCTGCTCCTATTGGTTGGATATGTGAAAGCGCATGAGAATTTCAGAGTAATCGCCGCTGGCAACACTTTTGGCAATGGTGCGGATTACGATTATGTAGGAAGAAGTCAGTTAGATGCGGCTTCGCTTGATAGATTCGCAATGATCAGGATTGATTATGACAGCAAGATCGAAGAAGCATGTGCCATGGGAGATGAAGATTTGCTGGGCTTCTGCAGAGCGTTCAGAAATGCAACGAAAAAGGCAGGAATCAGGACGGTAGTTTCTTACAGAGCAATCAGCAGGATGGCAAAATTAAGCAAGTGCATGGAAGCAGATGAAGTGCTGGATACATGCTTGATTAAGTCGCTTGAACTTGATGATCTTAAAGTCATGGAAAATGATCTGTCAGGTTACGGAAAATACAGCGCAGGATATCGAAAGGTTATTGAGAGCAGGAAGGTCGCATAAAGCGATCTTCTTGCTTTTTGTAAAACAATGTCAAATAATGATTGACATATATGATTGACAGCGATATAATAAAAGAAAAAGTAAGGAGTTCAGAATGGAAACCAAAATTCTTAAACTGTCAAATGGCGAAACTGTAAATTTTCCTCTTACAATCAAATCACGTTTTTTGCCTCATGCGTCAAATGGGTATAATTACGATAAACCATGTTCACTTATTTTGTATCCAGTAAAATATGATATTTCAAAGGTTGAGAGTTATGTTTCTAATTATATGATCATGAAACCTGATGGAACATATTTACCGTTTGTAAGTGTTTATCCCGAGCATAATAATTATGATAGATTCTATGTGAAAATTTATGGAGATCAGGCGTTAATGTTTCGCTCTGTGAGCGATGCTCAAAAATATATAAACTTAAGGTTTGATCGATTTGTTCCTACTGATTTTATTGTTAAAATTGATAAACTGTAAAATAATGTCAAATAATGCTTGACAAACAGGGGTAAAAGTGATAGGATAAAGAAAAGAAGATAAGAACCCAATGGAGGTCAGAGATGAGTACAATTAAAGCGTTTAAAACGAAGCTTTTTAGCGGAAATGTAGAGGTGTTCAATTCAGCACAAGAAGTTGTAGATGCGAGCAAAAAAAGGAGCATTACAGATTCATCATTTGATAATATGCACAATAACAGCAATATTGATGCTATATTCTGTGGCGGAGTAAATACGTTTGAAGAAGCAGAAGAGTTAATGAGAACTGGGTATCAGCCGACAGTAGATCGGATGAAAAGCGGAATCAATGCTAATGTTCATGGTCAGGGAAAACGAGTATCTTTTAAGAATGATGTTGTTGGATTTCAGCCAATCATTCCGTTGGCTTTACAAGGCGTACCTAATTGCATGGTAAATACTTACATGAAGCCGATCAAGTCAAAGGTGATTAACATCTATTACGATATGACGGCATCATGGAGTACATCAAGTGAAGCAATCATAAAAGCAGGACAGAATATTTTAGCCGCAATTATGGAGCTTGAAATGCAAGGGTACAAATTTAATTTGTACGCAATTCAGAGTTATTATAGGGACAAGGATGCAGATATATTGTGTACAAAAATTAAGTCTGCAAATACGCTGATGGATTTAAAGAGAATTAGCTTTCCGCTTACGCATACGGCTTACTTCAGAATAATTGGCTTCGATTGGTATAGCAGATGTCCAGTTGCTAAATATCGTCCGGGATATGGACATGCTTTAGGGTATGATCATAATCAGAAAGAATTGTCTGAAGCGTTTGAAGAAATTTTCAAGGAGAAGTGCATTTACTTCTCGGCGGCAAAAGTTATCAGGGAGTCAGTAGATACGATTAAGGAGGTGCTTGTAAATGACAAGGGCAGATGAATGGGTAAGATGTAATGAATGTGGGCATAAGTTATTAAAAGATGTGGATAGTCTGGATTATGATATTGAGATCAAGTGCAGTTCGTGTAAGTGTATCAATAGATTGATTAAAATAAATGGCAGATTAAGCGTTCTAAAAGGCACTGTAAAGGATCAAAAGTAAACGAGTTATATAAATTATAAGATGTTTTCATAAAAAGGCTTTAACAAGCACTTGACTTGTAAAGCCTTTTTTTGTATACTGATGTAAAGGAGGTATTTACATGAATATTGTGGAAAAAACGTTATCGGAGATTAAACCGTATAACAGAAATCCGAGAGTTAATGATGGTGCGGTTGATTCCGTAGCGGCAAGTATTAAGGAGTTTGGCTTTAAAGTTCCTATCGTAATTGATAAGAACGGTGTCATAATCGCTGGTCATACTCGGTATAAGGCCGCAAAGAAACTCGGAATGGAGACCGTTCCTTGTATTATTGCTGATGATCTCTCGGAATAGCAGGTGAAGGCTTTTAGGCTTGCTGATAATAAGGCAGGCGAGATTGCTTTCTGGGATGAAGGATTGCTCGAACTTGAATTGTTTGACATTAAAGATATTGATATGTCTGACTTTGGGTTTGAACTTCCCGATGAAGTAGATGATAAAAAGGAGGCGGAAGAGAAACAGAACAGATTTGAAAAGATGGAGCTTAGAGCATTTGAGCATTATGACTATCTCGTATTTGTGTTTGATAATACAATGGATTGGCTTAATGTGGCAAACGAATTTGGTTTGAAGAAAGTGGATGCTGGTTATGGAAAAACAAAGAAAGTTGGAATCGGAAGAGTTCTTAGAGGAAAAGAACTGGTTGAAAGACTTGGGAATAAGATTGTTGATCCTGAGCAGAGGGAGAGCGGGTCAAGTAACGACCGTTGATCTGTTGCCAGAATGGGTAGAAATGCTTGTTCCTGATGATGAGGCGGAGATATACGGTAGTCTGTATCCGAATCCGATTTTGACTATACCGAAAGAAGTCATGGGTCTTGGTTTTGTTCGAAATTGGGTTTTAGATCATTTCGATGATGAAACGATCATCATGATCGATGATGATATAAAGATACTGTACTGCATTACGATGGAACATGCAAGAAGGATCAAGAATAAGGGCGAAGTTGTCCAGATACTGATAAACAGTGCGGTGATGGCAAAAGACATGGGAGTTCATGTGTTTGGCTATACGCAGACCGATATACGAAAGTTTAACGGTACTATGCCATTTTCGTTGTGCGGATGGGTAGGATGTGTTATCGGTGTGATCGGGCGGAAGTATCGTTTCCGTGATGATTATTTTAAAGTAGATATTGATTTCTGTCTTCAGAATCTTCTCGTAGATAGAATACTGTTTATTGATAACAGATATTACTTCTATCAGAACAGAGATAATAATGTGGGCGGAAATTCGATATTCAGAACGAAAGAGGGATTTGACAAATCAGTGCGTTCGCTTAAAGAAAAGTGGGGAGATAATATAAAACTCGGAACGCATAAGTCTCAGATCAGAATAAGTCTTGATGTGAAAAGGAGACAGCAAATTGAAATATAATTGTTTGATTATTGGCTACGGCGTAGTCGGAAGAAATCTCGATAATGAGCTTAAAAAGTTAAACATGGATGTGTACGACAAATATAAATCCGAAGTTACGACAAAGAAAGATATTAAGTATGATTTCGGCTTTATATGCGTAGATACTCCGCTGGTAAACGGGGCAGTTGATGATACAGAAGTCTGGAACGCAATCAAAGAAAATGATTGTGAGATATATGTTATTAAGTCTACGTGTCCTGTTGGTACGGTGGATAAGATCATAAAAGAAACCGGCAAGAGAGTAGTGTTTTCTCCTGAGTATTACGGCGGAACGCAACATTGCAATAATTTTGAGTTTGACTTTACCATTTTAGGCGGACATGTAGAAGACTGTGTTGCAGTACAGCAGTTGCTTCAAAAAGTATATGACGGCAGGCATGTTTTCCATATTGTTGATGCAAAGACAGCAGAAATGGCAAAGTTCATGGAAAATGCATGGCTGGCAACAAAGGTTTCGTTCTGCTGTGATTTTTACAGGGCATGTGAAAAGGCGGGTGTTAATTACGAACAGTTAAGAGAATTGTTTGTTGCTGATCCAAGGGTCAATCCTTCGCATACGTTTGTGTATAAGGACAGTCCGTATTTTGATTCGCATTGCTTAAACAAAGATGTTCCAAGTGTTGCAAATCAATTCGATATGCCTCTGTTAAAAGAAGTATTAAGGATTAACGATATTCAGAAAAAAATTTATAAAAAAGATTAAAAGGTATTTACTTGGTAAGCACCTCTGTGATATAATACAGGAAAGAAGATAAGAAAAAACGGAGGTGCTTACAATGGAATTAACTACTCAAAGGGGATACGATTTTTATGAAGTGGCAAGTGCTCTTCAAAAATCAATCAGAAGAGGGGATGTTAAATTAGCTGGTTATATGGCTTTGGAATTGTTTCCGAGGTTTTCAGAATATTGTTGGAAAAGATTATTAACGATAAGTGCTGAAGACTGTTACGGGGTAATTACAAAGGAAATAATGGCATTGTATGATGCATTCCATATCATAAATAAGGGGAAACATTCGGAAGAGTTTAAAGGCAGAATATTTATCTCAAAAGCGGTAATTCTTTTATGTCAATGCAAGCATAATAGGGATTCGGATTTATTATCGAATTATGTTTATGATAAGAAATATGACATAAGCGATGAAGAGATTGAGAAATTATTTGATGAGGTAAGATCGGAAAGAATGGACATTCCTGAATACGTTTATGATGTTCATACGATAAAAGGCAAGAAGAAAGGCAAAACGAAATCTGATTTCTTTAAGCAGGAAGAAAGAGATTTGGCTTATAAGCAGATTTCAATTTTTGATTTCGCAAGGAAGGGTGAATTGTAATGCCAAAGAAAAATGGTATAATAAAAACATATAGTTTTTCTGTCGATGTTGTGAAAAAGTTGATGGAGCTATGTGAAAAAGACAAGCGATCGCAGACAAACTATATTGAGAAATTGATCTGTGATCAGTTCGAAAGAGAAAGAAAGGAGGAATGCAATGGCAAATCCTGAAAATCTCATTTTAGGTGGTAAGGCTCATGAGCTAAGCGTCGAGGAAGCGTCGAAAGGTGGTAAGAAGTCTGCCGAAGTCAGACGGGAGAAAAGAGACTTAAAACGGGTAATGGAAATGTTGCTTGATAGATCGTTTAAAGGAAAAAACGGAGAAGAAATATCAGGTGCAGAGGCTATTGCCATAAAACAATTTGAAAAAGCATTGAATGGTGATACAAAGGCTTTTGAGGTTGTGCGTGATACGAGCGGTCAGAAACCTGTTGATAAGATTATGGTTGCAGAAGTAGATCAATCTGTTATCGATGAAGTTGAACAGGCAGTACTTGAATCAGGAGAATAACTGTGGATAAGAGACATATAAGCGAAAAATACACAGAGATTGGTGAAAAGCTGATAAATGAAGACGAGGAACTTGATTATATAAAAATAAGCAATGTTTCTGTTGTCTTTTTGGCTTCAGAAATCGACAAGAAATCAGGCGGAAGACTGATATTAGGTCAGTGTGAGAAAATTGCCGAAAAGTATAAATGGGGAATTCCTGCTGATTTCACGATAACTGTTTTTGAACCAAATGTTGATGGGTTTACGGATGAGCAAATTAAAATTCTGTTGTTTCATGAGTTATTGCATATTGGTATTGATTTTACTGATGATGGTGAAAAGTATTATGTAAGACCTCATGATCTGGAGGATTTCAGGTTGGTTATAAATCGATACGGTACAGAATGGGATAGAAATGACAAGAAAGCAGGCGATTGATTTTCTGATCCATTATCCATATAAGTTTGCAAGAATGATAGGCTTTAAAAAGCTAAACCAATTGCATAACAAGTGGATCATTGATATGGTGACCGGAAAAAAAGATAAAACACTTCAGAGCGCACGTGGTACATACAAAACCACGTGTGTTTCTGTTGCTTTGGCACTTATTATTATATTGTTGCCAAATAAAAGAACGCTGTTTATGCGTAAAACGGATAATGATATAAAAGAAGTCATAAAGCAGGTTCAAAAGATATTGTCAGATGAACACACGCAGTATTTTGTGCAGGTAATATATGGAGTACAACTAAAATTAACGGTTCAATCCGCAACGGATGTAAATACGAATCTTACGACTGATATAAAGGGTACTAATCAGTTGACCGGAATTGGTATGGGATCATCGCTTACCGGTAAGCATTATGACAGGATTTTCACGGATGATATTGTAAATATACAGGACAGAATATCAAAAGCGGAAAGAGACAGAACGAAAATTATCTATCAGGAATTGCAGAATATCAAAAACAGAGACGGGCGTATTTATAATACTGGTACACCATGGCATGTGGATGATTGTTTTTCAATAATGCCTGATGCTGAAAAGTATGATTGCTACAACGAAGATGTGAGACAGATCATATCGGAAGAAGAGCTGGCCGATATTAAATCGAAAATGTTACCGTCTCTTTTTGCGGCGAACTATGAGTTAAGGCATATTGCGTCTGAAGAAGTAATATTTGTTGATCCTAATATGGGAGCTGATGACAAGTATGTTGAACAGGGGCTTGTTCATATTGATGCGGCTTACGGAGGGTCGGATTATACTGCATTCACCATCTGTAAAAAGGTGGATGACAAGTATTACGTGTTTGGTAAATTATGGCGTAAACATGTGGATGATTGCATGAGCGAAATACTCAGTTATAAACAGAAGTTTAATGCGGGAAGAATTTACAATGAAGACAATGCGGATAAGGGATATTTGAATAAAGAACTTAGACAGAAGGGTGAGCTTACAATGTCTTATCATGAAAGTATGAATAAGTTCATGAAGATTGTTACTTATCTTAAAGCGGTATGGCCTGATGTTTATTTCGTTTCAGGAACGGATCAAGAATATGTAGATCAGATTTGTAATTATTTCGAACAGGCAGAACATGATGATGCTCCTGATAGTTTGGCAAGCATTATCAGGGTGCTTTGGCGGAAAAGTAATGGAAACGATAATTACAAGTCAGTATTTGGTTAATACTCGATGTAGTATTATACTACATTTCCTATTTTTAATATACTTTTATTGCTTTAAAAAAAGTAACCTTTTTATATGTTTTTATCCTACATTCCTACATAAAAGTAAAGTAAAGTATATTAAAGTAAATATATATTAGACAAAAGTAAAAGAATGTTTTACTTAACTTGTCAATTTTAGTGTAGGATATGTCAAGTTATCCTACACTACTTCCTACATCATGCTACACAGAATTCGTACATAGAAGACTCTTGACTGCATTTGAGGCTGATTGTATAATTTGATTAGATGATTCACTGTGAAAGGAGAAAATGAATGTTTACGTTTCAAGATTTTCAAGCGGAACTTGAAAAGAATGGAGAATCGTCTGCTATTTCAATGGCAATTTCACAGCACAGAAATTCAGACATGTACAAGATGGCTGTTGATGCTGACTTGTATGACCATCAGAAAAACAAGACTATTAATGAATACGTACAGGTGATTTTTTCGCTTACTGGTTCACCAATAGAAGATTATACCGCAAGCAATAATAAGCTGTCTTCTAATTTCTTCCGCAGACTGAATACGCAACGTAATACGTATTTGCTTGGAAATGGCATTTCGTTCTCTAATGATTCCGAACAGATAATTAATGCTCTTGGAGAAAAGTTTGATACTGTTCTGAAAAGACTTGGATATTACGCTCTGATTCATGGAGTATCATTCGGCTTTTGGAATGTGAGCGGTATGCACATTTTTAAGCTGACAGAGTTTGTGCCGTTGTGGGATGAAGAGACTGGTGCTTTACGTGGCGGTATTCGGTTTTGGCAGATTGATTCACACAAGCCAATGTTTGCAGTTTCTTATCAGGAAGATGGATTTACGAAATACAAGTCCAATATAGCAAACGGAGATTTTATTGAAATCCAGCCCAAAAGAGCGTATAAGATTACTGTTGCACGTTCTGAAGCAGACGGTGAAGAAGTAATTGGTGAAGACAATTACGGATCATTGCCGATTATACCAATGTGGGGTTCAGATTTAAAGCAGTCTACTCTTGTGGGTATGCAGGCGTTAATTGATTCGTTTGATCTTATTCGTTCTGGATTTGCAAACGATTTAACTGATGTATCTCAAATTTACTGGATTGTATCAAACGCTGGCGGAATGTCTGATCAGGATTTAGCAAGATTCCGTGACAGGCTCAAACTTACTCATATCGCAGTTGCTGATACTGAAAATTCCGGCATCACTCCGTATAGCAATGAAATTCCGTATAATGCAAGGCAGGCATATCTTGATGGTATAAGAGCTGGAATATATGAAGACTTTGGCGGACTTGATGTGCATACGGTTGCGGCTGGCGCAACAAATGATCATATTGATGCGGCATATCAGCCGATGGATGAACAGGCGGATGATTATGAGTATCAGATCATTGAGTTTATTCAGCAGTTACTTCGTTTTCTTGGCTTACCGGAAGAGACTCCGATTTTTAAGCGTAATAGAATTTCGAATCAGAATGAACAAACACAGATGATTTTGTCTGCCGCTGATTATCTTGATGATGAAACTGTTATTCAGAAATTACCGTTCATTACTGTGGATGAAGTTTCGAAGATTTTAGAAAAACGGATTAAGGAAGCTGAGAGCAGATTCGCTGAACAGGAATTGGAACTTGAACAATTAAGACAACAGTCACAAGGACAAGAGGAAAATCTGAATGGTTGATCTTGGAGACAGATATACAGATAAGCAAATAAGGGATATCGAAAGAACGATATCCCATTTGTATTCGCAGGCAGAAAAAGACATTGCGCAAAAGCTGAAGGATTTTACGGAAAAATCTGAAAAAGAAGAACAGATTTTATTAAAGCGTGTTGCGGATGGCAAAATGACACAGGATGCATTTGATAAGTGGAAGCAAACCAAAGTTTTTCAAGGAAAACAATGGAATGACAAAATGAAGCAAATGGCGGATGTGCTTGCTAATACGAATACTGTTGCTAATAATATTGTTAATGGTAAGCAGATAGGCGTATTTGCAATGAATGGCAATTATGCGGCTTATCAATTCGAAAGTGGAGCTGGGGTAAATCTCGGCTTTACTTTATATGATGAAAAAACTGTCTCTAATTTGATTAAGGATAATCCGAATATTTTACCGTTTAAAAAGCTTGATAAAAAGAAAGACGAAAAGTGGAATTTCAAAAATATTAGGTCGCAGGTTACGCAAGGGATAATACAGGGTGAGAGTATTGATAAAATCGCAAAAAGACTTTCAGAGGTAGTGCCTAACAGAAATGAAAGGCAAATGGTTTTGCATGCTCGTACTGCGATGAATGCCGCTCAAAATAGCGGAAGAATGGAAAGGTACAAAGATGCGGAAAGATTGGGTATAAAATTCAAAAAGGTATGGGTTGCGACTCATGATGGGAGAACTCGTGATACTCATATTGAATTGGATGGGCAGGCAGTTAATCCTGATGAGGATTTCAAGGTTGAAGGTATGACTATCCGTTTTCCCGGCGATCCGTATGCTGATCCCGCATTAGTTTATAATTGTCGTTGCACTATGACAACTGAATTAGTTGATTATCCGAGGAATTATGCTCAGGATATTGATAGTGATATGACTTATAGCGAATGGGAAAGGTCAAAGAAGTCTGCTGGTGCTACACAAAATACTGTTCATAAAGTAGTTGATGGTAAAGACATTTCTAATACATGGAAACGTAGAGCAGACAAGTTTGATTTTGAGATCGAAGACGTTATAAATGCTCAGGGCTTTGATGGATTACCGAGGGTAGTATCTGCTGAAGAATTTGATGAGCTTGTAAAACAAGCAAATAATGGAGACGGATTTATTGCGCAAAGAACTTACTCCGCACCTGATCAAGAAACACTTGACGCATACCGTGACCAACTGTACAATGGCAAATGGTATGTAGACTGCTCTACTGGTGGGGCGCAGTATGGTCAAGGCATGTACTGTGCGGCTGATTATAATGGAGAACTTTCTACTGGAATCAAGATGGAAATGAAACATTACAAAGATCTTGGTGAAAGCAGATATGAAACTTATTTTGATGCAGGAGAAGCAAGACAACGAAAGTTTGCAATGGCTGAAAAAGAAGGCGATGCAATAATAGCAAGAGGGGGTACGAACGAAGAGGCAAGAGCAAAATACGAATCAATCCTTAATATTCCCGACAAGGAATGGGCAGAAAAATATTCTCCAGAATTATTACCTACTAAAGGGGTTTCATATATTGAGACTCTCACACTCGATCCGAGTGCGAAGGTAATTATTTATAGTGACGCAGAAGAGTTATATAAGGAGTATCGTAATAAGTTTAATTACGAGGCTCTTACAACGAGAGCAATGAACGAAGTGTTAGATTCAATGGATTTATCAAAGAGGGAGCGACTTGACGTAATAACAATGCGAAATCTGTACAATACTGGAACAACGAAGAGCGCATTTGATAGACTTGAAAAACTTCAAGAAAAATATCCGAATGTTAATATGATAGATATTAATGCGAAAGTTGAAGATTTGTACAAGGAGTACACAAAAGATAGGATTGATAATATTGGCTCTTATGTGGCATCTATTGGTTATGATGCGATTAACGCAGAAGGTCATGGCGAAAGTAGTTCATATACTGTTATCCTGAACAGAACAAAGTGTATCATAAAAGGAGAATAAGCATGATTGAATTCAAGCGCAATAAAGAAACTGGAATCCTTGAGGTCTGGAAGAATGATAAAAAGATTGGTGAAATCATTACGATGGGAGATGAGGTAAATGGCACAGAGCGGAATCAAAGTTACAATAACAAGCAACAAAGACAAATTCGAAAAAGCTCTCGACGAGGTCGCTGAAAAAGTGCTTACCATGTGGGGAATGCAAGGAGAATCTGCGGCTAAAGAATTATGTCCTGTTGATACTGGTTTATTACGTAATAGTATTACTTTTTCGATTGCTGGAAGTGGAGCAAATAATCCTCAATACAAAGCTGATGTTGGAGGCAAAACAGGGCAATATTCAGGCCAATCACAGGAAGATAAAGGCGGCCCTCGTCATGTTTATATTGGTACTAATGTGGAGTATGCACTGTATCAAGAATTGGGTGATTTCAAACATCAGCACGGGCAATCTCCGTTTTTAAGACCTGCGATTGAAAGAAATATAGATTATTTCAAGAATATTTTAGAACAAGAGTTGAAAAATTCATAATGGTATGATATATTTTTGTAAAGGACAAGCATGTCCTTAACAAATATAACTATTCATTGACGGGAGCATCCGTCCGAAGTAAAGGAGAATGAATATGGGATTAAGCAGAGCATTTCTGAAAGGTATGGGGCTGGAAGACGAGAAGGTCACAGCAATCATCGAAGAGCACATGTCAGTAGTTAATGCCGTAAAGGAAGAACGGGATAACTACAAAAAAGATGCAGACAAACTTCCGAGCGTTCAAAAGGAATTGGATGATCTGAAGAAAAGTGGCGGAGATTGGGAGAAAAAGTTCAATGATGAGCACAATGCTTTTGATGCTTACAAGAAGGATATTGAAGCAAAGGCTGCTCTTGAATCTGTAAAAACCGCTTACAAGAAATTACTGACTGATGCAAAGGTCGGTGAAAAGCATATCGACAGTATTCTGCGTGTTACTGATTTTTCGAGCATGAAACTTGACAAGGACGGAAAGTTAGAAAGCTCAGATAAACTTACCGAATCTATCAAAAGTGATTGGAGTGGGTTTATCACAACGAAACAGGAAAAGGGCGGTCAGGTCGATAATCCTCCGGGTGGCGGAGATAATGAAAACAAGAATACTGGTCGTGCCAAAGAACTCGCCAAGCAGTATCATGAAAATCTGTATGGCGCAGAAACAAAAAAGGAGTAAAGTATGTCTTTTATTTCAAATGTTAATGACAAGCCCTCCTATACTCCGGGTTGGTTCCTTGCTGACGATGAGGGTTGCACGAGGGTTACAGAAACCATCTCTGCTGATGATGAAGCAGTTGTAACTGCTGGTGATGGTTCTAAGTTTGTTCCGATGGGAACTGTTCTTACAGATGGTATTCTGTATGAAGATGTTGATGTGTCTGAGGGTGACGCACCCGGCTCTGTCGTTATTGCTGGCAAGTATTACTCTGACAGAATTAGCGGTGACGCTTCTTCCATGACGGCACTTATTGATGTGGGTAACGCTCCTGCTGTTACTCGGTCTGCAGGCGCTACTGGTGCTACTGGTGCCACAGGTGCCACGGGCAGTACTGGTGCTTAATTTCGGAGGTAATGTAAGATGAATTGGGAGAAAAATATTTTTGGTTTTATTCCGCAGGATGAATGGCTGGATGTGGGATTCAATGTAACCCGTCAGAACGATCCTGTAGATCGTCTTTTTGGCGATATTAAGACTGATAACCTCGTTGCTAAGTGGCAGTCTATTGCGGCTGAGTATCAGATTCCGATGATGGCTCAGTATCATTCATTTGATACGATTTCTCAGAAAACATTCCGTGTGCCTGTTGATACGTACAACATTGAGAAAGGTCTTATCAAAGTCAAAATCAATCAGTCTGAGCGTATGCGTGCTCTGCTTCGTTCTGGCGTAAACAAGGATGAGATGTATGATTACGTTCTGAATGACGGTATCCGTCTTGCAGATCAGGTCTTCACTCGTTCTAAGGTTGCGAAGAACGAACTTATGGCTACTGGTCAGATTACGATTAATGAGAACAACCTGAACCTTACTGTTGATTATGGCGTTACTGCGGCACAGAAAGCGTTTACGCTTGATTTGTCTGCATCCGCTGATATTCCTGCTCAGATTCAGGATATTGTTGATGCGGCTCTTGCAAGTGGTCAGATTATCACTGGCATTATGACTGCTAAGAAGAACCTGTCTAAGATGCGCAAGAACGAATCGCTTCAAATTGCTATCAATGGCACGTATGCTTCTGGCGCTCTTGTTCGTCAGTCTGCTCTTGAAGCTTATCTTAGTGATGAGTTCGGTATTTCTACGATTATCACGAATGATATGACTTATGGTGCTGATGCTACATTTGGTGAGGACGGCAGACCGATTATTCAGACTGAGCGTTATTTCCCTGATAATGTAGTTACGTTCTTCTGCGCTAACAATGGCGGCAGAGTTGGTACTGGTCTGTGGGGCGATCCGCCTGAGGTGGATGCGGCTCGGTTTATGGATGTTAAGTCGAGCGCAGTTTCTCCGTATGTGTATGTGTCTCAATGGACTGAAAACGATCCTGCTGTTCTTTGGACTAAGGCTTCTGGTCTGTTCATGCCTGTTCTTTACAATCCTTCTTCTTTGTGGATTGCTACTGTTGAGGCTGATGCAGAAGGCGCTACTGGTCAGTAAGGAGGAATAAACGGCAATGAATATCGTATATGCTTTAACAAGAAATGTTTATCATTACATTTTACCGTCAATGAAATCGTTGGCAGAGCATAATCCGAAAGCAAGAGTTTTTATTCTTGCTGAGGACGATGAGTTGCCGTTTGAACTTCCTATGAAAGCGGAAATTATCAATGTTTCTGATCAAGAATATTTTCCGAAATCAGGTGTGAATTATTACAATGCTTTCAGTTATATAAATCTTTTGAAAGTATGCTATCCGCTGTTACTTCCTGTCAGAAAAGTAATTCATCTGGATGCAGACACGATCGTTTGTGGAAGTCTTGAAGAATTATGGAAAACAGATGTAAACGGGAAATGGTTCGCATCTTGCAATGAAAGCAAGTCCACTTATAAGCCGTTTGGAAAACTGTATTATAATATGGGCATTTCGCTTATCAATCTTGAGCAAATGCGTAAAGATAAGATCATTCCAAAGATGATTGAATATTTGAATACAGTTAAACAGCCATGGGCAGATCAGGACGCTTGGAATAAATACGGTCTTGAACAGGACAAGATAGTTCCGATTGATGTGAAGTATAATGAATGCTTTGCAACTGGATATACAAATGATCCTGTTATTGTCCATTATTGCGGCATTCATGATTGGTTCACAAAGAAGAACATGTATCGTGTCGAGTATCTGAACAAGTATAAAAAGTGATATGAAAATACTTATTGCAGTTCCTACATTTGAAAGCATTTATCCTGATACGTTTAAGTCTATTTATGACTTAGACGCATCAGGAAATGAATTGCTTTTTGAATACGTTCGTGGATATGATTGTGCTACTGCACGAAACGCTATCGCACGCAAAGCACTCGATTTGAACGTAGATTATGTGCTCATGGTTGACAATGATGTTGTTCTTCCAAAAGATGCACTTGTTAATCTGCTTGATGATCTGAAACAAGTCTGCCTTGGATTTTATGCTCATAGGGAT
The DNA here is from genome assembly GCA_045540375.1 of Ructibacterium sp. Taxonomy (GTDB): domain Bacteria; phylum Bacillota; class Clostridia; order Monoglobales; family Monoglobaceae; genus Ructibacterium. Next base: position 14,441 of record JAZQHD010000162.1, on the reverse strand, counting down.
GCTGATAATCTATACAGAGGCAGAACGTGTATTTGTAAATTGAAAGATAATAACGGAGTTAAGTATTTCAATTATCCGATTGAGTCTGAATATATGGCAACTGAACTTGCGGAATTGCGAGAACAGGGAGTTCACAAAATTCAGATTCACGGAGGTGGTAGCGGATGTGCATTTATAAGCACAGATGTTTTTAGGAAGCTGAAATATCCGTGGTATGATTGGGTGAATTACAGAGGCGGTGGAATGCTTTCTGAGGATTTGTATTTTTGTGAACAATGCAAGAATAACAATATTCCGGTCTATACTGATACGAGAGTGAACTGCGGTCATATTTTAAGACATGTTCAGTATGCTAACTAAAGAGGGTTGATCGATGCTTGAACAAATACTGAATTACATTCATAATTTTTTTGTGAAAGAAATTCATAAGGGTGTATTCAGCATTCAAGGAGGAAGTTTGAATGTTGATTTTCTGCAAAACGGACAGTATTTCAAGATAGTAGGATCGGTCTTTAATGATGCTGTTTTTGAGTATCCAACTGTAGACTTGACTGATGAAGTATTCGAAGGTCAGGTCTGGGCTATGGCGGTTCCTCCTACGCTCATAGCCCTTAGTACTAAAATCGATGCTTGGGTAGAAAAATACGGTGAGTCAGTCAGTACACCTTATCAGTCCGAAAGTTTTGGTGGTTACTCGTATACAAAGGCGAGCGGACGAGGCAAGGATGGTACTGATAAACTGGTTTATGATTGGCGAGATGTATTTGGCCCTCAGTTGAATCAGTGGAGAAAGTTGTCATGAGTTTATTGTCAGAAGCTATGGAAACATGTGTAATGCTTGATAAAAAAACCGTTCCTGATGGCTACGGTGGATATAGAACTACTTGGACTACTGGTGCTACGTTCAAAGCGGCTATTGTTTTCGATACTTCAATCGAAGCACGCAGAGCAGAGGGTGAGGGAGTATCAAGCCTTTATACTATTACGACTGGAAGAGAAATGGTACTTCAATATCATGATGTATTCATTCGTGGTGCTGATAACAAGATTTTCCGTGTGACTTCTGATGGTGATGACAAGTATACTCCGAGATCAGCAGGATTAAATATGCGTCAGGTGACGGCTGAAGAATGGAGTTTAGGTGATGGACAAATATCAAGCGATTGACCAGTTCTGGAACAGTTTTGAATGGCCTGCGTATGATGAAAACACTGTGCCTGATGATGCATCCATGCCGAGAATTACATACAGCATGGTGTCTGATAGCATTGGCTATCCTGTTATGATTCCTGCATCATTGTGGGATAAATCAAGTTCATGGGAAAGAATTTCAAAGAAAGCAGAAGAAATTTCACAGGCGATTGCTTCAATGAATCCTCCTGCTATTGAAATTGATAACGGACGCATGTATATCACGAAAGGCAGTCCATACGCACAGCGCATGAGAGATTCGTCAGATGATTTAATTCGTCGTATTTACTTAAATGTCGATGTAGAATATTTTACTGCATATTGAGAGGTAATAAGATATGGGAATGTTTACTGTTATTCCGCAGGACACATTTGACCAGTTACAGACTGATGTTGGTGTTCTGTTAAAATCGTTTGATCCGTCTTCTCCTGCAATTAGTGATGCAAATATCATTACTGCAACGACTGGCGGTATCAATGTTGTGTGTCAACCTACTTATTCTGATTGGGGCGAAGATGTTGATAACGCACCGAATAATACGAAAGAACTTAAACATCTTGATGGTTGGGATTGTCGGTTTTCTACGACAGCACTTGGAACTTCGCCTGAACTGATTAAAACATCTTTAGGTGCGGCAGATATTGATGGTACAACAAAAATCGTTCCAAGGCGTGATCTTGAACAGACTGACTTTTCAGACCTTTGGTGGGTTGGTGATAAGGCGGATGGTGGCCTTGTCGCTGTTAAGCTTATTAATGCTTTATCTACTGGCGGATTTTCGCTTCAGACAACGAAGAATGGCAAGGGTCAGATCTCATTGGAACTTACTGGTCATGTGTCTATAAATGCACAAAGCGTTGTTCCGATGGAGTTTTATTCTATGGATGGTGCTGGTGGAGCAACTGGTACAACGTAAGTGATTCATTATAGCAAGGAGGGCTTAAAATGAAGACATTAGCAACGTGTACGCCGAGAGAATTTTTAAAACAAACGGCGAGAATAAGGCATTTAGCGGCTGATTGGCTGGATGCAACAAAAATTCTGGATATTAGAAAAGAGGTTCCTGTTTTTCCGAAGGATGCAACAAAGGAAGAAAGAGAAGAACTTATTTCAAAACAAGTAAAACAGAATTTATCTAAAATCCTTGATGCGGTTTTGGATGAACATCCTGATGAAACGCTTGATTTGCTTGCGCTGATGTGTTTCATTGAGCCGAAAGATGTAGACAACTATACGGTTGAATATTTCTTAGGTGCTATCTCCGAATTATTATCAAATAAGGCTGTAATAAGTTTTTTTACTTCGTTGGTACAGCTGGGGCAGATGAATACTTTAGATGCATCAAAACAATAAGGTTAGACCTGCTCGATCTATTTGGAAGCGGATACGTGATTGACCATTGCGTGTCCGCTTTTTCAGAATATAAGAGAGAAGAGTTGTACCAGTATTATGTAACTGATGCTCTGAAGATCATAGGGCATCTTGATAAACGATTTGCTGATTATTTCAAACCGGAAGAGACACGAACGGCAGAAGAGATAATCAATAATATTAAACGCAAAGTGGAGGTTAGTAATGAATCTATTTGACCTCATGGCTACGCTTGGACTGGATTCAAGTGAATACGAAAAAGGACTTGACGATTCTGAAAGAAAAGCAAGTTCATTTGGCGATAAGTTAAAAGCAGGATTAGGTGCGGCGGCAAAATTTACGGCAGGAGCAGTTGGAGCGGCTTCTGCTGGTGTTGTTGCTCTTACGAAATCAGCAGTTGATAGTTATGCTGATTACGAACAGTTGGTTGGCGGTGTTGAAACTCTTTTTGGCGATAGCGCAGAAAAAGTGGTTCAAAATGCGAGCAATGCTTTTAATACCGCTGGTATGTCAATGAATGACTACATGGAAACATCCATACAGTCTGCGGCGGCACTTATAAATTCTCTTGAAGGAGATCAATCAAAAGCGGCTGATTTAATGAATATGTCTATTGTTGACATGTCTGATAATGTCAATAAAATGGGCACAAGCATGGAGGCCGTTCAAAATGCATACCGGGGATTTAGCCGTGGCAACTTTACCATGCTGGATAACCTTGCTCTTGGATTTGCAGGAACTAAGGAAGGAATGCAACAGCTTCTTGACACGGCAGGAGAAATATCTGGAATTGAATATGATATTTCAAGTTATTCTGATATTGTTCAGGCTATCCATGTGGTACAGGAAGAAATGGGTGTTGCAGGAACGACAGCAAAGGAAGCATCTGGAACGATCTCTGGCTCATTATCTGCGCTGAAGTCTGGATGGTCTAATCTTGTTACTGCTATTGCTACTGATAACGGAGATATAGAAGGATCAGTAGACAGCCTTGCATCAGGCGTGGAAACTGTTCTCGACAATCTTATACCCACAATAGGTCGTGCTATAAACGGTATAGGAACGGTTATTGGAAGATTAGCACCAGTTATTGTATCAAAGATTCCAGACATAGTAAGAACTGTTTTTCCGGTGCTTATGACTGCTGTTGGAGAAATGATTGCGGCATTCACGAGTTCATTGCCTGAAATTATAAGTATTTTTGCTGATTTAATTCCACAGCTTACGCAGTCCATTATAAATAGTCTGCCAAGTATAATGGCAACTGGAACGCAAATATTGCAGGCGTTAATAAACGGGATAACGGTAATGATGCCTCAACTAATAAGTCAAGTACCGTTGTTAATTCAGACTTTGGTTTTAGGTATTACAGAAGGATTGCCTACTTTGCTTGAGAGTGGCGGACAAATGTTGCAAGCCATTATTAGTGGAATAATCAGCACTATTCCTGCATTGGTTGAAATGTTGCCTACAATTATTCAGGCAGTTGCAGATGCGGTTACAGAAGGATTGCCGCTGATTTTGGAACAAGGTGTTAATATTCTTCTGACTATTATTAACGGTTTGACGGAAGCAATTCCTAAGTTGGTCGAATACATTCCGCAGATCATTGATACGATTGTGAATGTTCTTTCAAATAACTTGCCCTTGATTCTTCAGTCTGGCGTGCAAATCCTGATTATGCTTATTCAAGGTCTTGCGCAAGCGATCCCGCAACTGATTAAAATGTTGCCGCAGATCATTACAACTATCGTTAGTACGCTGAGACAAAACTTGCCTCAAATCTTACAGGCTGGCGCAACGATCCTGAAGAATTTAGTAAGCGGTATCGTTTCTGTTTTAGGCGAACTTGGAAGAGCCGCAGGCAGGATTTTCACAACGGTCTGGGATGTGATTAAGGGAATTCCCGCAAAGATGCTTGAGATCGGCGGCAATATCGTTTCAGGTATCTGGAATGGCATCTCAAATGGCTTTGGTTGGATTAAGGATAAAATCTCAGGCTGGGTTGGAAATGTCGTTGGCTTTATTAAGGGATTGTTTGGCATCCATTCTCCGTCTACTGTATTCAGAGATGAAGTCGGTAAGATGCTCGGTCTTGGTTTTGCTCAAGGTATCGAGGACAGTACTGATGATGCTGTGAATTCTGCCGCTGAAATGGCAAAGAGTGTTCTTGATACCATGGATGGCATGGATACAGCATTTTCTGCTGGTGTATCAGGATTACCGTATCAAGGAGTTAGCGCAAATGCATTGACCGCTGGCGGATCAGGTGTTACAATCAATGTATACGGAGCAGTAGGTCAGGATGTTTCTGAACTCGCAGAAATTGTAAGTCAGAAAATCGCATTTGCTACGCAACAGGAGAAAGTGGCATGGGCTTAAACTATTTCATTTTCAATGGCGAGTCTTCACTCGATCATGGCGCATACGTTGGGGGGCAGAGTACATACAATGCCCCTCAGCGGGATATAACAAAGATTGTAATTCCGGGCAGAAACGGCGATCTAATAAAAGATAATGGAAGATGGCTCAATATTTCCGTTCCTTACAACATTGTGATTATGAATGATTTTCGTGATAGAACGGACGAAATCAGGGCATGGCTTGAAGAGCCAAAGGATTATGTTCGGCTTGAAGATACGTATCATCCTGACTATTTCAGAATGGCAAGATTTGTCGGCCCTATTGAATTTGAGACTTCTGCTTTCAATAGAACTGGCAAAGCGGTTATTACTTTTGATTGCAAGCCGGAAAGATTTTTAAAGTCAGGAGAAGGCTTAAAGTCGGTCACTAATGGCGGATTTGTCTTAAATCCAACTCGATACGAAAGTAAGCCTCTTATCAGAATTACATGCACTGGTAGCGGAACGGTGACTATTGGAGATTACACGATTACTGTGACAAATATTCCCACTTATGTAGATGTGGATTGTAATTCACAAAATTGTTTTGCAGGATTGCTTTCGTTGAATAACAGTGTGACTTTATCAAATGATTTTCCTGTTTTAAAATCAGGGAAAACGTCTATCGGTTGGACTGGTAATGTAACTGCCGTAATGATCGAAGAAAGGTGGTATACAGTATGAAGCCTGTTTTGTACGAATCTTCTGAAACTAATTTTTCTACTCTTGGCATCGGCGTGTTGAGCGATGCCATTTCGTGTTATGTAAAAACAGTTTTGAACGGTCTTTTTGAACTTGAAATGCAGTATCCAATAACTGGCATGTGGTATAAAGAGATCAAGATTTCAAGGATCATCAAGGCTACTGCTGAAAAAGGCGGTTCAGCGCAGTTATTTGATATTTACGCAATCACAAAGCCGATCAATGGCGTAGTTACTGTAAACGCATCACATGTATCAGGCAGAAAACAGTTTATCCCGATCATGCCGTGTTCTGCATCAAATGTTGTTGATGCTTTTGATGAGATTGAAGATCATGCGGCTGAAAACAATCCGTTTACTTTATTAACGAGTAAAGATACTGTTGCGAATTTTAATCTTAAAACTCCTGCGTCTTTAGGACAAGTATTAGGTGGTATGGAAGGCTCAATCCTTGACACGTATCGTGGAGAGTATGAGTTTGATAATTTTACTATCAGGTTCATGACGAGAAGGGGTCAGGATAATGGAGTTTCGCTTCGATACGGAAAAAACATTACAGACATTGAGCAGGAAGAGTCTATTGCGTCTACAATCACAGGAATTTGCCCGTTTTGGGCGGACGAAAGCGGTAACTCAATAACTTTACCGGAGATGACCATAGACTCGCCAAATGCGGCAAATTTTCCGTTTAAGAGGACGATTACGTTAGACCTGTCAACTGTATTTCAGGAGCGTCCGACAGAAGCACAAATCAGAGCGTATGCACAGGCGTATGTGAGCAATAATCAGATCGGTGTGCCGAAGGTAGGTATTAGCGTTTCTTTTGAAAACCTTGCTGACTATGAAGAGTTCAAGGATGTTGCTCTTTTAGAACAAGTAAGACTTGGCGATACTGTTCATGTGTATTTTGAACCGCTCGATATTACGGCAGAAGCGAGAGTTACGGAAACGAATTATGATGTACTGAATGATAAGTACAAAAAAATCAGGGTTGGTTCTGTAAAGTCAACGCTTTCTCAGACGATCAATAATATTGAGAATGAAACTGCCGCTATGATTGACAGCAGAACAAGCGGACTTGAGCAGGCTTTTGAGCGTGCTCTTGAGGCGTTTTCTGGTATTGACGGCGGAAATATCATCATCAGGACGAATGCAGTAACAGGCAAGCCGTATGAAATTCTTGCTATGGATACCGCAGATGTAAATACTGCTCGAAAAGTAACAAGAATAAATTATGAGGGCATCGGTATTTCGTCGAACGGCATTAACGGCCCTTACACATTGGCGCTTGTTGCGGGTCAGGGTCTTGTAGCAACGGCTATATATGCTGGAATTTTAAATGCAAGTTTGATAAAAGCTGGTATCATAGCAGATGAAGCAGGAAAGTTTTCATTGAATATGATTACTGGTGCTTTATCAATGGCAGACGGAACATTTTCTGGAACAATAAATGGTTCTGAAATAAATGGTTCTACATTTACGGCTGGACGAATTATCACAATACATCATGAGGATTATTCGCAGACTGATATTGATAGACTACAAGATATTCTATTGCAGACTGTTACTCCTACACAGGCAGATTATGATCACTTAGATGTAAATAAAGATGGTGTTCTTGATATTATGGATATGACAGTAATTACGTATGTTGTAACGAATCAAGTAGACCATACTATTGATGCACGTGTGTTTATTGATGGATCGGCTGATACTGATGAGATATTAAAGGTTGGGTCAACGGCTCTTGGATATGAAAGTGTCTTTGGTCAGTATATTCGCGGTAAATATGCGTATATAGAGAATTTTATAAATGCCAGTAGCCTTGGATTATATACTGATATAGATAATAGCACTACTTCGTTTTTTAGTGTGGGTGCTTCTTATTTTGATTATAAAGGAGACAGTCAATTTTTTCTTAAAAGTAAAAACATAGAACTTTATGATTATGCTGGATCTGGAGCAGATGCGAATTTCACATTAAAGACGAGATCGTATTATGGCTTTAATCTTAATAATCCTTCTGATAATACCGTTTTTTCCGCTTGGGTTAACGGGTCAAATGAAGGTGTATTAGATATTCATGATTCGACAGGTCAGGTGCGAGCGGAATTGTTTACAGAACGGCTTACATTCAGAGATGCAAGCGGTAATATTTTGCACACGCATTATGCTGATCCGTCAAACAATGCTAAATTACTCGGTCAAACAACATCAAACAGTTGGACTTCTGTTTATGTCGGAAGCACTATGTCTCTTTATCGTGCATTTGTTCTCGTGGCTTGTCGTAGTGCAGTAGACGGCGGAAGAGGTGCAATGGCATCGACTTATATACCGTATGAACTCGCCAGATTATGTACAAGTACGGCGTATGAATCATGGGTTCAGTCAGCACAAAATAGCGTGTACGCAGGAAGATGTTATTTCGATTTTACAAATAATCGAATTTATCTCATTTCTTCTGGAAATGCTGATTGCAGAATTAAGATTTATGGTATAACATAAGAGGTGATAGATATGAAAGAGATTGTACCATTGCTTATAACTGGATTCTTCTCATTGGCGGCGGCAATAATGTCTTTAGTGACTACGCTGATTGTGAACAATCAGAAGCGAAAATGGGAAGTCGAAGACAGAGATGCTAAAAAGGCCGTTGAGAACAAAGCAGAACAGGACAAGTTGATTGAATGCTTGGTCGATGGCATGAAGTGGATCTTGTACGATAAGATCAAATACCTTGGGCTTAATTACATAAAAGAGGGTAGCGTGGATTTTGATGATCGCAGGATATTACACGAGATGCATAAGGTATACCATGGATTAAAAGGAAACGGCGATCTTGATTTAATCATGAACGGCGTTGACGAATTAAATTTAAAGAAAGAGGGATGAAACATGAAGTTAAAGGATTGGCAAGAGAGAGCACTGAAAACGTTTGTGCAGTCGTTTGGTGGCATGATGGTTCCAGCGGTCGTGGGATTGCTTAGCGACTTCAAAATGCTTACTGATTGGAACATCGTGAAAACAGTTTTAGCGGCGGCTTTATGTTCTGGACTGGCGGCTGGTATCTCAGCGGCGTGGAATATCTGGCTTGAGCATTTAAAGAAAGACGAGGTTACTGACGAATGACGAGCGTTCAAACAGTCACATTAACACAAATTTCATGGAGAGTGCCTCCTGTCATTCACGCTGTACAGAATGATACGGGGCGTATTCTGCGAATGACGATTGCGGATCAGGAAATTCCGTCTGAGACAACTGCTGAACTGGCGATACTGCGGAGTGACGGGTCATACTATACGATTTCGTGTGAGCAAGATGCTGAATATTTCAATATCTTTGAAGCGGATATGACACAGGCATTGACGCAGAGCGGGCGGACAATTTGTCAGTTGAAGGTTGACGGAATTGTATCTTCCTATTCGTTTGTGATTGAGGTGCAAGAGAGTACGAACGGAGTGTCGGTGGAGCAGTTAGGCATTACTCCACAAGATATTCTCGATGCGGCTGACAGAGTAGAGAGTGCAATAACAGAGATAGAAACTATTATTGAAGAGTTGGAAGTTATTGATTCAAGAGGATTCTAAAATGGCAAAAAAAGGACTTATAACATTAGACATCGTTACTGATATGGCTGAAGCAATTAGAGATCAATATGGAATTGATGACGAAATTGCTCCGATTGAGATGCCTGATTATATCCGTGATCTAAAAACAGTTGAGAAAAACTACAGATACAGAGCAAGTTGGAGGGGACTCGTTTCTCCTATTAACGGAGTTTATTTACAAGGGTTTTACGACAACGGTATTGCTATTGATGATAAAATCTACTTTGCAAGAGACTTGAAAAAATCTCATTACAATAGTGATCAATTAACACAAGGAATGGACTTCTTTTGCTATGACACAACAAACAATACGTTAACCTCTTGGAAACCGACTTACAATGAGAACCCAATATGGTTATCTGCCATGTGGGGAGACGAGGATGTTATTTATGGATTTGGGTATCCGTACAGATACAAATCAACAGATAAGGGAGAAACTTGGACAAGAGACTCTATAACATCGCCGCAATATGATCCAGTCCCCGTTTTCAAACTAAAAAGTGGTCGGATTATAGGTACAATGTTAGCAAGAACAAAGTTCCTAATGATTAGTGATGACAATGGATTAACTTGGTATACAATTTCTCCATTTAATAACTACTCGTTTGTGACAACGATGTCGCACGGAACAATATGTGAACTTGATGATTGCATTGTTCTTTATTTTAATTCTCCGCAAGCGAGCCAACCTAATAACTCCGTCAGATATACATCTGTATCTTATGATAATGGTGACACTTGGTCTACCCCTAAGGCATGTCAAGGTGAGTTGGCAATGGCTGGGTGGAGCATATCTCCCGGTGGGTTTGCGTATTTAGGGAACAGGTATCATTTTGTTGCATCGGTTAGATATAAAAATACAAAATATGATGAAAATAATAACCATTATATCATTGGAGATTTAAGATGGTTTGTTGGCGACGCTGAAGATGTTAAAAATGGCACAATGAGTCTTCGAAAAATATTGTCAGAAACAGTTGTTCGTACTGGTGGTCAATTAACAATTTCGTCAGAAGACACAGGGAATGCTGGTGTGACCTTGTGTAATGGCGCAATATATGTGAATTATGGGAACATCATATACAACAAAGGAGAGTTGCAAAACAATTATTGTTCAAATCAAGGAATTGAAATCTTCAAAATATCCGCGACTGAAAGAGAACCTGATGCAGAGCCTTATTGGGATGTAAATTACAAGGACAGAATTGATCAAATAAAAACGGAAGAAAGCACCGACTATAATTATTATTTTTATTCTCCGCAGAAGACAAATATAAAGCAAGTCTCTTGGTTTGGATATCAAAATACTGGTTATATTCCAAACGTAGCGTCATTTGTATTACCGATGGGCGAAGGGGATTTTGAAATAAACGCTATTTACGCAGGAGATTATTTGGCTCTTGGAACATTTGCAAGAGTTGTTGTCGGGGTCGAGTTGCTTAATGGCGAATTACACGGATACGGACTACCGGGAGGTGTTTTTGACCCGTCAAGTGATTCTAATTCTGGTACACTACATGGAGGATCACCGACATATATTACACTCAAGCGTACGAACGGGGTGTATACATACACAGTAAATGGCGTAACCGCTACAGATCCTGTGTATGATTGGACAGCACAAAAAACATATTTGTGGAAAAATATAGATGTGGATTCATATGTTTTTAGTATGCGAACTACAGATGAGGCCGTGCAAGATTTCATAGATTCTAATCCACGAGAATGGAATGTGAACGGGCTTTCTATGCTGACAATTCGGTGTAATGAAAATTATCCAGAGCGTGAGATATATTCAATTACAAATAATTTAACGCAATGTGTTAATTCAAATAACAGTACAACGATAAGAGAAGGCTCTTCGTATTACGCAGAAATAACTCCCAATACAGATTATAATCTTTCGTCTGTATCATGCACAATGGGAGGCGTTGATGTTGTTGTTCAAGATAATATTATTGACATTCCTTCTGTAAGCGGAGAAATAATTATAACTGCTGTTGCAACACTTGCTCCAGTAGAACTTGTGTCAAATGGACTTGTGAGGAATTATGAATTTAATACATACGATTCTGCAAATAACACATGGACAGATAGCGTAAGTGGCGCAACAGTTTCACCGGCAAATGGAACTGTCAGCACAACGGAAACGGATATGGTTCGCATGGCTCATACAAGCTTTATATCGGTGAGAAACTTCTTGTCATTATGTCCTGACGATTGCACTATTGAGTTCTCTAATCGTATGGGAAGCAACAACACAGTATTTACAGTAAATTCAAATTCATCAGCTGGTTCTATTGGATATCCAGCAGTACTGCATACAGGATTTTATATATCGCAATCTGATTATATATGGACAGGAAATATCTATCAAACAAGAAGATTGCATACAGTAATAACTAAAGATTCAAGCACAGGAGAATATAAATACTATGTTAATGGAGAATATAAAGGTTCAAAAACTCTTACGGACGCTTGGGCGAACAATGCAAGTCTATACTTTGCGGGCTGGGGTGGCAATTTTGGAACAATAAGATTTTACAATAGAGCTTTGTCTCAAGCAGAAATAACGCAAAACTTTAGACACGAAAGAGTAAAATATGACTTTAACTGATACGGAAGGAGATAACAATGACTGAAACTGAATTAAGAAACAAAGTAGCAGGAACAGCTGAGCAATTAGCATTAGAAAACATTGTCGAGTGGAATGACAAGTTACAACATCTGATTGATGTGTACAATGCGTGTCCTACTATCGGCAGAGGGATTGCCTATAAACCGTCATTAGGTGGGTGGTGTGCTTTATTCGTGTCGGACTGCTTCATCTTTAATGACCTTGAAAGCCTCATTGTACCGGAGATCGGTGCGTATGAAATGATGGTTAATGCCAAGAAAGCAGGACAATGGAAGCCGAGAGGAACTTATAATCCGAAGCGCGGAGACATTATCGTTTTTGGATGGCAGGCTAAGGATAGCAAGGGCAAGGAGTTTACGCAATTCCACACGGCTATTGTGACTAACGCATCTGCATCCGACAATATTCTTTACACGACCGAGGGCAATGTATCTGATAGAGTTATGCAGGCATGGTATCGTCCTGATGATAAGAAGATTTTAGGCTATTGGGCTGTCGATTACTCTAAGGCTGTCAAGGAAGAACCGTTTGATGTCAGTAAAGTTCCTGCGCCGCCTGCAAAAAACGGTACATACACGCTGACTGCTGTAGTAGGCAACAAAGGAGCAACGTATAAGTGGACATAATGTTAAAAAACGCTTTACACATCTTTACTTTTGAGATATAATAAAAGAAAAAGGATTGTAAAGAAAAATGGAAGAAAATAAGAACATGAATGTTCCTTACATTGTTTATGAAGGCGCTATGGCAAGAAGCGAACGAACGATTAAGAGGCTGATAGTAATTATCATCATCATAATCTCAATGCTGTTTGCAAGTAATGCTATTTGGCTTTATTTCTGGAATCAATATGAATATGTTGAAGAGTATGAACAGATTGATTTTGATTCAGGTGATGGTGGCAATAATAATTACATCGGTCGTGACCTTATAAACGGAGAAATCAATAATGGCACGAATGAGGATAACAAGAATTAAGGTTACTAAAGTACACGGCAGTACATCGTCAAGATCAAGGTCTTCAGGAAGAAGACGAGTCCGAAGAAGAAAACGTAAATGATTGATTGTTCAAGAAGTGATATTGAATACGTGATTGACGAATGGATACTTAATGAGAAGTATCGTGAGATCATGAAGCGTAGGCTTATTGACGGAATTACTTATGAAAGGCTTGCAGAAGAATTCGATATGTCAGTAAGTCAGATCAAACGTATTGTGTACAAATGTGAAGACAAAATCTTCAAGCATCTTCCGCTGGGTTAAACGCCCAGCGGATTTTTTTGGCAATTCATGTAAAATCTTTTAAAAAACACTTGACAAATATGTACCAATATGATAGGATATAAGCATAAGATAAAACTCTAAAGGAGAGAGAAAATGATCTATTTAGTCAACAAAGCAAACAATGAAATCCTTAATAGGTGCGATGCATGGGAAATGGGCGGAGAAGAGAGGCTTAGAAAATGGGCTTATGAAAATGGATTTGTTCCTCTTGACAGCGAAATCACTTTTATGGGTGATATGGTTATTTGGGCGATTTAAAAAAGTAATTATAATGTCTGACCTAACGGACATAAACGGGGAGAAGGGAACACGAGATGTCAAAAATCGTAGAAGTTCTTAAAAAGAACGGCGCAACTGAAATCGAAGGATATTCTTTGGTCAGCAATTACGGCTACACATTCAAGTTGAATGGTCGCAAGTATGATGCAAGATTCTGGGCTAATTGCTATGGAGCTTATCTTGGTAAATGGAATATTCACGGATGTGAGCCATACAAGAGCGTTTCTGGAAGCAACAGCACTCCACCTGATGCAGAACTGATTGAAAAGATTAAAAATGAGTTAAACAAAATCGGAGAAGAATAACGGTGAAACCCTGTCGGTAGGTGGTTAGACCGTCAGAAAGAAGATTGAAATGGTAAAAGAATATATCATCGTTGGTGATACGGACAAATATGAAGGTTGCCTTGTTAAGCTTGCTGGATATGATTTTGAAAAAGCCAAAGCGTTGCTTAATAAGATGCTCACAAATCCAGATGATAATGACAAATACCTGATGAAGGGACAGACCAATTTTAGAATCGAAGAAGTAAACAGCAATGAATGCTGGTGGAATGATCCATTTTTAAGTAATTGAAAGGAGTTTGAAATGATTAGAATTTGTCCTGTTTGCGGAAGAGAGTATGATGAGTATCCTGCAATTTCACGTAGAGATAATAAGATTGAGATTTGTCCTGAATGTGGAATTGCAGAAGCGCTGGAAGATTTCTTTAATTTTATGGCTAATGAGGGGAAAGATGTACAGGATTTGGGTTCAAGTATTTAAAAACGGAGAACACGGTGTTCCGACAAAAGTTATTGCAGATTTGTTTTATATGATTGCTTTTGCAACAGAGAAAAAAATAGGAGGAGAATGAATGGCATGTATTTAAGAATTGATGAATACGCAGTCATTGATAAAGCATTAAGAAAATATGTGCCGGATGATGATCAATCAATAGTTGTAATGGAAGAGTTGTTAAAAAGG
>JAZQHD010000161.1:0-36652 GCA_045540375.1 Ructibacterium sp. | reverse complement strand
TAAAAAAATCATTGACTTTTTAAGGATTTAACTATATAATTATAAGGCTGTGACTTTTTGGGGTTTATATTCATAATTTCAAAGTACACATTATTGCATATACTTATTTATCATAAATTTATTGTTTATAAATTGAGGTGTGGCACAGCGGTCGAAATTCATAGGCAATACAAGCCGCTGTGAATTTTGGACACCGCAAGAGCGAGCTGCGTTCGGGAGCTCATAGGAACACGAGACGTCAGAACTTACCGAACCGCACAACCCCTCGCAAACAGCCACTTTATCGGTGGCACAGTATATAAAAAATAGCGGTAAATACCGCTACGACCACATAAAATCCCACAGACACGAATTTTTAGTGAGATTGGGGTTACAAAAAAATTGAATATCGAGGTGTGGCTCAGTTTGGTAGAGCACTACGTTCGGGAGGTAGGGGCCGCAGGTTCGAATCCTGTCACCTCGACCAAATAAGAACGAAAGTTATGATACCATTGGTATTGCAACTTTCGTTCTTTTCTTTTTATCAAAAACACCCATAGCACAAGGCTTTTTGGCTATGTGGCAAAAAAGTATAGTTTCATTGTCTTATCCTCCGGCACTCATTTCGATGCTTTTTAGGGGTGTTTTGACACCTTGCAGCGATGCGGAAATTCACAATGAAACTTTTCTCAAAAGAATAATTTCATTGTGAATGAGATTAGTTTCATTGTGGGAGAAAAGTTTCATTGTCAAAAAGAATAGTTTCAGCGTGAAAAAACAGCCCTTACTACCGCTTGAGTAGTAGGGGCTGTAATGTATTATATTATACCTCGCAGGCTTTTTTTACTTGTTCTGCTATTCTGGCAATAACCGAAACACAAACCGAGTTGCCCGCTTGCTTGTACAGTCGTGCATCACTCATTTTTTCAGGAAGAACAAAATCTTTAGGAAAGCCTTGTGTATTAAAGCACTCATGAGGCGTCATTTTGCGGATGCCGTGTTTAGTACTTACAATACAAACATTGTGGCCACCTTCACCCTGGTTTGCTGTCAGTGTAGGAACAACACCACTCTTGTTCTTTCTTACGTATTTTCTTCGCCACTGATATACTGCATTATTATCGTCGATTGTAGCAACTAATTGTTCGTAAATGTCCCCCTTGAACTTACCGGGTGTGTAATAATACTTGCTATCCAGTTTTGTCTCAAAATCAATGATATCAGATAGCTTGGTAGTTAATTCAATAGGAAGCGGGAATTCAAAGTTTCTGTATTTGTTCTCATCCTTAAAGGCTACAATATAAATACGCTCTCGATTTTGAGGGACGTTACCAAAAGTCATCGCATTTAAGACCGCATACTTAACATGATAACCTTCGCTTTGCAACTCTTCAAGAATCACCCTAAATGTGTTACCATTGTCGTGTCCAACAAGATTTTTAACATTCTCCAAGAAGATGATCTGAGGCTTTTTGGCCTTGAATATTCTCACCAATTCAAAGAAAAGCGTACCTCTACCTTTTTCATCATCAAATCCTTTTCGCAGTCCGGCAATGCTAAATGCCTGGCAAGGAAAACCAGCAAGCATAACATCAAAATCGGGAATCTCAGAAGCATCGACTTCATTTATATCTCGACAATCCACTTTTACACCGAAGTTACGCTCATAGGTTTCAACAGGATATGGATCAAACTCATTTGCATATACTGTTTTAAAGTAACCAGTACTTTCAAATCCCATATCAATTCCGCCGACACCAGCGAAGAAAGATGCACACTTAAGCATATTAACATACCTACCCATCTGCAAATTATAAAATCGCGGCGCGCCGCAATCTGCAATGATTATACCATAAAATGCGGCGCGCTGCAATACTAATTTAAAAATAAATGCGACGAAATTCCCAACAAATCTCGTCGCATTTACTATACCATTTACTTGTTACGATTATCTTGAATGATTCTGCATCTGCGGATATCAAAAATTATGTCTGGCTCAAGTCCCTTTGCTTCAACAAAAAGACTCTGTAGACTAATATGGGGTCTTCTGCCTTGGTCTTTCTGTTGCTGAATGGTCTCTTTGCTATTTGCGGGATATGTACCAAATTCGTCTGAATTGATGTTAAGATCGTAAATGTAAAGAAGATTGTCATCTAACTTAAAACGCAAGAATACGAGGTCATCAAACTGACACTTGGGGCCAAAAGATGACAAGTCTCCTTCAAAGCGGGACGTAGCTTTAAACTCTATTTTTCTATCTGTAGCGGGGTCATATGCGTCGCCCACCTCATCTCCGCGATTCCACAGAAAGCCAAGGCAATAACATCCCATCGGTTCACTGATTGCATCAGGCATATTGATGCCACGGTGGCTATTATTCTGAATATATGTATTCAGATCCTTCCATTTGAAATAAGCGTTACAAGTTTCATCGATTCTGGCTTCGTCAATTTGAATACGACCAAAAGTGTTATAAATAGGCATAATTTCTCTCCTTTACTTGAGTTTGCTTATAATAACGATAAGACTACAATTATTAGTCCCCTGGGAGGTTATTGTGCCACCTCCTTTTAAACAAGAAATCATACCATCTTGCCTTACGCACAGTGGTATTTGATTCTTTAGTTTCTGCGGGCTCCTTATAGGATTGCAATTCGGAAATTAACTCCTTCACATCGGGCATATCTCCTGCTTGAATGTAGTAATTGTCAGCGTCAATTTTTGTTGACCCATTTAGTAGGACACCCTTCGGCAAAATGTAGCGTTCCCGAATTATTTGTTTCAAGTGGTCTTGCGTGATGTATCCGGCATAATCATAAGTCCATGTGATTTGTTGCACCTGTGACCACAGTTCGCTTTTGCTTATTGAACTCGAGAACAACCATCTGTTGTTTTTCATTACATCCTCGCAAAATGGCTTTATGCGAATCAACAGAAAATAGTCGTAAACCGAACATCCTTCCTCTCGGTTAGGGATGTATTTTCCTTCGTTGTCCCAATCATGTTGCTCAAGAAGCAATAGGTTTCCAAAGCTTTTGGTCGACTTTACAGCTATGTGTTTGTTTCTAACCACAACATCAACACTGTCCCAAGTTCCCAACTTTGATACTGAAAAATCTGGCATAACCGAAGGGTCGATTTTATATAGCAAATTACATGCAGCACATTCGGCCAGTTTCCCTTGGAATGTATCAGCAAAAATCTCTCCGTTTTTTCTTAAA
Organism: Ructibacterium sp.; assembly: GCA_045540375.1. GTDB lineage: Bacteria > Bacillota > Clostridia > Monoglobales > Monoglobaceae > Ructibacterium. The sequence goes on along the minus strand of JAZQHD010000161.1, from coordinate 33,452 downwards.
TTACTACCGCCGGTTCTGTGGTTTCTGTGTTCACCTTTATTTTCAAAAGTCATAGAAAAAGCAAAATCAAAAACCATCTTTATCGTATCGGGCTTAAACGCGCTTGCATTGCTGGGGAACGGTTTCTTATGCGTAATACTCATTCCGCAATCTGACTCAATTAACCTATGAAAATGCATTGTTCCCCTCCTTTCGGATAGTTGTGCAAAATCCTTTGCTGTGCTTGTCATTAGCCCTCAGGTTTCTTGGGAACTACCTCAAATACGGAATCTACCCCAATGTTAAGAGCTGAGCATATTTTTACGAGAACTTCCATGCTGACATACTCATCTTTTGCGAGTTTAGCCATTGTGGCAGGACTTATGCCTGCAAGTTGCTGAAGGTCTTTTTTCTTCATTTTTCTATCTATCAACAATTTGAACAGTTTACTGTATGAAACCACCACAAGACCCCCAAAAAAGAATATGCATATAAAATGTACACTATATTATAGCACAAAAAACTTCACGAACACAATAGGAAAGTGTGTATTCGTGAAGTTTTTTTATTTTTATTCGATTTTAATTGAGTTCTATCCGGAATGATGGCGCGTGGACATCCCCCTAAAAACCACCATCAAGTAAATTTAGCAAATATCGTATTCCTATGATAGTTGCAATTAGCGCGATTACAACAATGAGTACCCACCACCATGCAAATGAAAATATACCCAACACCCAAAGAAACCCAACGAGGCAAGCATAAGTAAACAGATAGCCAATGCTCCCCAGTAAAGGTTCGGACCCTCTAATGTAGAAAAGACCGACAATCGCATAGGCTACAACATGAAGTATGGGCTCCGCTATCCAATTGATGAGAATAGCGTTGTCGCCAAAGCACGCAAAGGGGTTCGGCAAAACAAATTGGCGAACCAGAGTGCTTACTATTGTAAACAGAGCATACAGTTTTCCCATATATTTATGTATTTCTCCTCTCAACAAACCAACGACCGATGTTGTTCCCAGTGAGGTTTGTACTTCTTTCAAAAAACAGATAGCTTTGTTTGCCGTGAACCATGATGGTATAGCGGTCACCTTGTCCGCCGGCTTTCATCGCGGCTGCCTGTCGTATATCCGTAATTTTATCAATGGCGAATTTCTCACCATCTTCCCAGGTAATAACCCTGGGTAACAATGTGCCATCCGCAGCGAAGTCTGCTTTGACGGCCACATACACTTTTATAGGTTTAGCTGTAGTAGTCTGCATCTTCGGGGATCTCCATATCTCTCATAAAGTTACTTCGGGCGCTGATGGGAGGCTCAATCATTTTGAAGCCCTTCCATTTCATTACACGGAACTTAAAATCCAACAGTTCTGCCGGAACCAAAAGAACAGCAGCAGCAGAAAAGAATGTGGTGTCTCCGTTTAAGGCATCCAAGACCTCTCCATCTTCCAGAAGTAGTTCGGCGGCGAAAAGGTTGGCATCTTTTTCAAATTCGGAGGTTTGGTCGAACATAGCCACCTCATGAAAAGCGTGAATACCGCTTTTGCGATGAAACTCTGCGTGACAGAGTTCGTGGGCTCCAATAATCCGCTGAATGATTTCCGGGAGGTCACTGTTAATTACAATGACACGGATGCGGTTCTTCTCAAGAAAGAAGCCCTTTACTGCATCGGGTGCTGTACCCATCGGTTGAAATATCAGCTTGATGCCCATTGCTCGGCACAAACGAAAAGGGTCGCGTTCATCATATTTCTTTATCAGCTTTGCGACCGCTGTGCTGATTTCTGAATAGGTCAAAATACACCCCTCCTTTATAGTGGAATATATCCATATTAAATTTTAGCAAAGCATATGTCCCATAAAACGGACTCAAGCCTTCTTGGGCCCAAACTTTTTACTTGCCTCTTCCTTACAAGTAACATAGGCGGTCATAACAGCCTGGAAGAAAGCATCCTTCTGCTCCTGGGAAAGTTCACCACCGGCAAAGAGAGCCGCGTTGTCAGCAAGAAGTTCGTCCATGTCACGCACACCCTTGGCACCATACAAAGCACGAGCCTGGTCGATGTATTCATCCTTCTCGATATCTTCCAAAGGATCTACGCAAGTATCATCAGAAAGGAATTTAACGGAAACCTTGAGAGCGTGAGCCAGTTTTTCCATTGTGCTTCTTCTTGCAATTGCTCCACCGGATTCATAAGAAGCAATAGTTCTTTTGGAAACACCAACCGCATCTGCAAGTTCCTGCTGTGTCAGCTTCGCAACTTCACGTGCGCGCTTAATCTTGTCGGAAAAAGTCATACTTTATCCCTCCATCGAAATTTTCACTCTTGAAACTTCATCAACTTCACCGAACCTATTGACAAAACTTCATCTCGTGTATATACTTGGAGATGAAGTTGATGAAGTTACGGCTTCATTATACACTCTCAAACTTCACCTTGTCAAGAGGTTTTGATGAAGTTTTTGTGAAATGAGGTGAATTTTTGATGGAAAGAGCAATTCTCCATAGCGATTTAAACTGCTTCTATGCATCCGTTGAAATGATGCTTGACCCAAGCCTGCGTGGAAAGGCTGTAGCGGTTTGCGGTTCTACAGAGGACCGGCACGGCATTGTTCTTGCGAAATCCGAGAAGGCAAAGAAGGCAGGAATAAAGACCGGGATGGTGAATTGGGAGGCTCGGCAGTTGTGTAAGGACTTAATCGTTGTCCCGCCCCAATACGATCAGTACCTTAAGTACTCCAAACTAACCCAGGCAATCTATCAAAGATACACCGACCTCATTGAACCTTTTGGCATGGATGAATGTTGGCTTGATGTAACAGGCAGCCGAATGGTGTGTGGTGATGCAATGAGCATTGCTGAAGATATCCGCCGCTCTGTCCGTGAAGAGTTAGGTCTCACCGTAAGCATCGGTGTTTCCTATAATAAGATCTTCGCAAAGCTGGGAAGTGATATGAAGAAGCCGGATGCCATAACCGAAATCCGCAGGGATACCTATATGGAAAAGGTGTGGCCTCTCCATTGCAGTGAGATGATTTACTGCGGACGAGCCACCACAGCCAAACTGGCAAAGTTCGGTATCCACACAATCGGTGATGTGGCGCAGACCGACCCTAACTTTTTAAAGCAACTGCTCGGAGTCAACGGTGTGGCTCTGTGGCGGCACGCAAACGGAACAGACTCTTCCAGGGTGATGCACCGGGACTTCGTTTCTCCCGTTAAATCGGTAGGTCACGGAATCACCTGCGTTTCTGACTTGGAAAACGAGGAAGAGGTCTGGAAGGTTATCCTGGCACTCTGCCAAGATGTCGGTCATCGTTTACGGCTTCATGAACTTTCAGCCCGCGGAGTGCAAATTGCAGTTCGAGGCAACGACCTATTCGGCTCACAGTTCCAATGCAAGTTACCGTTTAAAACCCAACTTCCTTCTGAAATAGGGTCTGCTGCCTTTCATCTATTCCAGGAGCGTTATCGTTGGGGCAGCAAAGTCCGTGCGGTAACAGTTCGTGCTATTGACCTTGTACCTCAAAACGAAGCGGATCAACTTACGTTGTTCGTGGACAACGAAAAGCGGACCCGCCGAGAGAAATTGGAGGATGCTATTGAAGAACTACGAGGCCGATTCGGCAAACACGCAATTACCTACGGCATATTAATGGGAGACCTCAAGATGCCGGATGACGGCAGGCACAGCGTGAAAATGCCGGGAATGATGTACCAATAACAGAGTTCATATTCTTTTTACAAATTTGCGTGAAGAAACGCTTGACATTTGCGTATTGTTTGCGTATAATAATTACACAAGCAAATCTCACGCAATTACGGAGGCGATAGAAATGAAAGAAAAGAAGCTGATTTTTCGTAAGACACACGAAATAGATAAAGACGCATTCGCTGATCTGCTCCTTGCAGCCAAAGGCGGACGCACGATGAAGGACTTCGCTGCCATCTGCGGTGTTAACCCTTCGACTTTTACCCGTATCATTCAGAGAACAAATAAGGGCGCAAGTTCCACCGAACTTCTTGAAGCTATTGCAGAACACGCTGCACCTAATTGCGGTGTTACCATCGAGGCTCTCGCAAAGGCTAACGGCTACACCGTAGAAAAGGACAGTGGCATCAAAGCCCTTAAGTTAACTTCCTACATTGACAATACGGAGAACCTCATCCGTAATATCCTGGTCCAGGCTCTTTTAGACAGAGGTCAAGAAGTAAGAATGGGAAACATCCGCTATACATTTAGCAAGTCCCTCGCCCTTAGTCCCGATGCACTTATTATGACAGAGGCTTTCGGCAAGAAAGACGAAGTATGGTTTGCTGATTCCATTATTGCTACTCCTCGCGTCACCCGTGATGAGGCACATCCCGTGCATAAGTCTCGTGTAAAGCAAATGGCTTTTGAAAAGTTTGCCCGCTTCGTATTTATCTCTATGAACCCGGTTGAACTTTTCCGTCCTTCGCGTTTCTCCCTCGTGGTGCTTGACCGTGAGGTATTTGACATCATCGTTGAGGAATTCTCTGAAACAACGGTCTGCACCGATATTTCGGTTATCTACATCGATACCCTCAACAACTGCATCGCTGACGAGTTTATGCTTCCGCATACAGAAAAGGGTCAGCAAGAGTCCTATTTTATGACCACGCAGAGAGTGCTTGATGATTTTGACTATCTGCGAACCGAATACGATGAGGAGGACTTTGAATGATAGAACAGACAGTAATGCACACTGAAGCAAAAAAGCCTGCTCCTATGGCAACCTCCTCCGATGCAGATAAGGACATTATGCGAAAGGTACGCCTCATCTGCGGTAGAGGCAACAACGCAGAAATCAAGCAGCGTAAGGACGGCACCCTTGCCGTTATGGAAGTAAAAAAGAATATTGTATAAACCATCGGCAAATTGGTGCTGATGAAGGACCAATAGGGGTCGATAGAACGGTTTTAACAGCCCGTTCTATCGACCCCTATTTTTATATCCCTCTTAACTGACTAAGATAGCCGTCCACTATCATCTGGAAGGCTTCCTCGGGGATTTCCTTTTCCTTATACAGTGCGATCATCGGCAACAGCTTCTTGATGATGTCGTTCATATCACGGAAGGCCGTTTCATTTCCACACTGGCTGAACTCTGCATAGAGTTCCTGGGCTTCTTGCGTGTCATATCCCAAAGAAGCATCAAATTCAAAATGACTTGGGAAGTAAATCGCCGGGTATTCAATGTTTAAGTAGACATGACTACAAGAAGGTTCGTGACCGTCATAATAGACGTCAAAGACCTCTTCGTTTTCATTTACCCAGGTTGTAATCCTTGCTTTATCTGTTTTTAGCAGTTCAACTAAAAAAGCGAGAACAGCACGGGGGCTAAACGCTGTTTTTTCCACAGCCTTGTTTCCAACCAGTTCATCTATGGAAACTCCAAAATGCTGTGCGATGCGGAAAACCTGGTCGATGGTGAACTGCTTTGATTCATTGCGATTGAGAGCCTTGCTCACATTAGCCTGGGTCATCCCGGCAATTTCTGCGAGAGCATTCTGCGTAAGGTCGTGTTTCTTCAATAAAGCCCGGATATTCTCTTGGAGTAATTCAAAATTCAATTCCGACATAGATATATTCCTTTCAGACATAAACATTCAGTTTCGATATGAAATTACGAGATTTGAATATATCTTACCACATTCAGTATAATTTTGGTAGTACCTAACGAAAAAAGTCGAAAAAATTTCACGGAGGTGATGCCCTATGATTTTCAAAAGAAAGGAGGAGTGTCAATGGAAGAGGTCCGCAACTTAAACGGAAAGCGGGTCTGTGATATGAGCCGAGACCGCAAGGTTATCGAGATTGTCCAAAAGGGCTGTCTCACTCGCATCACAGCGAACCCCGACGGGACACTCAAGGTTGAGAACGTCCCATTACCCAATGCAGCATAAGTAAATAACACAAGGTAATCCGCCAGAACGCAAGACGGCAGTGCGGGACCTACTATCTCCCCTGTGGGAGAGGTGGGTCTCTCCCTGCCGTCTTTTTCTGTTTCTGCGGATTTAGCGGCTCTGGACGGATTGCGAAATCTGAAAGGAGCCAAATAAATGAAAAACAATGACAATCAGTACTACATCTACATCCGTTCCACCAAGGAACGCATTCCCTGCACCGAAGAGGAGTTTCACAACTACTACCGCGACATCAGCGTGTTCCGCAGAAAGCAACAGCGTCACGGCCGATGTGTTTGCCCGGAGAATAAGCGCCTGGATTGCGATATGGATTGTGCCACTTGTCCTTTCCGTCGTGCCGGTGATGGCCTTTCCCTCGACTATACAACGACCGATGAGGACGGCACCGAGATCCGCTGGGCGGACAACCTCGAAGACCCTTCTCCGCTTATCGAAGATATCGTTGCCGACGGCATTCAAATGACCGCACTTTTCAAAAGGATCAATGAGTTAATGCCCCAGGCAATTGAAATCGGTAAACTCCGCCAACAAGGTCTCACCGAAAGACAGATAGAAGCCGAAATCGGTGTGGGGCGTAAGACCTATGCGTACCGCTTAAAGAAAGTGAGAGAAATACTCGCAAAAGAATTCCCGGAAATTTTCTAAAAAATTTATTCTGATTTTTTCCCAAATGCACTCCTCGTGACCAGTGGTGGGTGTAAGGGGCAAAACGATACGGCTCCTTCCAGGAGGTGAAAAGGTATGGACGAGATGAGAAACACCGCGATGACGCCAGAAGAGGAACTGATTGATGTTCTGCTCGACTTCATCATCGTGGCGGCAAGTCTGGCAAAGAAAGTATCCCAGGCAATGAAAGAAAAGCAAATCAAGGAAGGAGGCACCGTCAATGGGCAAAATCAGCGAATTGGACATGGCAATCAGAGACCTGCGAACCGCTGCATCCACTATTAACGATGTGGCAGACACCCTGGCTGAAATGTTCAGCAGTAAAGAGGATGAAACTTCTGCCCCTGCCGAACAGGCGGAGAACGCAGATAAGCAGACTCTTACTTTTGACCAGGTCAGCAACGCACTTATGGCTATCTCCCGTATGAGCAAGGAACACAGCAAGAAACTTCGTGCCCTGGTGCAAAAGTATGGTGCTTCCAAGCTGTCGGAGATTGCCCCAGAACACTACGAAGCCATCCTTGCAGAGGCGGAGGTGATTGGGAATGCCGGGTAAACACGCAATTCTCTCGGCTTCCTCTTCGGACAGATGGATTCACTGTCCGCCTTCCGCAAGGCTGTGTGAAACCTACGATGACGTCAGCAGTGATTACGCTGCCGAAGGCACTGATGCCCATACCCTTTGCGAGTACCGCTTGAAGTTAGCCTTGGGGCTTCCTGCTGAAAACCCCATCGAAAACCTCACCTGGTACAACGAGGAAATGGAAGATTGTGCCGAGGGCTACGCTTCCTATGTTCTCGAACTGGTGGAAGCCGCCAAACAATCCGGCAGCACACCTACCGTCCTCATTGAACAGAAGGTTGACTTCTCCCGTTGGGTCAACGAGGGCTTCGGTACAGCGGATTGCGTTGTGATCGCAAACGGCACACTCAACATCGTGGACTACAAGCACGGCAAGGGTGTGGAAGTATCCGCAGTTGATAACTCGCAGATGATGCTGTACGCCCTGGGTGCGTTGGAAATCATCGACTACATCTACGATATCGATGAAGTGCAGATGACCATCTTCCAGCCCCGCAAAAGCAACGTAAGCATCCATCGAACCACCAAGAAAGCCTTACTGGAATGGGCAGACGGTGTTCTTTCCGAAAAGGCAAAGTTAGCCTTTGAGGGTCAAGGTGAGTTCAGTTGCGGTGAGTGGTGCCGTTTCTGCAAAGCAAAAGCCGAGTGCCGTGAAAGAGCCAACGCAAACCTGGAAATGGCTCGTTATGAATTCCAGGCACCCGCACTCCTCTCTGATGAGGAAGTTGCCGACATTCTCGGCAGAGTCGATGCCCTTACCGCTTGGGCAAACGATGTAAAAGAATATGCCCTACAACAGGCAGTAAGCGGTAAAGAGTGGAGTGGTTGGAAACTCGTCGAAGGCAGATCCAACCGCAAGTACACCAGTGAAGCCGTTGTTGCCGCCACCGTTGAAGGCGCAGGCTTTGACCCCTATGAGCGAAAAGTCCTCGGTGTAACCGCAATGCAGAAACTGCTCGGAAAAACACGCTTTGAGGAACTACTCGCGCCCTATATCGAAAAGCCGCAAGGCAAACCCACGCTCGTGCCGGAGAGTGACAAGCGTCCGGCAATGAATACTGCTAAAACCGATTTTATGGAGGAATGAAAAATGTCTAATAACGCAACCAGAGTAAACAACCCTATGAAAGTTATCACCGGCCCCGACACCCGTTGGTCTTATGCCAATGTGTGGGAGCCCAAGTCCATCAACGGCGGCACTCCCAAGTACAGTGTCAGCCTCATCATCCCCAAGTCCGATACCGTGACCATTGCCAAGATTAAGGCTGCCATCGAGGCGGCTTACCAGGAAGGTCAGTCCAAGTTGAAGGGCAACAGCAAGAGTGTACCTCCTCTCGCTGCCATCAAGACCCCTCTCCGTGATGGTGATATCGAAAGACCCGATGACCCCGCTTATGCCAACGCATACTTCATCAATGCAAACTCCGCTACCGCTCCCGGCATCGTGGATGCTGACCGCAACCCCGTGTTGACCCGCTCCGAGGTGTACTCCGGCGTTTACGGCCGTGCAAGCATCAATCTCTACGCTTTCAACAGCAACGGCAATAAAGGTATTGCCTGCGGTTTGAATAACCTCCAGCTTATCCGTGCCGGAGAACCCCTCGGTGGCAAGGCAAGTGCCGAGTCCGATTTCGCAACTGATGACGACGAGGATTTCCTCTCTTAATCTAACTCACCCCTGGGTGGCGGAGCAATCTGCCACCCTATTGGGGTAGCGAAAGGATGTGAAGCCGTGAAAACTATCTCAATTGATATTGAAACCTACAGTGACCAACCGCTACCCAAGACGGGTGTCTACCGCTATGTTGAGTCACCCTTATTTGAAATACTGCTCTTTTCCTACAGCGTGGACGGTGGTCCCGTAAAGGTCGTGGATCTTGCTTGCGGTGAAACCATACCGCAGGACATCCTCGCTGCACTGGAAGATGAATCCGTCATAAAGTGGGCATTCAACGCTTCCTTTGAACGAATCTGTCTGTCCCGCTATTTAGGGTATCCCACCGGGGACTACATCGACCCTTGTTCGTGGAGATGCTCGATGATTTGGGCAGCCACGATGGGGCTTCCGCTTTCCTTGGAAGGCGTCGGTACTGTGTTGGGTCTTGAAAAGCAGAAGCTGACCGAGGGCAAAGACCTTATTAAGTATTTCTGTCAACCCTGTGCACCTACAAAAACAAATGGTCAGCGAACCCGTAATCTCCCGGCACACGCCCCAGATAAGTGGCTCAACTTCAAAAAGTACAATGTCCGCGATGTAGAGGTCGAGATGGCAATTCAAGACCGCCTTGCAAACTATCCCGTGCCGGAAAGCGTGTGGGACGAATACCACCACGACCAGGAGATTAACGACCGTGGTGTGGCTTTGGATATGGAACTCGTTAAACAGGCTATTGCCCTGGATGCTCGTTCTCGTTCTGAACTGACTACCGCGATGAAAGAACTGACCGCTTTGGAGAACCCAAACTCGGTGCAGCAGATGAAACTGTGGCTTGCTGACAACGGCCTGGAAACCGACACCCTCGGTAAAAAGGCTGTAGCTGAAATGCTGAAAACGGCATCCCCGGAAATGCGGAGAGTTTTAACACTCCGTCAGCAACTTGCCAAATCTTCGGTAAAGAAATACCAGGCTATGGAAACCGCTGTATGTGGCGATGGTCGTGCCAGAGGTATGTTTCAGTTTTATGGTGCAAACCGCACCGGCAGATGGGCAGGCAGAATTATTCAAATGCAAAATCTCCCTCAAAACCACCTTACTAACCTTGCCGATGCACGTGGTCTCGTCCGTGATGGGGACTTCGATGCCGTGGAGTTCTTCTTTGATGATGTCCCTGACACGCTTTCCCAACTTATCCGTACCGCTTTCGTTCCCCGCGAAGGTGCGAAGCTGATCGTGGCAGACTTTTCTGCTATTGAGGCTCGTGTTATTGCGTGGCTTGCCGGAGAAGAATGGCGGCAGAAAGTATTTGCAGAAGGCAAAGACATTTACTGTGCTTCTGCTTCACAGATGTTCGGTGTTCCTGTAGAAAAGCACGGCATCAACGGACACCTTCGCCAGAAAGGCAAAATCGCAGAACTCGCCCTCGGTTATGGCGGTTCGGTTGGTGCCCTGAAAGCGATGGGTGCTTTGGAGATGGGACTTTCCGAAGAGGAACTCCCGCCCCTGGTGGATGCTTGGCGACAGGCGAACCCGATGATAACAAAACTGTGGTGGGATGTTGACCGTGCAGCAATGGAAGCTGTCCGCTTCAAGCACACCAATGAAACCCACGGCATTACCTTCTCCTGCAGAAGTGGAATGCTCTTTATAACGCTCCCTTCCGGCAGACAGCTTGCCTATGTGAAGCCCAAAATTGGCACTAATAAGTTCGGTGGCGATTGCATCACTTACGAGGGTGTCGGTGGGACAAAAAAGTGGGAACGCCTGGACAGCTACGGCCCCAAGTTCGTGGAGAACATTGTGCAGGCAACTGCGAGAGATATTCTCTGCTATGCGATGCAGACCTTAAGGCACTGTTCCATCGTGATGCACATCCACGATGAAGTGGTCATAGAGGCAGATCCACGGATGTCCCTTGACGCCGTTTGCGACCAAATGGGTCGAACCCCGCCCTGGGCAAAGGGGCTTCAGCTTCGTGCCGATGGGTACGAGACCGATTTTTACAAGAAAGACTAACGAGGTAAATCCAATGAGTATAAACAAGTTTAACAGCGAGGGTTACTACGACCCCACCGCTTATGAAGCTATGACAACCGTAGAAAAAGAAGAGAAAGCACTCCGTGCCTTCCGTCCCATCGTGTATATCTGCTCTCCTTATGCCGGGGATGTGTCGAAGAATGTCGAAAACGCACGAAATTACAGCCGCTTTGCAGTGGATAAGGGTTACATACCCGTTGCACCACACCTGCTGTTTCCGCAGTTTTTGAATGATAACAATGCCAAAGAGCGTCAGCTTGGCTTGTTCTTCGGCAATGCCATTATGAGCAAGTGCAGCGAGGTGTGGGTCTTTGGTGACCGCATCTCTGCCGGAATGGAAGCAGAAATTAAAAGAGCCAAGTGGAAGAATTACCGCTTGCGTTACTTCACCGAAACCTGCGAGGAGGTATTCAAATGATGTTCACTCTGTTTAGTGCCGATTTCATTGGCGCACCCAGCAACTGCTCCTATCCTCACAAGTTCGAGGTTACGGATGCCGCCACCCTTACCGAAGCTGTCAAAAAAGACTATGTCTGTGCCGAATATCTGAACTGCTATCGCAACGGTGATAACTTCATCGGCTCGGATTGTCTGCCCGTGGATTGTGACAATGACCACTCCGAGAACCCTGCCGATTGGGTAACCGTGGAAGATGTCAAGAAGGCATTCCCCGGCATTACTTTTGCGGTTCACTACAGCCGTTCCCATATGCGTGAAAAGAACGGCAAAGCCGCACGCCCCAAATTCCACGTTCTGTTTCCCATTGACGGGATGACCGATGCTTCCGCTTACAGCGAAATGAAGAAGTTGGTCAACACCATTTTCCCGTACTTTGATTCCAAAGCCCTGGATGCTGCTCGTTTCTTCTTTGGCACCGCAGCCCCGGAAGTGGAAATCATCGAGGGAGATATGACTTTGAGTGAGTTCCTGTCCGCAGAGGATTTCGATGCGGATATGGCAAACAACGGTCAGCGTGTTACCACCATTTCCGAAGGAAGCCGTAACGCAACGATGTCCCGCTTTGCCGGTCGCGTCATCAAGAAGTACGGCGATAACGAAACCGCACTGAACTGCTTCTTGGAGGAAGCAGAAAAATGCACCCCTCCGCTTGATCAGCAGGAACTGATGACCATTTGGCACTCGGCACAGAAGTTCTATGCCAAGGTGCAGATGCAGGACGGCTATATTTCTCCCGAAGTTTACAACGATGACACTACCTATAAGCCGGAGGACTTCTCCGATGTAGGCCAAGCGGAAGTGTTGGCAAAGCACTTCTCCGGGGAACTGCGTTATTCTCCTGCGACCCACTATATCCGCTACTGCGGTCATTATTGGCAGGAAACCGAACCCGGTGCCCAGGCTGTTGCCCACGAACTGACTCGAAGACAGCTTAATGAAGCTAACCGCGATTTCCAGACCGCTTTTGCAACCCTTACCGAAAATGGCGGACAGGATATCCTTGCCAATACCACAAAGGCAAAGGCAGAAACACTGATGAATGAAGCACAGATGGAAGCCTACCGTGCCTTGCTGGCAGCAAAGGCATACCAGGGCTTTGTCATTCAGCGCCGTGCATCCAAAAATATCACTGCAACGCTGAAAGAGTCCCGTCCGATGATTGAAATCACTCCCCAGGAACTGGACTCGAATCCGTTCTTGCTCTGTACTCCCAATGCCACCTATGACCTTCGTCTTGGTATGGCAGGCGCAAGAGAACATTCCCCGGAAGACTTCATTACCAAAATCACCACTGTTTCTCCCGGTGATAAAGGTAAGCAGATCTGGCTTGATTGCCTTGACACCATTTTCTGTGGTGACCAGGTGCTTATCGAGTATGTGCAGAACATCTGCGGTCTTGCTGCCATCGGCAAGGTTGAGGTCGAAGCCCTCATCATCGCATACGGCTGTGGTCGTAACGGCAAGTCCACCTTCTGGAACTCCATCTCCCGTGTCCTCGGTCTTTACAGTGGTAATGTATCCGCTGATACGCTGACCTTCGGTTGCCGCCGTAACGTGAAGCCGGAAATGGCAGAGGTTAAGGGTAAGCGTCTGCTCATTGCAGCCGAGATGCAGGAAGGCGCTCGTCTTAACGATTCCACGGTCAAGCAGTTATGCTCCACCGATGATATTTTCGCTGAAAAGAAATATAAGGACCCGTTCAGTTTCTCACCGAGCCACAGCCTTGTCCTTTATACCAATCACCTTCCCAGGGTGAGTGCCTCCGATGACGGTATTTGGCGACGTCTTATCGTTATTCCGTTCAATGCCAAGATTGAGGGCAAGAGCGATATCAAGAACTACGGCGACTATCTGTATCAGAACGCAGGAGAAAGCATTCTCGCCTGGATTATCGAGGGGGCAAAGCGTGTCATTGACCTGGGTTACAAATTCCCAGTTCCGGCTGTGGTGCAGAAAGCCATTGATGACTACCGCGCACAGAATGATTGGTTCGGTAACTTCCTCGATGAGAAGTGCGATGTCGGTGACAGCTTCAAAGAAAGTTCCAGCACTCTCTACCAGGCATACCGCAACCACTGCATTGATTGCAATGAGTATGTGCGTAACACCGCAGACTTCTATCTTGCCCTCGAAAACGCCGGGTTTAAGCGTGTCGTACAGAACAGAAAGCGGTATTTTAAGGGCTTACAACTTAAGACAGACGACGGGGATTTCCTGTCGTAACGAGGGGCTATGACAAGGTGTATCAAGGTCAATTTCAAAAAGTCCCTTTAGGACAAAAAAATTAGTCCTAAGAGAAAGTTTGGTAAATGACATTGATACACCTTGCACCAAGTCCAAAAATCCAAGCAGGAGCAAGCATTATGAGAGAAAAAGTAATCGAGCAAAAATTAACGCTGATGGTAAAAAAGCAGGGCGGCATCTGTCCAAAGTTCGTGTCTCCGGGTTTCGACGGAATGCCCGACCGCATCGTATTAATGCCGGATGGTCGTATGGCTTTCGTGGAAGTTAAGGCACCGGGTAAAGCCCCACGTCCTTTGCAAATAGCACGGCACAAACTTCTCCGGGGGTTAGGCTTTAAGGTTTACGTCCTGGACAACGCAGAACAGATTGGGGGGATACTTGATGAAATACGCACCGCATAACTACCAGGCATACGCCATCGAATACATCGAGTCCCATCCCATTGCCACCGTCTTTCTCGATATGGGTCTTGGCAAAACGAGCATCACACTCACCGCTATCAAAAACCTACTTTTTGACAGCTTCGAGGTTTACAAGGTTCTCGTTATCGCACCCCTTCGTGTAGCACGGGACACATGGACAGCGGAGGCTGATAAGTGGGATCACCTACAGTGCCTCATCTGCTCCGTGGCTGTCGGCACAGAAGCACAACGAAAAGCCGCCTTAATGCGAAAGGCTGACATTTACATCATCAACCGTGAAAATATCCAGTGGCTCATTGAGGAAAGCGGGCTTCCTTTTGACTACGATATGGTGGTCATTGACGAACTGTCCTCTTTCAAGAACCACAACACAAAACGCTTCCGTTCCTTGATGAAGGTTCGCCCCAAGGTCGGTCGCATCGTAGGACTCACAGGCACACCCGCTCCCAACGGTCTTATGGATCTGTGGGCACAGTTCCGTTTGATGGATTTAGGTCAGCGGTTGGGTCGGTTCATCACACAGTACCGCACCGACTACTTTATGCCAGATAAGCGGAACGGGCAAATCATCTACTCCTACAAACCGCTGCCGTATGCAGAGGAAGCCATCTACAACAGAATATCCGACATCACCATTTCAATGAAAGCCACCGAACATCTGCAAATGCCGGAACTTATCTCAAGTGAGTACAAGGTTCAGCTTTCCGAAGAGGAACAGCAGAAATACGATGACCTCAAACAAGAACTGGTGCTTTCCCTGGGTGAAGCGGAAATCACAGCCGCCAACGCAGCATCCCTTTCCAACAAGCTGTCGCAAATGGCAAACGGTGCAATTTACGATGACAGCGGTGAAACCATCCACATCCACGATCAGAAGTTGGATGCGTTGGAGGATATTATTGAAGCCGCCAACGGCAAACCGCTTCTCGTGGCTTATTGGTTCAAACACGATTTTGAACGCATATCCGCAAGGCTGAAAAAACTGCACATCCCGTTTTCCCGGCTTGACGATACCGACAGTATCCGCAGATGGAATAACGGAGAAATCCCGGTGGCTCTTATCCACCCGGCTTCCGCAGGTCACGGACTCAACCTCCAATCCGGCGGTTCGACTCTTGTGTGGTTTGGGCTGACTTGGAGTTTGGAACTTTACCAACAGACAGTTGCCCGCTTGTGGCGGCAAGGTCAAACCGACAGCACCGTTGTGGTACAGCACATCGTTACCAAGGGCACCATTGATGACCGCGTCATAAAAGCCCTCTCTCACAAGGAGCATACACAGACGGCACTTATTGATGCCGTAAAAGCGGACTTGAAAAAATAAGACAATCTACGACAATCCGTGCCAATCCGAGGAAATCAAAATATCGGAGGTACGAATATGAACCCTTATCAGGCATTAGCCAACGCCATTGTAGAACTGGCCGTAAAAGACTACAAAAAAGCACTCAAAGCCCACAGTAAGCATCCCCACAACAAGGAATACGCAGACGAGGTCAAAAGCCTTGAGCGTTTCTTCCGTTCCGGCTGGTACGGAACACTGACAGACCTTGATGGTGAGTACCTTATTAACGGTGTCCGCCGAATGGTTCTCCAGGAGGTGGCGTGATGACAGCAAAAGAATATCTGTCCCAAGCATACCGTCTCGACCAACGTATCGATGCGAAGATTGCCCAGGTGGCTTCTCTCAACGACCTTGCCACCAAATGTACCGCTACCTTAACTGGTATGCCGAGAAACCCCAACCGTGGTAGTTCCACTATGGCAGATGCCGTGTGCAAGATTATCGACCTGCAAGAAGAAATCAACCGGGACATCGACTCCCTGGTGGAACTGAAGCGTGAAATCGTGGGTGTCATCAAAGCTGTGGAAAACACCGAGTACCAAATCCTTCTGGAGAAGCGTTACCTCTGTTTCCATACCTGGGAGCAGATCGGTGTGGATATGGGCTACAATGTCCGCCACCTTTACCGCATCCACGAAGAAGCATTGGAAAAAGTGCAACTTCCTGCATCTTGTCACTAAATGTCACTGTTTGTCATAGCCCATCTTGTGGTATGATATAATTGGCGAAAGAGAATAAAGGACAGCCTCATGGGAGCAATCCCGTGGGGCTTTTCTTATGCCCACAGAAAGGAGGACCTGTATGGGCTACCGTAAAGTCGGCTATATGGAACAGCTATGGTACATCCTCAAATACAAAGTGCGAGAACTCTTCCGCAGGAGGTGAACCAATGCCAAGAAAGCCGAAACGACCGTGTTCCTATCCCGGATGTCCAAAGCTAACGGACGGAAGGTTCTGTGAGGAACACGCAAAGGCTGAAGCCAAACGCTACGAGAAGTATGACCGAGACCCGGCTGTACGCCGTAGGTACGGCAGAGCCTGGAAACGCATCCGTGACAGCTATGTGGAGCAACACCCTCTCTGTGAGGTGTGTCAGCAGCACGGCAGACTTGTGCCGACAGAAGAAGTACACCACAAGCTACCGCTTGCTGATGGAGGAACTCACGCAAGAGACAATTTAATTGCTTTGTGTAAAGCTTGTCACGCAAAAATCCACGCCGAGCGTGGTGACCGTTGGCACAACCAGTGAGGTTGTGTCTTTTTTCATTGTGCCGCCCCGCCCCCCCCGGTGGGGGTATCAAAATCTCTACGACTAAATAATCGTGCAACGGGCGTGGGGCTTCGTGTGAAAAAACGGGAAATCAAACGGGGTATTAACCCCAGGAGGTGAAATTTATGGCAAAAGACGGAACTGCACGAGGTGGTTCCAGGGTCGGCTCGGGTAGAAAACCCAAGGCTTTAGTCGACAAAATCGCAGACGGAAGGCTTGAAAACGCTATGATTCTGCCCGCACCTGTGGACTTTGAAGGTGTGGAAGTTCCGCCTGTAAAGGAGTATTTGAAGGCAAAACAGAAAAACGGCAAGGATTTCTGTGCCGAAGAGGTCTATCGTGACACCTACGCTTGGCTGAAGGCTCGTAACTGCGAACAGTTAGTAAACAACCAGCTTATCGAGCAATACGCAATGAGTGTCAGTCGTTGGATTCAGTGTGAGGAATGCATTTCTGAATACGGCTTCCTTGCAAAGCATCCCACAACCGGCAATGCAATCGCATCACCTTACGTTGCGATGAGCCAAACCTATATGAAGCAAGTCAACCAGGTTTGGTATCAAATCTATCAAATCGTTAAAGAAAACTGTTCTGTGGAGTATGGCGGAGCCTCTCCCCAGGACGATCTCATGGAGCGGTTACTTACTGCTCGGAAAGGAAAATGATATGTTTGAAAAAGTAAATCCCGCCCACCCGGATAAGGTGGCTGACAGAATTGCCGGAGCAATCGTTGACCTGGCATACGCTGTTCAAGAAAACCCCAAGGTTGCTGTTGAGGTTCTTATCGGCCACGGCACCTGCCACGCTATCATCGAAACCTCTGCTCCCATTGATAGGGCTGATGTTGCAAAGGCAATCGTCCGTATCGGTGGTAACCTTATGTGCAATATCGTAATCGTACCCCAGGATGCACACCTTGCTCGTAACCAGGCTGACAGTATCCGCTGCGGTGATAACGGCATCTTCAAAGGTGTGCCGGTTACCGATGAGCAGAAAGCACTTGTGGCAATCGCAAAGGACATCTACAAACGCTTCCCCTTCGATGGGAAGTACATTGTCAATGAGGCAGACCTCATAATTTGCCAGAGCAATGCTGCAACCGCAGACCTCAAGTCCTTATATCCCAACGGTCAAATCAACCCTCTCGGTGATTGGACGGGTGGCACGGATGTTGACACCGGTGCTACCAACCGCAAGCTGGGCAGCGATATGGCTGACTCCGTTACTGGCGGTGGTCTGCACGGCAAGGATCTGTCCAAAGCAGACGTCAGCGTGAATATCTATGCTTTCCTGGAAGCACAGAGAACCGGCAAGCCTGTCGAACTGTTCTGCGCCATCGGTGATGAAACTGTGGACGGTATCCCTTACGAAGAAATCGTGGAAACGGCAAGAGCCTACATTAAGTCGGTTGGCGGCTTTGAGGCATTTGCCGAGTGGGGTCTCGTATGCTGATTGAAAAGAAAAACACAGCGGACTTACTGCCTGCCGATTACAACCCCCGTAAAGACCTAAAGCCCGGTGATGCGGAATATGAAAAGCTGAAACGCCCCATTGAGCAGTTCGGCTATGTCGAACCCGTCATTTGGAACAAGACCACGGGGCGCGTTGTCGGTGGCCATCAGCGTTTGAAGGTGCTGATGGATATGGGCATCACCGAAGTCGAGTGCGTTGTTGTGGAAATGGATGAGAGTCAAGAAAAGGCTCTCAACATTGCCCTCAACAAAATCAGCGGTGATTGGGACAAGGATAAACTTGCTCTGCTCATCGCAGACCTCCAGGGTGCTGACTTCGATGTTTCCCTTACTGGTTTTGAGCCTGCCGAAATCGATGACCTCTTTAAGGATACCCTCAAGGACGGTATCAAAGATGACGAGTTCGATGTTGATACGGAACTTCAGAAGCCTACCTTCTCCAAGGCGGGTGATGTTTGGTCCCTTGGCAGACACCGCCTCGTTTGCGGTGACAGCACCAAGGAAGAAACCTACGATCTTCTGATGGGCGGTGTCAAAGCAAACTTGGTCATTACCGACCCGCCTTACAACGTCAACTACGAAGGCAGTGCGGGCAAAATCAAAAACGACAATATGGCTGATGAAGCCTTTTATAACTTTCTCCTGGATGCGTACACGCAGATGCACTTCGCGATGGCGGACGATGCTTCTATCTATGTGTTCCACGCAGACACCGAGGGTCTGAACTTCCGCAGGGCTTTTGCCGATGCGGGTTTTTATTTGTCCGGCTGTTGCATTTGGAAAAAGCAATCCCTGGTGCTTGGCCGTTCTCCTTATCAGTGGCAGCACGAACCCTGCCTTTATGGTTGGAAGAAAAACGGAAAGCATCAGTGGTACACCGGCAGAAAAGAGACCACCATTTGGGAGTTCGACAAACCCAAAAAGAATGGTGATCACCCCACAATGAAACCCATCCCTCTGTTGGCTTATCCCATTATGAATTCCACGATGAGCAATGCCGTGGTTCTTGACCCCTTTGGTGGCTCCGGCAGTACGCTCATCACCTGTGAACAGACCGACCGCATTTGCTACACCATTGAGTTGGACGAAAAGTTCTGCGATGTTATCGTGAAGCGGTACATTGAACAGGTCGGCTCTTCCGATGGGGTAACTGTTCAGCGTGATGGTTTGACCTACAAATACGAAGAGGTGTTCAATGAAGATAGCGGTGATTGATGCTGACCTAATTGGTCGCAAACGGCACCGCTTTCCGAACCTTGCTTGTATGAAAATCTCCGGCTACCACAAATGCCTCGGTGATGCGGTTACCCTGGTCACGGAATATCGTGCATTGGACGGATACGATAAAATCTATCTCTCCAAAGTATTCACCGATACCGAAGTGCCGGAGTGGGTTCTTGGGCTTCCCAATATCGAATATGGCGGCACGGGGTTCTTTTATGATAAAGCCCCGGTGCTACCTTTCGAGGTCGAACACGGAATGCCGGATTATACGCTGTATGAACCCTGGGTTGAAGAAATGCTGATACAGGGTGGTAAACCCCGCGAGTATTCTTATTACACAGACTACTCCATAGGCTTTCTGACCAGGGGCTGTTTCCGTAAATGCTCTTTTTGTGTTAACCGCAACTATGACCGCGTCCAGAGGCACAGCCCCTTGACCGAGTTTTTAGATCCGGCACGGAAAAAGATATGCCTGTTGGACGATAACTTCTTTGGCTGTCCTGCCTGGAAGGAAATGCTCTCAGAACTGCAACGGACAAATAAGCCCTTTCAGTTTAAGCAAGGTCTGGATGAAAGATTACTGACAGCAGAAAAATGCGAGATGCTGTTCGGCAGCAAGTATGATGGCGATTACATTTTCGCTTTCGATAACGTTGCCGATGCCGAAATCATCGAACAGAAAATTATCCTTGCCCGCCAGTACACCAACGCTGTTATGAAGTTTTACTGCTTCTGCGGTTTTGACCGTACTGATAAATGGGACAGTGCGTTTTGGCAGCAAGATATTTTCGACCTTTTTCGACGCATTGCGACTTTAATGCGTCATAGGTGTCTGCCGTATGTGATGCGGTTTAACCGCTATATGGATAGTCCCTACCGAGGCTTGTATATCACAATCGCAAGATGGTGTAATCAGCCTGGGTTCTACAAGAAAAAGAGCCTTCGAGAGTTTGCGATCAGCAACGGTCTCGACAGTGCCTGCTATAAATATGTGTGCGACTTCGAGAAAGCATTCCCGGAAGTCGCATTTTATTTTGATATGAAATTCGAGGGATAAGATATGAATCAAAAACTCACCCTGGGCAGCCTTTTTGATGGCTCGGGTGGTTTTCCTTTGGGCGGCTTGCTTTCCGGCATCACTCCTGTGTGGGCTTCGGAAATCGAGCCGTTTCCTATTAGGGTAACCACCAAGCGGCTGCCCTTTATGAAACACTATGGTGATATCTCCACTATGGATGGCGGGAAGATTGAACCCGTGGACATTATCACCTTCGGCTCTCCTTGCACCGATATGTCGGTGGCGGGAAAACGAGCCGGTCTGGAAGGTCAGCAATCCGTGCTGTTCTATCAAGCCATCCGCATTATTAAAGAAATGAGGAGTGCCACAAATGGTAAATACCCAAGATACATCGTGTGGGAGAATGTCCCCGGCGCCTTCTCCTCAAACGGCGGCGAAGACTTCAAAGCCGTCCTCGAAGCGGTCATCGGTATCGCAGAGCCGGACACCGAGGTGCCTATGCCTGAAAAAGGCAGATGGCCTTACGCAGACGCATACCTGGGAGACGGATTCAGCGTTGCTTACCGAACTCTCGATGCTCAATATTGGGGAGTCCCCCAACGCAGACGCCGGATCTACCTTGTCGCAGATTTTGCAGGTAGGAGTGCCCCCGACATACTTTTTAAGTCAGAAGGCTTGTCAAGGTATTCTTCGGAGAGCTTCCGTGCGTGGAAAGGAACTGCCTGCCGTGCTTCGCTTCGCACTGGAACGGCAAGCATCTGTCTAAACGACCAGGGTGGTAACCGAATGGATGTCACTGATGATGTAACCGCAACGCTTCGAGCTGAGGCACACCATCCTCCCGTAGTGATGGAATCTGCCGGGTTCTGCACTGAGCATTCAGCTAAAAGCAGAACCATTGGTTACGAAGAAGAAACCTCACCGACGCTTCGTGCCGGAGTTGTTCCGGCTGCGGTTGCTTTAGAAAACCATCCCGCTGACAGCCGTGTTACCATTTCGGATGATGATAAGGTACAGACCCTCACTTCCCGTATGGGGACCGGCGGTGGCAACGTGCCTCTCGTTATGAGTGATGCTTGCACCTGGGATGGTGGTCAAACTGTCTCTACCTTAACCGCACACAACGCAGGCGGAAATCAGCGAATGCCGGATAAAAACCACTTTAACTGTGTCATCCAGGCTTATGGTATCAGTGCCAAGGACAGCAACGCAATGAAGTCTGCAAATCCTCACAGTGGGATTTATGAGGCAGACACCTCTCGCACCCTTGATGGCAATGGTGGAAACCCCGGTTGCAATCAAGGTGGTATTGCTGTGGTGTGCGTCGACCAAGGTGGTGGTAAAAGTTCCTGCAGTGTCAGCGAGAATGTTTCTCCGACCCTTGCTTGCACCCACGGTGGTGAACCTGCCGTTTGTGTTGAAGGCGGTACAATTGTTATTGAAGGCAATGGCGCACGCCCTTCACACAAGGGAGATGGATATAAGGAATCCGATGTGATGTACACCTTAAACACCGTTGATCGCCACGCTGTCTATGCAATGACCACGGGCAGCTATGCCCAAATATCAAAGGATATGGCACCGACATTATTGTCGAGGGATTATAAGGATGCAACTGTGGTAACCGAACCCGTCTATGGTATTGGCAGAGATGCTTTTAACCAGGGTAAGAACGCGCAGTTCACACCAACCGTATCCGAAGAAACGCAGCCGACTCTCGTGGCAAAAGGTCCTGGTGCGGTTGCCACCCCGTATGGATTTGACCCCTCCGCTACTCGTGATGTGGGACAGTACTTCCTTGAGGATTGCGGCAATACTCTCGTGAACGGAACTTGCCCCGGACACCATAACGGTGTGGTTGAAGCAACCTATACCGTCCGCAGGCTCACGCCTACCGAGTGTGCCAGACTCCAAGGCTTCCCGGATTGGTGGTGTGATGACCTCGGCATCGCAGAACCTACGATGGAGGATATCCGTTATTGGTACGATGTTTTTGAAACCCACCGCAAGATTATGGGTACATCCACAAAGCCCAAGACCCTCAAGCAGATTAAGAAGTGGCTTTTAGATCCGCATTCCGATGCTGCCGAATATAAGATGTGGGGCAACGGTGTCGCATTGCCTTGCGTGTTTTTTGTGCTTTCCGGCATTGTGTGGTGTACACAAAATAAAGCCGATTATACGGCCGATTAATCTACACCCCAAATGTGCAGATATAACTGGATATATGTCGCACTTGACGGTAATATGTGACTACCAAAAAAACAAGGAGGTACTCACAATGACAATCAAATTCAATGTTCCCGGAAAGGAACGCAAACGCATGGTACTCACCATTGCCAAATGGCTCGGTGAGGAAGTTAAGTACAAGGGCGCACCCAGCTTCGCCTACGAGGTGGACTACTTCACCATCGACAAGGACGGCAACCTCATTTTTGATGACCGTGCTGACAGCGAGGTTATCGAAAGATTGCTTGAGCATCTTTACGATGAGGGTTTTGAATCCGACATCAGTGCCGAAGCGGAAGAACCCACCGGGGTTTGCATTTCGATGCCCAAGAGCCTGTTCACCGATGCCAACCTTGAAAACCTCAAAAGCATCGTGGCTGCCAAAGGAAACCTCATTCGCAAAGCCCTGGGTGCAGAAGAACTTCCCATTGAGGTTACCGAAACAAAGGTCAGCTTCCCTTGGTTTCCCGGAATGCCCACACCCGAAGAACTCAAAGCCTACGACACCTTCATTTGCAAACTCTGCGAAATGGCACGTAATCAAAAGCGAGTCAATGCAAAGGAAAAAGATGTCGACAACGAAAAGTACGCTTTTCGATGCTTCCTCCTTCGCCTGGGTTTCATTGGGGACGAGTTTAAAACCGAGCGTAAGATTCTGCTCCACAACCTTTCCGGCTCTTCCGCTTTCAAAAGTGGCAAGCCCAACGAACAGGAGGTGTATGAATAATGTTCGGTATTAGAGAAGAAACCCTCAAAAGACTCCGTGAGGAATACCCCAAAGGCTGCCGAGTCGAGTTGGTTCATATGGATGACCCTTACAACACACGCTTGGTCCCAGGCTGTAAAGGCACGGTTGTATCCGTTGACGATGCAGGCACGATCCACGTGCGTTGGGATTGCGGTTCTTCCCTCGGTGTGGTCTATGGTGAGGATTCTTGCAAGCGCCTTGATTCCGTAAAAGTCACCTGCTATGGTGAGGAAAAGGTGTGGGATTCAAGAGCCGAAGCCATTGCTTTCTACCTGGAAGGTATGACCGCCTGCGAGGGTTCTGAACGTGATCGATACACAAACATTTACCTTCAGTTGCTTGAGGGTTATACGGAATGCGAGGATACCAAAGATGAGTGAAGAAATCCGTGAGCAGATCCTGGCTGTTAGAGCCACGGGGCTGACGAATATGTTTGACATCACCGCTGTGCAGCGGATTGCCTTTGATGCAGGCTACTACGAACTGGTCAATTACCTGGAAGACCACCGCAAGGAGTATGTGCACTTCATCTTTACGGGCGAGGCATAATCTACACAATTACCGCCCATATAGTGTGCAAATGATTGTGTACTATATTATCGCAAAATGACTGGATATATGCCGGGAATGACGGTAATATACACTCACAACAAAACGAACGGAGGAACACACTATGACAAAGATTACACTTTTTGAAAGAGCCATTGAGGAGAAAGCAAACAGCCTTAAGGATTGGGGCATCAACTCTACCGCATTCTGGGCCTACCGCAAGAGCATCGATGCAGAAAACGACCTCATCGACTTCTCCGAGGTCATTTGGGATGAGGATGTAGAGGCTATCGCAGAGACCTTCCGCCAGAACGGCATTGCCGAATTCACCATCAGCAGCACCTTCTCAAGTTTGATTTCCACCCTCGCTGCCTTTGATAAGCAAGGTTTCAAGATGGCGGGCATCACCGAGGTCAACGCAAACTACACTGATTGGGCGACAAACGAAAGAGCGAAAGTTCCTGCCATCCATATGATGAGCATTTAAGGAGGACGGAACAATGGAAAAAGACATCTTCACCACCATTGAAAAGCTACAGCTTAATGTTTCTGCATCCTACGGAGCGGTTGTTCAGTACGGCGACAAGGTTCTTGTAACGGACATCAGTTGGAAAGGCGGATTCACCGCTGAAATCTACGAGTTCATCGAGTTCCCGGAAGACACAGGACTTGGCGATATTGAATGCCGACTTGTTCCTTGGTCGGTTGCCGAGGAAACTTTCAAAGATAACGGGTCCGCACTGAAATGGTGCTTTGAGCAACTGCAAAAATAACCAAAACCCAATATCCCTGGGATAGAGCCGAGAGGCTCTGTTCCTCGTTACAGCCGTAGGGCTGTTTTTTTATACCCTTTTTTAGGAGGTGACCGCATATCAGAAAACTGAAAAAGTATAAGCCGACCCGCTTTATGGCGAAGGGGTCTTATTACGATAAGACTTCCGCTGACTATGCGGTCGGCTTTATTGAATGCCTCTGCCACACCAAAGGTACCTGGGCAAGAAAGCCCTTTGAACTTATCGATTGGCAAGAGCAGATCATTCGAGACATCTTCGGAACGCTGAAGCCCAACGGCTACCGACAGTTCAATACCGCCTACATTGAAATCCCCAAAAAGCAAGGCAAGTCTGAACTGGCTGCCGCCGTTGCTTTGCTTCTTACTTGCGGTGATGGTGAGGAACGTGCCGAGGTCTACGGCTGTGCTGCCGATAGACAGCAGGCTTCCATCGTTTTTAACGTGGCTGCCGATATGGTTCGTATGTGTCCGGCATTGGCAAAACGAGTAAAAATTCTCGATTCACAGAAACGGCTTATCTATCAGCCTACGGGAAGTATCTACCAGGTGCTTTCTGCTGACGTTGGTAATAAGCACGGCTTCAATACCCACGGTGTTGTCTTTGATGAGTTGCACACGCAGCCAAACCGAAAGCTGTTTGATGTTATGACCAAGGGCTCCGGCGATGCTCGTATGCAACCGCTGTACTTCCTCATTACCACAGCAGGTAACGACACCAAGTCCATCTGCTATGAGATCCACCAAAAGGCAAAGGACATCATCGAGGGCAGAAAAATAGACCACACCTTCTATCCCGTAATCTATGGTGCGGACGAGTCCGACGATTGGACAGACCCCGCCACCTGGAAAAAGGCAAATCCATCTCTCGGCATCACCGTTGCGATAGACAAGGTGCGTGATGCCTGTGAGTCCGCAAAGCAGAACCCCGGTGAAGAGAACTCCTTCCGACAGTTGCGACTCAACCAGTGGGTGAAGCAAGCGGTGCGTTGGATGCCGATGGAAAAATGGGATAAGTGTGCCTTCGCCACAAACGAAGATGACCTGGAAGGCCGTGTCTGCTACGGCGGTCTTGACCTTTCTTCCACAACGGACATCACAGCATTGGTGCTTGTTTTTCCGCCTACCGACGAGGACGACAAATATATCATTTTGCCGTACTTTTGGATACCCGAAGATAACATCGACCTCCGTGTCCGCAGAGACCACGTGCCATACGATGTGTGGGAGCGTCAAGGTTTCCTGCAGACCACCGAGGGCAATGTGGTTCACTACGGTTACATCGAGAAGTTTATAGAACGGCTCGGTGAGCGTTTTAATATCCGTGAGATTGCCTTTGACCGTTGGGGTGCTGTGCAGATGGTACAGAACCTTGAGGGTATGGGCTTTACGGTGGTCCCGTTTGGACAGGGTTTTAAGGATATGTCCCCACCCACAAAGGAACTGATGAAACTGGTTCTTGAGGAGAAGGTTGCCCACGGTGGACATCCCGTTCTCCGTTGGATGATGGATAATATCTTCATTCGTACCGACCCGGCGGGTAACATCAAGCCGGACAAAGAAAAATCCACAGAGAAAATTGACGGCGCGGTTGCCACCATAATGGCACTCGACCGAGCAATCCGCTGTGGCAATGATACTACCGCTTCGGTTTATAACGACCGAGGCATTTTGTTTATATGAAGGGAGTGAATCACAATGGGTATCTTTTCAGGATTATTCAAATCCAGAGACAAGCCCCAAAACAGAACGGTCGGCAGTTCCTACACCTTTTTTATGGGTGGTTCAACTTCCGGCAAACCTGTAAACGAACGGTCAGCAATGCAAATGACCGCTGTTTATTCCTGCGTGAGGATACTTGCTGAAGCGGTGGCGGGACTACCACTCCACCTTTACAAGTACACCGACACGGGTGGTAAAGAAAAGGCTGTGGATCATCCGCTTTACCTTCTGCTTCACGATGAACCGAACCCGGAAATGAGTTCTTTTGTGTTCCGCGAAACCTTAATGACGCACCTGCTTCTTTGGGGTAACGCCTACGCACAAATTATCCGTAACGGTAAAGGCGAAGTCGTGGCTCTGTATCCGCTGATGCCAAACAAGATGACCGTTGACCGCGACAGTAACGGACAGCTTTATTACACCTATCAGCGGGCAAACGAGGAAGCCCCAACTATGGAAGGTACTTCAGTAAAGCTGAAACCCTCGGATGTTCTGCATATTCCGGGGCTTGGCTTTGACGGTCTTGTGGGTTACAGCCCCATTGCTATGGCAAAAAACGCTATCGGTATGGCAATTGCCTGCGAGGAGTTTGGAGCCAAGTTCTTTGCTAATGGTGCAGCACCTTCGGGTGTTTTGGAACATCCCGGCACAATCAAAGACCCAAGCCGTGTGCGCGATGCTTGGCAGAGCCAGTTCGGTGGTGCATCCAATTCCGGCAAGGTGGCTGTTTTGGAAGAAGGAATGAAGTATACACCGATTTCCATTTCTCCCGAACAGGCACAGTTCCTGGAAACACGCAAATTCCAAATCAATGAAATTGCTCGAATTTTCAGAGTCCCTCCCCATATGGTGGGTGACCTTGAGAAGTCGAGCTTTTCTAATATTGAGCAGCAATCCCTTGAGTTTGTGAAATACACCCTCGACCCGTGGATTATCCGATGGGAGCAATCAATGGCAAGGGTGCTTCTGTCCCTTGATGAAAAGAAGGAATATTTCATCAAATTCAACCTGGAAGGCTTGCTCCGAGGTGACTATCAAAGCCGTATGAACGGCTATTCGATTGCAAGGCAGAACGGTTGGATGTCCGCAAATGACATTCGTGAACTGGAAAACCTCGACCGAATCCCGGCTGAACAAGGCGGAGATTTGTACCTCATCAACGGCAGTATGCTCCCGCTCGGTAGTGCGGGTGCTTATGCAGATATCAACCCCATAGAAACGGAGGAAACCAATGAAGACTCAAGCGAAGAAGTTCTGGGCCTGGAAAAACCTGGCGGAAGACGGTCAGCCCGAAGAGCGAGTCCTTGAACTGTACGGCACCATTGCCGAGGAAAGTTGGTTCGATGATGACATCACACCCAGGATGTTCAAAGACGAACTGAACGCAGGCAGCGGTGATGTGACAGTATGGATTAACTCTCCCGGTGGTGATTGCATTGCCGCAAGTCAGATTTACACCATGCTTATGGACTACAAAGGCAACGTCACGGTCAAGATTGACGGCATCGCAGCGTCTGCGGCTTCTGTCATCGCAATGGCAGGTACGAAGGTGCTTATGGCTCCCACCGCTTTGATGATGATTCACAACCCTATGACGGGTGCCTTCGGTGATCACGAAGATATGCAGAAAGCTATCGAAATGCTCAACGAGGTAAAGGAAAGCATCATCAACGCTTACGAAATCCGCACCAATCTCTCCCGTGCAAAGCTGTCTCACCTTATGAGCAGCGAAACCTGGATGAACGCAAAGAAGGCTATCGAACTCGGCTTTGCCGATGAAATCCTCACCGACGATAAAACGGTGGCGGACGTACCTCCCTTTGCTTTTTCCAGCAAAGCGGTGGAGGCAACCCTCATCAATAAAATCACCGCAAAAGCAAAACCCGCGGTTAAGGCTGAACCCAAGGCAGAACCGAAGGTAGAAGCCAAGACCGAACCCAAATCCGGCAGACCCGTCAGTGAACTGATGGAACGCCTCAACCTTATGAAACGATAACAAGGAGGAAATCGTAATGACTATTATCGAAATGCGCAACAAGCGCGCCAAGGCTTTTGAAGCCGCTAAAGCATTCCTGGAGGCTCACGCTGACAAGGATGGCATCCTTTCCGATGAGGATGTTGCAACCTATAACGAGATGGAAAAGGGCATCAAGAAGTACGACGAGGCTATCGGTCGTATGGAGCGCCTTGAGGCTATGGATGCTGAACTCTCCAAGCCCGTTTCCACTCCCATCACTGAAAAGCCCGTAACCGCAAAGGTCGACACCAAGACCGGCCGTGCTGCCGATACCTACAAGGACGCTTTCTGGAACGCTACCCGTGCCAAGAACGGCGTTTCCTACGAGGTTCGCAACGCACTCCAGGAAGGTGTTGACAGTGAGGGTGGCTACCTCGTTCCCGATGAGTTTGAGAACACCCTCGTGCAGTCCCTGGGCAAGAAGCGTATCGTTCGTGAACACGCTTATGTATTCCAGACCAATTCCGGCAGCCACAAAATCCCTGTTGTAACCAACAAGGGTACTGCTTCCTGGATTGACGAGGAAGGTGCTATTCCCGAGGGCGACGATACCTTTGGTCAGCAGACCATCGGTGCCCATAAGGTCGGCACTATTATCAAGGTGTCTGAAGAGTTGCTCAACGACTCTGCCTTTGACCTTGAGAACTATTTTGCTTCCGAGTTTGCCCGTCGAATCGGCAACAAGGAAGAGGATGCGTTCTTCAATGGTGACGGTGTCGGCAAGCCCCTCGGTGTTCTTGCTGACAAGGGTGGTGCTGAAATCGGTGTTACCGCTGCATCCGGCACTGCTATCACCGCAGAGGAAATCATCTCCCTGTTCTACAGCCTGGAAGCGCCTTACCGTGAGAACGCCATCTGGGTGTTCAACGACTCCACTATGGCTGCCATCCGTAAGCTGAAGGGTAACGACGGTCAGTTCTTGTGGCAGAAGGCACTCCACGAGGGTGACCACGAGACCTTGCTCGGCAAGCCTGTGTTCACTTCTCCCTTTATGCCTGAAATTGCAGCCGGAAGCAAGCCTGTCCTTTTCGGTGACTTCAATTTCTACTGGATCGGTGACCGCCAGGGCGTTACTTTCAAGCGCCTCAACGAGCGTTACGCTGACACCGGTCAGATTGGCTTCCTCGCCACCAAGCGTGTGGATGCCAAGCTGGTTCTCACCGAAGCTATCAAGGCACTTCAGATGAAGGGCACCGCTTCTGCGTAAAAGTTAGGGGGTGACGGTGATGGATGATTTGCTTGAAAAAGTAAAACAGAATCTGATTCTTATGCATAGCGAGGACGACGGTTTGCTGAAAGGCTACATCACCGCTGCCACCGCTTATGCAGAGAGTTATCAGCATATCCCGGAAGGACACTATAAAGACCACCCAATGCCGCCTACCACCGAGCAGGCGGTTATTATGCTGTCCTCGCATTTTTACGAATCGAGAGACGGCAGTACGGGTGGTTTCTTCCAGGATAATCCCCAAGCAGCACAGCAGGTATGGAACACGGTCAATCTGCTTTTACGGCTTGACCGAGATTGGAAGGTGTGAGTATGAGTTTTGGTAAAATGAACACCTTTGTCGATATCGTTTCCGTTACCAAGAAGAAGGACAGCGAGGGCTTCACGGTTGATTCTGAGGAAGTCCTCGCTTCTGTCCGTGCCTACAGAGAAGGTCGACACGGCTCACAACGTTGGGCGAACTTGGCGGCTTTCTCCGAAGCCACTGACCTTTTCCGCTTCCGTAGCATTCCCGGCATTGGCGTTACTACCGACCACATCCTTGTTTGCGAGGATGGCAGGTTCGACATCACTTCTGTCGAAGACGTCAAAAGCCGTGGAATGTATGTGGAGGTGCTTGCAAAAAAGGTGGTGAGTACTGTTGGCAAAGGCTGAAGTAATGATGCCGGATGATTTCCTGCAAAAACTGTCCAAGTTGGCTGACCGTACTGATGAGATATCCGAGCGTGTTTTGGAAGCCGGAGGTGAGGTTGTTCTTTCCAAAGTAAAGAGTAACCTATCTTCTGTTATTGGCAAAGGGACACAGTTTGAGTCTCGTAGCACGGGTGAACTGGAACGCTCTCTCGGTCTTACGCCTGTGAAGGTCGACCGTGATGGCAATTACAATATCAAAATCGGCTTTTCCGAGCCTCGTTCAGATGGTGGAAGCAATGCGAAAATCGCAAATATTATCGAGTATGGCAGACACGGTCAGCCCGCAAAGCCGTTCTTGAAGCCTGCGAAATCTGCATCCAAGACACCGTGCCAAGAGGCTATGAAGCGAAAGTTTCAGGAGGAGGTCGATAAGTTATGAGTATTCTCGCAGATATGCAAAGGATCATAAGTCCCCAGGGCATTCCCATTGAAACGGGAGTGTTTACGGACAAGGCACCCGATAAGTATATCGTCGTCATTCCGCTTACGGATACCTTTGCAGTACACGCAGATAACCAACCCGAAGTTGACGTGCAGGAAGCACGTCTTTCTTTGTATGTCAAAGGCAGTTACACCAAGGAAAAGAACGCACTTGTTCGTGCCTTGCTTGCTGCCGACATTACCATAACCGGCAGACAGTATGTCGGCTATGAAACCGAGACCGGCTACCATCACTACAACATTGATGTGGCCAATCACTACGAAATGGAGGAATAACCTATATGGCAACTATCGGTCTTGATAAACTCTTTTATTCCAAAATCACCGAGGATGCCGAGGGTAACGAAAGCTACGAAACTCCCAAGCAGCTTGCTAAGGCTATGACCGCAGACCTTTCTGTGGAATTGGCTGAAGCGACGTTGTATGCCGATGACGGTGCTGCCGAAATCGTTAAGGAGTTCAAAAGCGGTACGCTTTCCCTCGGTGTCGATGACCTGGGCGGCAGCGTTGCTTCCGATCTCACTGGTGCTACTATCGATAATAACGGTGTAGTCGTTTCCACCGCAGAGGACGGCGGCACTCCCGTTGCTATCGGTTTCCGTGCCAAGAAGTCTAACGGCAAGTACCGTTACTTCTGGCTGTACCGTGTAAAATTCGGCATTCCTGCTACCGCGCTTGCTACCAAGGGTGACAGTATCACCTTTAACACGCCCACCATTGAAGGCACAATTATGCGCCGTAACAAGGTGGATGGTGCCGGGAAGCATCCCTGGAAGGTCGAGGCTACCGAAGGTGACAACGCTATCAAAGCGGAAGTTATCACAAACTGGTACAAGCAGGTGTACGAACCCAGCTACGCTTCTGCCACTCCCGCAAAGACAGAATAAGGAGGTCTTGATTTATGGATAAGGAACGCACCGCAACTATCCTCATCGGTAATGAGGAACACACTCTCTTGCTCTCCACCAAAGCTACCAAGGAAATCGCTGCCCGTTACGGTGGTCTTGAGAACCTGGGTGAAAAGCTGATGAAGAGTGAGAACTTTGAAATGGCTATCGGTGAAATCGTATGGCTCATCACTCTGCTTGCCAACCAGACCATCCTGGTTCACAACATCCAGCACAAGGATGAACCCCGCGATCTGCTCACTGAAGAGTATGTGGAAATCCTCACTACTCCGGCAGACCTTGCAACCTTTAAGGTGGCAATCACTGAGGCTATGTTTAAGGGCACCAAGCGTAACATTCAGAGCGAGGATGACCCAAAAAACGCGGCGGTCGAGTAAGTGACGAAGAGTTATTTACTCGACTTTTATATTACGGCATCGCCCACCTCCATCTGTCGCAGGATGAGGTGTGGCTGATGCCGTTTGGTTTACTCCTGGACCTTTGGGAGTGCCACAAGCAATATAACGGGCTTGCCAAGCCCAAGCGGGAACTGTTCATCGATGACATTATCCCGGACGTAATCTGACGAAGGAGGGGGTTTAGATGGCAGATGATTTTGGCTTAAAAATCGGTCTTGAGGGCGAAAAGGAGTTCAAGAAGGCTTTGGCGGAAATCAACCAGTCCTTCAAAGTCCTCGGCTCGGAAATGAAGGTCGTTCAGTCGCAGTTCGACAAAAACGACAATTCCGTGGAAGCCCTCACTGCCCGGAACCAGGTGCTGAACAAGGAAATCGAAGCCCAGAAGCAGAAAATCGAAACCTTGCGCCAGGCTCTTGCCAATGCCTCCGAGTCCTTCGGTGAAAATGACCGCAGAACGCAGCAATGGCAGATCCAGCTTAATAATGCCACCGCTGCGCTGAACGATATGGAACGGGAACTCGACCGTAATAATGCGGCTCTGGATGATGCCGAGCGTGAAATGGACGATGTTGCCGACAGCGCCGACGATCTGGAAGAGGAACTGGATGATGCCGGAGATGCCGCCGATGACTCCGAGGGTAAATTCTCCAAATTGGGCGGCACTCTGAAAACGGTGGGCATTGCGATGGGTGCGGTGGTAACTGCTGCCGCAGCCGCCGCTGTGTCCCTGGGCAAAGCTGTGGTGGAAGCCTACGGCGAATATGAGCAGCTTGTCGGTGGTATCGACACCCTGTTCAAAGACTCCTCCGCATCCTTGCAGGAGTATGCCAATAACGCTTACAAAACTGCGGGTATGTCGGCAAACGAATATATGTCCACGGTCACATCCTTTTCCGCGTCGCTGATTTCCTCTCTGGGCGGTGATACGGAGGCGGCCGTCAAGTATGCGGACATGGCGATCACCGACATGGCGGATAACGCCAATAAGATGGGTACGGACATCGGACTCATCCAGAACGCATACCAGGGCTTTGCCAAGCAGAACTACACGATGCTTGATAACCTGAAACTCGGCTCCGGCGGCACCAAGACCGAAATGGAACGGCTGCTTGCCGATGCCCAGGCGATTTCCGGCATTGAGTATGATATCAGTTCTTACGCTGATGTGGTCGAAGCGATCCACGTCATTCAGGAGAGCATGGGCGTTGCCGGTGCTACCGCTGCGGAAGCGGAACACACCATTGAAGGCTCCATGAACGCCATGAAAGCCGCAATCGATAACCTTATCGTGGGCTTCGGTAATGCGGATGCTGACATCGAGCAGCTCTGCAACAATGTGGTGGTTGCATTCCAGGATGTGCTGACAAACATTACCCCGGTCATTGGGAACATCATTTCGG
>JAZQHD010000160.1:0-5718 GCA_045540375.1 Ructibacterium sp. | reverse complement strand
TGTACTTTCTTCGAGAGCATTCCGCTTTGGGCGGTAACACTCATAGGAAGCCTTTTCATAACTGTACTCTCTTTTGTTATGATACTCACAGTTTACGGAAGATTCTTTAAGCTATATCTTTACACGGCAATTGCACCAGTTCCCCTCTCAACCTTTGCAGGAGAACCAACGCAGAGTGTTGGAATAGCTTTCGTCAAATCTTACGCTGCTGTCTGCCTTGAAGGCGCGATTATTGTACTCGGCTGCATAATCTTCTCCCTCTTTGCGGCAACTCCTCCGGTGGTTCAATCCGGAGCGACAGCTGTGACTATGGTTTGGAGCTATGTTGGAGAACTTGTTTTCAACATGCTGGTTCTTGTGGGTGCAATAAAGATGGCGGACAGGGTTGTAAGAGAAATGATGGGACTTTAAAGGAGGTTTTTATGGAAGTCAAAATCAATAAAGAAATACAAGAGTATAAAGAGAGCATGTTCTTCGGACTTTCCATGAGGCAGTTCGTATTCTCGGCTCTTGCGGTTGGAGTTGCGATTCTGCTGTACTTTCTTTTGAAACCGTATATAGGAACAGAAGCAGTATCGTGGGTTTGTATCCTCGGTGCAGCTCCTTTTGCCGGAATGGGTTTCTTTTCATACCATGGAATGACCGCAGAAAAGTTCATATTAAACTATATCAGAACAGAAATTTTAGAACCTCATGTTCTCCGTTTTGAACCAACCAACTACTATTACGAAGCAATTTATGGAGGTAAAAATAAAAAGAAAAGGAGGAATAATCTCCTATGATGAAAACATTAAGCAGAGTATTCAAACAGGATAAAGAAAAATATACCGTCCCCAGAAAAGTGCGTGATGTAATTCCGATACGCAAGATTTGGAAGGACGGTATTTTTATGGTCGGAAATAAGTTTTCAATGACTTATAAGTTTTCCGATATTAACTATTTTGTTGCTTCTAGGGAAGATAAAGAAAAGATGTTCCTCGGATACTCCGAACTTCTTAACAGCCTTGATTCCGGAGCTACAGCAAAAATTACTATAAACAACCGAAGAATCAACCAAAAAGATTTTGAGGAATCAATTCTCAAACCCATGGTAAATGACGAACTTGATGAATACCGAAAAGAATACAACGATTTTCTTCTTGATAAAGCCATGGGAGCAAATGGGATAATGCAGGAAAAATATGTGACCATCTCTGTTCATAAGAAAAACATTGATGAAGCAAGAACATATTTTTCACGAATCAGCGCAGATCTTATGTCGCATTTTTCTGCAATAGATTCAAAATGTATTAGCCTTGATGCAACAGAAAAGCTCCGTGTTCTTCATGATTTTTACAGACCTGGTGACGAAAGTGCTTTTAGTTTCGATGCAAAACAGATGATGCGTCATGGGCATGATTTTCGGGATTATATTTGCCCAGATATCATAGAAAAGCATAAAGATTATTTCAAAATGGGAGAAAAATATGCAAGAACAATCTTCCTCAAAGACTATGCTTCGTTCATAAAAGACGACATGATTACGGAGCTTATGGATCTTAATAGAAATATGATGCTTTCCATTGATATAATTCCTGTTCCTACTGATGAAGCCGTAAGAGAAATTGAAAACAGGCTTTTGGGTATTGAAACAAACATTACGAACTGGCAAAGAAGGCAGAACGCAAACATTAACTTTTCCGCGACTATCCCCTATGACCTTGAACTTCAAAGAAAAGAAACCAAAGAAGTTCTTGATGATATCGTAAATCGCGACCAGAGAATGATGTTTGCCGTTGTAACGCTTGTTCATGTGGCGGATACAAAAGAACAGTTGAATTCCGATACAGAAGCATTACTGTCTGTTGCAAGAAAACATCTTTGCCAGCTTGCAACAATGAGATATCAGCAGATGGATGCTCTTAACACGGCACTTCCCATTGGACTTCGAAAAATTGATACAATGCGAACTCTCATTACTGAAAGCCTTGCGGTTTTAATGCCGTTCAAGGTTCAGGAAATACAGGAACCCGGAGGAATATATTTTGGAGAAAATGCAATTTCTCACAATCTGATTCTATGTAACCTCGCAAACCTTCTCAACCAATCTATGTTTATTCTCGGCGTTCCTGGTTCTGGTAAATCATTTTTTGCAAAACTTCTCATACTATTTTATGCTCTGTTTTGTCCAAATGACGATGTAATTATCTGCGATCCGGAAGGCGAATACACACCTCTTGTTAATTCGTTGGGCGGAGCAATTCATGCAATCAAAGCCGGCGGTAAAGACCATATCAATGCTATGGATATGGTAAGAGGTTACGGCGACACAAACTCCGTTGCCGACAAATCACAATTCGTTATGTCCCTTGTAGAACAGATCGATAAAAACGGTGTTGGAGCGCATCACAAGTCAATTATCGACCGATGTGTTGCGCAGGTTTATCACGAATGTGAGTTTACAGGAGAAACGCCTACCCTTTGCACTTTACGTGAAGTCCTTCTTGAACAGCCGGAGAAAGAAGCAAAAGAACTTGCTCTTGCGCTTGAACTTTTCACTTCCGGTTCTCTCGATATTTTTGCTCACGAAAGCAATGTGGATATGAGTAATCGAATTATTTCTTATGATATCCACGAACTTGGCGCACAGCTTAAACCTGTCGGTCTTCTTGTCATTACAGATGCCATTCTTAACCGTGTAACTGAAAACTGGAAGAAAGGTAAAAAGACACATGTATTCATCGATGAGTTCCATGTAGTATTCGAAAACGAATACAGCGCGAACTTCTTTGTATCTGCATGGCGTATGTTCCGTAAGAGAAACGCTTCGCCTTGCGCTATCACCCAAAACGTTGAGTATTTGCTTGCTTCTATTGCTGCAAGCACAATGCTTTCAAACTCTGAATGCATCGTTATGATGAATCAGGCCGCTTCGGACCGTGAGAAGCTCGCACATCTTCTTGGAATTTCTTCGGAGCAGATGAGCTATGTAACCAATGCAGATGCAGGTTGCGGACTTCTCCGCTTTGGAAGTTTCATAGTTCCCTTTATCAACAAGTTCCCGGTTACTACAAAAATTTATAAAATGATTACTACTAAACCCAATGAAGGCTCATTCGGTCAATACGATGAAGCCTGCTAAACCAAAATTTTAGGAGGAAAATATTATGAAAAAATCTACTGTTATGATGCTTATTGCCGTTATCCTTTCCGTTATCGCAGTTTCTTCCGGAATTGTATTCTTCAGCCAGATGGCAGACGAAAACAAAGCGGAACAGACTTATGAGAATCTTTCTTCTCTTGTGTCCAGTGACGTTGAGCACGAGGAAGATATCGTCATCGAAG
Organism: Ructibacterium sp.; assembly: GCA_045540375.1. Classification (GTDB taxonomy): domain Bacteria; phylum Bacillota; class Clostridia; order Monoglobales; family Monoglobaceae; genus Ructibacterium. Next base: position 2,394 of record JAZQHD010000160.1, on the reverse strand, counting down.
GTGATACAGAAGTTGAACACGAGTACAACGGACCGACTTCTTATGAGAAATATCTTCCCATCTATGAGCAGAATGATGACTTTATCGCATGGGTGAAAATCGATGGAACTAAAATCGATTATCCCGTAATGCAGACCGCAGATGATCCTAACTTCTATCTCAAACATGCCTTTGATAAATCCTACAGCGATTACGGGGTTCCGTATATTCAGGAGAACTGTCTTGTTGACAACTGCGACAACATCGTTGTTTACGGACACAACATGAATAACGGTTCCATGTTCGCAGATCTCTGCAAATATGAAGATGAAGAGTTCTACAAAGAGCACAAATTTATTCAGTTTGATACTCTTCTTGATTACGGAAGATACGAAATCGTTGCAGTATTCAAAACCGTTGCATATAGCGATGCAGGATTCAAATACTTCCAGTTTGTTGATGCGGAAGAAGAAGCAGATTTCAACGAATATATCGAAACCTGCAAATCCCTTCAGCTTTATGATACCGGTGTTGATGCAGAATATGGCGACAGACTTCTCACTCTTTCTACATGTGAATACAGCCAGACCGATGGCAGAATCGTAGTTGTGGCGAAACTTATTGATAAACTTCCTATGGAAAGTGGTATAAATGAATGATATTAAAACAAAAGAATCTGTTGTTGATAACTCAATAAAAGTTCTCGATAAATCAGCGAATCTTTCGGACAGAATGAAAGACGCATATATCCGAACAAAGCAAAGTGCTGAGCATAGCTATTATGCGGAAGAAAATTCTCCGGAAGAATATGCTTCCGATAAAGTTACAGATACTTCCGAAGCAGTTGGATATGAAGCCGCTTATCAGTTCGATGAGCACGGAAGAAAAGGCTTTGGAGCAACAAAAGAAAATGTTATGAAAGCAAAAGAACTTTTTGAGCACGGAAACAATTCCCGTGCTCATTCTGCTTCTTATGGCTCTGAAGCGAAAGAGGACCGCCAATATACTGGCGGTCCTTCTCATAAAAAACAATATAATTCTCCTAAATCCAATCCACAGGAACAAGCAAGAGAATATGCTGTTAAGCAAGCAAAAAAGCGAACCGAAAAGGTTTACGAACAACGTACAGCTGAATCCGTTGGAAATACCATCAGAACAAGGGAATCCGCAGAGGCTTCTGCAAATATTACAAAGAACGGAATCAAAACAAAATCAAGCATTGCAAGTGCCAGCAAAACAGCCGTGAAAAGCGGTAAAACAACGATTAAAACCGCGGAGCAAACTTCAAAAGCAACCATCAAAACAGCAAAAACGGCAACCACAGCGCCCCATACATTAGTTAAAGCACCGCAGACTATTATTCAAGGAACAAAGAAAACAGTCAATGCAATTTATACTGCAGGAAGGGCTGTTTTTGTTGCAGGTAAATCAATGGTTAAAGGAATAATCGCAGCCACAAAAGCACTTGTCGCCGCTATTGCTGCAGGAGGCTGGGTTGCTGTAATGATTATTGTAATTATTATGCTTGTAGGACTTTTAGTTGGCTCTTCATTCGGTATTTTCTTTTCTAACGAAGATACCGGAGGAGAAACAATGCAGGAAGTTATCCGGGAAATCAATGACGAGTATCTTGCAGAGATAGAAAAGATAAAGTTTGAGAATCCTTATGATGTTCTCGAGATGTCAGGTTCAAGGGCGGTTTGGAAGGAGGTACTTGCAGTATATGCTGTAAAAACTACGACTGATCCAATAAACGACCAGGAGGTTGCCACTATAACCGATGAAAAGAAAGAGATTCTCCGAGAAATCTTTTGGGAAATGAATGAGATATCTTTTAGGACGGAAGAAATCACAGAAACAGTTATGGTCGAATCCGATGACGGTAACGGAAACATCGTTGAAACAGAAACCACAGAAACAAGGACTTATCTTTTCATTACAGTAAGCCACAAGACTGCTGATGAAATGGCAGAGGAGTACAACTTTGACCGTAAACAAAAAGAACAGCTCGACGTTTTACTTTCAGAAGAAAACGACGAGCTGTGGGCTATGGTTCTTTATGGGATTGCAGGACAGAGCGACGATATGATTGTTGCCGTTGCTCAATCACAAATCGGCAATGTAGGCGGTGAACCTTACTGGTCCTGGTATGGATTCAGCGAACGAGTTGACTGGTGCGCCTGCTTTGTCAGCTGGTGTGCCAATGAATGTGGCTATATCGAAAATGGAATCATACCGAAATTTGCAAGCTGTGCCATAGGTGTAAACTGGTTCCAGTCCCGTGGACAATGGGCTGACGGTTCTGCAGAACCTGTTCCCGGGATGATAATCTTCTTCGATTGGGATGAAGATATCGTCGGTCAGGACGGCAGGCCTAACCATGTTGGAATCGTTGAGAAAATCGAGAACGGTATG
>JAZQHD010000159.1:0-8414 GCA_045540375.1 Ructibacterium sp. | reverse complement strand
TTGTCTGTTATTATGGGCAAAAGTGCGAATGGCGTAAATGATCCGAACGGTGTTTTCTTGTTTGGAAGCCCCGATAACAATGGTGAAGCTATACTGTATAGGGGAAATATTGTAGATAGTGCACCGTCAGGTAGAATGACTTTAAAGTATGTAAACGGAAACACTTGCGAAGTCATAATAAACGGAAGTGATGTCAAAACCATTTCCGAAACCGACTGGGCAGGCAGAAAAGTAAAATAAATCATTTCAAATGGAGACGGGTATATGGTTCTTTCAAGAAGCAAAAAGGAGCAACCGCAATGAGTAAAAAGGAAATTGTAACCGTGGAATACGATAACGGAACCTACACCGGTGAGGTGCTGGATGGCCTGCCGCACGGCGAGGGTAAAATGATTTGTAAAGACGGCAGTGTTTACGAGGGAGAATGGAAAAATGGATCACTTCACGGACACGGCAAGGCCAAATGTTATGAAGAGAAGGGGATGCTGTCCAGCGGCCCCTGGTATGACTATGCCGGTACCTTTGAGGGTGAGTTTGAAAACGGAGATTTCAAGCATGGCAAGTGGAGTGAACGAAATGCCAACTATGAGGGCGATTTCGTCGATGGCCTGTATGACGGCTACGGCGTAAAAAAGTGGAACTGTGGAGTACATTATTACAAGGGACAATGGAAGGAAGGCCTCTATCACGGAACAGGCATTCTGAGCGAATATGACGGCATCTGGGAAGGCCAGTTTGTCAACGGACATATCAATGGAAAAGGCACCTTCACATCAAAACAAGGCTGGGTGTTCACCGGCACCGCCATAGAGCATTGGGAAATAGAGGGAACGGGTAGGATCACCTTCTCCAACGGTGATGTTTATGTAGGAGAAGTTGGTTCTTCCTATAAATCGATGGGGAATTTGTCCATGCATGGCGAAGGCACCTATACCTATAAGGGCGGTAGTGTCTATAAAGGTGAATTTGTTTATGGCAGGCGCAAAGCCGATATAGATGCCGAGAAAAAGGCGAAGCAAGAGGAAGAACGCAGACAGGAAGAAGCACGCCTGGATGCCGAACGCCGAGAAGCAGAGGAACGTGCAAAGGATCCCGTTGCCTACGATGCGGCAAAGAAAAAGGCCTATCGGGAGCAGCTCGAAGAAAAGTGCAAGGTGCTATACGGCAGTGAAACCGATATAGGCAAACGGCTGTCTATCTTGAAGGAGGCATTTTTCCAGGCTCACAACAGCGGTTTCAACGACCATATGGCTTGGGAGCTTGCCGCCGGAAAAGAGGACTCCGGCACATCGTTTTGGCAGGAAGCTTGTCGGCTGAAATATGAAGTGGAAGCCCTGTGTAAAATCTACGAAAAAGAACTTGGGGATAAGGAGGACTAACGATGTTTATTGTTTGCAGTAAAGAAACAGCGGGTGCTATCCCCCTGTTTGATAAAATCGGCGGTGATGAGTGCCTGTATGTAGCCGAAACGCCCGATTGCGGTGGCAATGCTGCCAAAATAGAGCAGTACGAGCTGAAAAAGGTTACCTCTTACGATTACGCATCTTTTCAGGGCTTTGTTGCCGGAATGAGTTATGATGATGATGTGCGTGAGGAAACGGTTTCTGCTGACCCGTCTGCTGTGGTTATCGAAAACGGCGAAATTATCGGCTATATCGTAACCGGCAGCTTCTACAGATGGTCTGGCTACAACAGCGACTCCCGGGACGATGCCACAAAGTATGAGCAAAAGATTTTTCTTCCCCTTGGCGGCGAGCTGCGGGAAACGGAATATTACAGCTCTACCACCATTTACGGCTCGGACGGCGAAGAAGATGACCATGTCAATTACATACACATGGCGTTTCAAAAAAAGGAGGTAACCGGCAATGAGTGAGAACGAAACCTTTGATAAGGTGCTTGCATTTTTGGAAAAGCGCAATGAGCGAACCGATGAGGATAAATTTCAAGAGAGCGTGGAAGCAAGGGATAAATGCCCCGGAGCCAATGCGGTGGCAGTTCCCGTGCGCGGCTATCCGTATCTTGTAAAAATAGACGATTTCACAACACTGAAGGGCGCTTATAGCCTACATCCGGCAGATACGCTGTGGATTGGCGACAGTGTTGAGTTCCCTGTGGCTTGCTACAACGGTTGGAAAAAAGAAGACGGCAGCGAAAATCGGCTTGCCAACCGCTTTGACCGTGGCATCAGCACCTTTAGAGGAACCTGCCTGTATTTCGGTTGGGAGAACGGTGCTTCCGCACCGCTTACCTATGAGCAGGCAAACGCTCTTTGCGATTTTATTACCCCTTACCGCATCCGGATGGACAGAGGCGATAGATAAGGAGAATCATATGATAACAACTTGCAGATATTGCGGTTCAAAGAACATTACAACATTAGGCGGTGAAGACGGGGATCCTTTTAACAGATGCCCGGCTCCCATGAGCGTTGTTTGCTGTGATTGCGGAAAAAAGCTTTGGGACGAGGAGGAGTCGGACGGAGCGATACCGAAGACCTCGGAACAGCGGGAGAAAGCCCTGAGCAAAGAAACGGAAAGAGAGGAATAAAAACGATGATCGTTTGTAAATATTGCGGTTCGCATAATATAAAAACATACAGCGATAGCGGCGACCCCTTCGACAGACATCCGGAGGTAACCGTTTGCGGCGATTGCGGACGCCGTCTATCCTCTGAATGCGATATTATGGACACCATGTATGCCGAAGCATTAAAGCAATGCAGCGAGGAAGAATTGGCAGAAATCATGTCCGATCCCGAAACGCTTGGCGAGGAAAAAGCGGAAAAGGTCTGCCCTTACTGTGGAAAGGCAGAATTAAAGCCCTATCCCAGTCTGACAGATCCCGACAGAATGCTGTGCCACAACTGCGGCCACACGGTGGATACCCCTACCCCGATATACGATCCGTTCCCCGATGAGCCGGAAAAAGAGCGAACAGGAAACGAAAAACGGTATGTTCGCCTCAAGATGCACGCGCACGCTATGGGCGTTCACCGAATAGAGGGGTTAGAAGTGCCTGCCGAGGATGGCGAATACGATTTGAGTAAGATGAACTATCCGCTGTGCCGCTTCGGTAAATTCAAAATTGAGTGCGGCAAGGTAGCCCTCGACGACGAGGTATCCCTCCTCACAAGACATCCACTGCAAACGGTGAAGAAATTCACCGCCTATGCTCCCGATAAGACACCGTGGGAGGAAACAATAGAGATTACCATAAAGGAAATTTGGAAGTAAGGAGGCGGTATTATGTCAGAACCCTTTAAGGCTTTTAGATGTTCAAAATGCGGACAGCCTACGGGAACGATGGGACTGTGTGATAATTGTGCCCAAAAAGCAAGTATTGCAAGTATCAACAATAACAATGCATCGGCAAGCTCCTCGTCTTCGAGCTCTTCATCCGGTTCTTCCGGTGGTTTTACAGGTTCTACCGAAAAAAGACCGCTTTGGGCGTTGATTGTATGCTGCCTTTTGGTAATTAGCCTGATAGCAGGTATTATTACTTACATAAAATATAACGCCGCCGAAAAAGAGTTGTGGGAAGAGCCTGCGGTGGCAGAAATGACCAGCCGCTCGGCCGAAGAATATGAGAACTATTTGTTGGGGTTAGATGACGAAAGCACCCTTTGGAGTATTCGCTGCACCACAAGAAAGAGTGGATTTATCGCCTATATGCTCCCCAAAGACCAAAAGAGTTACTACATCAGCTGCAGTTCTGTAAATGGAATAACGAGTTATCGCTTTACTTTCGAGGGTGAAAATCTCGGAACCGGACTGGCAGACGGTGAATATGTTTTAACAACTCTTGAAGGCGTTCAGGTATTGATAGATACAGAAGAAAAGCTGATTTATAAAAAAGGAACACAACGCTACGATTCCTGTGCAGATAAGCTGAAGGCCATTACACATGACGGCATTTATAACGAACTGTTTGCCAAAGTAAGTGGTGGAGAACACGGTACGAATGGGACTGACAGCTTGCCGCGAGAATTTGTGCGTAAAGATAAAGCAACGGTTTACAGTTATATGCTGGAGAAAGAACCTACCAAGGTTTCCGGCGGTCAGGTGGAGGCTGTTGTAGAACACAGCGAAGGTAAATTGCGTGATGTTTATCGCTTCTCTTATAGCGACAGCGCATCGGAATTGGATTTAGAGGGCTATTCCTATTATGACGAAAATGCTGATGCAGCAGATCAGACCCAACTTGAAAAGCTGTTTGCTACCACCGAGCGAGCAGGCGGTATGCTTACATGGTTTGAAAATGATGAGGCAGTATTGCGTGTGACGGTAGATGTATTCCCAGATGGATATGAGTTCAAGTTCCGTGATGAGGGTACATCCTTTGAAAAGAATGCCGTATACCGTGTAAATACTACCGATAAAACCTTGACCAAAATCACCGAAAACGACAACGGCGATGAGGTTGAAACAAAAATGCCTCTGTCAGAGCATCAGAAGGATTATGATTATCTTTTAACCCTTGTACCGGAAACCTATATTGCAAATATTATGGATATGAGCAAAGCAGAAGAAAAATCCGGCTTCTTGGGAATTGAGAAAAAATATGTTATGACCGATGACAGTGGTACTGTCATTGCAGAGCTTGCCACAAGTTCCGGCAAGTTAAAGGGAATGTATCATTATATTTCCGAAACTGAGCGAGTTGAGATTGGATTAAAATAGCCATCTCATAAAACAGGAGGAAAAACAATATGGCAATACATAATTGTCCACAGTGCGGTGCTATAGTGCCTTATGCGGGTGCGCAGTGCAGTAATTGTGCCAGAAGGCGTGAAAATGAAAGGCGTTCAATGAACAGCGGCTCCGGCAGCGGTTCTAAATCGAGTAATTCCGGTAGTGTTACCTATTCCGGTGGTAGTTCCTACTCTTCCGGCAGCAGCGGAGGTAAAAGCTCTATTTTGCCTGTTTTTGCGGTTATTGTTGTTATTGCACTTGTGGTGGGTATTGTCTATGGCGTGATTTCGGTGAACAACCGGGAAGAAACATTATGGAAGGGACTTGAAATCACGGGCGAAGCCTCTCGCTCCCTCGAAGATTATCAAAGCTATTTGCTATCCATGGATGATGAAAATGCTTTTTGGAGCATTGAATGTGAAACTTCAAAAACGGGATTTTTCCAAAAGCTGTTTAACATTAAGGAAAAATCGTATTACATCAGCGGTGAAACCGCAAACGGAATCACCTCGTATCATTTTCATTTTGACGGAGAAAACCTTTCGACAGGGCTACCCGATGGAGAATATACGCTCACCGTACTTGACGGCGCAAATGTGCTGATAGATGATGAGAAAAAGATTATCTATAAAGAAGGCAGCGATTTTTACGCACAATATGCCGACAAGCTGAAAGCGATAACCCATGACAGCCTCTATACTGCTTTGTTTGACAAATGCAATAAACACGGTCTTGCAAACGAGGATGGTATCACAAGAGAAGCTCTCTGCGGTGACAATGCGGCGGTATATAATTTTATTGACGAGTCCGATCCATTGAAAGCAGCGGATAATGTGGTAGAAGGTGTTTCTTTCTTGTCTGACGGAAAGCTTTGCGAATCCTATACATTTACAACGGCAGCAATGCTGCAAGCCTCGATTTGAAGGGATACACCTATTCCGATGCTACCGTGACCGATGACGATGAGCTTGGCAAGCTCATTGAAAAAAGCAGAGGTAACTCAGGCGGATACACGCTTTACAAAAATGACGAAGAAGTTGCAGATATTACCACTCGATACCTTGCCAACGGATATGAATTCAGTTTTTATGCCGATTGGAAAAACTTTGATGCGGATGCAACATACCGTGTCAATACAAATGCAAAAACACTTACAAAGGTTTCCTACGATGAGCAGTACGCCGAGGTGCTGACCGATATGCCTCTTTCGGAGTATCAGGCAGAATACGATTATCTTTTAAGTGTTGTGCCGGACATCTATATACGCAATATCATTGATATGAATAAAGCGGAAATCGTGAAAGAAAGCGGCGGCATGGTTAAGAACTATAAAATGAAGGATGCAAACGGAAATGTAACGGTCGAAATGAAGGTTGCCTTCGGCAAAATAGCAGAGGTTTTACATTATATTTCCGATAGCGAATATGTAAAGGTTGAATTAGAGTATTAAAGGAGAAATGAGAAATGGCAAGTTGTTCTTCATGTGGCAGAGATATAGGCTCCGGAACCGGAAACGGAAATGTTCGAGGTTATTGCAGTGAGTGTGCCAAACGAAAAGGTATTACCGACGGACCTCAAAATACAGGCGCTATTGATACCCAAATGCTTGGCGGTTGTTTGTTAAAACTGTTGAAAGCCTTTGGCATTTTGATGGCCATCAGTGCTGTTGTTTGGGTGGTGCTGTTCTTTGCTTTCGACGCATATAAGATTGATTATACCGTCACCGGTGAAGCCTCTCGCACGGCAGAGCAATTTGAATCGTTCCTCATGGAAATGGATAACAAGAAGGATGTTTGGGAAATTCAGTATGATAAAAAGAAAACTGACATACTCGGTCGGGTGGCTTTTTGGGATAAGGACTCCTATACTATCCGTTACAACAAAGGCGATACTACGCCCTATACAACCTTTGTTTTCGCAGGCGAAAATTTGGGGACAGAACTGCCCGACGGTACATACACATTAACTCAAATCGACGGTGCTAATGTGTTGGTGGATGAGAGCAACAAGCTCATTTATAAGGCAGGCAGTGAGTTTTATAAAACCTACGCACCTAAGCTGCAGGCAATCAAGCATGATGCCCTGCTCGGGAAGCTTTTCGAGCAAGTAGAAGGCGGTGAACATGGACTGGTAGAAGAAGATCCGCCCAAAGAAGCCATCTTCACCGACAACGCTGCTATTACCGCCCGTTTGGTGCGTAATGATCCAAGCATATTGATGGATCATGGATTTGACGCAATGATTGACCACGCCGACAGCAACCAATGGGAAAAATACACTTTTTCCTATAACGGTCTTGCCGGCGACAAAAAGTTTGATGGATACACCTATGCCGAATAAAGCATATTGATGTGTTGGTAGTAAGGAGAAAATTATGGCAAGAGAATATACAATGCTAACAGATGAAGAAGTATTCGCATTGGACGAAGTGCTGATTCGGGATAACGAAAGTATGACCCATATAGAATTTGACGGCGGCTGGGGCGGTGCCGGTAATACCAACACCACCGAGTTTACCCAAACGCATTCCGGTGCAAAGCCGCTTGAAAGCTTCAGAGGACAAAAAATCCCCAAACCGCAGGGCAGCGCCAGTCGCAGCTCACCTGTTATAGCGGCTGCTGTGGAAGATATTTTGTATGTATTTGAAGACGGAAATGTTCACCGCCTGCACCTGTTTGAACGCTGCACCATGCGGAGTGAAATCGCCTATGACACCTATGAGACCCATTCGGTAGCGCCCCTTTCCGATAAGGTTGTTACCGTTGAAACCGAGTTTGGTACCTACACCGGAACGGTGGTTAGAGGATTGCCCGAAGGAAAAGGTGTTTACTGTTACAATGAGAATGATCCGCAAGGTCGCATGAAGGCAGAGGGCTTTTTCGTCGAAGGTGAAATTGCACGCTATGCCAAAGTGATCTACCGTGACGGCGGTATATATGAAGGCTCTATTGGAAACGGACTTCCGGGTTGGTCTGGGTGTACCGGAAAGTATATCTACCCGAATGGCGATTATTACATTGGCGCCTTTAAGAACGGTCGTTTTGACTATCGAGGTATCATTTATGGTCGAACGGGAAAGGTCATATGCGATGCCTATTGGAAAGAGGGCGAAATCGCCAAACTGTATAAAGGCGAGTTGCCGGAGAACTGCCGCACCGGTGTGTAAGTCAGAGCGTATCTATCTCGCAGGAAAGGAGAAATGTATGATATTATCGGAAATTTATGGCCTTCACAACTGGTCTGTACCAAATGAGCTGAAAGAGATCCACAAATGGTTTACCGGCGAGCGAAAACTGCCGAACGAAAACCAAACCTTGACCGAACAGGCGGTGGCTGTCTATCTGTCGGCCAAACTGCCTCATGGGTTGTTCTATGAGTACGATCCTATTTGCCAAGATGCCAAAGCACTTTTGGAGCAGGCACTTACTGCGGGAGAAGAAGATGCTCTGCGTTTAGCTCTCTATGTTGATATGGGACTTTGTGCCGTTGCTGAATACGACTTTGAGGCAGTCCCAAGCCGTATTGAAGCACTGTATGAAAAGACGGGAGATCAGGAACTTAAAAGTGTTCTGTCGGATCTTCCTGCATACCTTACAAAGCTCAAGGCAGATAGAGAAAACCTTGAAATGGTGGTCAGAGTTCTCGGATTAAAGGAACAAGGTTTGCCACCGGATTTAGGGGCTCACGATCCGGCATATTATGAGAATAATTAGTCGAAAA
>JAZQHD010000158.1:0-11094 GCA_045540375.1 Ructibacterium sp. | reverse complement strand
GGAATAAAGGTTGCCAACGGCAGGACGCTGATAATCAACGCTGCCACACTCAATTTTTGAAGCTTCTTGTTTTCCATAATCTCACCTCATTTCTTTTTTTCCAAAGCGTATAACTGCTACTCCAAACACCAAAGCAAAGATCGCAATGGCACATGGTAAAAACGGGAATAATTCAAACCCTGTGCTTACTCCCGTTGCTGTGAAGTCATGCAAGGAGCAGGAAACCAAGTAACCGCTGTAACAGTAGGGGTATGCTATCCAAAGCGGGGTATTTGCTACCAATACGCCAGGAATGACAAGGAACAAATTTAAGCCGACAGACAACAACGGCTTATCAAAAAGTACGGTAATCGCCCACATTGCCGCCACGCTGGGAAGCATAGTAAGGAATAGTCCAGCACACCATTTGAGCAGATACATAAATGGTAGTGCTTCTGTAATTCCCGTACTGCTGGTTGCAATCAATCCGGCTATGACAAATACAACAAGAAATACAACCATTTCCATGAACAGATAAAACAGCAGTACACAAAACTTTGCAGCGGAAAGCGCATACCGGCTAACGGGTAATGCCAACATCTTTAATACCCCGTTGTTTCCTGTTTCCCGTCCCGCAATCATTACGCAGACTACAATCATACTGAACGGAAGCAGATAGTAGGAATAGACCAATGCACTTTGAATGAACATAGCTGCCCATGCGTTTGTATATTCCGGGGTAAAATAGCTGTGCAGATTTGCCACGCCGGATGCAACCACAAGCAGCGGTGCAATGAAGATCAGCGGAACAATTTTACTGCGTTTGACTTTCATAAATTCAATTTTAAGCAATTCCAAAAAGCTCATTTCAATGCACCTCCTTATTCATAACGAAGTTTCTTTGCAGCCAACAATCCGGCACACAAGAAAATGATTGTTTCAGCCAAGGCTACAATCACAACGGCAATATCCGGCTGCGCACTCATGGCAACAGCGGGCTTTAACATAACTACAAAGGGGTGTACCATGAATAAGGCAATATCAGATGTAGCCAATGCCATACCGCTTAAAAATCCTGCTACACCAATACCAAGCGGCACCCACATATTTTCAAAGCGGGACGAAACAAAAATCATAAATGACAGCACAGGCATTGCGGTGGCAAAGGAATATCCGGCAAAGGATATTAAGGTATGAGCTTCAAATGTTCCTTGCGGCAAATCTGTCACACCGATTTTTGCAAGTGCCAGATTTTGAAAGCAAACTGCAACAAACAGCAAAATCGTCAAAATCAAAAATTTGCAAAGATACATAGCTGGAACACTCATGGGAAGCATATACATCTTTTTGATTGCGCTTCCCTTAAATTCCATGTTGTAGATCATGCAAGCTGCAACTATGATACCGAACATATTTAAGACCATAATCATTCCGTAAAGCTGTGTAAGCAAAACATCCATAGGATCTAACGGCAAGTTCAGCAGTGTGTCTTTTCGGACAAAAAAATTAACAAAGGCATATGCCGCACCTAAAATACCAACGGCAAGCATTAGCTGAATAACGCCTGTCCTCTTGCCTTTACGAAGTTCGATTGCAAGCGTTCTCATAGTTTTGCCCTCTGCTTCCTGCTATGATTGTCCTTTTCAATCATGGACAAGAACATATCTTCCAGATTGTCCGCAGCAAATCCGGATTGTAAGGCGTTCTGGCGCAAGTCATCTAAACTGCCCTCAAACAACAGTCGCCCGTGATTGAGTATTCCAATATCATCTGCCATCAGCTCAATTTCAGACAGCATATGGGAAGAAATAAGGACAGTACAATCATAAAGTTCGGGCAGGGACTTGATTAAATTTCTGATTTCATGTATGCCGGACGGATCAAGCCCGTTTGTAGGCTCGTCCAAAATCAGAATAGGCGGCCTGCCAAGCAAAGCACCTGCAAGCCCTAATCTCTGTTTCATACCGAGAGAGTATTTTTTGGCAAGGCGGTCGCCAAACTCTGAAAGACCTACAAGCTCCAATGCGTCCTCAACCGCACTTTTGGGCAAACCTAAAATACGACGGATAATATCAAGATTTTCTCTGCCTGTCAGATTTGCATAGAAAGACGGGGATTCAATAAATGATCCTACCTCTTTCAGAATGGCAATGCGATCTGCGGGAAACTGTTTCCCGTTAATTGTGAAGTTACCCTGTGTGGGTGCGGTCAGCCCCAAGAGCATTTTCATAGTAGTAGATTTTCCAGCTCCGTTCGGACCCAGAAAACCATAAATGCTTCCTTTACGAATATGAAGCGAAACATCATTGACAGCGACAAAGGATTTATATTTTTTTGTCAACTGTTCTGTTGTGATAATATAGTCCATAGCATTATCTCCTTTCGTCGAATATATGGTACTACACCAACCTTGTGACAACATTCTCTTTACCTTACATCTACCTTACATTTCGCAATACACTAAAAAAATTCACACTTTTATGGTATAATGTAGATGTGAAAGGAGGTTTCACCATGAACAATGATTATTTGTTAAGCAAACGCATACTGCTTGTTGATGATGAGCAGGAGCTTTTAGATATGGTTTTGTCAATCCTCAATGAGTATGGATTTCTTAATGTAAAGACAGCGAAAAGCAAAAAAGAAGCCATAGAGGAAGCAGAAAAGTCATGCCCTGAATTAGCCATACTTGATGTAATGCTTCCAGACGGGAACGGATTTGATTTAATGGAGCAGCTAAAGCGCAGCGGAGATTATCCAGTTTTATTTCTTACTGCCCGCGGTGAAGATGATGATAAATTCAGAGGTTTTGGCTTGGGGGCTGACGATTACATAGTAAAGCCTTTTCTTCCAAAAGAACTTTTGTTCCGTGTCATGGCGATTTTAAGAAGAAGTTATAAGGGCGAAAGTCCTATTGCGCAACTGAAAAGCAGCCAGATTGATTTTTCCCGCGCCGAAGTGATAAGGGGCAATGAACACATCCCATTGACAGCAAAGGAGCATGATTTGCTCTCTGCCCTATACCGCAATGCAGGACGCATCGTAACGATTGACGCATTGTGCGAAGCGGCATGGGGTGACAATCCTTTTGGATATGAAAACTCTTTAATGGCACATATACGCCGTATCAGAGAAAAGATAGAATTAAATCCCTCGCAGCCAGTTTCGTTAGTGACAGTCAAGGGATTAGGCTACAAGCTGATTGTGGAGGGTAGATAATATGAAAAGTGTACCCAAACTCATACGGCGTTTTGTAGGTATCCTGTTGTTAAGCTCCGTTCTCATAGTTGTAATAAACTTTGTTGTACTTGCCGTACTTATGGCGATCCAAACCCCCGATGAAGACAATTCCCCCTATAATATAGCTGTTGAAACAGGAGAAGCGTTGCAATTATCGAATAGCGGAGATTATGTTCTATCGGATAATATGTCTATAAAATTGAAAGACAACGATGTATGGGCGATCTTGATTGACAATGAAACCTTACAGGTCACATGGAAAACCGAAAATGTCCCTGCTGCTATTCCGACTGAATATACTTTGTCCGATATTGCCAATATCAGCCTGGGCTACCTTGACGGTTATCCAACCTATACAGGTGAAAATGAAAACGGTGTTGTCGTCCTCGGATTTCCCAAAGATAGCTTTTGGAAGCACACACGGGCAAGTTGGGATTACAGTTTAGTCGCCAATTCACCGCAAATGGTTCTTACGGTGCTACTTGTTAATGTTGCTCTCATTCTGGCAATTTATGTGATTGCCAACATGAAGCTCTTAAAGTCGATAAAGCCGATCACAAAAGGAATACAAGATTTATCTGCTGGAGAGCCTGTCTACATTCCAGAAACGGGAGTGCTTTCAGAAATATCCTCTAATATTAACCACACTTCCGATATTTTGCAGGAGCAAAAAGAACAGTTGAGGAAAAAGGAAACAGCAAGGGCGAATTGGATAGCAGGGGTTTCCCACGATATTAGAACGCCTCTGTCGATGGTTATGGGATATGCAGGGCAGTTAGAAAGTTCCTGTAATCTTTCAACAACAGAACAAAAAAAGGCTTCTGTCATTGTCAAGCAAAGCAAGCGAATGAAAGATCTGATTAACGATCTCAACCTTGCTTCCAAACTCGAATATGATATGCAGCCGCTTATGAAGAAACAGGAAAATGCAGTCGCCATTGTCCGTCAAGTCGTTGTAGATTTTATGAATATGGATATTGACGATAGATTCCCGATTGAATGGAGAACAGATGACGAACTGACGGCTTGCAGGATTGAAGCAGACAAGGATTTACTAAAACGCGCAATCTCAAATCTCATTCAGAACAGCATAAACCACAATGAAAATGGCTGTACGATTTATGTATCAGTTTCCACGGATAACAACAACTGTATTATCCGTGTTGAGGATAGCGGTATAGGGGCTTCCGATGAACAGATAAAAAAGCTCAACCATGCACCGCATTATATGGTCTGCGATACGAACACCACCGAGCAGCGACACGGTTTAGGATTACTGATTGTAAAGCAGATTATGGACGGTCATAGCGGAACTGTCGAAATAGATCACAGCAAATATGGCGGCTTCAAGGTCACACTAACAATACCACAATAGAAAGATACAGAAAAAGCAGGGGTGTCCCTGCTTTTTCTGTTTCACCCTTTAATTAGTTTTCTTTCAATGGATAATTAGAATTATATTGGCTAATCATAGGAACCGTGTAAGCATATTCAAAATGAAAGATGAACTGTAAAATGTTATAGGGTGAATTAAAATGGCAAAAAGACCAGTACCACTTTATGACTTCAAGGCTTTCGGACAGGCGATAAAAGCTGCGCGGATGGATCGAAAGGAATCGCGCAAAGATGTTTGTGATGCGATGGACATTTCTCCGCGCTATCTTGCGAATATTGAAAATAAAGGTCAGCAACCGAGCCTGCAAATCTTTTATGAGCTTGTGACCCGCTATTCTATATCCGTAGATCAGTTCTTCTTCCCGAATAAGGACGCAGAGAAGAACACACAGCGGCGTCAGCTTGATGCTCTGCTGGATAGCATGAGCGATGACGGCCTGGAGATCGTCACCGCTACGGCGCAGAAAGTCGTTGAAGTTGAGAAGAAACACAAAGCAGCAACGGAGTGATCCGCTGTTGTTTTGTTATCCGGTTCAGGTGGGGTACAGTTTGTACTCCACCTGAAAGTCGTAGAGATTTACATTACTTTGTGGTGAATCGAGGATACATCCGCTATACTGGTTACTAAAGAAGCAACAGAAAACGACGAAGAAGATTGATACAGTAAAGGCAGCGGACGATCCGCTGCCTTTCCACTTATAATTAAGGCTTATATTTAGTGTTGCTGCCGAAAATACTGCCCGTTGCTCCACAAACATGAACATCGGTATAATCATTACCATCATAATCCCAACCATAATGACATCTATATGTGTAATAGCCGGGATTCTCATATTCATTATACCCGTATACCACAACGGCATGATTGCCGCCATTATAGTTCTCAAGATTACCGAACAGAATCACAGGTCGTTTATTTGTACCGATTTCGGATGTTATGCCGCTAACACCAACAGCCCAGCTTGCTTCTTCTGGAAGCGAATTGTTTTCGCAATATGTATTGATAATAGAGGAAATATTTGCCGCCCATGTGCTGCTGCCATAATCATCTTCTCCGATGGCGATTAGTGCATTGGTTAAGCCTGTATGAGAAGAATAGTAGGGCAGATCAATAGTACCACGATTATCCCAATACTTCAAAATGAGATTCGCCGCAATATAGCCGCAATAACCGCCACTCTTATATCCGAAATTGGATCTTGCAGAAGTGAAAAACGATTTGGAAGTCACCCAATAATCGGTATTAGCGGCACTTGCGAGAACAGGAACGGTATTACTCTTGCCCTGGATATAATTTGCAGTTGCTACATCCTTACAAGCAAGCAACTCAGCGTTCCAATCGCTGCATTGTTTTGTTATGCCTGCAACGGATGCGGTATCCAAAGTAGAATCAAGTACCGTATGGGTGTATACACCGCTATTTTTCTCATAATAGTAAGTCGGGCCTCCATACAATGCTTCACCAGTCACATTGATAAAAGGGGACTGTGCGTTAAGGTTATATTCAACACAGATTCCAGAATCAATGTGATAAATGAAGTATCCTTTCGGAACACACTCGACAAGCGCGTATTCATTTCCATTAAAGTCGTTGACGGTCTTAACCTTGTCAACACCGAGTTTTACACCGAGAGAATTAATTTTCTGTTCGGTGAGTAGTTCAATCCTCGCAGCCGCGAGGTCAACTTCTTCTGTTGAAATATCGACAGCAAACGCGGTTACGCTAAATGAAAGCACAAGCGCGATCAGCAAAAACAGGGAGAAAATTCTTTTTTTCATAAAAGTAGTTCCTTTCGTTATTACGCGGTGGGTTGGATGGACGGACTAAATGCCAAAAGGTAATCCGAACAAACCATTGGTATCACATCCTTTCAATTATTTTACTTATTTGAGCAGTTGCTCCAAAGTCATTTCAAAGAAGTCTGGATTATCAGAATTAGTAGCAATATAATATTCGTACCCATTATGAGTGAATTTCGCCCAACCGTGATAATCAAGTTTGCTGCCTATAGTTAATCCATCTGCTACGACTTCGTCTGTACTCATTTCGTTGTATTCCACGGTATATCCGTTTACTTCTACGGTAACAGCTTCATTTAGAAAATCCATGATATAGATACCATCCGTAGAGCCGTCAAAGGAAATGAAACAGAAAATATTATCATTATCTGAGTCAACAATCGAATTGCCATAGTTCAAATCAACCGACAAAGATTTCCAATCATCAGACTTCTCAAAAGAGCCGTTTTCAACAATTTCAAGGTGGTAGTTACTGAAATAATTATCGGGCAGAACCATCTTGTCTAAAAGTAGATCAGTACCACATACAGCTTCAATGTCTGAAAGGGTATCCGTTTCATAGTGCGTCTTTTCCCAATTGGGAGCTTCTGCATGGTGTTCAAACCAATTTTCATAAGGCAAAACACGAAATACACCAACAACAGCAAGACACAGACAAGCAGCTACGATTGCATGGCGAAACCATGCAATTTTTGATTTACTCTGGGCAGGCATATACTCAACCGCTCCAGTTACAAGGTCATCATCAATATATCCGATGGCAATAGCCAACTTGGGCGTGTTCGTCATACTTCAATACCTTCTTTCTTCAAAAACTCTTTCAACTTGATACGGGAGTGATACAGCATATTTTTGACTTTGCTTTCAGTAAATGAGTATCGCTGTGCAATGTCGCTGATAGAATCGAAGAAATAATATTTGCGGATAAATACATTTCGGGAATCTTCCTTTTCTTCCCGAAGGAACTCGCTAATTACCTTGCCAACATCTGCGTATTCCCAATCCGGGGAAAAATGACTGCTCGGCAGCACATCCTCCAGATCAGAGTATGATACCGTTATGTTTTGGGATCGCTTTAATGCGCGATTAAAATCCAGTTTTTTCATAGACAGAAAACGGACGATCTGACAAATAAAAGCCATAAAGTTATTTGGGCGTGTGGGTGGGATTTTGTTCCAAACACTCAAATATGTATCGTTTACACATTCCTCGGAATCTTCATCATTGAACAGAATATTATTCGCCACACTAAAACACAGCTTTCCATATTTTTTGTCTGTTTCTTCGATTGCCTTTTCGTTGCGCGCAAAGTACAACTCAATTATTGTCAAGTCATCCATGCGTTCACCTCCCTCTTTTGAATCTTAAAGGCCTTTCACCACATAAGTACGATTTTATCGGCGTTGGTCGCAAAATTTTTGAAAAAAGTTAAAATATTTTTTCTGAATTTCTGAGCCGGAGAAACTAATATGAAAATCGTCCGGGTCGATTGCTATAATAGGCTTGTTCTGCGCCTGAGCATAGTGGACTGTATAGCCGGTGCCGCTTCGCTTATTGGCTTGCATATCATAAACAGCCAGGACAACATCTGCATGATCTACAAGATAGCGGTTGCGGATATAATAACAGTCCTCGCTATATTTTTCCTGTGTCATAAAAACATCGCTGCTCCGATCCAGCAGAGCGTGATACCGGGCTTGCTGTTCCGGTGTCCATTTCTGATCCTGGGCGGCAAACGGGACAACACAATGCAGCTTTATTTCTGGATGCAGCTCCATGAGGGCAAGAACAGTTTCTCCTGCCCACAGGTCAATGCCCAGGGCGCATCCGGTATAGAAGTCCGTTATGCCTTGTCTATATAAAAAGTCGATCTGCTCTGCCACTACCTTTTTCAGTTCGATGCAGGCAGGATGTGTTTCGTCATACTTAAAAGAAAACCTCGTTGGCCTATGTCCGGTAAAGGCACAAGAGGTTTTCTTCATAAGCGGTTGTGATTCTGTTTCCATGGTTGGTACTCCTTGCTTGGTTAGATGTGAATTATATTGTACCACATAATTGTGAATAATTCTGCACTTTCAATTCATCTGTTATGATTCTTCTGTTCATCTATAAACAGAAAGAAATACCCGTACCGCCGTTACAGACGGTACGGGATGAGTATCGACTCCAATTTTTGCTTTAGCTAATAGGCATTGAATCTACAAAGTATTCATACTTGGAATCAAAAATATTTACTACATTTTCAAAAGGGACATTCTCTGGGGTGCAATAATTCTCCCCATTTATTGACATTGCATTGGCTCCAATTAGTACAACAATCTCTTGTTCGCCTAAAGTCAATTCCTCGCAATTAAATGTAATTCGATATATCCAGTCCGAAACAGTTTTTTCGCTGTTCACAATATCCAGCGATAGAAATACATTCGACAGCGTTTTTATTTCCGATGTTACAAAAAGGCTTTCGTCTTTAGAACTGTTGTATTCAAATTTAGCACAAGTAGCTTCTCCAATTTTGGTAATTGGGGATACCTCCTGTTTTGCTTGACGCTCTTTTATCAAATTCCATCCGATAGCAAACATCAAGACAAGTATCACAATGAAACACACAGTAATAATTTTTTTCATAAAGCCCCTCGCAAAAAATGTAGTCATTCAAAAATTATGGACAAATCGTTACATTTGTGGTCTTGGACATTGTATCGGTAGACAGATGATAAGATGATAGATTGCCCATAATCATGATCCAGTATTCATATCTAATAGAACCTGTCGCTGTCATGCTTCTTGTAACATTCGATGTAACATTACCCTCGTATGTATATGTAGAAGCTACGGTCATGCCGGATTCTGTTGCATAGCCACCATCAAAAGTATCGGGATTCCATCCATTTCTTCTGTAGATTTCCCAAGATAGTTTATTATTCTGATGTGGTGAACTGCTTGAATACTTTGAAGTGGTCACGGTTGTTGATGACATGGTAACATCAAAGGAAACAAATTGCAAACCAATTACAGAACCGCCATACACAGGAATACTAATAGTTGCAGAGGTAGAATTATTCTGGGGTGTATACGAGTTTGTCACGGCGTGTAAATTGTTGTTGTTACCACAAATCGAAATATTGAATGTATCAGGATAAGCCATCATAGTATATGAGCCAAAACCAAGATCATCTTCAATATAGCTTTCTACCAAACTCGATTTTGTATTAACCTTAACATAGGTGCTCATATTGCCTTGATTTCGTAATTCATCGGCATGGAACACACTCAGAACACCTGCCATTTTATTGCCCAAATACACGGTATCATACCCTTGGTATTTACAAGTTCCGTCTACTGCTGCAACAGCCACACTCTCATTCTCGGCTGCTCGTTGCAGTTGTGCTTCTTCCAAAGAACGGGTTGCATTTGCATTTGAAATACTTGCAAGCTGAGTAGAATAGTTTCCGTAAAAAAGTATATCGGGATTTCTTGTTTCATTTGCATATCCAAGCGTCAGCACCGCAAAAATGTCAGAATCCGTAAAAGTAACATCTGCGATAATAGACAACTGCCCATTTTCATTTAATGCAAGAGTTCGATTTTGTATCGGAGAAATAAAACCTTCATAAACACCAACATAGCCAGTACCATCAGCAGAGTTGATTGTTTCAAAAGTTCCATTCAAGACTGCGGTACTCATCGTTCCGTTATACAACAAAGTAACCATCGCAGATTTTTTGTCATTGCTAATACTGATCTGTGCAGAGCTTTCCTTATCATAACGATCTTGCGCTTTTTCTCCAAATACTTCATCCATTATGTCAGTATTTTGGATAAGCGTTTTGGAAACAAAATAATTCGAGTCGCTGGCACTCACAATAGAGGAATTAGCAGATGCAGTAGTAGAAAATAGCGAGAAGCATAAAGTTAATGCAAGTAATAATGAAACATACTTTTTCATTGTAATCTCCTTTTCGTTTGAAACATAAATTATCGTCTTGTGCGCATAGCCCAGTAAAGTATCGTATGGGCTATGCGCTGATCCTGCTAACTTTCAATCGCAACCTCCATATACAGAGGGAGAAGTAAGCAGACCAGCGCATAAACCCATACCGAGTATTGAACACAATCATCGCTGTTCCACCTCCTGTATCGGTATTTTGAAGTTCGTGCCGCCCATCTACTTAGCATCAGAAGGGCGTGCACTCCCTTTTATTCTATAAGTACGATTTTAACGGCGTTGGTCGCAACTTTTTTGAAAGTTTTTGAAAAAATTTGGGGCGAGGACGGGAGGGTACGAAAGGACGAAGAAAGCGGCAAGCAATGCAAAGCGGTACCCACTTTGCGAAAACTGCCAATTTCCGCTCTTGCGGAAACCGACAGTTTCATGCTTGTTGAGGCTTTGCCCCAATCCCCACAGAACACAAAAGTTGTGTTCTGGAACGCAGGATAAATCCTGCGGCTGCGCGATTTTTCAAATCGCTTATGGGCGGTCAACTTAACGCTGTTCCGCTTCTTTTTCTTTCGTCCCATTCGGTTCCTCCCGCACTTCGTCCAGCTCCAGAATACGGTCAATGTTCGCCTTTGCAGTCAGCAACTCCTTCATATCTTCACGGGCTTTTCGATATTCGGCGTATGCTGCTTTTTTCTCTGCCATCAGCGCGGCATACTCGGCCTGCAAACTCTTGACGGTGG
>JAZQHD010000157.1:0-4351 GCA_045540375.1 Ructibacterium sp. | reverse complement strand
GGCAAAGTTGCCGAAGCCTATAAAGTTCTGACGAAGGAGGTGTTACACAATGCAGAAAAAAGGCGCAAACATCAGCTTGAAGGGGTACGATGATATTTTCTCAACAGACCAGTCACGAGCTGAAGCCAAGCAGGAACGAGTACAGGAAATTCCGCTTTCTGAGTTACACCCCTTTGAGGGACATCCGTTCAGAGTGGTAGACGATGAGGAAATGATGAAAACGGCTGAGAGCGTCCGAGACTTCGGTGTTCTTACTCCCGCTATTGTTCGTCCTGACCCTTACGGTGGCTATGAAATCATTTCCGGTCACAGGCGACATCGTGCATCTGAGCTTGCAGGTAAAGAGACTATGCCGGTCATTGTCCGTGACATGGATGATGATGCCGCTATTATTTTAATGGTCGATGCCAATTTGCAACGTGAAAGTATCCTTCCGAGTGAAAGAGCATTTGCGTATAGGATGAAGATGGACGCCATCAAGCACCAAGGGTCAAGGGCGGATTTAACTTCGTCTCAATTTGAGACGAAGTTGAGAAGTGACCAAATTGTAGCTGATGAAGCAGGTCAGAGTCGTGCAACAGTTCAACGCTATATCCGTCTGACAGAACTCATTCCCGAACTGTTGGATATGGTGGATAACGGACAACTGAAATTCAATCCTGCGGTGGAACTCTCCTATCTGGCAAAGCAGGAACAGCAAGATTTTCTTTCTGCTATGGACTATGCCCAGACAACCCCTTCTCTTTCGCAGGCACAGAGAATCAAAAAACTCGCACAGGAGGGCGAGTGTACTCTGGATGCTATGTGCGACATTATGAATGAAATCAAAAAGGAGGAACAAGGTAAGGTAACTTTCAAAACGGATGCCCTGAGAAAGTATTTCCCCAAGTCCTACACCAACAAGCAAATGGAGGATAAAATCATTCAGTTGCTTGAACAGTGGCAAAAGAAAAGAGAAAAATCTATGGAAAGGTAAGGTAATATACAATGTTTACTGAAAGAAAAATGGAAGAAGCAATCGAGTGGCTGTTTGACCTGTTTGAACCTGAGGACTATGAAGCCTACGACGAGGAAGAAATGGGTCGCACCGGTGGATTGTATCTGCCAGAGGTTTGTATTGCCCTGAGAGATCGTGCAGAAAGCATCTACGAATACACCGTGGATAGTCTCAGAGAACAGGGCTTTGACTACCGTGGAAAAGAACTGTTCGATAAGCGTGGCTGTATGATTATGTCTCAGGTAGATCAGGCAGCAATCGGTGAAGAAGAAATCTTCTACAACACGGAACTGTGGTTGATGGAGGATATGACTTTTGTTATCGTCCGTTGTGTGAGTATGCTGACCCGTTCCGATTTCACGGGATATACAACAGAGTATCGTTCCTTCAAGAAAAATGTGGAGGAACTGGCTGATTTGTTCTTCACGCCTGAGGAACTGATCGACGAACTGGAAGCCATGTGCGCTCCGCAGTGGGAGCATGAAGCGACTATTTATGAACTGTAAGAGGTTCATGGGTGGTCGCTTTTCTTATATCTCAAAGAAATGGAGGTAACGACACTTGAAAGAGTATGACGTAAAAATCACCGAGACTTTGGAAAAGACCGTCACGGTGCAGGCTGAATCCCGTGATGCTGCGGAAGAACAGGTTAAAGACGCCTACTATAATTCTGAGCATATTCTGGATGCCGAGAACTTCACCGGCGTTCAGTTTGGCACTCAGGCAGAACGTGAAATTCAGAAGGAACAGACTCCTATGATGGATGTCCTTCTGGTAAGACCCAATATGTACCCACAGCCCGTGCAGATCGGTTGTGAATTGGAGGACTTGCAGAAAGCCGTGGGTGGCGATATTCAGGCAGTTTATCCCTACGAGGACCCTGTTGCTCTCGTCATGGATGAAGAAGCCAAGCTGACAGGCAAAGACCTGAACCGTGCCTTGCGTGATGAAGATGGCAATATGTACGACATCATCGCAGGTGATTTTCTGGTTGTCGGTTTGGGTGAGGAAGATTTTTCCTCTCTTTCTCCCGAACTGATGAAGAAGTTTGAAGAACGCTTCCATCAGCCTGAAATGTTCGTCCGTATGGGACGCAGTATCATGGCGCTGCCTTTGCCTGATGATAAGGTGAAGAAAGCAGATACGCCTGTCAAAGATGCTCCTGTTCCTCATAAAAGCAGTCACGACAGAGATTCGCTGTAAGGAGGAACAATGGAAAAGAGAAGTTCGACCATCGGAGAACTGATGGAGCGCCGCCGTATCCTGGATGGAGCAAAAGAATATAAGGGTCACACATATCTGGACTTGGCTCGTTTCGACGAGAATACCAAGCACATGATTATTTTCGATGTGCTGACCAATGAATCTCCCGTGGGATACAAAGGCGAAAGAAACCGCCTGTTCCTGAGTGAAGTCGGGTATCAGAAAGCTCTTGAGAACCAGAAAGCCGGTAATATCAAGATTATCAGCCATGCGGCAGTTGCCAAGGGCAATCTGTATTACGACCGAAGGGATATGGCACGATAACCTTCACTCTACTGCTTGCAGGAGGTGATGATTCATGCAGGAGGAAGTTGAAAACAGAACGATAAATGTGGCTATCAGCACGACGAAGCTGACAGGCCGAAGTATCGTCGCCGGTATTCGCAAGTATTTGCAGCACCGAGAAAAAGTTAAGGCGATGAAAGGAAAAGACACTGGTGTTCACGGAAAACAGACCGTGAAACAGTTGTTGGCTCAGAATCAGGGTGCAACCAATGTCGAGATCGACAAAAGTGGCATTAAAGATTTTGAACGACTCGCCAAGAAATACGGCGTGGACTTTGCCGTAAGAAAAGATAAGTCCGTAGATCCTCCCCGTTATCTTGTCTTTGTTCGTTCTAAAGATGCAGATGCTCTGGATGCCATCTGCAAAGAACATCAGGCAAGAGCCTTAACGAAGGATAAAAAAACGAGCGTTCTGGAACAGCTGAAGAAGTTCAAAGAAATCGTCGCAGCAATTCCTAAAAAGGTTCGTGAAAAGAAACAGGAGCGTGATTTGTAATGGATAAGACAAAAATCAAAAAGCTCCTGATCCTGAACATCCCATATATCATTTTGGGATTGTTCGCAACCAACTTAGGCGAAGCGTGGCGATTAGCCGAGGGTGCAGATATGTCTGCGAAACTCCTCGGCTTTTTTAGTACCTTCACGGTGGCTCTGAGTAATCCTTTGCCGAGTTTTCACCCAATGGATTTGATGGTAGGCATTATCTGTGGCGTTGCACTTCGCCTTGCAGTCTATCTGAAAGGCAAAAATGCTAAGAAGTACCGACACAACGAAGAATATGGTTCTGCTCGTTGGGGCAATGCCAAGGACATTGAGCCGTTTATGGCTCCAAAGTTCGAGGACAATATCATTCTCACTAAGACAGAGCGACTGATGATGTCCAACCGTCCTAAAAATCCAGCCAATGCCAGAAATAAGAACGTACTGATTATCGGTGGTTCAGGTTCAGGTAAGACGAGGTTCTGGCTGAAACCTAATCTGCTCCAGATGCACTCAAGTTATGTAGTCACAGACCCTAAGGGCAGCATCGTTATCGAGTGCGGAAATGCCCTGTTGAAGCATGGCTACGACATCAAAATCTTCAACACCATCAACTTCAAGAAGTCGATGCATTACAACCCATTCGCCTATATCCATTCAGAAAAAGACATTTTGAAACTGGTGACTACGCTGATTGCGAACACCAAGGGCGACGGTAAAGCCGGTGACGAGTTCTGGACGAAAGCAGAAACACTTCTGTACTGCGCCCTGATCGGCTATATCCACTACGAAGCTCCGGTTGAGGAACAGAACTTCTCTACACTGATTGAGTTCTTAAACGCAATGGAGGTGCGTGAGGACGATGAGGAGTTCCAGAATCCGGTTGATCTGATGTTTGAATCTCTGGAAAAGAAAAAGCCAAATCATTTTGCAGTTCGTCAGTACAAGAAGTACAAGTTGGCTGCCGGCAAGACAGCAAAAAGTATTCTGATTTCCTGCGGTGCAAGACTTGCTCCGTTCGATATTCAGGAAGTCAGAGATATTACTGCCTATGACGAATTGCAGTTGGATACCCTTGGAGATAAGAAAACAGCGCTGTTCCTGATTATGTCAGATACGGATGCGACATTCAATTTCTTGATTTCCATGATCTATACCCAGTTGTTCAACCTGCTCTGCGAAAAAGCAGATGATGTGTACGGTGGCAGACTGCCGGTTCATGTGCGCTGTCTGATCGACGAAGCGGCGAACATCGGACAGATTCCTAATCTGGAGAAGTTGGTTGCGACCATCCGAAGCCGTGAGATTTCGGCCTGTCTGGTGCTT
>JAZQHD010000156.1:0-1690 GCA_045540375.1 Ructibacterium sp. | reverse complement strand
TACACCTATAAAGAGTGCGCGAGAGACAAGCTCTATGACCGCACAGCAACCTGCCGGATGGTAAGGTGCTAATGCTTGAACGATGGGGCTATATGGAATGTCTGCTCACAGTCCCGTCGTTATCGATGGGGCTGTTCTTTTATGCGCTCTTGTAGGAATATCAAAACAGGAGTGTAAAACTTATGCGAACCATCAGAGAACTTATTGGCAAGGAAGAAAAGGTCTACATCATGCTGCGGAGCAAACCGATCCGTTTCCGTTTCATGGCAGATGCAGCTATGGAAGGTATCACCTTCGGTGATGGAGTTCTCGCAACGGACCGGGAAGTAGATGACATCATGGCATTACAGTCAGACGGGACGATCTGCTTCCTTGGCTGGGCGGGTCATATGTGTTACCACCACAGCGAAGGAAGTGTCCTCCGCATCGACTATGAGAAGTATATCAACGGAGCGGAGGACTATATTATTCAGCCTCGTCAGTAAAGGAATGGCAATATGCGATGCCGGAAAGCACGAAAACCACGCACGGGAGAGCTACGCCGTTGCCCCACATCTTATACTCGGCGGCATCCGAATGCGGGTCACGCAGCCACTTGGCAATCTGCTTCAGAGATTTGGGCTTTGAGGAACTGCCCACGATCCTGCGGTGGGTTTCAAAGACATCGTACCAATAACGGAGGTCATCCGTGGTCGGTTCGATGCCCAGGTCATCACACCACCAGTCAGGGAAACCCTGTAGTCTGGCGCACTCGGTGGGAGTCAACCTGCGGACGGTGTACCCGCTCTGAATAGCACCGGGGCCTTTGGCAACGAGAGTAGGCTGAAGTTCCTGCTCAAAGGTGGGAGCGAACTTGGCGTTTTTACCCTGGTTGAATGTATCCCTGCCGATGCCGTAGCAAACGGTGGTGGGGTCTTTATAGTCACGGGCGAGAACCGTAGGAGCCATGTTCTCGGAAACCTGGGCAAAGCTGCCTGTGGTCATAGAATAAACAGCATGGCGGTCGACCGTATTGAGGGTATACATCACATCGGATTCCTTATAGCCATCTCCCTGGTGAGAGGGGCGCGTTCCGTTGCCCTCGATTACAATTGTTCCGCCCTGGTTACAGGTGGGATTGCCGCCATTGGCATCCAGGGTTCGTGAAGTGTCAGCATGATAAAATCCAACATGAGGATTTGCGGATTTCATGCCGTTGCTATCTTTGGAAGAGATACCGAAAGCCTGCAGAACGCAGTTGAAGTGGTTCTTGTCAGGCATCCGCTGATTGCCTCCGGCATTGTGTGCCGTGAGCGTGGGCGCAGTCTGCTGACCGTCCCAATTGCAGGAGGGCTGTTCGCCGCTGACCACGAAGGGCTGATTGTTCCCGCCCATGCCGTAAGTTGCAGATACCGTAGGAGCGGTATCCACGGGACCGGTGTAGCGGGTGTCCTGGCTGTGGTTCTCATATACGGTGGCGGGGACAACACCGGCTCGGAGCGTAGGAGAAGTTTCTTCCTCATAGCCGATGCTGCGGCTCCTGGCAGAATGCTCGGTACAGAATCCGGCTGCATCCATCACCACGGGAGGATGATGTGCCTCGGCTCGGAGTGTGGCGGTGACCTCATCAGTGACATCCATACGGTTACCGCCCTGGTCGTTGAGAACGATGCCGTTTCTGCCGGTACTCATTCCGCAGTTCACTCCCAAG
>JAZQHD010000155.1:0-6128 GCA_045540375.1 Ructibacterium sp. | reverse complement strand
CACTCTGAGACTAAATAGATTTACTATATTCAGAATACACATCGATAACTCGATTCGGTTATACAAACATGGTCTCCCCAAAATATACATTTTAACTTGAATTATTTTTCGTTTGATGCCATAATAAATACAATTTTAATGGAGGTATTTTGTTATGAAAATCAGTGTTGCCATGGCAACTTACAATGGCGAGAAGTTTATACGAGAGCAGCTGGAATCTATACTTATACAAACTATACCAGTAGACGAAATCATTATAAGTGATGACGGTTCTTCAGATGCCACATGCACCATTGTTCAATCCTTTCACGACCCCAGAATCAAATTAATCACAGACAACCCCAATCCCGGTTTCTGCAACAATTTTGAACATGCTATCAAACACACCTCGGGTGACTACGTTTTTTTGGCAGACCAGGATGATATCTGGATGCCGGATAAAGTGGAGAAAACCATTGGAGTATTCCAGGAGCATCCTGAGATTGAACTGGTAATCAGCAACGGTATCCGAATTGATGCCGCTGGGAAACCACTGGATTCCGCTTTTTATCCAACATTTACCGGTTGGGAAACAGGAAAAGTATCACAGGAAAAATATATTGTTTACTCTATATACAATTGCCTCGCTTTAGGTATGTGTATGTGTTTTTCCAGGAGTCTTTTTGATTCCATATTTCCATTTCCAGAAACAAAGACCGGAAGACTAAGTTTAGTGGGACATGATGAGTGGATCTCTTTCTGCGGTATGAAAAATGACAGCATTTTCTATTTGAGTGATATTCTCGTACAATACAGAATCCATGGTGCAAACACTTCGCAACCGCAAGTTCTTTCCTTCCGTACCAAATTTCAGAAATACCTCAAAAGAAGCTATATTCTTCCTCTTGATCGTTGTTCTCTCACGAAGTCCATGCTGGCACAGTTGAATCCTGAGAATCCCGCTCATGCCGGTGCTATCCGCGCCGCACAAACAATTCTTACCTCTTATTCCAAACAATTGCAGGCCATCAGTAAGAATCCTATTTACGGTAGCTATGAATTACTCCGACTTTATCGGACTAATAAATTGTATCGATCCAATGGCATCAAATTTTTAGCCTTACAATTGCTGTTGATTTTCTTCGGCAGACGCAACATCATAGAATAACATACTTACTTAAACTTATTGCAAGATTTTCCCTATTTTTCACTCCTTTGCAATCAGTTTATTGACGGTGTGCCGTAACAGTTATCGAACTGTATGACATTGTCAAAATTCTCGAAGTTACAATTTCTGATTTATTCGAAGAAAGAGTAGAAGAATAAGCAAGCAGGAAGCACATGAAAATGATGGGCTTCCTGCTTTTGTACGCAATAAGGGCCGGCACAAGGCCGGCCCTTACATTTTCAGTTAAAAAGTTCGGATAATTCCTTACTTCTGGGACTCCTCAACAGCGACAGCCACGGAAACGGTCATGCCGACCATGGGGTTGTTGCCTGCGCCCAGGAAGCCTCGGAAGCAAGGCTTCCGGTAGGTAAAAATCCCGAAAAGAAGTAGTTTCTACAACATATTGATCGTTTTTCTTCAGACCAATTCAGGAAATCCGCTATTGTATGTGGACAAATGTGGACGAAAAATTTTTGTCCACATCGTATTTTTATTATAGCAGATACACAGAATTTTGCAAGCGCTTCCTTTGTTTTATTTCAGCGCAAGCCATTATCAATCGCTTTAAATCATCAACTTTTATCAACTATCCAAAAGAATCATCAACTTAACAGTAGGTATCATCAACTATCAGTCATCTTCGTATCGTCCGTAAATATCATCAAGGAAGTTCTGGAAATCGGACACTACATCCGGCGGCGATACGATCTTTGCCATCTTACGGAAGCCGCAGAGCCAGCCATAAAACTGGTCACTAATTGCAATCTCTGTTGTTACCACAAAATGCCTGTCCCCATCGGGGCGGTAGAACACATCGGAAGCAGTACCAAAACGGTCAACCATCGTGTCCAGAAGGTTGTTGGTAAACCGCAGACTGACAGTTTTCTTTTCACCGCTGAACATACCAAAATGCTGTTGGGTGTACGCTTTCATATTGATCTTTGCGAACTCCACGCCGCCCTCTCTCGGCCCATCGTCAATGTCCACACCCTTCATGCGGTCTAATCGGTATGTAATGGTTGTGTTCTTTTTACTGTTCCACGCAAGCACATAGTAATAGCCATCGTTAATAATCAGCTTGAAGGGGCTGATTTTATAGGTAGCACCACCACGGCGGTCTACCTGTTGCGTGCGGTCACGGATGGTGTACTTCTGATAGCGGAAGGTGATTTTGCGATTCTGCCGGATTGCCTGATTGATGGTCAGCATGGTACTCATAATGTGCTTGTTTGTGGTTTTGTTTCTGCCAACCAAATACACTTCATTCTGAAGCTCTTCAATCTGATAATCGCTGCACAGATTCTCAATTGCCGCAAGCAGATGTTCTTCCTGACTTTTGGAAATAAACTTGGAAGCACGAACGCACTCAGCCAAAAGCCGCAGTTCCTCAAAATCGTAGGGACGGCGGCTGACTTTATATCCGTGCTGGACTGCATCATATTCCACTTCGTAGCCCAGCAACGCCCGTTCTTCGATATTTTCTTCATCCAGATCAATGTTCAGTTCTTTGTTCAGAAGCAGCAGAATATCGTCAATGTCCCGTTTGATGGAATGACGTTCCGCAGTGATACCATACATCTTCAGGTGTTCCACAATTTCCTTGAGTTGAATGGCATGGTTTTCATCGGTTCGCTTTTGGAGAATGTCCCAAACCAGAAGGGACTTGTATTTCTGTCCTTTAACTTTGTGTCCCTGTTTCTTTTCCGTCTGTTTTTCCATTTGCGGCAGCTCCTTTTTTGAAAGTACATTTTCAAATAGTATATCACAATAGCGAGATTTGAGGCAACTTTAAATTGAAAGAGGGTGCGTGAAGGTTTATTGTGGTACTTTCTCATACAGCAATTGGATTCTAAGATAAAATGTACCAACTGATATCCGTAAGGTACAAAACATTAAAAATCGTGCCATCTTATTAAAAAAATGTGTATTTCTATTTCTAAATAGAAACTTTATGATAAAATAGCATTAACTACATAAGCACAAATCTTCTGCGACGGGGTGAACAATATGATTACATTGTCAAAAGAGAACATCACAGATTATTTGAAAGAGAAAATGCCTTATCTCGATTTCTCCAAGCCTCTGATCATCTCTGCCATTGGAGAAGGATCTGCAGAAGAGGATGGCGATGGCTACATCAATTTTGTATTCCGTGTCAGCGATGGAAACTGGAAAATTATCCTGAAGCAAGCAAGAAGAGATGGTCGTGTGGCAGGATTCAAAGACATGTCTCTGGAACGAGCTGCCATCGAATACGACTACATGAAAATCAGTAGTGTGATCGTCCCTGAATACCTCCCCAAACTGTATTTCTATGACGAGGAAAATTTGGCTTTTGCAGTTGAAGATGTTTCCCACCTAAAAATATCTCGTTTTCAACTGAACAAGTCTGTTATCTTCCCAAAGATTGCACAGCAAGCAGCAGAATACCTTGCCAAAACACATTTCTATACTTCAGATTATTATCTGGATACAGATACATTCAGAAGGTTGCAGACTCGATTTATGAATCACAAAATGCGTTCCTTCTTTGATGACCACACTTTTGTGAATCGTGATTACGGCGATACAGGCGAAATTGGTTTTGAACTGGATCCTGAGTTTGCTCCCTACATTCGAGATCTGGTATTTGATCCACGCGTGGTTCTGGAAAGGCATAAACTGAGGGATCTGTACATGAGAAAAGCAGAAGTATTGCTTCATGCTGATTTCCATACATCCAACATCTTCGCTGATCAGGAAGCGATGAAGGTTATTGATATGGAATACGCTTTCTTTGGTCCTGCTGCTTATGATCTGGGATATCTGCAAAGTCATTTACTCTCCCAGTTTATCTGTGGTGCTTGTCGTCCTTTTGATTCCGAACAGGAACAGATTACCTTTGTCAGTTACATTCTGGATTCCATGCAGAATGTTTTTGAAGAATACTGCAATATCTTTTTCCAGTGCTGGAACGAAGATGCGAAGCCATTCTATCAGGACATTCCTGGTTTGCAGGAACATATTAAGAAGCAACTTCTCAAAGACATGATTGGCTTCTGTGCCAGTTCCAACATCTTCCGTTGTGCTGGCAATATCAACTATCCAGAATATGATGATCTCACTGATAATCAAGCAAAAAGAAATGCTGTTATCCTGTCCCTGTTGATGGATCACCATATGATTCTGCATAGAGACGAATATAAAAATGTTCAGGAATGGATTGAAGATCTTCTGGACATGTTGAAAGAATTCATGGTAAAAATCAACGCTTAAAATGAATGGGTCGCAGCAAACATTTTCTTGCTGCGACCCATTATTCAAAACAACACTTTTTGTAACAAAAGGAAATCAACATGGCAAAAACACTTACACGACTTAGGCTTGGAACTGACAGGAAGCAAAACGATTTATTCGGTATGCCTGACTATCCCTGTGAATTATACTATACAGATCTCGCCAGCCACAGTACCGGTTACATGCCAGAACATTGGCATAATGAACTGGAATATGGATTTGTGACAAAGGGAAAACTCCTGTTAACCTGCAATGGAACAGAATATGTCTTTGAAGAAAACCAGTTTTTCTTTATCAACACGAATGTGCTTCACTCTATGAGATCCACTGAGGATCCCGCTAGCTTTTACAGCATCGTCTTCCATGAGAATTTCCTTGCTATGCCAGAGCAGATCAAGCAGAAATACATATTACCAGTAATAAAAAACACAAATTTCCCTATTTTCGTTACAAAGGATTTGGATTTCCTCCAACTGATTCAGAAAGCAATTCAGTGCTATGAACAAAAGGAAGAAAAATTTGATTTTTATTTCCACCGGAATGTATGTTCTCTCTGGATGCTGCTCTATGACATGCAGCTTCCTTTTGCTTCTGAAGAAGAACAGATGGAACGCAGAATCCGTGAAATGTTGCAGTTTATTTCCTCCAATTACCACAAGAATATCGGGGTGAAGGAAATAGCAGATTTCGCTGGTGTCAGCAAGCGGGAGTGTTTCCGATGCTTTAAGCGTCAGTTGAACAGCAGCCCTAATATTTATCTGCTACAGTTCCGAATGAACAGGGCAGCAGAAATGATTTTGATGACTGATAAAAAAATAAACCAAATTGCAGAACTGTGTGGTTTTTCCAGTGCAACCTACTTTGCCACAAAGTTTAGAGAAATTTATGGTATGAGTCCAAAAGCTTATCGAGAAAATAACTAACACACGAAGATGGCGAGGCAGAATCTCTCTGCCTCGCTTCTCAACTTTTTCTTGCTCTTATCAATGTACTCTTGCTGATCCCCGTCATAGCGGTAATCTGTCGGTAGGTCTTCCCTTGTTCCAGAAGAGACAACGCCAAAGCAATCTGCTCCGGCGTGAACTTCTTCGGTCTTCCGTCCCTGAAGTTCGGGTCTTGCCTTGCCACTGCCTTTCCTGTCTGCGTGCGTTCAACAATCATTCCCCTTTCGTACTCGGCAAACGCAAGCATAACAGTGAGAATCAAATTACCTGTCAATGTGTTTTCAACAAGTCCTATATTCAAAATATGAACTCTGACACCTCTTTCAAACAACTCTCTAACAACTTGGACGCCTTCGATGGCGGTTCGGGCAAAGCGGTCGAGCTTACACACCGCAAGCGTGTCCCCTTCCTGAAGGACTTCCAGAAGCCTCAGAAACTGCGGTCTGTCCACGGTCTTGCCTGTGAACGCCTCTTTTACGATCTTCTGGCAGCCGTACTTCTCAAGGGCGGCAACCTGATCCTCCAAACTGTTCCCGTCCCTACCCTGGGAGGCGGTGGACACTCTCGCGTAGCCGTAAATCATGGTTTTTCCTCCGTTTTATGACACTAAGTTCTGACACCGATTTTCGGCTTTAGGTGCTATCTTTTGACACAATCGGCGTTCGGTGTCAGAACTTTTGAGTTTTGGAACTTACTTGAGAACCGAGGGGGTCAGAAGCACATCCATGATCACTTTGGCTCCGAGGCGAAAGCCACTTATG
>JAZQHD010000154.1:0-9602 GCA_045540375.1 Ructibacterium sp. | reverse complement strand
AAGAAAGCCTATGATGCAGCAGGCCTAAACAAGACCGCTACAGAGTGCGCCTGCAGGTTAGCCAATGACCGCAAGGTATCCGCAAGAATAGCAGAGCTTAAGGCCCAGACAGCACAGGTTCAGCAGCTGAACCGGGAAGATTTGGCTTGCTTCCTGGCTGATCTTGTCAGTGATCCAGCCAGGGCCGACAGCATCCGATTGAAGGCAGCAGATCAGCTGGCCAGGATCTGCGGAGCTTATGAGGATCACCAGAGCATCAGCATATCAGGCGCAGTCCTGACGGGTAAGGACAGAGCCGAGGCCCTGCGGGACTATATCGCCAGTCTGAGGGCAGAGAAGGCGCAGGAATAGCCGCCAGGCCTTGAATTTAAGCCCCAGGCGCAAGGAACGCCAAAACAGGCCCTGTTGCCCGTCTGCAGCCCTGCTTTCGTCTGAGGGCAAAATTGAGGGGTCTGCAGGGCTTCTCCATTCTCCCAGAATGTTGAAGACAGAACATACGTTCGGGGCATAGGTGACAGGTGACCAGGTGGATGTTACGAATCGCTCCAGACCAGCCCCAAGGTCAGACATAAAAGTCTCTATCCCGAAAATATCACTCTAAGCCCTCCACATAAAAATGCCCATCCCAAAATTCCAGTGGAAAACTCGTCCACTTCCTTGTGCAGATTGCACAAGAGGGTATCAAAAATCACGGGGGTTATACAAACGGCATTTATGCAAGTTGCACAAAAAAGCGACAATAACAAATAAAAACCGTGACCAAAGCAGTTGAAGACTGCTTGCAGGAACGGCTAATACATCATAGGAGAGACATTATGGCTTATACAAAACAGACATGGGCAAATGGCGATGTCATTACCGCTGAAAAACTCAACCACATGGAAGACGGCATCGAATCCGCCGTACCTGCGATGTTTATCATCACCCTGGAGCAGTCCGACGAGGATTACACGATCGATAAGACAATGGACGAGATCATGAGTGCCTATAATGACGGTCTCATCCCGGTTGTCAAATACGGCAATAGCTTTTTATACCTACTTGGCGAGCCGGACGGAGAGGTTGTAATGTTTGGCGGTATGACCCAGTTCAATTATGGGATCAGTGTAGTATATACCACCACCTCATTTGTTGACGAGGGCGATGGCATTTATGTGCAGGACGTTGATACCTATAACATTCCTGTATCCAGCGAACCCTAAAACCTATAGAGAGACTGAAACATTCTAAGGAGATACATATGGCTTATACATGGACTAATGGTGAAGTAATCACTGCAGAAAAATTAAACCAGACAGGCGGTGGCGGATTTTTTCCTGTTACATTCAACTACGATTCATCGACCGAATCCGTCACTTCTGACAAAACCAATGCCGAGATTTACGCTGCTTACGAATCCGGCATGATGCCGATAGGCAAGCTTATTACGGACGGCGAAACTCTCTTTATCGTTAATCTTTATTTGCAGAGCGTGCCTGATGAAGATTATTGCCAGTTTATCAGTACTAATTTAGGCATGATAAGTGGAAGTCCGACACTTACGGTTATAAAAGTGTCTCTTTCCGAAAACACAGGGACATTTTTAAGAAACGCATTTACATAACCTATGGAAAGACTAAAACGTCTTCTCGACCAGGCATCTCCCGATTGTGAGCCTTGGCTGATCGGGAACATACCAAAGCATTTCAAAAGAATAACGGTCGATGAAGACGAGGCGTATGCCCTTGCGTTACTGGGAGCTGCGGAATTAGGCGGATATTTCGATATCCGTCTTTATTATTGTCAGGCTCTGATAGCCGGAGCAGTCATAAGTGGCAAGTACGACAAGATAACCATCGTAACACCGAGCCAGTACGGAAAGCTAATCGCCAATGATTGCCCTGTTCTCACAAAGAACGGTTGGAAGAACCACGGCGATTTAGTTGTCGGTGATGAGGTCATCTCTCCCAATGGCGAGTTTGTGAAGGTGGTCTATGTCCATCCGAAGCAAAAGACCGACCGCATCGTCCGATTCTCAAATGGTGACGAGATAGAGTGTCATCATAACCATGAGTGGGTCGTATACGACAGGCGGTATAAAAAGAACTGCACCTATGAAACCCAGTACATGATGGACTTCATGGAGCATACGAAGGAGAAGCGGTGTCACTTTACGCTGATGGCAAAAGAGTTTGCCAAAGGCGAACGTAAAGATTTGGCTGTTCCGCCTTATGTTATGGGGGCATGGCTTGGTGACGGCTTTACGACAAAAGGTCAGATTTGCGCTCATCCTTCAGACAGAGCCGTATTGGACAAATGCCGTGAGTATTATCCAGATGGTTCTGAATGGGTACACAAGACAACTGGCGTTATCACACGCTCGTTCATCGGTCTGGCTAATGACCTGACGGCTTACGACCTGTGCTTCCAGAGGAAGGACACAAGACGTAAGTACATACCAAGCGATTACTTGACTGCAAGCGTAGACCAGAGGTTGGAACTTCTCGCAGGTCTTCTCGATACAGACGGCTATCAGTACGAAGCTGATGGTCGTTTTTATTTTACGACTGCTGACGAAACGCTCAAAGATGACTTCGAGACGTTGATTTCCACGTTCGGATGGAAGGTATCGACAGTTACCAACGAGCCTCGCCTCTCATCGAGCGGCATCCAAGGGAAGCACGTTTACTGGCGCATAGGGTTCAATCCCACTTGTGATATTCCGTGCGTCCTTCCGAGAAAACGTCCGACACGTTTTGCCAAGCAAAAGAGAATAGGTATCGAGTCCATCCGTGAATGCGAACCGCATGAAGGCAACTGCATTACTGTTGAAGGCGGTGTGTACTGCGTAGGAAGACACTTGCTTCCGACTCATAACAGCTGGCTCATGGGACATATCGGTCTTTACCAAGCCTATAAGGGCCATCCGCAGTTTTTGGCGGCAGCAGTCGGTCAGACCACCGAGATCATCATGCGCCATGTCATAAACGCCGTACAGGAAGCCTCGCCTGAGATTATCGAAGCCTTGACTTCAAGAGGTAACCGTATCGATAAACTCGCCCAGTCCCTGAACAAGGAAAAGATCGCCTTAACAGGCGGTGGGTTCGTTGAGTGCGTGTCATTAGGCGATGCGTACAATAACAAGCTGAAGTCAAACGCCATCGGTCGAGGCGGTGACTACATCATTGACGAGGCAGCGTTAGTCTCAGACGAGGCGTTCTCCGAAACAGGGCGTTCCGAGTTCGCCAAAACGAACGATACGTCCTATATGCGCATCATGATATCAAACCCTCATAGACAGGGGTTCTTTTATGACGCATTAACGAGCGAAGCAGGCCCCAGGGACTTCATCCTCTGGATGGATGCCTGTACGGCAGTAGAAGAGGGACGCTGGACGAAGGAAAGGGTATTAAACTCCGACTTCGCCAAAGACAAATCGACCCGAATCCGCTATCTGCTCTGTGAGCTTGAGGAGTTCGGTGACTCGATGTTCACCGACCCTGTGATCGATGACACGCCTAACAAAGGATGCGTCCATTACTTAGGCGTTGACGCAGCTTACAAGGGCAAGGACTCCATCTGCCTGGCTGACGTATCAGTCGGCGAGAAGATAAAAGTCGAGGAGATAGCGTATATCCGCAAGAAGAACTGGATAGACGGTGTCACCTCTGAAGACATAATCAACACCATCTCGACAGTAGTAGGCGAGAAAGCCTCACCATTGACCTGTATCGACACAGGCTTCGGTGTCTGGCTCATCGAGGGTCTTGCCAAACGGGGCGTCTCGGTTAAAGGCGTGAACTTTAACGAGTCCCCGACAAAGGTAAGAGTCCAGAACAGGCAGTACGCTGCTACGAACGCCCAGAACGTAAGAGCCGAGATGCACTTAGACCTCATGAACCTGATGGAAGACAAAGCTATCGTCTGGAGTTCTGAGGCACTTAATAAAGTAAAAGACATCTTCCCCTTCGTCTCATGCGAACGCAAGACGAGCGGAAAGATACAGGTAAAACCAAAACCTGCGATCAAAGCGGAGCTTGGACGTTCGCCTGACGAACTTGACTCCGTATTATTAGCCATCCACGCAGCTATTCTATGCGTGGGTGAAGACAGGGAATACATCACATGACAGAACAAGACATCCTTGATGACGTTCTTGAATGCTCGGCGTGTGGAAACCTCGGCAAGGAACTCAGATGGAACACCGATTCGTCCGTTGAGCGGATCGACTGGCTCATGGAGAACCTTCCGGGCATCGAGTATGTACAGGAACGCATGGTCAACTACATATTTTCGAACGGTCTGACATCCGAAAAAGGCTCAGACGAGGAGAACGAGACGCTCCAGAACTGGCTCTATAACGTCACGAACGCCCAGAACCAGTCAAATTACATCGTTCTCCAGGAAGCCATAGGATACGCCTTATGCTACGGCTGTGCCGGACTCCGCCTGTTTGACAACGCCCTGTACTGCTATAAAAAGGGTACATACGGCGCATTGATCTCCAAACATGACGGAATTAAGGAGATCGTAGCGTATTTCGTCAGGAAAGACGGCAAAACCATCGATTCCGAGTTCGATATTAAAGACATCACGAACTATATGTCCGTTGAGGATTTCTTTAACGAGCGGAATCTTATCCTTCTGGACAAGTCCGAGTTCTCTAACATCGCCAATGACCCTTCGGAGATTTACGGTATGTCCCCACTTCTTCGGGACAAGTACCGTGTGAACCTTCTTCTGTCAGCGTATGACCGTTTGAACTACGACATCGTCTATGACGGCCCCGGAAGAATCATCCTACGTCCCAAAGACGGCTTTGCCGATACCGACACCGAGGTCTCGACAACGACTGTTCTGAGCAATTCGCCTCAGGCTAAAGCGGAGCGCATCGAGAAAGCCAAACAGGAAGTCAAGCGAGTCGCTAAAGAGATAAAAGACTCCTCGTCAGACTCCATCGTCCTTCTGTCGAACGCCTTTGACAAGGACATCGAGAAACTGCCGAGGGTCACGAAGGCAACCGAGTTCTTCGACTGGGTATCGAACGAAGGCGTTATCCTGTCCCAGCTCCTTGGAATGTCACCGACTCTTCTTGAAGTCGGTCAGATCCACGGCAACGTTTCTGTCGAAAAGATCATCGACAACGCCATGCTGAACACCATCATTCCTCGCCGTGAGCAGTACGCTATCCAGTTCTCACCGATGATCTCGACACATCTTGGCATTCCCAAGGTGTACTTCAATAAATACGACCTTCAGCAGGTACAGGACGAGAACGAAGTCCGCCTCAAGGTCTCACAAATCGTTCAGAAGCTTGCGTCAGCCCAGAAAGCTGCGCCTAACGATACAGTCATGGCTGCCATCACGTTGTTTGCTGAGTACCTTCAGAACTCTATCGTGGATGACAGTGGACAAGTCAAATCCATGTAAGAAAGGGAGAAAGAAATGGAAAAGACTATGTTACAGGCGATTCAGGACGCAGAGAGGGTCAAGCCCTTTGCGGAACTGAACGGCAAACAGGTAGTCACGTTCGAGGACTACAACGACCTGACGGCAAGGGACTACTACAACAAAGCCGTCCCCGGCATCGTCCCTGTCGATGACAGAGGGCTTCCCACCAAGTCCTTAACCAATTACGTTGCCATGAACCCCGATGTCATGTTCATGAACCGCTACAGGGTGGTCAAGGACAAAGGCAGACAGGTCATGCAGGTAGTCATCGACCGCCGTGCTATTGACGAGCAGGACAAAGGCACTGTTTACAAGGCCCAGATCCCTGCCGTATGCCTCGTCCGTGGCGAAGACGGCGAGCTTCACTATGACAAGACTGTCTTAGTCTCAGACCGTGAGTTCCTTTCGGAGTTCACGCATCATTTAACCAATGAGGCGATGGGCGTAATCGCTCCGCTTCTGGTGGGCGGAGAAGACCCCACCGCAGACTCTATACCAATCTAAAGGAGATTAACCATGACCAGAACTACCAAATCTATCAAGGTCGAAGTTTACACGATTTCCGACTTACTGTTAATCACGTTTGACGATGCCGACAATCCCGGAGCTGGCACTTCCGCTCTCGCCCAGCTTTCTGCGAAGGAAATGATCCATGCGCTTGCTTCAGGCGAAGACCATTCAGTCGACACCTACATTCCGTTCCACGCCATCGACTACGTCAATGTGACCATCACAAACACGACCGAGGAAGTTTCTGACGCTGTCTGCGCCGATTAATGAGGTGACCTTATGATCGCCAGAGAAACTACTTTAAATGTCAATACAAAATTAAGCAGTTTTGAGTTCAAGAATCCTTATTGCTTAGACCAGTTCCTGGCGCACGACACCATGAAGGAGTTCACCGATTCTAACGGTGATCCGTTAGTCGGTTCAGCCGTTGTTGGAGAGGCTGTGCTTGGTGGCGGAGTTGCCGGGGGGACGTTTGTTCCGTTCCATGCAGTTAATTATGTGACGGTCGAAAAGGAAACCTCAGAAGTCCCCGATTCCGAAGACGATGTTTGTGAAACCGAAAACGGTGAAAACACGCCATAATAAGGAGTGCCTATGGAAGAGAAGATCATTTACAGGGACTTCGCAGAACTCTACGCATTCCTGAGGGGCAAAGTCGTTGAGCTTGAGCCGAAAGAGTACGAAGAGCCGAAGGAAGAACCCAAAAAGAAACCCAGAAAGAAAAAGGAGAAAGAATAATGGCTTACTACAAACTGATAGATGCCATTAAGTCTCCCCAGAAGCTGAACGTTGTCGGAAACATTGACGGCTCACGGCGTTACGTCAGGGTCACCCTTTATCCCGGCAAGAAATACGAGATCCCAGAGGACGAACTCCTCATGAAGTCCATTCTCGACTGCAAAGTCAGGGTCAAGTACGACAGGGGCATTGAGGAAGCCTTGAAAGCGTCAGGAGCTAAGTACGAAATCAAGAAATGTCCGTCATGTGGCGGAAGGGTCTTGAAAATTGAGTACGCATTGGTGGAGGTGTGCGATGAAGCCTAACTTAATAGATGACAGAGACAAGCGCACGATCCACAGGCGTTTGGCTAAACAGAACTATGACAACATTATCACACTATCGGCGGACAGGACACAAACTGTCCGCCTTTTAGATGAAGGAGCAGTCGTGACTGCCAGTGGCATGATTGACTTCTATATTCAGAAAGGCACTCTCCAGAGGTACATGGATGCACTGCCGAATGATTATGTAGGGTCTATCAACCTTGGGCATGAACGGTTCGCTTCCTTCCCGATCCTTCTTGGGTCATGGACGAAAGAAGACCTTCACCTGGTCGACATCGGAGATGACCGCAAGGGACTGGACGTTGACCTTCATCTGGACTATGAGAACCCTCTTATGAGAGCCATCACGCAGTCCGCTGACAAGTACGGATACACGCTCGGCGTTTCGTCTGAGTTCACCTACTCCGTCAACGAAGAAGCGTCCTACGAATACGGTGTGATGATTATTAACGACTTGTTCATCTCTGACTTCGCCATTGTCGGTGAAGCCGGGAACGTGAACAGCTCGAACATCCAACTGAAAGGAGAGCCAATGGCTATCACAATGAAAGAACTGAGCGCAAAGCTCGGTACGGAGCATCAGGACATCAAGTCTATTAATGATGCGATTGATAAGCTGCTCGAATCTGAAGTCGAACCCGAAGAAAAACTCGAAGTCACGGAAGAGCCGGAAGCGGTCGAAGAACCGACCGAAGAAGCCGAAGAAGTGACAGAAGAGTCAGAACCGATCCCGGAGTCCGAAGAACTTGAAGGCGAAGCCGAAGAACCCGAAGCTGAACTCGAAGTCGCTGAAGAAGCGGAAGACGAGATCACTCTCGCTACGGTTCTGGAAGCCGTCAACGGTCTGAAAGAGCAGATTGAAACCCTTAAACAGGAAAACGCTTCGCTGAAGGAGCAGCTTTCCGCCAAGCAGTCCGAGGAGAAAGCCTTCACGGACAAGTTCAAGAACCTTGTTGTGTCGTTATCGGACGAACACAAAGAACCTGCAAACAACAGCAATGTCCTGTATACGGACGGAATTGGAGAGTAACTTATGAACATTAACATGGATATGGACACCCTGAGAATGACTGCCATTGACCGCAGAAACGTCATTTCTCTCGCTACCAACTTCGGTGACACCGTGCCGGAATGCACAGGCGTTGGTGTTGAACTGAAAACAGAACTTCAGAATCGTTTTCCGCTCCTTATGTGGCTGATGGGAACGGCTCTGAGCCAGGAAACTCGCAGAGATCGCAGAGAAGGCGGTGCTTGCGTCCTTCATAAAGACGGAGACGGCAAGTGGGTCATGGAAGTTCCGAGAACGATTTGGACAACGACCCCGACTTCTTCCAGCTCTGAATGCTGCTGGGCACCGATGGACTTCGCCAAGTGCGGTTCGACTGTTCCGCTTAACCTGCTCTGCCTGAAAGACTGCGACAACATCATGGATGACCTGATGGGTCGTGAAGTCATCAATCACACCAGAGTGGAAGGAATCGCCTCTGACGGCGAAACCATGAACGCTATCAAGAAGAGAGTCGCTCGTCTCTCTATGGCGTTCTACACCGCCTACACCGCCATCCTTGGCATGGACAATACTTATACTGATATTCTGAAACCGTTCCACGGCCTGCTTCAGGTCATGTCGAACCCGGCTGTCATCTCTGTCGCTGGCACGGATATCCTGTCTGCCTTCAAGCAGATCGGTTGCCGTCTTGCCGTTCTGAGTGATGGTGACTATGTGTTCGCCGTGAACCCGATCATCTACTACTCGATCCTTGATGTCGTGACTCCCGACCAGTACGGCAGACTGCCGTTCGGCTGGACACGCAATGGTGATGAAGTCCGTTACCTCGGTCATCGCTTCATTCAGGACAAGCTCGTTCCTGTCGACCTTTCCGATGGCACTGGCGAAATCTGGGTTCTGGACGGACAGGCTGTTGGTCTGTGGCTTGCTACCGACCTTATGCCGACTGATTACTTCATCCGTCAGAGCGGTCATCAGGCTGACACTCCGGCTAACGGCTGCGGTCAGGACTGCTGGTACTACTACAACCTCGGTGCTGCGTTCAACAACAACGCCAACCGCCTCATGAAGATCGTTGATGTCCCGGTCGCTAACGCTTGCGCATCCGCTATGGCTGACCTCGGTTCTATCATCGCTCCGTCAACGCTCATTCCGCAGGCTTAATAAATGCCTATTCCAGAAGTGGAAGTCCCGGCTACCATTGAGGAACAGCTTCGGGACTTCTGCAACTGCGTAAAAGATGACGATGCGTTTTCCAAGAACGTAGAAGAGCTGATTAACATAGTCAGCCAGGCTACTGGA
Source organism: Ructibacterium sp. (assembly GCA_045540375.1). Classification (GTDB taxonomy): domain Bacteria; phylum Bacillota; class Clostridia; order Monoglobales; family Monoglobaceae; genus Ructibacterium. The sequence goes on along the minus strand of JAZQHD010000154.1, from coordinate 287 downwards.
TGGATGCGCACACCGTGTGAGACGTTAATGACTGGTGAGAGGAAGGAAGTCTTCCCTGTCGAGTGCAATGACTGCCCGATAGAGTTCACGCCTTACTATCATCCGTTTGATCCTGAGTCCTTTCATTTTCTCCTTGTGGCTACCAAGGGCCTTGAAGAGACCGTCACGGAACTGGACTATATGTACAGTGAAGTCTCTGGTCTCTTCAGGGTAGACCTTGGTCTCGACTGCGCCTGCATGGGTAAGGAGTCCGGATGTCCGACTGACTATAAAGTGTACGTCACTTA
>JAZQHD010000153.1:0-3717 GCA_045540375.1 Ructibacterium sp. | reverse complement strand
GCTCCATGCGCTCCAGCAGTTCCTGCGGGGTCGGCTCGGACAGGCAAGCGGAGTATTCGATCCCATCGTCACAGTCGAGGGAATACTGTGCCTTGTTGCGGATCACACGCCGCTGATAGGCAGCCTCGTACAGCTTGTCAGCCCGCAGCTCGGCGGCCACTTCATCGGAAACCTCAATGTATTCATCATGGGTGTACCAAGAGTAAAAGTCCTTCAGATTGATAGTAGTCATTATATTTTCCTCCGTTCAGATTTTTGTTGTGGGTGGTCGATCTGAACGAGGGATGGCGGGGATCGGCAGCCGGGGCCGCCCCTGCCGACCTCGGGACAACTTGTCCCAAAGTGGGCATGGAAAAACGCGCTCGCATGGCGTGATGCCACACAAGCGCGTGAAACGACATATTCAGTTCTGTACTGGCAGATTTCACATTCAAAGCCGGACTTACCCGGAGGGGGAGCTACGCTTTTTTTAGCTGGTGAAGATCATGGGTACTGTGAAATAATAGAACAAACACGGCAGCATCCTCCTGTGTGCCGCCGTGTTCTTACAATGTGTTAGGGTCGTCGTTGGTTTTGAATAGACGAAAAGAAACGGCGGCTCTAAAAAGCCGCCATGAGTTTATTTGGGCGTGTTAAATCGTCTGCCCAGCAGCGGCTTTTTTTCTTTTCTGCCGCTGGGCAGATGATAAAGGGAGTATAAAATAAAAAGCCGACAAACCGTGATTGCTCACAAGTTCGTCGGCTCTGCGTCTATGCGTCTGGCTCCTTAATAACTGATATAATGAGTTGCTTTACATTGATTAGGCTCTCTTGTCTACATTTGGGGCAATATAGAGGAAAGTTTTTGAGTTCTGTATCTTTCCGAATTTTTAGGCGTGTTTTGTTTCTACATACCGGGCATAAAATCCATTTGCTATTATCCATATTGTCAAGCGGCTTCTGCCGCCCCTGCCTTTGATTTTGAATACCGCTTTGTTGAATAAATCCACAAAGCGACCCGATACGAAATATAGATCAACAAGGCCGCTACGATTATCATAACAATCCACGCCATCAGAGTTCCGTTACTAAACAATACATTGTCTATGCCGAGAGTACGGATAACCATAATAACGAAGCAAGAGCCTATCATCGCGCCAGTACACATATCATTTTTGAAAAAATACCCGACTGGAATACCAAAGCATACCAACAGCACAGCATACCAAATGCCCAAAATGAAATCGGGCATCACAGCGGATAGTGAGAAATCTCCGAGCACCGATGCAACCGCACAAAGGATTAGACTCAAGGCTGTAAATGCTACTATGAGTATGCCGCAAAAGGCATATCTGCTTAAAACAATTTCACGGCCTGTAATGGGTAATGCCGGGAGGTAGTCCCTCCAGTCGCTTTTTTCTTCAACCTTGATTATTTCGGTTAGGAACGCGACCCCCATCATTGGGAGAAGAAGCGCAATATATTGCACTCCCTCATTGGGATAGATAATGACCGCAAGCGCAAGAATGGCAGCACCGATCAATCTGTAAAGTAAATTAAAACGCTTTTTGAAAACCAAAAAGTCCTTTGCTATCAGCCCTATCATACTTTTTCACCTCTGATATTCAAAAGCATAATGTCATCAAGGGTTGCCGGATCAATTATGCAGTTTTTGTACTTCCGTGCTGTTGCATCCCGGTCAGCCACTAAAATCTGATATTCATAATCTTGTTTTCGCCACGCCAGAATGTCACCCGGCTCAATCTGTTGTAAGATCTTTTCACCACAATGGATGATACCATAGTGATAAATAAGATCATCTTTGGTTTTGGAAAACAGCAGCTTGCCTTCGTGCAAAAATACGATATAATCGGCAATCTTTGCCAAGTCGCTCATAATGTGAGTAGCAAACAAAACACCGTTTTCTTCGTCTTGCACAAAGTCCAAAAGCAAATCGAGTATATCGTCACGCATAACAGGATCAAGGTTGCTGGTTGCTTCGTCAAGGATCAGCAGCTTTGATTTATGTGCAAGAGCGATTGCGAAGTTGAGCTTTACCTTCATCCCTTTAGAAAAGGTTGAAATTTCCCGTTTTTCGGGCAATTCAAATTTTCTGATGAGCTCCCAATAACGCACGGTATCCCAATTCATATAGATACGCCGCATTACTGTTTCAATATCCGAAACTGTAAACATTAAAGGCAAATTGCACTCGTCCTGTACAACGCCGATATGCTGTTTAATTTCTTTTTCATATTGAATGTGGTCTTTATCCATTACAAGGACAGAGCCGCTGTCTTTCTCGATGGCACGGAGAATTAGATTGATCGTAGTGGTCTTTCCGGCCCCGTTTTCACCAATCAAACCGACAATAGTTCCCTTGGGAACAGAGAAAGAAACCCCATTCAAACAAAAGCCGGGATAACTTTTTGTCAGCCTGTCTATTTCCAAAACATTGTTCATTTTATCCCTCCTCGTTGTAAAACAGGGTCAAGAGTTCTACCATTTTATCGAGTGGTATTCCACTCATTCGCGCAATGTCTGCCGCCTGCTGTAAATGTTCCTCGGCTTGCCGTTGCTGCTCCTCTTGAAAAAAGTCTTTGTTCTGTGCAGATACGAAACTGCCTCGTCCTACGGTCGTTTCTATAAATCCATCTCTATGCAAATCCTCATACGCCTTTTGGACAGTGATAACGCTAATATGGAGAGACTTCGCCAAAGCACGCATGGATGGTATTGCATCGCCTGTTTGCAGCTCCCCGGTCATAATCATTGCTTTGATTTGAGAAGTTATCTGCTCATATATTGGCTTGCTTGTATTGCTGCTGATGATGATTTCCACAAAACCCCTCCTGTTCAACAGCAAGTGTACTTATCAAACAAGCACATTATAGTGCATTAGGGCAGCCTGTGTCAATGTAGTTCATAAAAATATAACAAACAATTCCGACAACGCGAAATTAAATAGTACCTTTAATGAAAAGTAAAGTCGTTCAAATAATACAACATGAAATATAAAATTACATTAGGTGATGTTATGAAGTTTCAACGCGATGAACGACGATTAGATTTTACAAAGATTGGTCTTGCTATAAAGCGGGCGCGCGAAGCCAAGGGAATGACACAGGAGGATTTGGCCTTTGTCATTGACCGTACTCCGCGCACGATCATGTATAACGAAAACAACGGCCAGCATCCCAGCCTCAATGCGTTCTATCAGATGATGACAATGTTTGATATTTCCGTGGATCAGTTTTTCTTTCCCGAGAAATACCCGGAAAACAGTTGTCGCAAGCGCATTGATGTGATGCTAAACTCGCTGGACGAGAAGGACTTGCGAGTAATTGAAGCCACAATACAGGCGTTGAAAGACGCCAAGGAAACGGAGGAAGTGTAAAAAACGCGACCTCCGTTTTTTGCGCCTTTTCCGGGGTACGCACTAACGGCAAGCAGGGCAAGTGTAGCCACACTTGCTATTTTTGCATCCCGTAGGGGCTGCAAAAACGCTTGTTGGGGAGCCTCCCCAAACCCGGCACTTTGGGACAAGTTGTCCCAAACTCTGTTGTCTGCGTCACCGTCGCTTATCGCTCCTGTTCCTTATTTTTGCGCTCGTCCGACAGGCCGAGCAGATGATCGATATTTGCCTTTACCGCCACGGCCTCCCGCATTTGCTGCTGGGCCGCCCGGTACTCGGCATAGAGGGCTTTTTTTCGCGCTGCAAGTTTGCGGCGCTTTTCT